>MHBH01000031.1 GCA_001804805.1 Lentisphaerae bacterium GWF2_49_21
AATTTGAAGATTTCTTTTAAATAGGTCTTTTTTTGATTTGACAGGAACCTTAATGGGTGACCTTGGAGTGCGGTAACTTGTTACCGCCTTGTGTCGCAAAATTCATTTTGCGATTATCACACGAGAAATAAATTTCTCTGAACATGGCGGCAATAAATTACCGCACTCCAAGTGATTCGCTTTGCTCATCATTAATTATCGCCGATACTCCGTTTCGCCGATTCTCCGGTTCAATCTTTTACCTCCGGCTTCGCGGCATCAGGCTTGGCAAGAGGACCGGCTTCTGGCTTCTTGTCCTTGTCGTTCGCGAGCTTGATCTTGACGGTGCGGCTTATCGCCATGCGGGAGACGCCGAGGTTGAGTTCCTGCTTGTCCTTGATGAGTTCTTCGAAGTCCTTGACATTGTTGACGGGCTTGGCGTTGATCTGGTTTATGATCTCATAGGGCTTAAGACCCGCCACTGAAGCCTTGCTGCCGGGATCTATCTTCGATACTATGACGCCGGGTTCGTCCTTTCCCTTCTGGAAATATCTGCGGACTTCGCTGGTGAGGTTCTTCACGGTGAGGCCGAGGACGTCGGACTTGGATTTTTCGGTGGTGTCGAAGTAGTCAGGGCCAGGTTCGACGGTGAACTCCTTGGTGAATATCTTTCCTCCGGAGCAATATTCCAGGGTGAATTTCTTTCCGAAGCCGACGTTGGTGAGGAAGTTCGCAATTGAATTGTCGAGTGACTGCCAGGGCGTCGGGATACGGCTGTAATACTGGTCAGGAATTCTGTCATATTCGGCCCAGGGGAAATCTCGGTAAGGCTGTTCATCGGCACGGACTTCGATCGGAGCGGGATCGTCTTCGAGATAGATGCAGAGGAGGATGTCGCCCTCCTTTATTCCGGCCTTTGCCGCAGGGGAATCCGGGAACAGGTATGAGACTACTGCGCCATTGCGTCCGTTCTTCGTGAGTTCGGCCACCTTGTTCATGCGTGCGAGTTCGGGATTGAGCTGCTGGAGTTCGACACCGAGCCAGGCGATCCTGTTCTCGTCTTTTTCCTTAAGAGGGATATTGGAGGCATTCTTGCTGGTATCAAGGCTGTCGAGGGACTTTTTCAAATATGAGACGGGAAGAATCTGTCTTTCGCCTCTTGAGTAGGAGGATTGGCGGTCCATGGCGAGACGGGACCGGCGGGCGAGGGGCAGCGCAATGAGTTTGCCTTCCATGTCGAACAGGAAAAGATTGTCGGAAACGGCGGGAAGCTCAGGAAAGCGATAGTTTTTCCAGCCGATATCAAAGTCGGTAATTCTATTATACAGATAGTGGGAGACAAGCTTGTCCCCATATACCTTGATCTGTACCGCAGGCAGAAGCACAGAGCGCAGTTTCAGGATATCATCCTTGGAAAATTCGAGTCCTTTGGTCTGAATGGGCTCCTTGAGTTCCGCAATGAACGCCGCAAAGTCGTTAAGCGAGCAGACGAAGTCAGCGTTTTTTCCGGATTCACTGCCGTCAGCGAAAACCTTGATACCCTCGAGCCTTGCAGTAATCTTCGGCTTTATGTCGCCGAAGACGAGAACTTTTTTACTGTCAAGCATTATTCCCTTGGTATTGAGTTCGGTGTCGAAGGCGGGATTGTCGTCGTCGCCTGAGTATCTGCTGGCCATACCCGTCTGGGCGCCGGGTTTCAGCTGAGGGCTTCTGAAGTTGACCTGGACCCTGACAATGTTCTTCGAGGAAATCTCCTTTATTCTGGTGAAAGTGGTTTCGAGCTGGGCTTCCGTGAGCTTTTCAAGCTTGGATACGGGGCATTTCCAGGAATCATCGGAGCTTATTTCCGGATTCATTGAAAGCCCGACTATCTCCCCTTTTTCGGTTACGATCATTGACGACGGAAGGGTTTTCCTGACGAAATCGGAAATTTCAGGATAATAGGTAAGATCTTTCCCGAGAGGCTTGGTGTTCATCTGCCACATTCCATCTTCGACGGAGAAACCGACGACGAAGTATGGTGCCTTTGCTTCGGGATTAAGGACGGCCGGCTTCGAGCCTTCGAGATTTTTTTCCAGCTTGAGGATGACGGCCTGCTGTTTTACAATATAATCGGAGATCTTCGCCGGAGATTCGGACTTGTCGTTGGTTACTCTTATCTTGCTGATGAACCGCGACTGCGTGAGTATGTCCGGGGAGATGAGCTCTGTGTCGGATATCATGTATCCGGGAACTTCAAGCGGACGGTTCTCCCTGACATATTCGCCGGCGTTCGTACCATGGAACTTGCTGCAGCTGGAGCACCTGTAGCCGGCGATAATCGGCTCCTCCCCCTTGTCAAACTTGAAATAATATTCCACGTGGACGGTACATGGAATTACGGCTTCGACAACTTTTTTGATGTTGATTTCAGGTTTGGTTTCAGTCTTAGCCATTTCCTCCTGGGATGAGGTGGTGAATGCTGCAAGGAAGAAGAAAGAGAGCAGGGCAAGCGGAATTCTTAACATAAGTACCTCCATTTGTTTGAACAGATTGTTTTTGTTGGAGTACAAGCTTCAGCTTGTCTTCTTCTTTAATATCTGGACAAACTAAAGTTTGTACTCCAACGAATATATTCCCTAAAAAGATTTATATGAAAATATGATTTGATTTTACTTCTCGAAATCGCGTGAAAAGTCCAGCACGAGCTGTTTCATGGAGCCGTTCCTCATCACGTTGACGAGGATACGCGGCTTGTCCTTGACGTTTTCAATCGCGGTCTTGTGGATGGACTTGATGTCGTCAAGCGACTGGATATCCTTGCCGTCGATGCTGGTCAAGATGTCGTTGCGCAGGAGTCCGGACATCTGCGCGTTTCCGGGATATTTGATGCCGAATATGAAGACGCCTTTCTTCCTCTGGAAATATAGTTCTGGATTGTCGAACTGGTTGATCGACTTGACGGTGAAATCCCAGCGCGGGCAATCAAGCTCCACTCCTTCCACATCGCCTTTCTCGCGGGGTGTGAACTCGACGGTGATAATTTTTCCATCGCGTTCAAGTTCAAGAGAGACCGGTTTTCCTTTAGGAAGAAGCCCGAGGGCCCTTCTTATATCTGGAAGATCTTCTTCGGTGATGGCGGTTATTGGTTCACGGTTGATCTTGATGATCCTGTCCCTGGAAAGAATTCCTGCCTGGCGTGCCGGGCTTTCCTGCTCGGTACCGGAGACGATCACGCCGGACGTCGCGTTGAAATAGGTGTTCTTCTTGAAATCCTTGAGAGGCTGGAGGAGAAGTCCGGTCCATGTCCAGTTGACTTTGCCGCATTCGCGGAACTGGGAGATTATAGGGAGAATCGTTCCGGACGGTATTGCGAATCCCATGTCGCCACCAGCGGTCGAACCAAGCGAGTTTATGCCGATGATCGTGCCGTCGATGTTCACAAGAGGTCCTCCGGAGTTTCCGGGGCTGATCGAGGCGTCGGTCTGGAGCCAGAGGCTGTATTCGCTCCGCATCGGGAGGAATCTGTTGGAGCATGAGATTATTCCAACAGAGATGGATCTGCTGAGGCCCCATGGTGCGCCGAGAGCCATCACAAAATCACCTTCCTTGAGCTTCGAAGAGTCTCCGAAGCTGGCGTATGGGATAGGGGCATGCTTCTCGGGAAGTTTGAGCTTCAGAAGCGCGAGATCGGTGTCCTTGTCATCGCCCTTTAGCTCTGCATCGTAATTTGTACCGTCGTAGAGGAGACATCTTATCTCAGTTGCCTTATTGACGACATGCCAGTTTGTCAGGGCTTCTCCGTCCGCGGAAATGATGATGCCGCTGCCGGATGATTCGATGGTGACCTTCTTGCCTTCCCTGAACTCCTCGCGGAGCGTGATGATGAAGACAAGTGCAGGGAATACCTTCTCCTTGGCGGTCTTCATAGCCGACTGGAAATCAGGATTTGAAAGCTTGCCGCCGGCACCCATGTCGGAACCTGTGAAGCTGGCGCAGCCGGTGATGAAGATAAGGGAAAATGCCGCAGCTAAGACTGAAAGTTTTTTAATCATAGTGTTCATGCCCTTGCAGGAATTTATGGATTAAAGATATTTTTTAATCTAATGCTAAAAGCAAATATTCCAAAGGGAATGAGGAGTCATTTTAGGGCAAAGTTAAGACCTATATGCATCAGGGAAAACGCATTCCTGAACTCTTCAATGGTCAGCGGTTTGGAAGTTTTCACCTTGATCTCGATTTTATCTCCGGGGAGGACATCGATGAAATTGTCGCTGAAGAGGGCGTCAGGATCCGCAAAATCAATGTTCAAATAAAGATCCTTCAGCAGGACCATGGATGAAACGGAGACTTTGAACATGTTCCCTTGGAGTTTTTCATGCGTCACCGAGAAATCCTGTTTTTCAGGCCACCTGAACTCCTTTGGGAAAACCCCGAAATAAGTGGTTCGTGCTGCAAGTTTTCCATCCCTTGTGACTTCAGCGATCAGGAATTCCTTTTTGAAATCTGTCTTCTCCGTGATCTTCGTTATTTTGAAGCTTTCATTGGATGGCATTTCGAATTCCTTCGAAAGGATCTGCTTCCTGTTGACGCAGTCGCATTTGAAAATGCGAAGTTCGCAGGGATATGTCTTGTCCTCGTCGTTCACGGACCAGACGTTGAGCACGCCCTTTTCATCCTTTTCGAAGCTGGCGATGACTGGAGCATATGCTCTTTTTATATAGTAGTAGTGGGCCTTCCTGCGGAGATAATAGTCCACGGCCGACCAGCTTGGCGCAGGCCAGCAGTCGTTGTACTGCCAGATCACCGAACCGGCGCAGTTGAACTTCCTCCTCCTGAAATGTTCGACGGCATATCTGAGCATCTCGGCCTGTCCGACCATGGACAGATAGCAGTAGTTCTTAAGGTTGTCGGGGAGGGGATATAGGAACTCGACATATTCCTTGAGCATTTTCATGGTCACGATCGTGTTCTGATGGGATGTGAGCACGTCAGAATCTATCTTGGAGATATCCTTGCCCTGGAGGAACTGCTTTACTGTAGAATACGGAGGCATGCCGAGATATCCGAATTCCGAGATGAAACGCCCTTTCTCCTGGGTCATGTGCGTGTAGTTCTGCTCCTTGCTGATTCCGAAACCGAGCCACCAGGCATGCCTGTCGCCGCCGGTCTGCGAATCAGGATCATCAGGCTTGTCGGGAGTGTACGGGCTTCCGGGGATATATGGGAGATCCGGAGCAAGCCTGCCGTAGATCTCCGGGAAGATCTCCTCGTAATATTTCCTTCCGTGGAACTGCTGGTCATTTCCGAGTTTGTTCCAGACGTAGTGGCATGGATAGCATTCGTTGTTGCCGCTGAGAAGTACGAGGGACGCATGATTGCGGATGCGCCTGAGGTTCTGCTCGACTTCGATTTTCGTCGTCGAAACCAGATCATCGGTTTCGGGATAGAGGTTGCATGCGAAAGCAAGATCAAGCCAGACCATCATCCCAGCCCTGTCGCAGAGCTCGAAGAACCTGCTGTCCTCGTAGAATCCGCCGCCCCAGGTGCGCAGGATATTGAAATTCGCATCCTTCGCGTCATTCACCAGGCGTTTGAGCTTCTCATCGGATACCCGGGGAAGATACGCATCGTTGGGGCACCAGTTTCCACCCTTCGCGAAGATCTTCCTGCCATTGATCTCGATCACGAACTTGCGGCCTTCCTTGTCCTTCGGCTGTAACAGTCGGACTTTCCTGATTCCGATGTGTTTCTCGTCGACGATCGTTTCAGCGCCGGGATTCGTAAGGCGCAGGGTCATCCTGTATAGGCTCTGTATCCCATGTCCGTTAGGCCACCACAGCGTCGGGTTGATTATCTTTACGGGGCGGAGATCTGCAGTATTCGAGCCCTTCTTGAGATGGACTCGGTGCGAAGGAAGGAGTTCCATGCCGTCGACTTCAAGGGAGGCTATGAGTATTGTGTTCTCAAATGCGTCTATTTCAAGTTTCGCAGTGATCTCCGCCATCTTGAAGTCCTTGGAGAGTTCCACCTTGTAGTTCGAGCTCCTGAGCACGAACGGCGAATCATCAATCCTGAGATATGCATTTTTCCAGAGTCCAAGCGCCGGAGAAACGGAACCAAGCCAGTCCCAGCCCGCCGAGTAGGACGATTTCCTCACGTAGGGATAATAGAACTTCGGATCGCCCTGGCACTGGTTTGAGGAAGCCTTTACATCTGAAGACTTGAACTTCTCCTCGCAGTACTTTACCGGGCACCTGATCACTGCGCTTATGGTATTGCCGTTGTCGGTGAGCCTGTCGGTGAGGTCGAACTCGTAGGACCTGTGCATGTTGTCCGTGCTGCCAAGCTCCTTGCCGTTCAGGAAGATAGTTGAAAGAGTGTCAATTCCCTCGAAGACGATGAAGCATTTCTTTCCTTGCGGGACCGCCGGAAGAACTGTCCGATATTCCCAGTCGACGCCAGTCATCCAGGCGAGGGACTTCAAGTTGTCCCTGATGTATGGATCCGGAATGTCGCCATGCTTCATGAGATCCAGCTGTACCACTCCTGGCACCGTGGCGGGCATGAACTTGGAAAGGCTGTTCCTGTCCTGTGGCGGATTGACCGCCCTGAATTCCCATTCTGTCCTGATTATCTCCGGCATTTTGCGTTTTCTTTCATTTATAATTTTTCTTTTCCGGCGTCTTGCGCCTGAAAAGGAAAATTATCCTTTTAATGGAAAATTTAAAGAAAATAAAGACAACAGCCTTCGAATAAATGAAAAATGAGAGCGGTCTGCTGACGATCTTCACCTTGTTGTTTTTCAGCGCCGAAATGATGGAGTCGATGTTCTTTTCGGAGTCGACCATCGAATAGGTCTTATCGAGCTGGAAAAGATGGTGTGAGTCGGAAGTCCCAACGAGTGGCTTGCCATATCTGGCGGCAACTTTCTTGGCCATCGTGTTGAAACGGTCGAAAACCCTCGTGTAGTAATGGCAGTATTCGATGCCGTCGAAGAGGTCTATGTTCTTGAGGAGCAGGGACTGCAGGGAATACTTCCTCAGATGCGGATAATATGGATGAGGTGCAATGACGAAGATCTCCGGATGTTTCTTCCTGTATTCCTTCAAAGCCTCAAAAGTCTTTACTGACTCGACATCCTGCTGGGGATTGAGGATGACGACATGCTTTCCCTCGATTGTCGCCTCTATGCCTGGAACAAGCAGTATGCCTTTAGCACCGGCATATTCCACGAGTTCCGGGGTGTAGGTGAAGATGTCATGGTTGGTCAGGGCCAGCACCTTGAACTTCTTCTCAGAGGCGAAGTCTATGATATCCTTGGCGCAATAGGTGATGAGATCCCTTTTGTCCTCGTTCGTATGTATGTGGAAATCAGCTTTGAGCATTGTGGTCTATTGCATCTTATTATTTACATCTTGGCAGCAGCTGGTTATTGACATGTTCCCCCTGCGTTCCTGCGTTTCCGCGCGGGATGTTTTTCTTGAGGATTTGTCCTTTTTCCCTTTCATCCGTAGGCCTCGCGAAGCTCCCGTACGACCAGTGCTTTTTCCCGGCTGATCTCCTCCTTCAGTTCCTGTTCCGTAGGCAGGTAGAGCTTGTATTTCGACGCGAAGAGCTGTTTGCTTCCCTTGAGCACGGAGTATTTGACTACGGTTTCGTCCTTTTCAGTGCAGAGGATGATACCGATGGTCGGACTGTCTCCGGAGCCTCTAATTTTATCCTCGAAATACCTGACGTACATGTCCATCTGTCCGATATCCTGGTGTGTGAGTTCCCCGGTTTTCAGATCAATTATGACAAAGCATTTGAGGATGTAATTGTAGAAGAGAAGATCAATGAAGAAGTCCTTTGTCTCGGTGCTGATGCGCTTCTGTCTGGCGACAAAGGCGAATCCCCTGCCAAGTTCAAGCATAAAAGACTGTAATTTACCGATGATGGCCTCTTCGACATCGGATTCCCGGAATGGATGCGCATCCGGTATGCCGAGGAATTCAAGGACGTAAGGATCCCTGATGAAATCCGATGGAGCTGGACAAAGCAATGCAGTTTTCTCTTTAGCTTCCTTCTTTACCGGGGTCTTTTTATGGCTTAGCAGAAGTCGTTCATAATAGAGGGAATTGATCTGGCGTTCGAGCGCGCGGGTGCTCCAATTCTGATCCGCCGCCTCTTTCATATACCAGTTGCGGGCATCCGGTTTCTCCACCCGCATCAGGAGGCGGTAATGAGTCCATCTCAATTCGCTACGCAGTGCGTAGCTTATTTTGCAATCACTTGAACTTGAGAATGTTACATAAAACTGCCTGAAGTTCTTGAGGTTTGCCTCCGTATATCCATGTCCAAATTCCTCTGTCAGCCGTGCTGATAGGTTCTTAATGAGAAACTCCCCATATCCTGCCCGTTTCCTGCCCTGCTGTTCCTCTTCTAAAATCATGCGCCCGATATTCCAGTAGGCTTCGACCATTGTGAAATTGATGGAACGATAAACTTTATGCCGGGCATTTCGAAGAATCTCCATGACGGACTGGATGAATTCAGAACGCAGAGGAATGGCAGGAAGTGCTGGCATGTTCGAATGGAAGTTGACTTGTTTTTTTTCTTTCATTCCTACCTTTTATATCCATTTATACGGTATTATTCAGTATTATACGCGGTTATACAGTGTTATACGGTCAAGGCCGTATAACTTGCTTTCCATTTAGGTATTGCCAAGTTTGTTCAGATAGAAATCCTACTATAACTCTCCCCATGAAAATTACCTTGTCCGCAGATAGAAAAAAGGCTGATATATTCATAATGTAAATTGATAACTGTCTTCGGATTGGTATTTTACGTGGATTGATAAGAAAAGGGATTTCATAAATGGGCAGAAAAAAGTTCGAGGAGATTTCAGCGGAATATGACGTGGTTGTCGCCGGCGGCGGGCTGGGAGGGCTCACCGCCGCCAACATATTGGCCAAGAACGGCCACAGGGTCCTTCTAGCCGAACACCATTTCCAGTTCGGAGGGCTAGCCACCTATTTCAAGAGGAGGAACCATATCTTCGACGTCGCCCTCCACGGCTTCCCGATCGGCATGAAGAAGACTCTCAGGAAGTACTGGTCTACCGAGATGGCCGACCGTATCATCCAGGTCAAAAGCATACGGTTCGACAATCCCCAGTTCACGCTGGAGACCACTTTCACCCGCGAAGATTTCACAGGAATCCTTATAAACAATTTCAACTTGAGCAAGGAGACGGTCGACGCCTTCTACAACGAGCTCGAGGCGATGAACTTCTATGACGACAACAAGATGACTAACCGTGATCTCTTCAATAAATATTTCCCCGGCAGGAACGACGTAGTCCGCCTCCTCATGGAGCCAATCACCTACGCGAACGGCTCGAATCTCGACGAGCTGGCAATCACATACGGCATAGTATTCTCAAACTTCATGAGCAAAGGCGTCTATACCTTCCTCGGCGGCACAGACCTCATGATCGACATGATGGAGAAGGAGCTTTCAAAGAACGGCGCCGACTTCTGCACGAATGCCAGAGTGGAAAGAGTGATTGTGGAGGGAGGGAAGGTGTCAGGTGTCAGTATCAACGGACGCCAGATAAAATGCAGGTCAGTGCTTTCGAACGGGAACATACTCAGCACGATCCATGAATGGACCGGTGACAAGTATTTTTCACCGGAATTCATCGAAAAGTCAAAGAATGTCAGATTGAATTCAAGCAGCTGCCAGGTCTATATCGGGCTGAAGAAGGGAGAGAAGTTCGACTTCATCGGCGATCTCCTCTTCACTTCGACCTATCCGACCTTCGAACCGGAAAAACTGCTTTCCAAGAAAGTGACAAGCCGCACCTATTCAGTCTATTATCCTGAGATAAGGCCTGGCACGGATGATTATACCATCGTCGCCTCCATGAACGCCAGATACGAGGACTGGGCGGATCTCAATCCGGATGAATACAAAAGGGCAAAGGAAGATCTCATCCAGGACACGCTCACCGCACTCGACAAGTATGTCCCCGGCATCAAGGACAAGATCGACTTCACCGAAGCGGCTACTCCCAGGACTTTCGAGAGATACACACTGCACGGGCTTGGCTCATCCTTCGGAACGAAGTTCGAAGGGCTCGAGATAAGCATGAAACTTTCCGAACAGGTCCACGGGCTCTTCCACGCCGGCTCGGTCGGCATCATAATGTCCGGCTGGCTAGGTGCCGCGAACTACGGGGTGATTGTCTCGAATAAGATTGATAAGTATTTGGGGTAGGTACGGCCTTTAGGCTGTACCATCTTCTCTTTAAACCATGGGACAGGCTTCCCTCCATTTTTATCCCGAGGCGCTTCGCGCTCGGGATGGAGGGTCATGCTTGCCATGACCGATTCTCAAATTTTAAATTTACATTATCCTGTAAAGGAGCGCTGGCATCCTTCGATATACTCAGGAGGCAATTTCAAAATTGCCTCTTTTGAGCTGATTTCAAAAGTTTGAGTGCGCTGTCCCGACATCGCTGAGCCGGGATCTTCGACTTTAGCGTGTGTAACCTGTTGTCTAAGATCCCGGCCCCAACGGGTGTCGGGAAATACCAAGACACGCTGAAGCTGTGAACTCCAACAAGCGTTATTCCCGCAACAAACGTTTTCAGTATTTTTGAAATCAGCTCTCAGTACAAGTCCTGCCGGCAAAAGATTTTGCGTTCATTGAACTCGTTTGTAGCCAATGCCGTAAGGCATGTTCTTGCTTCAAGTAGGTATGGCCTTTAGGCTGTACCATCTTCTCTTCAAACCATGGGACAGGCTAAAGCCCGTCCCTACTTTTCAGACAAAAATATCCATTGCAATATCTATCGCCTTGGCGGAATGGGTGAGGGCGCCTGCGGAGATGTAGTCAACGCCGAGTTTTGCAATGGAAGGAATCCGGTCGAGCGTGATTCCTCCGCTGGCCTCGAGTTTGGCGCGTCCGGCATTTATCTTTATCGCTTTCGCCATCATTTCGTTGCTCATGTTGTCGAGAAGGATGTAGTCAGCGCCGGCATCTGCGGCCTCGCGGACTTCCTCAAGCCTGTCGGCTTCAGCTTCAATCTCAAGTTTCGGATACGACTTGCGTGCCTTTTCGATGGAACGGCGTAAACCGCCAGAGCCTTCGAGTCCGGCAAGTTCGCGATGGTTGTCCTTTATCATTATTCTATCGTACAGACCGATCCTGTGGTTTGAAGCTCCACCGACAGCGACTGCATATTTTTCAAGGTTGCGCCAGCCGGGTGTAGTTTTGCGAGTGTCCAAAATCTTTGTCTTCGTTCCTTTTACTGCAGCTGCGAACTTCGCAGAAATCGTTGCGACTCCGCAGAGGCGCTGGAAGAAATTCAGGACTGTGCGCTCAGCCGTCAGAAGTGAACGTGCGTTTCCTTTGACAACTGCCATCACGGTGCCTTTCTTGCAGCGCTGCCCTTCCTTGGCCTTGGGACTGAACCTGATGTTCTTGTTTATCGCTTTGAAAACAGCTTCGGCTACTGGGAGGCCGGCACAGACGCAGTCTTCGCGGCAGACGAGTACGGCTTCCGCAGTCAGATTCTTCGGGATCACGGAGCTGCTTGTGGCGTCTCCAGTGCCGATATCCTCTTCGAGCGCAAGCCTTATTAAAAGGTTAATCCTCTTCCAGTCGAGCCTTGGTGTCTTTGAATTTTTCATAAACATAAATATAATACATGAACTTAAAGAAGTATAACCACAGAACACACTGAAGACACAGATAAGCAAATAAGGAAATAAAAAATGAGCGTAATCAACGTGAAGGCTGCAGGAAGCTGCAAATGGGACGAGGTCTCTCTCGGTGAAATAATGATAAGACTTGATCCGGGCGACGGCAGGATCCATACGGCCAGGAAATTCGATGTGTGGGAAGGCGGCGGAGAATACAATGTCGCCCGCGGACTTCGCAGATGTTTCGGAATGAAGACGGCTGTCGTGACAGCCATCGTCGACAATCCCGTCGGACGTCTTCTGGAAGATCTGATCCTGCAGGGCGGTGTTGACATGAGCCATGTGAAATGGGTTCCGTTCGACGGAATCGGCAAGGCTTCAAGGAACGGACTCAATTTTACCGAAAAAGGTTTTGGCACGCGCGGAGCTGTCGGATGCAGCGACCGCGGACATACTGCCGTCAGCCAGCTTAAGCGCGGTGACATCAACTGGAAGAAGATCTTCAAGGACGAAGGCGCACGCTGGTTCCACTGCGGAGGGATCTTCGCGGCACTCGGTGAAGGGACTCCTGAAGTGGCGATCGAGGCGATGGAATGCGCGAAAGAGAACGGAACTATCATCAGCTACGACCTGAACTTCCGTCCGAGCCTATGGAAATCTGTTGGCGGGACGAAACGCGCGATGGAAGTGAACCGCACTATTGCGAAATATGTTGATGTCATGATCGGTAACGAGGAGGATTTCACTGCGGCTCTCGGATTCAAAGTCGAAGGTCTCGATGAAAAATGCTCCTCGCTTGATCCGGCGAATTTTAAGAAGATGATCAATCAGGCTGTCAAGGAATTTCCTAATTTCAAGGCCGTGGCGACAACTCTTCGCGCAGTGCACAGCGCGACCTACAACGACTGGGGCGCGATCCTCTATGCAGGCGGGGAATTCTATCAGGCGACTCCCCGTGAGAAGCTTGAAATATATGACCGTGTCGGGGGAGGGGACTCCTTCGCTTCAGGTCTTGCTTATGGATTCCTGTCAGGACTTTCCCCGCAGGAATGTGTGGAATACGGCGCGGCCCACGGTGCGCTTGCGATGACAACGCCCGGAGACACCTCGATGGCGTCTCTCAGCGAAGTGAAGTCGCTGGTCAAAGGTGGCGGAGCAAGGGTACAGCGATAAAGTTTGCTCAAAACAGCAAAGAGGCAAATGGGCAGAATCAAAATCGGACAAATCGGGATCGGACATAATCATGCCTCTGAAAAGATGATTGCGCTCCGCCGTCTGCCTGATCTTTTCGAGGTCGTCGGCATAGTTGAAGCAGATCCGGAATGGAAACGTAAACGGAGCACTTTGAAAGCGTATGAGGGATTGAAGTGGATGACTGAAGATGAGCTGTTCAGCACGCCGGGACTCCAGGCGGTGGCTGTGGAAGTGGACGGCTTTGATCTTGTTCCGGCTGCGCAACGTTGTGCGGAGCGAGGGTTGCATGTCCATCTGGACAAGCCGGGCGGCGAATCGCTTGAGGAGTTCAGGGAACTGCTGGATAAATGCTCCCGCAGGAATCTTGCGATCCAGCTTGCCTACGTGTACCGCTATAATCCGGCTGTCAGGTTCTGCATGAATGCGGTCCGTTCCGGATGGCTCGGGGAAATATTCCAGATCGATGCGGTCATGAGCCGCTACGACGGTGAAAATGATGATTACCGCAAATGGCTTGCACAGTTCCGGGGAGGGGCCATGTATATTTTCGGCGGTTATCTGCTTGATCTGGTCATCAGCATGCTGGGGCGTCCGGACAAAATCTCCTCCTTCCAAAGCAAAACCCGTGATGACGCGCTTTATGATAATGGGTTGGCTGTCCTGAAGTATCCGCACGCGACAGCAACGATCCGAACCTCTGTAGCAGAAGTTGACGGCATGAAGCAGCGCCGTCTGGTAGTCTGCGGCACGAAGGGGACTGTGGAGGTCTGCCCCATCGAACATCCCTCCGAGCGTTACCGTCTCGATCCGCTTCATGTGCGCCTGACACTCAAGGAAGGCAATACCGAGTTCGCCGCCGGGACACATATCGTGGACGTAGGCGTGTTGAATGGACGCTATGAGGAACAATTGATTGAATTTTCACGCATCATCTGCGGCGAGATCAGGAATCCATTCCCGATAGAACATGAATTTCTTGTCCAGGAAGCGCTTCTTAGCGCCGCCGGATATACAAAATAGGAGTCAATGATGAAGAAACTGCAGGATAAAGTGGCGATCGTCGTCGGAGGAGGCGGAGCAATCGGCAGGGCAATTGCGTTGAAGCTGTCCGCCGAGGGTGCAAGAGTAGTGGTGATAGACATGATGCAGGAGTCCGCAGACAGGGTTGCGCATGAGATAACGAAGCTCGGCGGCGAATCGTCAGCCTATGCGCTTGACATCACCTGTTATGACAAGGTGAAGGAGACCTTTGACGGGATTGCCGGACATTTCGGACGGATCGATATCCTTGTCAACTCGGCCGGCGGCAGCGCACGTGAAAAGATGGCGCTCTATCAAGAACTTCCCATAGAAGTTCTTGACTGGATGCTTGACGTCAATCTGAACGGTCCATTGTATTGCATCCGTGCCGCCGTCAATCATCTTATCAAGCAGAATTATGGCAAGATCGTCAACATCTCCTCCATCGTTGCACTTGGTGGGATGTCAAAATGCGTTGATTATGCCGCTGCTAAAGGAGGAATCATCGCAGCGACGAAATCCCTCGCGATCGAGCTGGGGAGCTACAACATCAACGTGAATTGTGTTTCACCGGGAAAGGTGCAGCGCAGCACGGATGACATTGATCAGGCCGCCTTCGCGAAGCAATATACATATCTCAACCGGATCTGCACGCAGGATGATATCGCCGACATGGTGCTCTATCTGACGCTGCCTGAATCAGATTACATCACAGGACAGAACATGGTGGTTGACGGTGGACGCAGTCTAGGATTGAAAGGCAGTTGATGTCAAAATTAAAGGAGAGCCGGCAATGATAGAGGGTGTGTACGGACCGCCGATTTACAACAACCTTGCAATGTTGAAATCAGGTAAGATGTTTTCAGCTTGAAATTATCCTATGCGAGTTTAATATAGGAGGATTATTTTTATGGGGGGGCTGCCATTAAACCACGGGATACAAGATGATGGAAGACAGGAATGAAAAGCTTCTTGCTCTTCTTGCCTTGCTTCTTTCCAGGGATGAAATAGAGCCTGCGTCAATTTATTCCTACATGAAGAAACTAGGGGCCGGATTCCAGGCGGAATTTGATTTAGATGGAATTATTGATGAACTGGAGAAGGATAAGTCTGCCGAAAGCGCAAACATCTTCACCCTGCTGAACCATGTCAGGCGCCGGCAGGCCCTGAAATATACCAGGGAAAAGAATGAAGGAAAAACTCCCGACCTGAAAAATTATCCTCTGCTCTCCGGGATTCCATGGAACATCGGATTTGGATGGCATGACAGGACTCCTCCTCCGGACTATGAGACGCTTGCGCTCTGCGTCAGGATTTCATCCTTCATCAGTTCTGGAAAACCGGAATATTCCAAGACACGCGAAAACATTGAAAGCAGGATAACCGTTTCCTTCAGGGACTCGGTAAAGGAATTCGATTCAGTGATCAGCGCCGTCATGGAAATGTTCGCGGCAGGAAATCAGAATGCCGGAGGGGACATAGCTGATTTCATCGGTGAGGCGCAGAAGAAGATCAATGAGATGCATGAAAAGCCAGAGGCGATTGTCTCATCAGGAAATATTCCAGCAGCAGGCGATTTCCCCGACAAGGAGATACTTGAGGCGCTTTTCACGGCGGTCGCTGCTGCGGGCGACAGGAAAATCAGGAACCGGTTCGCAGACGCCATCTGCACTTTTCCCGGAAAGGCGGCGTCTGAATTCATCATAAAGCTTCTTGAAGATCCGCGGACAAAGTATAGGACCGAAGCAATTTCAATCCTGCGTTTTACGGAGAAGACTTATTCAGGCGCCGACTGGAGGAATTATTATTCAATCGTCCTGAAGGAACATCTGGACAGGTTGAGATCTGTCGAGAGGGCTGCATGCCTTTTCGCCCCAGAAATTCTTCTGCTGTGGGGACGGAAACACTCCATAAAATCCTTGGGAGGGCTGGAGAAGATCTGCAGTGACAGGATGAACTTGTCGGAAAGTTTGCTGGAGAAGGCGAAAGAGCTGATAGACAAGGATGAAGCATCTCTCCTGAATGATATCGCCCTGAAATTAAATATTAAGACGGAGCCTTTGGAACTCACTCAGAAAGCGGTGGTGCAGGAGGTTCAACCGGCAAAACCAGAGGAAAAGCCTGTTCCTGAAGAGAAGAAACCTGTTGTTCCACCGCCGCCTTCCCTATGGGAGACACGCATACAGCCTTTTTTCCTTGAGAACTGGTACATGATCGCCGGGATATTGATGATGGTTGCAGGAAGTTCCCTGCTCGCGTATTACACATGGGACAAGCACTGGATCCTGCGTTATACGATTGTGCCGGTGATATTCGGATTGTTTACGGCGATCCTCGCCTGGGCCGGGACCAAGCTTGAGAAGATGGACAAATCACTTTCCAGCATGTCTGCAATGCTGCGCGGCGCCGCGATCTCGCTTCTGCCGGTGAACTTCATGGCCGTGGCTCTTCTCTCCGGGGATCCTGCTGTTTCACCGAAGGCGCTTGCGGTCCCATTGATGGCGCTCGTCTATCTTGTACTCGGAGGATGGGGATTGTTCAGATGGTGCGGCAGCGTGCATTCAAAACTGGGTATTGCACTCGGTTTACCCCTCTTGTCCCTGAACTTCCTAGTGGCACTTGGTCCAATCGCAAAATCTCTCGGCATAGCTCCCGATGAAGCATCGATGCGTGAAGTCCTCGCCGCAGGATTCTATGCGGGATTCGCAATATTGATGGTTTCGTCAATCCGTTTCTCTACGGCCGTCCTGACGCCTGAACTTGCGAAGGAGAAGAAGGTGCCATGGTTTTTCGGAGTGATGCTGACTGTCACTTTCCTGCAGGTCTTTGCCTGGGAGCATGGCTTCCTGAAGATACTTCCCCAGGTCTATACCTATTCTCCGCTCCTGATCCTGGCAGGATGGCTTGTCCTGTTCGCGGAACGTAAGGCTCTCGCAATGACCGCCGAATCGGCGTTGCATGGAGCGGAATCGTTCATAGGTTTTGCATTGGTCATACTCGGACTCCTCATGGGAAATGCGGATCCGTGGTTCAGAGTCATCTGCTTCTTGCTGTCAGGCGGAGTGTGGCTGCAGCAGGCCTTGACGCGCAGGCATGAACTGCACAGCTGGATAGCCCTCACTCTTCTCTTTCTTGGTGCTGTATCCGTCGGACTTCTTCCGGACTTTGATCCGAAATGGAGGCCGGCCATCGGAATAATTGTCGCAGTATTCTATGGAGCCGTGGCGGTTTCCATAACCAGACCGGCATTTGCCGTCCTCAGAAGCGCATGCCTTGGCATGCAGGCGACAATACTGCCACTGACCGCAATTGTGGCTGTCCTTTCGCAATGGTATATGGCGTCGGATCCGCGTCTTACCGCGATATACATTCTTTCAATCGCCGCGATAATGCTTTGGAGGGCTTTCAGGGATGGAAACCAAAGATGGATCTATACGACGGCCGGCATCCTGATCCTTTCCCTCCCTTATCTTGGATGCATGGACATGGCGGGGAAGAACATCCATGGGAACTGCATGGATTTCGGCATTGGGATACTTTCGATGATCTGGCTTGCGTTCATCTATCTGTCAAGAAGCAAATTCGTTTTGGAAACCCGCTCGACCGTCCTTCTCTTCTACGGAGTATTTGCAGCGGCGGCAGTGACGCTGAGACTGGTCATCGACGGTCCCCAGAACGCTGAAATCCTAAGGGATTTTCCCCTTGGCGACGCACTGGCTCCTCCAATGATCTTAGTTTCGCTCTGCCTGTGCGCATTCTTCTCGAGATCCCTGGTGCCGGCCCTGATAGCGGCCTATGTAGGAGTCGCCGTCTATATTGAAATGAAACCGGCGATAAGGGAGATAGCTGAATTCTTCTCGTGGGGAAGCGGGCTTGGAAGCGCGATAACAGCCACGGTCCTCGTCCTGTCCACCTTCGGCATTGAAAAATTGAAATTCCTGGAGAATCTCAAGGGAGGAGACAGATTCCTTGGAATATCCAACTTCCCTCTTATAAGAAGGGATCATACACTGTTCACCTGGCCCATAATAGCAACTGCCTTGTATCTGGCGCTCAAGGTGGACTTCTACAACGGTTTTATCTCCGTGGTCATGGGGAAAGCCGTTCTTAAGACCGGGATCGCACTTGTCGTCTCAGGGATCTTCTGGATGATATTGTCGGTGCATCTCAGGGCATATGCCGCGGCCTGTTCCGCCTCATATTTCGGATGGCTGTGCATCTTTTCCGGATTTTTCCTCTACCATTACAAGTCATTGGGGGATCACCACTGGGACGTTCCGGTGCTTGCTTTCTTCATCACCCTCCAGATATCCTTCTGGATCTTCAAAGGGATGGGAGGACTTTTCGAATGGATGGAGAAGCTCTTTACGGATCCGGCACGGCAGATACTTAGAGGTGGAAGCCTTCTTGGAACAGCCGTCTGCATAATAGCAATGATGTGGGGACGTCCACCTTCGGAAATACCCATACTGATGTTCTTTCTTGCTGCCCTGCTGATCTGGCATGGATGTTCAACCGGCATGTATATCTTCGGGACCGTATTTTTCATTTGGGCTTTGACGGCGACCGTGGCATTCTACGCGCCGGAAGGAAGCAATTTCCTGGTGCGTGCAATTTCCATCAGGTCGTTCACTCCTCTCCTGTATATTTTCGTAACGGTGCAGCTGCTGCTTGCCGCCATGGAGTTCCTGCCGGAAGTCTACAAAAAGATCAAGTCGCTCCTCCTGCCTGCAGTGGTAATGACAGTCATGTTGGCATGCAATTTGATGCCCTGCGGCTTTGTCGAAGCGTTAAATCCAGACTGGACCTGGACTCCTATGCAGAGGACGTTGCTTTTGATCCTGCTGCTGCTTGTTTCCAGGGCGACAAATACTGCGATCTTCGCACTTGGCGCTGCCTTCATCATTTATGCCCTCAGCCTGGATCCCGTGCCGGGGACTGGTTTCACGAAGATATTTGAACTTCTGATAAATCCTTTCAACCTTTCCGTCTTCTCCCTTGCTCTTGCGGCTGCGGCGTGCGCCGGTAGAATCCTATATGAAAAAACCCCAGTTCTAATGTCGGGCTTCTTCAACAGGCCTGCAAAGGGAAATTCTGGGTTCGATATTTTCGGGTCCGTATGGTTCATCTTCTTCTCGGTTGTCTTTGCGTTCTTCTCGGAAGGCCGGCACATGGTCAATGCCGAATTCAGGAACTCGGAGCTGATGACGGCAGTCCCGTATCTTGGCATGCTGGCGACTCTTCTCTGTGCCTGGACCGGGAGAGTCCGGAATCTTTATATCGCCGCTGGATTCCTTGCCGTACTGGGCAACATCCATGTCATCCATGTATTCTGCGGATCCGCCCTCTATGAATTCGGTTTGACGCATATGCATATCATCAGCATAGGCCTTGCAATTTCGATGATAATGTTCTCGGCGCTGAAATTTATTTTGAACAAGGAAGGTCCGGCGTTCAAGCTTGATCTCGGCGCACTGGGATGTGGAGCCCTGATATTGTGCATAATTCCGCTGAATTATTTTGCAAGTCCGGACATCGGCTCTATGAATCCCTCACGCTTTGTCGTGTCGGGCATACTCTCCCTGATTTCGGCCCTGTATTTCAGATATGCGGCGAGGAAGCCGTTGATAGGGAAGGATCAGGCTGTCAGGATATTCGAGGCCGTCTACCATCTTGGAATCACAATCGCATTATGGTGCATGATACTTCTTGTTCCCGTGATGAGGACGCCGCAGACGGCATTGATCGCGCTCGGAATTCCGACGCTGTATTTCCTGGGATGCGCGGAATTCGCACGCTACAGGAAGCTGAACCTGCAGAGGGCATACGTGGACTCCGCCACCGTGATGTCGTTCGCGATCTTCACGCTTTACATTTTCAGGATTTCATTCCAGATGATCGCATTCCCGGATTCCAAAATAGACACGGATCATTACCATTACAATTCTCCTGTGGTCGCCGTGATAGGGCTGGCGATGATGAGGCTCCATTCGCTCGGAGCACCGTCGATCATCTCATTCTTCGGAGGAGTCGCCATCATGCTCGGATTCTTCTTCGGAGTCACTGCGCTGCCGGGACTCAGTCCGTTCTCTTATCAGATAAATTCCGCATGGGTAGCGGTGCTGATGGCGCATTTCCTGACAGTCGCCACCTATTCAAAATCACCCTTGAGGAATGCCCTCCAGTTCATAGGAGGGATAAATGACGCCGGATGGAGGGAGCTGAGGACGACGTGGGGATACTGTCTTGCCGGCGCCGTGCAGATCATGATGCTGATAGCGCTCGTGAAGGCGTACAATTCCAATACCCTCATGTTTGCACCGCTGCTTGCGGCAGGCGCAACGATCCTGATTCACCATGGTATAATCAGGAAAATGCCTCTGTATCTTGCCGTTGCCGGGATTGAGATCCTCATTGCGGTACATGCGGACTTCTTCACGGCAAGCTATCTGAAGAAGGATTTCGTAATACTGGTCCTTCTCCTGCTCTGGGCGCTGCTGCTGGTACTTGAAAGGATTCCGGGAAGCAGATTGACAAGGTCCGCAGCATTCTTCTCCTCAGTGCTTCTAATGCCATTGTCGATGCTCCATATAATGTTCCATCATCATCCTTGGACGGCAGGCGGGCTGTGGGCGTTCTTTTTCACATTCCTAATGACGGCCTCTACACCGGTCGTCAAGGGCGGAAGAACTGGAATACTTCTTCCGGTGATGGGCTTTTTCACTGCCGCAGCGATTCCCTGGCTTGTCTATTTCGGGCTTGCACCGGTCGGAGAAATGGGATTCAGGGGCTATTTCGAGACTTGGACTGTCCTTGCGACTATCGCAACTGTCCTGGTGATGGCTTCCGCGATCCAACATTTCTCGGGCAAGATCATCGTATTCCATGACACGCTTGAGAAAATGAATATCAACGTGGTCTTTACAGCGACCCTCGGTTTCTGGTCCGGCAATGCGGCATTGATAAGGAGCCTGGCGCTGTGGATCCTTTTCCCGTTGACTGCCGGAGTCCAGGCCCTTCATTATGCGAGCGCATTCCAGGTCAATGAATTCATCATGTATGTCATACTAATGATCTGTTTCGCCGTGCTCTGGTATTCAGAGGGGATTTCGAGGAAATCGAAAATCGCGTTCTGGTTCTCCCAGGGCGCCGCCGTTGTTCTTTTCCTGGCCATAAGGAACCACATCATGCTTACAGCAGGCTTCTGGAACTGCCATTACGACATCTGGGTCGGGCTCGGAGGATCATTCATAATTGCCGCATTCAAGAGCATCCTTGACAAGCGGTCTCAGGAGGAGCGGATTCCGGCCATTACCACGCTCTGCATCATGCCTTTCATATGCATGGGATGGGTGCTGTTCAAGGGACTCGGGGTGGATGCCGCACTGCTGGTGCTCGGATTGCACAGCATGATCTTCGCATTCCTTGGAAAGGATGACCGCCAATCTCCGTATAACATTGCGGCAGTCTCAGGCTTCCTGGCGTTCGTCCTGGTTGTCTTCTGGGGCAAGCTGCATCTTGCAATGTTCCATGCCTATGTCATTCCGACAGGCCTCGGAGTGATGATACTTCTCCATCTGTTCAGGGACAGGGTGAGGTCCGACGTCAGGAACCAGGTCCGTCTTGCAACGATCCTCATCATGCTCTGCAGCTCCGCATATTACGCGTTTTTCGACAAGTCATACACGTGGGTCCAGATCGCAGTCCTCGGTCTTTTATGCATTGCAGCGATGATACTCGGCTCACTCATGAAGATAAGGACATATCTTTTTGTCGGTTTCGGAGGCGCGGTCATGACATTGGCATATGCGATGGTGAAGGCTTTCACCCTATATGCCGTCGACCGGAACGTCAAGATGACGATAATCGGTTCGAGCGTCTTTATAACCGGTGCGCTACTTGTCGGAGGAGCGATATTTGTCAGGACACATTCCTCCCAGATCCAGGAATTCATCGCGAAATGCCGCAAAATCTTCGGCGAATGGGAGTAGCCCCATTGCCTTTCAACGCAAAGGCGCAGAGGCGCAAGGATAAATATTTTTGTATTTGAAATGTGGTATAGGCGTCTCGCCTGTAATTTTCTCTTGTCCTTTCCCCGCGCGGGACGCATGTGCCTTTAATTACAGCCGAGACGGCTGTACCACATTCTTAAATTCAATCCCCAGTTCCACTGCCGGCAAGACCTGTACTGAGCATAGTCGAAGCATGTCGGCGCTCCTCAAAGAAGCCGCGCTCATCGAGCGCTGGCCTACTCCAGAAGCCTTTGTGCGAACTTGCGCACGGGGAGCCGTTCATCGCTGAGATATTTCTCGGCGAGTTTCCTGTCGGGACAACCGAGTTTTGCGAGATTCGCAGCCGCTGTCAGCTCGATCTTCCAAAGGGCGTTTTCCTTTACAGCAGGAATGCTTCCACCGCTCTTCTTGAAGATCTGTTCTGCGGGAAGGTCCTTGCGTGACAGCATCTTCTTAATAGCCGATGCCGATTTCCTGTTCCCGATGTTCCCAAGAGCATTCAATGCAAGCACGAGCGCAGGCTGGTCGGAAGTCTTGTCCAGTAAAATATCCTCAAGGAGGGGAACGGCGTCCGCGCACTTGTTCCAGCCGAGGACGGCGATCGCGGGCTTCCAGAACGGAGTGCTCCTTTCTCCGTCCGCCCTGATGTCGGACTTCTCCTTGACACATGCCAGGAGCTTTTCCAAAGCCTCCTTCTTTCCGGCCGTGCCCAGCAGGATCGCTGACATCGTACTTTCCTTGATGTCTCCGGAGTTCATGCGGGACGTCAGGCTCTTTTCATCCGTAGTGCTTTGGGCGATCCATTTTACGCTTCCTGAATCCTTGTCGCCGATGCGGAGCTGGTTGTGTGTGAGCGAGAAAAGATTCTCCGGTTTCCAGGAGTTTGTATGATATCCCTTGCCGGAATCCAGCAGGGCACCGGACTTGAAAAGTTTTTCCTGGAGCTTCTTCACGTCTATGTTTCTTGGAGTCTTTCCGCTTTTAACAGCCATCGCAGCTGCGATTCCCGCGGCTTCTCCGACCCTCTGCAGATCCCTCTGCATCCTGAGCTGGTTGTGTCCGTCGAAATCCACGGAAAGCGCGCGGCAGGCTATCAGCAGCCCTTCTATTCCAGCCGGGAGTATCGCCCTGTAAGGGATCTCGCTGCCGATCAGCGCCCTCCAGTTTCCAAGGCCCCAGCACCAGATCATCGTCTGCGGACTTTCGTTCTCATAGTCGACCGCATGGTTGTCGTAGTTGGCGTACGTGTATCCTATCACATCAGGATATTCCCTGCAGACGATCTGGTCGGCGAATGTTATGGTGCAGTCGCCTTTTATGAGACGGCTGTTCCTTAGCCCGATCTGCTCCGCAAGAGTGGTAAGGCGTGAAGGATCGTCGAACTTCTCCCTCCAGTAGAGTTTCAGCCCCGCTATCCTGGCCCTGGTGAAATCGCGGGGATCCGTAGGATCGCAGTAGCCGGCGTCGAAGTTGTTGTGGCCGATCACAAGATTGCCCTTGTCATCCCTCCTGATTGATGATGATGACTGCGAATAGGCGTGCGGCATCCCGTCTGATACGCGGCCGAAGATGAAGTCCGCGCCAGCCATGGCGGCAAGGTCGGCGTCACCGGTGGAGTCGATGAAGACGTCGGCTGTGACGTTCGCGCATCCTGACGGTCCTGCGATCACCGCTGATTTGATCCTGCGTGTGGACTTTGCCCCACGCTTCGCTGGAAGCAGGCTCTTCACAGGCTCGGTCTCGACACCGCAGGCTGTGCTCTCGAAAATCATTTCGGCGCCGGCCTCGATAAGCATCTCCTGGAGCACGATCTTCTTAAGGTCAGGATGGAAAGCGTTCTTCCATAAGACGCTGGGACCGAGGAAGAGGCTGCTCATTTTCTCGATGCGGGCGTCTATCTCATCCTGTATTCCGCCTTTCACGCCATGATAGAATGAATTGATGGCTCCGCCGGTGGCGGCTCCGCCGAGACAGCAGGAGGATTCGACAAGAAGTGTCTTTGCGCCTTCGCGGGCGGACGTGATCGCCGCTACCGCACCCGCAGTTCCTCCGCCGCACACGACGACGTCCTTCCTTATCGAAGGGGAGGCGATTACGCTGGATACGGGAATGTCGTCGATCTTCGGGAGCTTTACCTTGAGATCCGTTTCACTTATCAGGAGCTTTGCGGCTTTTTCTCCCGAAAGGATCAGTTCCGGAACAAGGCCGTCGCGGTTCTCGAGGCTGAACTTCTCCGCTGAAGCAATGCCGGTTGAAAAGATGCCGGAACTGCTTTCAGGGACTTTTTCTTTACCTTTGCCGAAAGTGGCAAGCTGGAGCTCGGATATTGCCGCATGGGACATCAGTGCGTTCTTCAGCTGCGGAAACTCCTTCCTCGCGGTTTCGAGGATTTTCGGGATCATGAGCCGTGAATATTGTGGTTTGTCGCTGTCTGAAAGGAATTCGAACGAGCATTCGCCGTCCCAAATGCTATTTCTGATTATTATCTGGCTCTTTCCGCATGTGAACTTGCCAGGAAGAGAATCCCTGTTCTCGATTCCATTCATGAAAATGGAGTAGATGCGCGACACCTTGCCGGGCTCGGGAACTTCAACCCCGGCGTATTTGAAGAGGAGGCTGTTTCCGGTGGCGTCGACAAGAGCTCTGGACTGGACAGGGAACTGTCCGGACTTACCTGACACGACTATTCCAAGCGTCTTCTCTCCATCCCTGATAATTCCCGTAGGCTGGCAGTAAAGGAGGATGTCGAACTTGCCTTCGGCCATTTTCAGCAGGCAGAGTTCTGCGACAACGGCATCTATGCGGTTGCCTTTTTTTCCTCCAGCCTTATCAATTTTCTCAAGGAGCTTGTCAGCCAGCGGGGAAATCCCGGATGCGATGTTGAGACTGTATGCGCGGGTGATCTCTCCGCCTATCGAAGGTGAAGGTTCCAGCACAAGCACCTTGAGTTTCTTCTTGGAAAGCGCGAACGCCGCTCCGAGTCCTGCAAAACCTCCGCCACACACAACTACATCATAAGCTGGAAAATCGTTTTTCATATTTGCCTTTCTGTAATAAATATTTTTCCAATAAGCTCAATAGAGCTTGGAAAAAATATTTATAAAGTGTATTATCCAGCAGTTATTATGTATAAATACCTGAATTCAGGAGTGTTTTAAGTCGCAAGTTTTAGGTTTTAAGTTCAAATCTTCAACTTAACACTTAAAACTTACTAATGCGTGCATCAAATAGTTCACATGGTGAATTTTGTTTTAAGGTAGGGCGCGTTCTCCGCAACGCGCCGCGGACGGCTCGGAGAGCCGTCCCTACCTCGGAAAAACATAAACCTAATTATGAACTCATTAGTAACACTTAACACTAAAAACCTAATACAGGAAAAAATCATAATCGGAGCAGCGTTAGAAGTCTGAAAGAAAGGATATATGGGCAAACTGGCTGAAATCATAGTTTCATTCGAGAAGAAATTTTCCTGCCATGTCTGCTTCCATGACTACGAAGGGAAGATACGCGGGCATAACGCTTCGCTGCCGGGCATGCACATAAACCCCTTCTGCGATCTTGTGAAGAAAAACAAGAAAAATGCACGCTGCTGCGTCGATCTGGAGTCGAGGGATATCCGTTCGAAGCTGACTCTTTCGAGGGAGCCGCTTTTCAAGATCTGTCATATGGGCGTGCTTGAGGCTGCGTTCCCACTGTTTTCAGGATCACGGGTGTCTGCCAACATGTTCGTAGGTCCGTTTCTCTGCGGAAAAATCCCAGGGAAGGAATTGAAAGGGATTATAAGGCAGGACGTCAGCTCTCCTCTCTCCCCGGAACTGGCCGAACTTAAGAAGAAGATCCATCCTCTGGACGCAGCTGATTTTGCGGACCTTTTGAACATCGGCGGGCTTCTTGCGCGGCACATCGAGTCGGAACTTGTTTCAGCCAAGATGGATCTTGCGGAGACGGATCCGGTGAAGAGGATACAATATTTCATCGACCGCGAATTCCGCAGGAAGTTCAGGATATCAGATCTGGCCTCGTTCCTCGGGCTCAGCGAATCGCGCGTCTGCCAGATACTGCGGAAGAACTTTAAGAAGAGTTTTGTAGAACTGCTCACCGAAAGGCGTATCGACCATGCAAGACACCTGCTGAAGGAATCCTATCTTAAGACGTCGACAGTAGCGGCTGAATGCGGGTTCAAGGATCCGGCATACTTCTTCAGGATATTCCGGAAAATGAACAACGGCCAGACCCCGCGCGCCTACCGCATGGAAGCCCAGTCCTCCTCAGACCTTTCCTATATCCGGAAAAGCCTGAACGCCTGAGGACACTGAATCAAAATATCCTTTATTGGAATGCCACATTGAGACACGTTGAAAATATCGGCTCTTGAGATATTGTTATAGTGTGTTTGTTACAGATTAACCAAGGGACAAGTTATGTCACCTCGAAAAAGACAGAATTTACTGCTTGAGATCAAGGACAGGCTTGACTCAGTCTATGGTCACAGGATGAAGGGATTGATACTATATGGTTCCGAGGCCAGAGGGAACTCGAGGCGTGACAGCGATATCGATTTGCTTGTTCTCCTTGATGGCAAGATAAATTATGGACGGGATCTTCTCAGGAACATATCCGCCTTATATCCGATATCAAGACGACTTGGACGCAGGATCAGTGCGAAGCCTGCTTCAGACAAGGAATATTCCGAGGTGCAATGCCCCCTCTACCAGAGGATTCATCAGGAAGGGATTCGGATATGAGGAAATTCGCAAAGGTAGAATGGAAACGGGCATGGCTATCTCTGGAATCTGCAAGACAGCTCTCAAAATCGGATCCTAATTCTGCAGCATCAAGAGCCTACTATGCTGTTTTTCATGGTTTGACGGCATATTTTGCCTTGCAGGGGAAATCCTTTACAAAACATACAGCGATTCGTTCGGCTTTGCACAGGGATCTTGTCAATACCTGGATTCTTTCTTCAGAATGCGGACAGACATTTGATTTCCTGATGGACCTAAGGGAGACAGGTGATTATGGTGGAATTACACAAGTAACTGAGGACAATGCCAATCTCGCCATTGAAAAGGCCAACCTTTTTCTTGACTCCATTAAAGCCGCTTCAAAGGGACTTGCGGCCATGAAATTCACCAAAAAATAGCGACTCCATTGAAATCCAAGTCTTAACCACAGAGGCACAAAGGCACAAAGTTGCCAGGATTGCGATCTGCTGAAGCAAAGGATTCAATGGAAAGGATTGGCAGAGCCTTTTCTGATTTTTGTGTAAATGGTCATAGTCAGATAGATTAAAAATAAAAGGAGAAGAGACTATGGCTGTGAAGATCAATGATGCATTCATCGATGAACTGGTGAAGGGCTGCAAGACCGCCGATGACGTTGTCGGAAGCCAGGGGGTTGTAAAAGAGCTTACCAAGAGGCTTCTTGAAAGACTGCTGGACACTGAGCTTACCACGCACCTTGGATACGAGAAGCACAAGCCCCGGGAGAAGAAGGCAGGTAATGCCCGGAACGGGCACAGTGCCAAGACCATACTTACCGGAGAGGACGAGATAAAGTTGCAGGTGCCCCGTGACCGCAAGGGCAGGTTCGAGCCCATCGCCGTACCCAAGCACCAGAGGCGCTTCGACGGTTTCGACCAGAAGATAACCTCGATGTACGCACGGGGCATGAGCCTCAGCGAGATACAGGGGCATCTCAAGGAGATATACGGGGTCGAGGTTTCACCTACGCTGATATCGAATGTCACCGATGCGGTGGTTGAGGATGTCCGTGAGTGGCAGAGCCGTCCGCTTGATCCGATATATCCGGTGATGTTCTTCGATGCGATAATGGTCAAGAGCCGTGAGAACGGCAAGACGGAGAACAAGGCCGTCTACCTAGCACTCGGTATAAACATGGAAGGGCGCAAGGAGCTGCTCGGGATGTGGATAGCCGACACCGAAGGCGCAAAGTTCTGGCTTAACGTGATAACCGAGATCAAGAACCGTGGAGTGGAGGACATCCTCATAGCGTGCATAGACGGGCTAAAGGGTTTTCCTGAGGCTATACATGCCGTATTCCCCAGGACCGAGATACAGCTTTGCGTAGTGCACATGATCAGGAACTCTCTCAAGTATGTCTCGTACAAGGATTACAAGGAACTTCTTGTCGACTTGAAAGGCGTCTACAAGGCGCAGACAGAGGATGAAGCGCTGCAGAACCTGGACAAGTTCGCAGCCAAGTGGGATCCGAAGTATCCGACGATATCCCAGCTGTGGCGCAGGAACTGGGAGTTCGTACGCCCGTTCTTTGCTTATTCAGAGGAGATCCGCAAGGTCATCTACACCACCAACGCCATCGAGTCGATCAACAACTCGGTGAGGAAAATAATCAGGAGCCGTGGTGCATTTCCAAATAACGAGGCTATCCTTAAGAGCATGTATCTGGCGCTGATGAACGCCTCGAAGAAATGGACCATGCCCATCCGGAACTGGGGGCTTGCACTCAGCAGATTCTCCATCCGGTTCGAAGGAAGGGTGCCATTGTGAGTCCAGCGGGGATGAGCCTCGGGGTCTCCTACGGAGACATTGTTCCCCTCGGCTCATCGAAGAAGAAAGAGGAAGAAAGACTGTTTACACAAAGATTCTTAAAGAGCCGATTGGCATGCAATTATCTCATTGATCGTTAACGCCCTAGTATCTCCTACGGCTGAAGGCCGTTAGGAGCATGCGATAGATTTATTTTTCTTTTGTAACTTGTTCAATTAATTCCCGTTCTTCCTTTGAAAAACCACCTTGTTCTATATAATTCAAGCTCGTTTCTGCTCTGTCAGCAACTGTATCATCGAACCAAAATTCTAATTTAGTTTTATCTTCTAAATGTTTTTTAATAATAGATTCATATCTTTTGTCGCCTAAAAATCCTGCAACTAAAATTGCAAATGCTCTAATCTTGGGATCTTCATTTGAAAGATATGGCAATAATAAAGGATATACATCGCAGGGGGCATATATTAATCCTGCAGCAACATACATTTCAACATCTCTGTCATACGAGCCTTCTTTGTTTTTGTCAAGGAGTTCCTTGACACCTTCTGGGCCTTGCTCTGCATAAAATCTCGCATTGAAAAAAGGATTGTGATTGTGCGTGTCTGGATCAATGACAACATGGATTGTCGAACAAGACATAAAAAGAAGCAAAATAATTATGAATGGACTGTTTTTCATTATTAGTCAAACTATGATTACATGTAATACCTGTTCTGCAGAAAAATACTGGAGTAAAGTGTTAAAGTCAAGGTAGAAAAGCATTGGCGGTATTACAAGAGGCGGCAGGATGTCCTGGGAAAGTAACCTTTTGCAGGGTAATAGCAGTGATAGATGGAATTCGTGCTATTGGGAGAATCTGATAGTCCAAAATCCGATGGATCTAAGGAAACATTTTTGTTTTACATAGATGGTGGGATTTGGAACTATGCCAATGCCGTTAACTTAAGATATAACACATTAATGTCTTGCAGGTTATATTGTGATGACGAATCCTGAAGGGATTGAGTAATGTAGCCTGTGGCTTCAGCCACAGGTTTCGTATAAAAGATGATTCTATACTCTGCCCCTTCAGGGCAAAACAAATTTTGGGATTCAATACCTATGGTTGAAACCATAGGCTTTATTACCTAACGCATTCCATGCGTAAAGATAAAAACAATACAGTTGCTTCTGCTCCGGTGCGGAGAATAAATGGTCTAATCTCCGCAAAATATGCGGAGATTAGATCAAATGGAATAATGATAAAGAAAAAATGCGGGACATCTTTTTAGATGTACCGCATTTTTAAATAGATACATTATTTGATGTTGGCGGCGCACTTCATCAGCGATGCTGACGGATTGGCTGCTTCGCCTTCGTATTCGATGGTCAGAGGGCCATTGAAGTTCTTTCCTTTTAGGAAGTCGAGGAGGGCTTTCAGTTCCAGAACGCCTGTCCCGAGGACGACGTCTTCCGGATTGCCCTTCTTGTCGAAAATGAAATCCTTGAGATGCAGTCCGTAGAGCCTCTCATAGAAGTCTGTTGAGAGCTTCAGGGGATCCTGTCCGGCATCGAGCGCCCAGGCAGTGTCGAGGCAGAGGCCGATCCTTTTGGAACTGATGCCGAAGACATAGGCCAGAGCCTGGCGTGAACCGAGCCAGTGTCCGCCGCCGTGGTTGTGGATTCCCAGGTTCATCTGGTATTTGTCGGCAAGGACGGAGGTCTTCTTCAGGGCTTCGACATGACCTTCGATCGGGAAGTTGGCAGCGATGTAATCACAACCAGCCTCTTTTGCGAATTTGAATACCTGCTCCTCTTCCGGAGCACCTTTGAAATTTTCAACCCCGATACTGGAGATCTTGATTCCAGCATCCTTGAGCTGTTTGATGACGTTCACGGATTCGGGCTTCTTGAAATCCGCATGGACTCCGCAAAGCTCCACGTTGCTGAACTTGCACTCCTTGAGCTTCTCGATCAGCTTGTCCAACGGCTTGAATTCACGGAAACACCAGCTCTGCACACCAATCTTGTTCATAACAAAAATTCCTTGTTTTTAGACAGGATTACCCGCCTTCGTTTGACTATGGCGAGGCAGGCAGGATTTTCATGATTAAATTAATTATATCCTGTCACAACTGTCCGGCTTAACTTTATAAAATAATGTGTAACATGTTTAGAAACAAATACATAAC
>MHBH01000032.1:0-114278 GCA_001804805.1 Lentisphaerae bacterium GWF2_49_21
GAAGGCGACTGACGAGTGGCAGGAGGTCGTGCTCGAGGATTTCGAGAAGATCCCGAAGCCCTGGGGCGGCGCGAAGGACGGCAAATGGCATCCGCCGGCCAACCAGCTCTGGATCATGCTCAGCGCCGCGCACAACATGAGGAACAGGAAGACGGACGACACTATATATGTGGATAAAGTGAGCTATGTGAAGAGAATCGAAAAGAAATAAGGAAAGATAATGGATAAGCTGAAGATGGCAAAGGGACTCGGGGTCTGTACCCATTTTGAAACTCGGGATAAGGGGTGGAAAGTCGAAAAACTTCTTCCCATGATTATAAAGCTAGGAGCAGTTGCAGTCCGTTCGGAGATCCACTGGGAGAAGACAGAGACGAAGAAAGGATATTATAAGATTCCAAAGGTCTATCAGGACTGGGTTGACAGGGTGTCTGATTCCGGACTTGGCATCATCCTCATACTCGACTATGGGAACCCTCTCTACAATAATCCGCTCGATCCGGCGGGATTTGCGAAATTCGCAGGATACATGGCCAGGATCCTGAAGAGTAAGAACATTGTTGCCTATGAGATCTGGAACGAGCCGACCAATTTCTTTTTCTACAGGCAGTACGGCGGCAACTGGAGCGGACGGGAGCCCTCGCTCTGGCGCGAGAAGTTCTGCGAGCTCCTCGGAATGTCGGCCGACGCCATACGCAATGCCGATCCCGATGCGGAGATAATCACCAATCCCGGAGAACCGCAGTTCTTCCACATGGCGAACCATCATCCTGAATCATTCAGGAATGTCGATGGAGTGAGCCACCATCCTTATACGGTCAGGTTTCCGCCGGAGACAGTCCCCTTCGGTGGTGGCTATATAAGTGCTCAGGACGGGATTGCATGTGCGGACGACGAGCATGGATATGTTTCGCTCTTCGAGATGACCAGGAGGCATTCACTCCTGGCGCTGAAGAAGGAGCTTGGGCTGTATGCCACGGAATTTGGATTCAGCACCTATAACCACAACTTCAAGCCAGGCTGGTTCTGCGGATACACGGAGGCCGCCCAGGCCTCATACCTTTGCAGGGCGATCATACTTTCATTCGCGGCTGGAGTGAAGACCCCATGCGTATATGATTTCATGAATGATGGCATCGACCCTGAGGATGCGGAGAGCAATTTTGGAATCATCAGGAATGATCAGGAAGGCTACAGGCCAAAGCCCGCCTACCATGCGCTGAAGAACCTGATCCATGCGCTTGGGACAGACTGGACATATCTTGCCGACGCTCCGGCGGAGCTTTCAGTGCAGGTAAACGGCCTTCCGGCCACGCTCTACTGGCAGAAGCAGGCGGAGGAGCATTTCCTGAAGATTACAAAGCCCCAGTCATTCTGGTTCGGAAAAAGGGATGAGTTCCTGTGCTTCGTCTGGAAAGGCGGTAGGATGAATGCTGAATACAATGCACCTGTCGGAAAGATAATATGGGAGCATGCCCCGGCAAATCTCAAGGCGCTTTCAGTCGAAGATGTGGTGACAGGAGAAAAACTGGCGCTCAATTTGGAAGCGCCCAGACGTAACGGCCAGTATGGAATGAGGAAGATTGTGAAAGACATACCAGTAGGAAATAATCCTATATTGGTCAGGTGGCGGATAATGCCTTCGGCCTGACAGTCCCCCATAAGAGGAACCTGCATTATTTAGGCTCGTTTTCATTTTGAGTGGGTAAGCAAAATAATTGAATGTCCAATATTCAACACGGAATGTCCAATGTCCAAGGGAATTATCGCATTTTTACCTTTTAGCCGTGTCTATGCTTTTGAATAATATTGAGCTCAGAACTTCAACCTTTACAAGACAGAATCAATTTTCTCCGCCCGTTGAATGAGTTCCTCTTTTCTTACCTTCATCGGTTGGATATTCATGTCTTTCTAATCGAGTTGCCACTCGATCTGAGAAATAGCCTTTATTTATCAAGCCCTAGCTGTTTGACGATGGTCGGAATGACGATCTTCTCGTATCCGGGACCGCCGGGATGGAGCCCGTCCGGAACCAATTTCAGGAAATCCTTCTCATCCTTTTTGAGCACCTTCTCCCATTCCGGCATGTGGTCGATCAGGATATAGCCCTTATCCTTGGCGAAATCCCTGTGCATCTGCTGGTAGCTCTTCATGTCCTTGCGGTCAGCTGCGGATTTTCCGATCACGGGATTCATGATCTGGATGATGATCTCGCAGTCGGGATTAGCTTCCTTTATCTTCTTGGTGATTTCAGTGATGTTTGATTTTGCCTTGTCCACCGAGATCTTAAAACGACCGACACAGTCGTTGACGCTGAATTCGATGAAGACTACGTCCGGTTTGAGCTTTATGACTTTCTCCTGCACGTTCTGCAGGCCCCAGCCGGAGTGCTGTCCGCTTCCGCCGCTGTTCGTGACAGTCGCAAGTCCCGGATAGTTCTTGTTCAAGTAATCCTGCAGTTGCTTCACCCAGGCGCCCCCCTGCGTGAGGCTTGTCCCATAGACGACTATGTTCTGCTTCTTGCCGGCCTTGAGATTTTCAGCGAATACGCTTTTTGTCTTTTCAGCCTTCTTGTCGGCGTTGGCGCTGTTCACAGACATAGTTGATGACATGTAAACTGCCGCCATCGCAAAAAGCGTATAAATGAATTGAGTCGATTTCATTATATTATCCTTTCATAATATATTTTTTTCTTCAAAAAAATATGCACAGCTCTTGCGAGCTTGACTACGAACGAATTTCAAATTGCTTTTGTTTGTAATTAATGCCGTAAGGCATGTTCTTATTTATCTTTAAATAATGCCTTTTTGAGCTTCTTCCCGTCGACTTCCGCGACTCCGATCTTTCCTTTCACGGCTTCAGCCGCGGCGAGTCCTGCGGCTTCCCCTACAGAGGCTACTACCGGCATCACGCGCAGCGAGGAATGCGCCTCGTGCGTCGCGCTGATCGCCCTGCATGCCATCAGAAGGTTCCAGCTGCCTGTCGGAACTATGCACCGGTACGGGATTTCATAAAACGCACCTTCAACGTCCTTGAGCACTGTACCTGTGCCTGAAGGATTGTGTATGTCGATGGGATAGGAACTCCTTGCTATGCCGTCGTCAAAGGTCTTCGCCTTGACCACGTCCTCGGCTGTAAGGACGTAGTCCCCGATGACGCGCCTTGTTTCGCGCACGCCGATTTGAGAGGCAGTCTTCATCAGGAACGCATCCCTGCAGAGCGGGGATTTCTCCTTGAAGATGTTGAAGAGCTCCCACACCTGCTTGCGGGCGGTTATCTCGGCTTCACCAAGCCCTGTTGAAGTTGTTCCGTCCTTTGCGATGACACGTGTCGTGTTGAAATGCACGACGTCCGGACGGAGCGTCCTGAAGATCAGTACGTCCTCGCGCGGATCGCTTATCGTGCCGTTCGCCTTGCCTTCCTTGAATATGGCGTTGAGTTCCTGCCAGAGCGCCTTCCAGTCGTCAGCCTTGACTCCACCGAGTCGGAAACAGAGCGTCATCGGCTGGCATGCACCATCTTCCTTCCTGCCCTTTTCCGTCTTGAAACCTGCGAATTCCGCAAGGTCGCCATCGCCGGTGCCATCAATGAACATCTTTGCTTCAAATTCCCTTTCCCCATCCTTGCAGGCGACATATATCCTTGAAACTGTCCCTTTGCTGCATTCGGCTCCGGTGACGAGCGAGTGATAGAGTATATCTACCTTTGATTCAAGGAGGAGCTTGTCCAAGAGCAGCTTCAGGATCTCGTCATCGAAGATAAGTCCGCCTTTCTCCAGCGCATTGTTCTCCGAAAGGGATTTGAGGATCCCCATAAATACGGGAGTTGGAAGACAATGGTTCTGATCCTTCTTTGAACGGTATGGCATGAAGGGATTTACAAGTCCGGCAGTCGCCATTCCCCCTGCGAAACCATAACGCTCAATCATCAGTACCGACATCCCGTTCCTGGCGGCTGACACTGCAGCTGAAATTCCGCCGGGCCCTCCGCCTGCGACAATCACATCATAGACTTTATTCATTAGAGTTTCCTTTTATTAATGGAGCGCCGGCATCTTGCCGGCAATAATTAGTGCCAGCGAGACGCTGGCGCTCCTTTTTTATTTCTTGAAGTTAGGTAAAAACGCTCCAATCTTCACTAATTTGCCCTGCAGTTCCCTTATATCAACCTGCCTTGTCTGCAATCCCTTGTCGGCTGCAATCGCCGCGGCCATCCCTGCGGCCTGTCCTGTGATGAAGCATCCGGGCATAACCCTTATCGAACCCTGGATGTAACGGTCACAGCTTATGGAGCGCCCGACAACGAAGACGTTCTTGAGTTTTTTAGGTATCAGGGATCTGTATGGGATTCCATAGTTCTCGCCGCGCGCGTAGCGAAGCTTCTTGAATATCTCTTCAAATTTCTTGAATGACCTGGCGTTTGGTCTTGGGGGATGCAGGTCGACAGGATAGGAGAATCGGCCTATTTCATCGGCGAATGATGCGCGCCTCTTGAAATCCTCGAGGTTCAACACGTAGTCACCCATGATTCTTCTTGTCTCTCGTACTCCAAGCAATGCACCTGTACCAAGCAGCTGCATCTTTTCATAACCTTTGAGATATTTCTTATAGAACTTTTCATATTCCTTCACAAGCTGCCTCCCCCAGAGCAGGGCTTTTGTGAGGGACTTCTCGTCAGTTCCGTCGACCCCGAAGGTGTGTCCGACGTTGCCCCAGGCTGAATGGAGTCCGACAGGAAGCATTCCCGGCAGATGCGGGTCAGGTACCGTGAACACCTTGTCCTTGATCGCTGCTGGCACATAGTCACTCTGCTGCCATACGCCACAGTTCGATTTCATCGCCTTCTTCCAGTCGATGTCGCACCAAAGGCTGCACAAGGTGCCCGGCTGCATGAATCCATTCTCATCGCCTTTCTTGAATGGAGCGCCTGAACGTGCGCAGAGATCTGCATCGCCGGTGGCGTCAATGTAGATTTTTGCCTTGACCGCGAATATCCCGCTCTTGGCGGAGCATATGGCGCTTTCAACTTTTCCGTCCTTCACGTTGGTTTCCATGAAGTTCGTCTGGAATGAAAAATCCATTTTTGATTTTTCCGCAAGATTGTCATATACCCGCTTCAGTATTTCTCCATTGAAAGTCAATGTGTTGTACGGATCCTTCCTGCTCATGAACGGAGAGGTTCCGCCCTCATCCCATAATCCTTCATATACGTCGGTCGCGAATCCCGATGACGTTACATTGACACCGTCCGTCGGCGAGCAGAACAGGGGAAGTCCTGCAGATGTTCCCATTCCGCCGAAGCATGCAGTGCCTTCTGCAAGGAAAACTTTTGCGCCTTGTCTTGCCGCGACGACCGCAGCGGCGATTCCCGAAGGACCTCCGCCTGCGACAAACACATCAACATTATATTTTACCGGAATATTCCTCGAAAAACTTATCTTGTTCATTATTCAAGTCTCCTGTTTGTTCCTGTATCAAGTGTAATTATAAATCTCATTGATTCATACTCATCCATCCAATCATCCAACAATCCATTCATCCTCCAGGCTGAGAGTACTGCATGTTCCTGATCCCCTTGCCTGCAAAATAATCCTTCAGTGTTTCTATCGCCTCTCGTCCGCATCTCAGCAACATCGTGCTGTTGAAGCCTGCGATATGAGGAGTGATGACGACGTTCTCCATCGATCTGAACGGATGATCGAGCGGAAGCGGTTCCTTCTCAAAGACATCAAGGAACGCAGTGAAGCGATTCTTCTTGAGTTCGGCGATAAGAGCTTTCTCGTCATACAAGGCGGCCCTGGCTGAGTTTATGAAAACCGCACCATCCTTTATAAGCGCGAACTCCTTGGCGCCAAGCATGCCCTTTGTTTCCGGTGTAACAGGCAGGTGCAGCGAAATGACGTCCGCAGTCTTCATCTGATCATCCAATGTCACAAGCTCTACGCCCAGCTTGTCGGCACGTTCCTTTGTATAGTATTTGTCATAGGCGATCACTTTTGCGCCCATGGTCTTGAAATATTTTGCGCAATACCAGCCGATGCGGCCGAGCCCAGCAATTCCAACCGTGCTTCCACTGAGCATTCCGACTTCGAGTCTCGGTTCACCCCAGGGGGATTTGTTTTTCAGGGCCTTGTCAAACATCTGGATACGGCGTATGCCCATCAGGGCTGCGGTAAGCGTCCATTCGGCTACGGCCACAGTATTTGCATTTGATCCTTCAGTTACAGTGACACCTGCTTCTTTTGCCGCTACGGTGAGTTGTTCGCACCAGTGGGCGATGCTGATGAGCTTTACTGTCCCGACCGACTTCAAGACATCACCGGTGATCTCATGCGAGCCTCCGCCTCCAAGGGAGAGTATTGCGGAACAGCCGCGCATCCTTTCGACAAGTTCGGCTGGGGACATAGGAGTTTCCCTGGTTCCGTCTGACACCACTTCAACAAATGAACCCAGCAGGGCTTCACTTGCTTTATCCATATAGAGATTGTACCAGCTTCCCATCCGGTGGACATATACTTTTGGCTTTGACATATGGTGCTGCTCCTTCTTGTTTGGGAAAATAATTTATATTCCAAAACTGAATATGCTATGGAAAATTATGCTGTTATGGTGTAAATATGCATTAATTAACGGAGCGCCGGCATCTTGCCGGCAACTTTTATCTGTAATTGCCGACGGGACGCCGGCGCTCCACAGGAAAATATGAACGACATCATAAAAGAATTTACCGGGCTTGCTCAGACGTACGGACGGCTTTTCCGCTGTTCCGTATGCTTCCACGACTACAGCGGCGATATCTTCAAGGCCGCCGACATTTCACTCTACACCCACATGAATCCATTCTGCCAGAATGTAAAGGAAAACAAATATTGTGACAGGAGATGCCAGGAGTTCGACTCGAATATTATCAGGCACTTTTTTTCCTGCGGAAAAAAGGAAATCATCAAAGTATGCCATGCTGGCGCATTGGAATTCGTCGTGCCGGTATTTTCGGACAACAAACTATGTGGTGCCGTATTTCTCGGACCTTTCAGGCCTGCGAAATCCGGCAGAATGAATGGAATAATTGTCCAAGGGGAGGGGGAGGAAATTTCAGATGAAGCTAAAAGGATTTTCATGACGTTGCCGGAAATCAAAAGCTCCGATCTGGATGACATGCTGATGATGACACGCCTTCTTGCTGAAAAGCTTGGTAGGACGATAACTTCGTTCAACCGCGATTACATCCTGGGACAGGGCTATGCCGACAAGATCCCGTATTTCATAAACCGCGAGTTCAAGAACGGAATATCGATTGCGAATCTCGCAGAGTTCCTGTCACTGAGCGTGTCCCGGACAAGCCGCCTTGTGAAGTTGCATACCGGAAAGAGTTTTCCTGAACTTCTTGCCGAAAGGCGTGTTGAACATGCCAGGTTCCTTCTGGAGAATTCCTTCCTGAACATGGAACTGGTCTCAAATCAGTGCGGCTTCTCCGATCCCGCCTACTTCTTCCGGACATTCAAGAAATTCCAGAAATGCACCCCGGCGGAATACAGGAAGAAGGGGAAGGGGAAATCTAAAGCGAGCGTGTGAGGGGCAATGCATAATTCTCGATTTGTCATTCACGTCGAATGATCTCGTCAAAGGATAGAATGGTCGGATGGATTAAGAACGCGCAAACATGCGCTACTACGAGCGAAGTGCGTTATCTCGACATTAAAGGGCCAATGTTTATATTATGGTTTATTTGCAGCCTTGGATTGATTTATTGAACTTAAGAATGTGCGAACACGGGATACTACGAGGGAGATGTTTTTTCTTTTGTTTTACGCATTCTTTTCGCAACAACCTTTTTTCCAAGTGACGCTGTTCAGGGGGAAGGCATTCTGAATATTCACAATATGGCAGTTCGTTTGTAGTAGCGCATGTTTGCGCGTTCTTTGTCTTGTTGTATTTCCTTTCTTGCATTATCTTAGTCTCCAAAAACTCATCATGTACAATTACAGGAAAATGACCGAAGAACAGCAGAAGGATGTACTTCGGTCTAGGCGCATTAATAAACTGCCGCTTCATGAGCCCTTCCATAAACTGGATGAACCTGCCAAACTTTATCTGATAACTGCAGCAAATTACGAGCATAAGGCTGTAATGAACTCGGAAGGCCGGCGAATTTATCTTGTAGGCATGCTGACGGACTTGTTAAACAAAGATGGATCATGCCTGCATTCATGGTGTGTCCTCCCCAACCACTATCACGTCTTGGTAAAGGCCGAACTCCTTAATGTCAAGAAGGCTATTTCAAAGGTCCACTGGAAGACCTCCCATCAATGGAACATTGAGGATTCAACTCCGGGGCGAAATGTATGGTTCAGGTTTTCCGACAGGGCGATCCGGAACGAACCTCATTTCTGGGCGACTGTCAATTATATACATTCAAATCCAGTGAAGCACGGTTATGTAAAGAAAGCTGACAGTTGGGCGACGTCTTCATTTAAGGATTATCTTGAGAGATATGGCAGGAACAGGCTGGTGGCCATTTGGAGAGATTATCCGGTCAGGAATATCGGAAAAGATTGGGATGAAGAGTAAGAACGCGCAAACATGCGCTACTACGAGCGAAAATCCTATTTCTCTATGTCATCGGTTGCGTTTTGTTTTTATACGATATCGGAAGTTTACATATCCTAAGAATTAAATTATGCTTGCGTGAAAAGCCATGAAATAAACAATAAATATTTTATAATCATGAAAGAATAACTCGCTCGTAGTAGCGCATGTTTGCGCGTTCTTCTCCGAGTTTAATATAAAAATCCCTGGAAGGTGAAAACCATCCAGGGATTTTGAACGGGCTGGAAAGCCCGTCCTACTTGATCTTCACCGGGCAACCCTCTGCGGCGCTCTTGTAGAGGGCGTCGAGGATTTCCATGACGATCAGGCCTTCTTCTCCGGTCGCTATATTCGGTGTTCCATTGACTATGCTGTCGATGAAATGATACATCGCGTTCTTCGCCTGCGGCACGGGAGGATGCAGTTTCATGTCATACTGGCAGCCGTCCTTCTCCATGTAGAACTCGCATTCGAAGTTATAGCCTTCGTTCAGGTTGTACTGGTGGAGTCCGGCCTTTGTCCCAAGGAGCTGGGTGTGCATGAACTCCCTGTCCTTGATGTTGCCGGCCCATGACGCTTCCAGAGACAGTGCCGCGCCGTTCTTGAACTTGATGAAGCCTGCGGCCATGTCTTCGACGTCGAAGGTCTTCTTCTCAGCCTTTGCACGTTCCGTCGCGATATGGTTGAAGGTGTTGCCCATTACCCAGACAGGCTTCGGATAGTCCATCAGCCAGAGCGCGAGGTCTAGTCTATGCACTCCGAGGTCGATGAGAGGTCCGCCGCCCGCGAGGGCCTTCTGGCCGAACCATCCGCCGAACCCCGGCATCCCGCGTCTCCTGAGCCATTGCGTCCTGGCGTAATAGATGTCACCGAGTATGCCTTTCTCGACCTGCTGCTTCATCGCGTATGACTGCTCTGTGAACCTGAAGCTGAAATTTATCATCAGCCTCTTCCTGGCCTTCTTCGAGGCAGCAAGCATGTCACGGGCTTCCTGTGCATTCATCGCCATCGGCTTTTCGCAGAGCACATGGCATCCAGCCTTGAATGCTGCAAGCGTGAGGGGCCTGTGGAACTTGTTCGGTGTCGCGATGCTCACGACATCTAGCTTCTCCTTCGCCAGCATTTCCTCGGCGGAAGTGTAGAGGCTGGGAATGTTAAATTCCTTTTTGCCCCTTTCTTCAAGCCGTTTCGGATCCGTGTCTGCGACTGCGACAACTTCCGCCTGGTCATGGGTACGGTACCCCTTGATATGTCCGGAACCCATCCCGAGCCCGATAACTCCAATACGTAATTTTTTCATATATAAAATTTTTCCTTGTAAAAATTTCATCAGCTCTGCACAATTCCGGCCTTGCCGAAATCAACGTTCTTCGGAGGAATTGTCTCGAGCGGTATCTTTGCGTTCGGACAGCTGTCCTTGATGAAGGATCTCGGGGCGCCCCACTTCGCGGCGTTGCAGAGGACCTTTATGATCTGGGGATTGTGGTAGATCGGATAGGTCTCGTGTCCGGGACGGAAGTAGAAGACCTTGCCGTGTCCGCGGTTGAATGTGACACCGCTCCTGAATACTTCGCCGCCCTCGAACCAGGATATGAAGATGATGTCGTCCGGTGTCGGGATGTCGAAACGTTCGCCGTACATTTCAGTGTTTGGCAGCTCGATAAAGTCGCCGATGCCTTCAGTGATGGGATGGTTGGGAGCGATGTTCCAGAGTCTTTCCTTCTCGGCTGCTTCGCGCCATTTGAGCGAGCAGTTCGTGCCCATGAGGGTCTTGAAGATCTTTGAGAAGTGTCCGGAGTGGAGGATGACGATGCCCATGCCTTCGAGGACGCGTTTCTGGACTTTTTTCACGATATCGTCCCTGACATCGCCGTGGGCGACGTGGCCCCACCAGAACATGACGTCGGTGTTGTTCAATACTTCGTCGGTGAGACCGTGCTCGGGTTCGTCGAGGGTGGCTGTCTTCACATCGAATCCGCCGGCCTTCTTGAGGGCGTCGGCTATTACAACATGCATTCCATTGGGATAAATCTTTTTGACAGCTTCATTCTTCTTTTCATGCCTGAACTCATTCCATACCGTCACTCTGATCTTTGCGCTCATTTTGGTGTCCTTCTGTTAAAATTGTGTTCAAAATGCCTGTTTTATCAAGCCATAATTGTTTTATGGCGTGTCATTGATTTACATTGCATGGGATGTAAATTCAAATAATTATAATGGGACTAAACCTTAAAAACATGGATAAAACATAGATATGCCGTCTTTTGAATTCAAAGACAGTTCCGTTAAGATGCCGGATACCGCCGAGGAATTCATTGGGAAGCTGCTTTACAGGCTCAGGAGCGGCGAGGAAGTCCTGAAGATTCCGAAAAGGGAGGGCGGCGACAGGATCTCCAAGGGGATGTTCTACCATCTCGAGCCTGAAATGTTCATACAGATTTCAGGATACACGGAGTTTACATGTCCGAAGGATTCGTTCACCTTGATGCCGGGCGAGGTCTGCATTATCCCGGCGAAGGTCGGGCATCATGAGGAGGCAAGGCCATTCAGTGGATTTTCTTTCTACAACCTGGTCGTCATGATACGCGGAGTCCACACCATGATGCATATTGCGAATTCCGCAAAGGGGCGTCCTCATACCTTCAAATATATTTCCTATGAGACTGCCATCAATACTGGAAGGCTCAAGACATACATCGAGGACCTCTGTGAATTAGCCGACGATACCGAGGAAGGCGTCAAATCCGATCTTGCCGTGTCTCTCATGCAGGCGATACTGAACCTTCTGCTGGTCATAATAAGGAAAAAGGAGAAGGTGGGTGATGCCGGTAAGGTTGTTGAGTGCAAGACCCTGATCGCCGGATCGCTGGGCAACCCGACACTGAACGTCAAGAAACTGGCCGCGAGAATGAAGTGTTCTCCGGACTATCTCTCGCACAGGTTTCACCATGAGACCGGCACGAAGATTACTGAATACATAAACAGCCAGCGGACAGAAATGGCGAAAGGGCTTCTCGAATCGAGCGATCTCAGCTTGAAGGAGATCGCCTGGGCGTGCGGATATTCCGATCCGGGATATTTCACGAGGGTGTTCACCCGCAGGATGCAGGTCTCGCCGAGGGCATACAGGAAACGGCTCTCCTGATGGGATCAGTACTGGATCATTTTTACGTTTGAAGCAGTGTCGAATAGCCCGTCGGAGTTGAGCGGTTCGACATGTCCGTCGAAGAAGGATACATTTGCTATCCGCCTGTGCGTCATGTGTATGCCTCCACCGCCGCCGCCGAGATTCTCTATCAATGTCGTCGGAGAGAAACGCGCATAGCAATGTTCGAGATAGACGTCGCGGTACGATATGCTGTCCGCAAGCAGTATTATCCCTGCAGGCTTGTCCACAAGCTTGAGATTGTGGAATGACCACCAGGCGGCACCGTTTATGATTTCGTGCTTGAACCGGAATCCCTTGGTCGCATAGTCGGTGTCGGATCGAGCCTGGTATATCGCATAGCTCTTCCATCCGCTGTAGCTTTCCGCGTCATTGGCGTAATATTTGTTTGCAGGACATCCATATACGGCTTTCTTAGTGAGATAATCCCCTCCGGTTGACATGGTGCCGTTGAGGAATCTGTTCCAGTAGTAGTCCGGCGGACTGTCCCACCTGTGCACTGATACCAGATCGTTGAAGTCGGTGGAGTACAGGAAAAGCGATGTGGTCACCTGCTTCTGGTTGCTCATGCACAATGCGGACTTTGCCATGTCCTTTGCCCCCTTGAGCGCCGGAAGAAGCATTGCCGCAAGGATGGCGATGATGGCTATCACCACGAGCAGTTCAATCAGCGTAAAGCTGCTTGAACTTGCTCTCGTCTTCGCCTGAATCCGGAACGGATTCCTGGCTACGCCGGGCACGGCCACCAACAGCTCTATCAGCGTAAACGCTCTTTTGCACATGCGGTGATGTAGTAGTATGAACATACGTATGTGACTTTAAATATCCCCTTTCCTGTGGTATTATATCCTATGTCGTGATTCAAAGCAATAAACCTTATGTGATATCAATATGCGGAATGTGAGAATATGAGAAGATGGCAGGTCAGGTTCCAGATATACAAGCCGATGGCGTCCATGCCGGCCCCGAGCGAGATCGTGGAGGAAGTTCAGTCGGGCCTGTCTTACCGTCTTGACGGTGCTCGCAGGAAGGATGCGAACTGCCAGCTTTGCTACACGCTTTCAGGCGAAGGCGCATTCCGTCATTGCTCAGAAACGTATCGTCTGCTTCCGGGTACGATGTTCATCACCCGCAACAACGACCCGAAAAATTCATATTATTTTCCGCAGGCCTGCCGGCAGCCTTGGATATTCATTTGGTTTAGCTTCTGGGGAGAAGCTTCTGGCAGGATGATCGACGACATTGTTGAAGGCTACGGTCATGTCTTCAGCGTCCCCCGCGAACTTGCTGCAATAAGGAAGATCGTATCGTACCAGAAGTATTCCAACAGCGTCCGGGTACTGAGCCCGCTTGCCGGAGCAAAGCTTGTCGTCGACTCCTTGAACGATATCGTGGAATATCTCGACAACCGGCATGCGGCATCCCCGCAGGGCGAGATGATCAAGAATATCCAGGAGTATGTCATGAAAAATATTGAACGTGACATTTCAGTGTGCAAGATGTCCTCGGAACTCGGGATATCACGTGAACATCTCTCGAGGACTTTCAAGGCCCATCTTGGAATCCCCCTGCATGACTATGTGACAATGGAGAAGATGAAGCTGGCCTGCCAGCTGCTTCTCGAGACCAGGATGCCATGCAAGGAGATATCGGGAAAGGTCGGTTACGGCAATACGATCGGTTTCAACAGGGCCTTCAAATCCCTCCTGAATATGACCCCGTCCGAACTCAGGCTTTCCGGCTTCATGCCCGACTTCAACATCGACAGCCGCTGATTTATGTCTATAATTCTTGATTATTAGCCTCAGGGAACTATTTTCTGTCTTCTCGGGAAATAACAATAGTTTCAGAAAGGCTATATCATGGACAAGTACGGCAGGTTCGATGACAAAAGGCGCGAGTATGTGATCAGCGAGCACTTCACTCCGCTCCCTTGGATTAACTTCCTCACGAACGACAATTTCACCGCGATCATAAGCCAGGCGGGCGGCGGCTGCGCCTTCTACCGCGAGGCATCCACCGGACGTCTTACCAAGTACAATCAGACGCGTGCGATTCCGGTCGACCGTCCGGGATATTACCTTTATCTCCGTGAATCCGACGGGAGAATATGGTCTCCGACATTCGAGCCTGTCCGCACAAAGCTGTCAGGATGGAAGTGCAGACACGGCCTCGGTTATACTACTTATCATGCACAGCACCGCAAGCTTGCTGCCGAACTTACATATTTTGTCCCGCGCGGAGATGATGCCCTGCTGTGGAATGTAAAACTCACCAACAAGCGCGATACTGCCGTCGACCTGACGAGTTTCGCATTCATCGAATTCAGTTTCCTGCTCGCGATACGCGAACCCCAGTACTGGCAGTGGTGCAGATTCTATACGGGCACCACCTTTGACAAATCACTGGACGCTGTCAAATATGACTACCACGTCTATGAAGATCAGCCCAAGCTGAAGATCTATTTCTCAAGCAGTCTGCCTGTTTCGGGCTTTGACTGCGACCGCAACAGCTTCATTGGAAGAGGCGGGACTCTTGACATGCCGGCCGCGGTGCGTGAAGGCAAACTCGCATGCAAGGAACTGCCCGGCGGCGGATTCCCGATCGCTGCGCTTGAAAACAAGATCCATCTTGAGCCAGGTCAGACGATTGAATACACCTTGAACCTCTGCTGCAGCCTGTCATGGGAGAAGAGCGCCAGTATCGTGAAAAAGTTCAAGGACAATGCGGTTGTCCAGGCTGAGCTTGAGAAGGTGAAGAGCTACTGGGCGAAATATCTGGACGTCTATCAGTCCGATCTTCCCGACGAGGATTTCCAGCGCATGGTAAACATCTGGAATCCCTACAACTGCAGCATCGCGTTCAACCGCAAGAAGAGCATGACGGGAATGACAACCGGCATGGAGAAGGGCGGGGTGCAGAGCAGGGATTCATCTCAGGATTCAATGAGCCTGATCTCGCTGAGGACCGATCTTGCGAAGGAACGCATGGAGCTTATCTATAAATACCAGATGCCAAGCGGCGAATACTACAGCAGTTTTGATCCCGATCACGGGAAACCCTCTGATTTCTATGCGGTGCGCAGCGACAACGGCCTCTGGCCTGTCTATACGACTTATCTGTATGTTTCCGAAACCGGAGACTTCTCATTCCTTGAAAAGAAAATTCCGTACTGGCAGGGACAGGAGGTCAGCGTCCTCGAACACATGGTGCAGGGATTGAAGCACATTGCAAGCAGGCGCGGCAAGAACAATCTCCCGCTGATCATCGAGATCGATTGGAACGACAATCTCTACATCTTCCATGAGGACGGCAAGGAGGAATCCGTAATGCTTGCCCAGCAGCTTGTGTATGCCTGCCGTCAGCTGAAGGAAATGGCTGAGAAACTCGGAGCTGTCGAGATCGTCAGATGGTGCGACGGGCTCATTGAAGAAATGACACGCAACCTCAACAGTGCTGGAGTCTGGGACGGCGAATGGTACAAACGCTACATCTATTCCACGAACAAGCCGGCGCTTGGTTCGAAGGACAGGCGGCAGGGCAAGATTTTCATAAACACCCAGAGCTGGGCTGTCATCAGTGAAACTGCGGTTCCGCCTTCACGTGCGGTGGCATGCATGGATCAGGCGCACAAGCTTTGCGGCACGAAGTTCGGACTCAAGCTTTGTTCGCCGGCATTCACCGGAATTCCCGAACCTGAGGATCCGCTCTACAACAACGGTCCGGGCATCCGCGAGAACGGTGGCGTTTTCAATCATGCGCATACCTGGGCGGTGATGGCGGAAACCATGCTCCGTCGCGGAGACAAGGCATATGAGCTATACCGCCAGGTGCTGCCGAATGTCTCGAGCCGTGAACGCGGCGAAGACATCTATGTGAACGAGCCCTACGCTTTTTCATCGACGTCGATTGTTGATCCGGATCCGCGCGAGGGAGAGGGCGACATGGCATGGTTCAGCGGCACAGTGACATGGATGTATCTTGTGGGCACGCAGTACATACTCGGAGTCCGTCCGGTCCTCAAAGGGCTGATGATAGATCCTTGCATTCCTTCCGCATGGGGCAAGTTCACTGTGAAGAGGAAATACCGTGGAGTCGTCTATACTATAAAGGTAAGGAATCCGGATCATGTCTCGACAGGCGTGAAATCGATCAAGCTCGATGGCGTCAGGATTCAGGGCAATGTTCTACCTGAGCTCGGAGACAAGAAAGAAGCCACTGTGGAAGTTGTGATGGGGTAGGGAGAGCTTACCGGTTTATATTTCAATGTGTTTTCGAATGAAGACAAGCTAAAGTCGAAGATCCCGGCCCAGGATGGCGTCGGTACCTGGACTCCAACATTTGATTGACATATGACGGTGAAATTGGAAGTGTTCGTTGGAGTACAAACTTTAGTTTGCGTATTTGGATTTTATCCTCTACAGAAACTTTGAACATCGAATGAAACAAATGACAGCAATGAAACTAATGCAACCAGGAGAGAATACAATGATCGACAGGATGAATGAAAATGTGATCAAGGCGATCATCGAGACAATGCCGGTGGAGATAACGGTCATTGACGAGAACGACGAGGTAATCGGCTGGAACAAGCATGAGGAGCGTCTTTTCAAGCGCCCTATGACGTCCATGGGGCTCAACTTCAGGCAATGCCATCCGCAGGAGACTCTTGACAGGGTTGAAAGGATCGTGAATGAGATGAAGTCGGGGAAGCGCGAGAAGGCTACCTTCTGGATAGATCTTCCTCTCGGTCCGAACAAGGAACTGCACAAGATCCTCATCGAATTCTTCGCGTTGCGCGACGACAGCGGAAAGTATATCGGCTGCATGGAGTTCACGCGCGATGTCCAGGAGATACGTGATCTCCAGGGCCAGAAACGCCTTTTGGATTGAGCCTTGTAAAAAACAGGCTCCGTTATTTGGATTTCAAATATATCCTGGCAATTCGTCCATATCCACAGGCTGTTATTTCCGCAATGAATATGCCACGCGGACTACGCCCTGGACTTCTGTGGCTGTGACGGCGACTGTGCCTTCGTTCTTTTTTACAAGCCACTTCACTTCGCTCTGATCGGAAGCGACATTCACAATCTTTTCGCTTGCTGGAGCGCCGAAGGTCTTCTTGAAATTCCCGATCAGATCCGCAAAAGCAGGAGCCTGCGTAAATGTAACAACGATCTGGCTCATGCGGTCCTGAGTGAAGATAACCTCGATGTCTGACGGCATGTTGAGAAGAAGCGTCGCTTCATTTATCGTTATTGTCTTGTCGGGTTTGTCCGCCATGTCTTCCGGACTTATTGAAGTCTTTATGGTCGTTCCGTCGCGGAGCGTGCGATGGGCGCGGTGGTAGTTGTCACCCCAGCTCAGTGCGGGCAGGGGATTGAATATTCCGGAAAGCTTCTGATCCGTAGTCTCTGTTTCCTTGATAGTTCCTGTGCTTACGGTGGCGTTTACGCCCGGGCTTGGATCAACAGCCACTTCCATGTTCTTCCCGCGCTCTGAAAACTCCAGCAATCCCATCCAGAGAGTCTGTTCGGAGCGGCGCAATGTATTCCCTTTCAGGGAACTTTCCTCGGTCTGCCGCATGGCAAAATCATAGCCTGTGAATTTGCCGTTGATTTCAACGGGGAAGGAAAGCGTATAACTTACCTTGTCGACTATGACAGGTGCATTTCCAGCTTTCTTTACCGCTTTTGCCTGTTCAAGCGGGCCGCCGGGCGTGGAATAGTCATACTCGAAACCTGTGTTCTTGCAGTCCAATACCGCACTCACATATGCCTTTTTGCAGGCGTCCGCTCCGAGAAGCGGTTTGCCGTCGGCGCTTATCAGGGCAAATGAAATGAACGGAGTGTTGAAGCCACTTATGGTGATGCCGTCCTTGAATGTGAATGAAGGAACTGTTTTCCCAGTATAGACCTTTACAGCCGGTGAATCGATTATAAGCCTTCCGTTCTGCCAGTCCCACAGTGCATTCTTGCCGGTGGCGACAGCTTCCTTGACAGGTTCGCCGGGCTGCGGTTCCTTTCCATCGACGAGTACCCCGCAGTCCTTTTCCGGTTCAAGCTTGATGCGGGTTCCTCTAGAGAAGGTGTTGTAGCTCATGTCCTTTCCGCCGATCCCGTTGAATGTGTCGAATGAGAATATTCCTTGTTTGCCTACGGTGTATGTAACGGGATTTGGTGCTGTTTCGACTGCTCCGCTGAGGAAGATGCGGCCTGCCATTGCGATCGCCGAGGTCATTACCTGGTCGTTTTCCAGATGGACGCCGGTCCAGAAATGCGAACTGGTAGGAGGAGCTACGGTTCCTGCCAGCAGCTGTTCATCCGAATTGTCGCCGAACCATGAGCCATGGAAGACGACAATGTCGAAATCCTGCCAGCTTGTAAATACTGAAAGCATATAGGGGTATTCAGCACGGTACGGGCTGGGGCGTGAACGCTGATTCTCATATATTACCGAGAGCTTGTCTGCGAGCCTGTGGCTGTCGAGGACGTACATCCCCGGCGGATTTGTCAGCATCGAAGGCGTCGACCAGAAATACATGCTGACGGTGCTGGTGTCACCGAGCCAGTTCGTGTAGAGCCACGGAATGCTTGGCCGGTACTGCGAGTCGAAGGAGAAGGGGACCACGTTCACGCCAACGCCCTTGGGGGCCAGCGAACGGCAGAATTTCATATAGTCCTGGTTGTGCGAGTCTATCTGTTCATATATGAATTTTGTGAAATCGCTCTGGCGCTCCTTCGGATATTTTGAGTGCGATGCGAGGACAGGCTCGAGCTTTATTGATTTGCCCGAGAGGCTTTCACCCTGATCGAGCTTTTTCCAGGCAGCCTTGACTCCATCATCGTCCTTGTATCGTTTCTCAAGCCATGCGTTCCATTGATTCTGCACTGAATTCCTGAAGAATTCCGGCCATTTGTCGAAGCCTTTCTCAATCCAGTTCTTTGCAAGTCCGGCCTCATTGTTGATCTCGATTAGGGCGATGATCTCATCCTCGGCGTAACGTTTGCCCGTATAAGGATTGAGATGAGTGAGGACATTTTCTGCATGGCGGAGACGCGCCCTCCAGAAACGTTCGTCCACATATCCATAATGGTCATAGCTGCCCTTTATCTCCTTTGCCGCCTTCTTCCACTCCGGCCAGTCTGCGCCTCCGGCAAGCCAGGAATCATCGGACAGCATGTCGGCGATCGGAATCTGTCCGGTGCCGGATCCGACAGTGGTGGCGAGCATCACGAATATGCCGTTTTCGCGGTAGTCGGCCATCATCCTGTCATAGCGGTCCAGTGCGGATCCGTCGCCTTTCACATACTCCATGGCCTTTCCTGCTTTCGCCGATTCCGGAGTGTAGAAGCTTCCCTGGAACCATACGCGCATGCAGTTGAATCCGAGACGCCGGACGCGTTCGCCAGTGCCGTCCTTCACCATTCCCCATAGTTTCAGTCTCTTGTCACCGTAGTATAATTTTCCGTCCTTCATCGTGGCATAGACACCGTCCCGGGGCTTGATCTCGTGATCGAAAAGGAGGGTCTTCGGATAGGATTTCACATTGGCAGTGCCCTTGACGCCTTTGGCAATGGCAGGAAGGATTTTCTTTCCTTCTGCAGGTGTGATGACAAAGAGCAGGGCGCATTCTCCATTATCCTTTGACAAGGAATCTCCCATGGCCGTTTCCATCCCAGTGGCAGCAACCTTGACGTTTTTGCCTTTGCCAGTATCCAGTTTTGTGCTAAAAACAGGCTTCGCCTCGACATCGGCACCAATCTCCAGGTTTCCACCCGGTTTGAGAATCTTATATATGGAAAGCTGTGAATCCTTCAGGCTTTCCGAGGCTTCGCTTATTGTTCCGATGAGCCATGTGATCTTATGATCCTTGTTGCCGGAAAGCAGCTTCGCCGTACCTTCCATGGAATATGTCCCGGCTTTTTTCGCAGTGAATACAAGACATGGAGCCCATCCGCTCTTGTCCTTGTCGTTCCTGCCGTTGTGATGCAGGGTGAGATTGCTGCCGTCGCTTTTGGCGCTGACAGAGCTCTCCTTGAAGCCGAATCCGCCTTTGTCGCTTTTCAGCATTGGTGTTGAATTAGGAAGATCGGGGAAATCCTTGTAGTCGCCCATTCCGGCAAGCGACATATCTCCGATTGGACCGGATATTTTCGCATCGGTCGAGAAATCGGGTGCCATTTTTCCGGAACCGTCGTCTGCAGAGACCGCTAGTCCGGTGAAGACGGCGCCTCCGTTCCAGTGCCAATCCTTTTTGTAGGCTGTGATGAGAAGGCTTTCTCCGGCTGAGAGACTGATTCCCTTGAGCGCCGGGATTTTTGCGAAATCCGCAGTTTCGTTGTTGAGGTTTTCGCCGGAGGCGATCACATTAAATCCCCTGGGAAGTCCGACAACATTCAATTCGAAGTCCAGTGATTTAACATCGTCAGGCTTCACTACGATCCTTTTCAGGAGCGCTACGTTTAGGTCCTTCCTGGCCTTGAAGATCCCTTTCGAATCCCTTGTGAAGCGGATCTCGCTGGAATCCTTCAGGACCGGATTGAGCTCGATTTTTACTGGATCCTCAGAAAATGATTGGAGGCCCATTACGCCGACCATGCAGACAACAAATGACTTTATAATCCCATTTTTTTTCATTTATGAATCCTTTGTTCAATTATATATTGCCTATTCATCGCTCTTGCCGAAAATGATCCCTTCCCCTGTCTTGTACAGTGTCTTGTTGAAAAGCTGCTTGTAGAATGTGACATGTCCATCCGCGAAGCTTACGTTCTGTCCTTTCAGATGGCGGAAGTCGCTTCCGACGATCCCTCCCGGTACCGTGCCTGCTCCATTGTAGTCGAAGTCGCGTGTTGAAACGCAATATGGATAACCCCAGTAGTTGCTGTCGTGCTGCAGCAGGGTGCGTTCGGGATGGCGGATGTTGTTGGAAAAAGTAAATCCCACGTCCCATCCTGCAACCAGAGCCTGCTTGAATCCGCTGAACCCGTGCATGTGATATGACGTGTAATGTCCATGTGTTGTTTCCGGAGCGCTCTTCGTATGCTTAGGACAGCGCATAATAGTATTAAGCCCGTTCGGCACCTCAGGATGCTGCAGGCCGACCATCGGCGCCACGAAGTCAGCCCAGAACGGATAACCCTGCCCGGCTCCGTTGTCATGTCCCGTAGGAAGCAGGCCGTTATAGTCCACGGAATACGACTGGATTCCTATACCAAGCTGCTTCAGGTTGCTCTGGCACACCGATGTCCATGCGACCTCCCTCGCATTTTTAAGGGCCGGGAGGAGCATGGCGGCGAGAATTGCGATGATCGCAATGACGATCAGAAGCTCAATCAGCGTGAAAAATTCCGGAGATATTTTCCGCACGATGATCTTTTTCCCTGATTTTTGGATTATCACAATGATTCTCCTGTCATTGATTTATGCTCATTCATCGCTCTTGCTGAATATAAAGCCTTCTGATGTCTTATACAGGTTCCTGTTGAAAAGCTGTTTGCAGAACTTCACATGTCCGTCTGCAAAACTTACATTCTGTCCTTTGAGATGGCGGAAATCGCTGCCGACGATTCCACCTGGAACAGTTCCTCCGCCATTGTAGTCGAAGTCACGTGTGGATACGCAGTAAGGATAGCCGAAATAACTCGAGTCGTGCTGGAGAACTGTCCGTTCAGGATATCTCATATTGCTTGAATACACAAAACCTACGTCCCAGCCTGCGACCAGCTCCTGCTTGAATCCGCTGAAGCCATGCATGTGGTATGACATATAATGCCCATGAGTCGTGGGATTGGGTTCCTTGGTATGCTTCGGGCAGCGGAATACCGTATTGAGTCCTGCCGGAGATTCAGGATGATTAAGCCCGACCATGGGGGCCACGAAATCAGCCCACCATGGATAACCCTGGCCTGCGCCGTTGTCATGCCCGGTCGGCAGCAGTCCATTGTAATCCAAGGCATAGGACTGCACTCCTATCCCGAGCTGCTTGAGGTTGCTCTGGCAGACAGCTGTCCATGCCATCTCCTTGGCCTGTCGCAGTGCGGGAAGGAGCAGGGCTGCGAGGATTGCGATGATCGCAATTACAACTAACAGCTCGATAAGGGTAAATGATGCATGAAACTTGAAACTTGATACTGGATGATTGGATCCTGTATCCTGCATCTGATATCTGGCATCATTTGTTTTCATTTTAATCCTCCAGGCAGTTCAATATTAACTTGAATGGAAGCGGGATTGCCGGAAAAGTTCTTCCTGGCTTTTCAATCTTGGCGACCAGCATGTCAACTGCCTTTCTTCCCATCTCCCTTTCCGGAATTACCGCGCAGGGCATTGGATGCAGTGACGCGGCATTGAGCTCGGATGCGAATGTCGCAGTCACCAGTTCGCCGGGGACTTTTATTCCGAGCTGCTGGCAGATGCGTTCAACCTGTATCCATGAATCCCCGTATGTGATAATTGCTGTCGGCCTGTCTTTCCCTTTGAGCATGTCTCTTATCCTGTCGGCAGCCTGTAATGTGGTCGAGATGCCCTCGTCGGAAAGAAAGCGTGGAGACAGGCCGGATTCACCCATGGCCTTTTCGTATCCCGCCCTGCGATGACGCTTGCTGTAGTGCTGCTGATTTAAGTTCAATGAGTGGAACCATTTGAAATCAATATATGCTATCTTCCTATGCTTCCTTGAGAGCAACGCCCTTGTCAGATTTGCAGAGCCGTTGAAGTCGTCGGGCCGGACAGTGTCACGGGCCCTTTCGATATTGATCCATACTTTTGGAAGCTTGCTCCTTTCGAGAATGGACTTCAGGGAATCCGGCATCATTGAGTGATAGTTGATTATAAGCCCGTCACATGACAAAGTCCTGAAGAAATTAGGGACATGTTCCGGATCCCCCAGCTTTAACTCATCTATCCTGGAGCTGAGCAGATTCATATCATGTTCTTCTATGCCGTCCTGGATGCCGTCGAAGAGATCCTGGTTGATATTGCTTGAGAATTTGGTCTTGCCCAGTATCAAACCTATGTTGCTGAAACGGCCCGTACGGATTGCCGTCGCGGCGGTATTGGGCCTGTAGTTCAGTTTCTCTGCAAGTTTCCGGATCCTGGCGCCCCTGTTGATGAATGTCGGTCGGGTATCCTTGATGCCGTTTGAAAGTATCCTGTGGACTGTCTGCGGGGACACTCCGACATCTTCGGCTATCTTCTCTATGACGGACCAGGACATGCAGGCCTCCTAGGGCGCAATTACATATGACAACGTTATTAAATGTAACGCGACGATCTAGCATGTCAATACCCATCCAGAAAAATATTCAATATTTCAGTCTCCTTCACCTCCGATGGGGATTGACTACTTTGCGGAATATTCTGAAAAATAGTTTAAGCCAGCTTGACACGCGCCTTGTTTCCGTGTATAATGGAAGGCATTGGAAGAACAATGGCAGGTAATATGGTATGATACAAGAAATTTCCAACTACGAGCTTCCGGTGTATCAGAAGGTGAAGCATTTCATTGTCCAGGAGATCTCCTCCGGACGTCTCCCCGCCGGTTCATTCCTCCCTTCGGAACGCAATATCTGCGAAATGCTCTCAGTCAGCAGGGACTCTGCAAAAAGGGCTTTTCAGGAGCTTGAGAGCGAGGGATACATAGTCTGCAGCAGGAACAGAAGGCCGGTCGTCGGCAAAATAGCCTCGACAGCATTCAGTCCGAACAGCAGCACGGTCGCCATAATATCGAGAATTCCCTTCTCCACCATCCTTGACCAGGAATACAACCAGCTTGCAAACGTCTTCCTCCACGTCATGAAGACACTTGACGAGAACAGTCTGAACTCCGCATTCTTCAGTCCCGGTCATTTCCATATGAACACGGAGCGGAAGATACAGGATATAATATCGGCCAACTATGGTGCGATCATTTATTATACAGGTGGCGGATATACTGATGACAGGTACATTTCCGCGCTTGAGAAGAGCGATTCCCCGTGCGTTGTCATTGAAGGCTACCTTGAACATAATGATTCAAATATAAACACGGTCGACATCGATGATTTCCACGGTGCATATACCGCCACAAAATATCTGATCGACAATGGACACCGCAACCTGGCGCACATCACGTTCAGGAGCGACAGGAAATGGGTCGCTGACAGGAAGGCCGGATTCAGGAGGGCCGTTGAGGATGCTGGAATAAAATTTAATCCGGAATGCATCCACACTGTGGTGGAATTCGAATCCGGATATCATGCGAAATTCACGTCCCTGCCTGATTCCTTCATGAAGCAGGCGCCCACTGCAGTATTTGCCGCGACCGACGTGCTTGCCGAATCATTCAACAAGATAATAAGGAGACAAGACAAGTCCATCCCCGGCGATTTCTCGGTTGTCGGATTCGACAACATTCCGGTTGATACCGATGTCCCGCTCACGACCGTGTCGCACATGACGCGCGAGATCGGTGAGAAGGTTTCCGAACTCCTCCTGAAGAAGATGAACCGTTCAAACGGTGATCATGTACATAAGGAAGTGATAAAGCCCAAGCTGATAGTGAGAAACTCCGTAAGAGATATACGGAAAGATGGAGGACGGGGAAAATGAACGTCCAACATCCAACTTCGAACATCCAACTTCCAATGAAGATGAACTCGTGGAAATTTAAAATTGGAAATCTAAAACTGGGCAAAGGCGATACAGGATGCAGGAATCTGTCGTCTGTCGCCTGTCGTCTGTCATCGGCATTTACTCTCATCGAGCTCCTGGTTGTCATCGCCATCATCGCGATCCTCGCGGCGCTTCTGCTGCCGGCGCTCCAGCAGGCGAAGGAGATGGCGATCAAGATCCAGTGTGCGAACAACATGAAGCAGATCGGGCTTGCAATGCACAATTACCTGACTGACTGGAATGGCTATCTGCCACCGCCGACCGCAAACACAAATGCAGGTGCACCGTCATGGCGGAGACAGCTCGATCCGGATGACCTCAAGACTCCGCTCCTTTACAGGTGCCCGGGGCAGAAGGGATTTGTCGGAGATGCATGGAATACCGTGCCGGCCACGATCTATGGAATGAACATGATGATCCTTCACGTGGAAACGCATGCGGATGTCAGCACCGGCGGAAATCCGCTGGATTTTTGTACGCCGAAGCCGTTCTACAAGATAAGGGATCCGAGCAAGTGCGGTCTGGTCTTCGAGACCAGGGCCTCAGAGCAAAGAGGCAGCAGTTCGATCATCTGCTGCAAGAGCTCGACCTTCCAGATCAGCCGTCTCGGAGATTTCACCCGCCATCTGAAAAAGTCAAACCTTGTCTATGCCGACGCCCATGCCGACACGAAAACAGGAAGCAGCAAAAACAACTACGATGACTATATCCATCCCGAAGAGGGATTCTACCACCTGTGGGAAGGCAGCGAGACCTGCGTGAATCCGTAATTTTCCCGGACGGGGAAATTATAACAAGATTGAAGGGGGAAGTTTTGAAAAAAATCGGGAATCGGAAATCGCCGACAGGAAATAACTTCACAATTATCGAGTTGCTCGCTGTGCCAGCCGTAGCCCGAAGGGCGAAGGCAAGCTCAATGTCGTTTACGATCATCGAGCTGTTGGTCGTTATTGCGATCATCGCAATCCTCATCGCCTTGCTGCTGCCGGCGCTGAGCATGGCGAAGGAGACGGCCTATCTTGTGAACTGCCAGAGCAATCTCAAGCAGATTGGGGCGATGATAGGAACTTATACCGGTGACTGGGATATGGTACTGCCTCCGCCAGCCGCCCATCCGGATCATGCCAACGGCATGAGCACCAGATGGCCTTACGCCTTGTGCGGCTACAAGTCCGGGGAAGGGGCCACAGCGTTCGCCGCAAAACCTTTTGACGGGAACCATATTATCTTCAAGTGTCCCGGCAAGAGGGGCAGGACCGACAACTGGCTTAATGCAAACAAGGGAAAACCGGCACAGTGGTACGGGATGAACCTTTCAATCGCACCGCGCCTTCTTCCGGTCACCTGCACCTGCCCGACGTGTAATGGCGATGGTCCGACAACAGCCGCTACAATGGAGACCAATCCCCACACTTATACATGCAAAAATGTGACTTACCTGACCTTCCCTTCAGCCATGGCTCTTCTTCTTGAGACAAAGGAATCCATGCAGTATGCCGGTGCACTGCTGATTGCCGCAGGATTCGCATGCCAGCAGAACCAGGATTTTCAAAGACATGTCAACGGAAGCTGTATATTGTTCCTTGACGGACACATCGAGAAGCGGAACATAGGCAATATTCCGTTTTCAGTGAGTGATATCGAGTCGAAGAAATTCTGGCGCGGCCGTGATGATGACAATTGATAAATTTTCCGGATGGAAAATTTATAATAAAAAGGAGAACGTGATGAGAAAGGTCTTTTTGCTGTTTACTGTATTGCTTGCCTGCACTGTGATTTCCTTGGCGGAGGATGAAAAGGTCTCGATAGGCGATTTTGAAAAGGACCAGCAGGGCTGGGAATATAACGGCGGCTGGGAGTTCAAGGGGGCTGAAGGGGCGGTCTCCATTGACAAGGAAAATAAGAAGTCAGGGACTGCCTCCCTGAAAATCCATGGTGACTTTACTAAGGGCGGATCATATGTTGCGGCCGTGAAAAAGTTCAAGGCCGATATGAAATCCCTTTCATTCAATATAAAGACCTCGAAGCTGAATGGATTTGACATGCGGCTGAAGGACAAGTCCGGACAGATCTTCCAGTACCCGATGAAGCTTGAGGCGAACGAGGACTGGCAGGTGGTGAAGATGGAGGACTTCGAGAAGGCCGGAGGTTCCTGGGGTGGCAAGAATGACAAGAAGTTCCATATGCCCGCAACTGAATTGTGGGTGATGAACGGCAAGCAGCATATAACCGACGGACAGAAGACTGCCGACATCTGGCTCGACGATGTCGAGGTTGTCAGGGAGAAGGAAATCATTGTCCCGCCGAGGCCGATACCTTCCGGCGTGCGAATTCCGCAGGATAGCATTTTTGGGTTCAGCGGACACATGATACATACCGATCTTGTCTACGGCCCGGACAGGTTTTCCCCGTATTGGAGGCTTGATTATACTCTTCCATTCCTGCTTGAAGGTGGTTTTGGCTGCATGAGGGAGACGCTGTACCAGGGGTTCTTCACTGATGAAGGTGAGAAGAAGAACGAGAACAAGGAAAAGAACAGGAAACTGGTTGAACAGTATCTCGAGATGTATTCCAAGGCCGGGATAAGCGTCCTGCTCTGCCCGATGTTCACCAAGTCAGGTCGTCCCTCTTTCGATGATTATTTCAGCTGGCTTGCGGAACTGCCCGCGAAATATTCTGCGGTGAAGGGATTTGAGATGCACAACGAGCCGAACCTCAAGCATTTCTGGGGATGGTCGGTTGAAGATTATGCCGAATCCTGCAAGGCCGGAACGAAAATCCTGAAGGGGAAGAATCCAAATGTTCCAGTTGTCATCGGTTCGATCTCCCATTTGTGGTGGGGGCCTGGCATCAAGTTCCTCCAGAAGGCGATCAAGGCAGGAGCGCTTGAAGGGGCGGACGGTATCAGCACTCATCCGTACCGCAAGGATTTTGCTCCCGAGGGAGGCGACATGCACTGCGACAGGTTCGATCCGAACGGGCTTGAGACTGAGATGATGGACTTCTGGGCCATGATCCAGAAATACAACAAGGACAACAGGGATCTCAGCCTTTACTTCACGGAATTCGGTTATTCGTCCGGAAATGGAAGCGGCGCTTTTGCTCCGGAACAGGCGCAGGGGATCAGCAGCATTGATCTCCAGGCGGATTACCTGTCACGTATCATACTCGTCTTTTTCGATGCGCGCCTCAAGGGGATTCCGCTCAATGGGCTCTACTGGTACGACCTGAAGTGCGATGGGAAGGATCCCGGGGATCTCGAACCTAATTTCGGGCTGATTGATTATAACACCTCGTCTGCCAGGCCCGGATTCAAGGCGTATTCGGAAATCGCGAAGACCTTCGGTCAAGTCTCCAGTTTCGCCAAGGTTCCAGCTAATGCCGCCTTTGACAGGAACGACAATGCGGTAAAGCGGTTCTGCTGGAAAAAGCTTTCAGACGGTTCGCTGTATTTTGCGTTCTGGCGTCTCGACCAGCTCCAGAAGGAGAAAAAGGATTTTACGGCAAACCTGGAATTGGCGTTGCCTGAAGGATTTGATGTTTCATCCGTAGAACTGCAGGACCTTGGAGATTTCTCGCTGAAGCCTGTGAAATATGAGCTTGCCGGCGGCAGGCTCAAGCTGCCCCTCAATGTCAAGATACGTGCATCATGGCTTGTTATAAAACCTAAGCAGCCGGAAACGGTGAAGGTTTCAGGCCCTTGGCTGCACGTCCTGCCTGCCGTATTCAAGACTGAAGGTGGTTCATTGATAAAGCTCGAGGGGAAACGGGAGATAAAGTCAGGCAACCAGCCGGAAATAACTGTTTCAATCGACAATTCAAAATCCGACAAGGCGCTCGATATCATGTTTGTCGGTGGTGGAATCTCAAAGGTGATGAAGGCGGACGCCGGAAGGAGTTCGACTGAAACAGTCAAGCTTCCTAAAATTAGCGCCGTCCAGGAACTTGCACTTTGCGACTACTATCTTAAGCTGGGAAACGAGATCATCGGACGTGGCGATATTGCATTCCTCGTGCAGGGCGGAGTCAAGGAGGTTGTGGAAGATGTGAAGGCCGCTGCAGTATGTGTCAGGATCAGTCCGAAGATAGATGGAAGCCTGGATGACTGGGCTGGCAAAAAGCCGATCTTCTTCCCCAAGGATGGTGTAAAGATAAAGGACTACAAGGGCGAGAAGGACATGAGCGGGAAATTCTATATAGGCTATGACAAGGAGAATTTTTATTTTGCCGCGGAAATGGTGGACGACGAGTTCAGCCAGAAGGAGTCGGGCTCGAAGATATGGAGCGGTGATTCAATACAGATGTCTCTTGCGCCAAGGCTCAAGAATGAGATGCCGGACTGGTACGAGTTCGGACTTGCGCTTACGGCAAAAGGTCCTGAAGCCTGGTGCTGGGTCTCTCCTGACAACAGCAAGGAGGAAAAACCTTTGAACTGCAAGATCGCCATTAGGAATGAAAATGGCAGGCTGACTTATGAATGCGCGATCCCATGGAGCGAGCTCAAGGAGGTTTCACCGGCTTCGAAATATTTCCTATTCTCGGTCATGCACAATGAAAACGACGGCAACGTGAGAAGAGGATGGATAGAGTGGGCATCAGGGATCGGTGCCGACAAGAATCCGGCGCTGTTCAATACAATAAATTTTCAGGACTGAAAATTTATTCTTAAATCAACAATTGAGGAGTATTTCCATGAGAAAGGCTTTGTCATTATTGTCGGTGGTGCTTGTCCTGTCCGGATTTGCAGCCGTTGAGGAAAAGAAGGATGCCGATCTTCCGTCGCTGGATGTCCCAAAGGCTGAAGCTGCACCGGAGATCGACGGGAAGCTCGATGATCCGGCCTGGGCCACGGCGGTCGTAATAAACGGCCTTCTTCCGAGCAGGGGCGGGAAGTATCAGGAGAAGATTGACAAGGTGCCGACGACGATCAGGCTTCTGTGGGACGAAAATTATCTCTATGTCGCCTATGAATGCACCGATGCCGATATCGTGGCGACCATGGCGGAGCGCGACAGCAAGCTCTACATGGAGGATGTCTGCGAGGTCTTCATCGATCCAATGGGCGATGGACGGCAGTATTTCGAAGTCCAGGTCAGTCCGAACAATGTGATTTTCGATATCAACCATTTTTGTACAGGTGAACCGCAGTATACAGAGACAAAACGCTTCACCCCCGAGTTCGGAAAGAAGGAACATTGGGCTTTCCCTGAATGGAACATGGAAGGCCTGAAGACGGCAACGGTCAGGACTGAAAAGGGATGGAACTGCGAGATCGCCTTTCCTGCAAAGCTCCTCATGAAGAGGAGAGGCCTTGACAAGATTGTGCCTTGCGAACTTCGCGCCAACTTCATGAGGTATGACTGGCAGCCCGGAAAGAATGACAAGCGTGATATGATTCATATGAACTGGGCGCCTGTCCAGCATGGCTGTCCGCACATATCGCCGGCGGCGATGGGGATTTTGAATTTGAAGTAGGACAGGCTTTCCAGCCTGTTCAATCTTATGTTGGCTTGAGCTGTTTCCAGAAGAACGGGCTGGAAAGCCCGCCCTACAGAACAGACGGGCTGGAAAGCCCGCCCTACAGAACAGACGGGCTGGAAAGCCCGCCCTACAGAACAGACGGGCTGGAAAGCCCGTCTTACTTCTTCTTGAATTTATCGCAGTCGTCCATCGGTCCGATATCCTTCTTGTGGAGTTCGCAGCGGTTCAGGAACGGGTGTGACACGAAGTGCATGCAGTCGCGGCAGAAATGCCTTTCGTCCTCGCTGGATTCTATCTTCGGCCCTTCCTGTCTTTTTTCAGATAATAAATTTTCCAGTTTGGAAAATTTATTGCTGATGTCGGCGGATTTGGACTTCTCCTCCACCTCAAGATCTGCGATCTTCGCGGAACAGCACGAGCAGGCGAGTATGTCGCCAACCTTGGTCCAGCCGTCCATCAGCGTCTTCTTGACCAGGAAGCAGTCCTTCCCGCAGTGCGGACATTTCATCTGTTGTCCGGGCTTCATGATAAAATTTTCTTCAAATGGATTCTCCATTTTTCAGTAAATTTTATAACTTATTGATTTCATTGAGAAAATCCAATGTCAATGGAAAATAAATCCTAGGATATTTCCAGATTTTCTTCTTGATGTAGAGAGCTGAAAAGTATCGGAATGCCTTTCATCTCCCCTAGCCGGGAAACAGGCGGAATGTCTTGATTATTCATTGCAGGAGGCTTACCTTATAAAATTTGTTATTGGTACTCTATCATGATTCATTGAACCAGCGACTATTGCAAGGGGGTAGCATGCCACATACTGTCAATGGGATAGGCACCGGGTACTTTGGTAGCAGGAACAGGATTGACTTTCAAGGCGTCTGCGAATTCTGTGAAAATGAAGTGAAGCTTTCCTCGTATGACACGACATTATACTTCGTTGTCTTCTTTATTATTCCGCTGATACCCCTCAAAAAGCTTCGGATTCTGCTTAAATGTCCACACTGCGGAAGACACAGGGCTCTTTCCCTGAGAGATTGGGAGGATGGCAGAAGGGAGGCTCTGGAGAAGATCAGGAAGGAGATTGAGTCAGACAGATTCAGCGAAGATGATGCCTTCTCCTGCATATCAACACTAATAGAATACCAGGCGGTTGACAGCCTGACAAGCATGTCGCCTGGACTGCATGAGCTGTTCAAGGAAAATCCTGATGTGCTTGCTTTACTTGCCCGCGGCCATGCATATTTCGGACAGAACCAGGAGGCTGAAAAGCTTTTCCGGGAATCCCTAGAGCTGAAGGAAGTTGATGGCGTCAAGGAAAGCCTTGCTGTAGTCCTGATGAGGCTTGGGCGCCCAGAAGAGGCCGAGAAATATCTGCAGCATGTTTTCGATCAGGAGATATCTGACCGCATAGGCTGCCTGTACCAGCTTGCAAGAGCCTATCAGGCGCAGGGGAAACATGGTGAAACTCTGGATGTCTTGGACAAATGCGTGTCGATAATGCCATCTCTTGCTGAAGACACATATATAAAAAGGCTCAGGACTATTTCAGAAAAGAACAGGAACACTGCCAAACCGGTCAAGGCCTACACCACCCAGGCAGGTTGCGCCAGCAGTGTAAAAAGCAGGGACATTGGCGGGCTCATCGCCAAACTGGCCGGGCTGATCATACTCCTTTTAATACTTGCCATATATCTTCTTGCCTGCTTCGCTGATGGTACAAACAAGGATGTGGTACTGGTAAATGGGATCAACAAGGACTATTCATTCCTGTTGAACAAGAAGGAATACAAGCTGAGCGCACTTGGACACAGGCGGATACAGCTTCCAGAGGGAAGGGTTGACCTGGAGCCTGTTGGCTCATCCCCCTGTGCAACAGCTACCTTTGAGATCTCAGTTCCATTCTTCATACGTCCATTTGTGAAGAGGACATTTGTCATAAATCCGGACGGTGTCTGCGTCATACTCAAGGAGAAGGGGTATTATGCGAAGAACGCTGACAAAGTCCCCCAGACCGAATATTCCTTTTATGCGGGAAATCAGTTTCAGGTCTTCAAGGGGATAGATTATCCTTTCAAAGACTTTCCGGAAAAATTGACAGTCTCATCGAAGGAAACTGCTGTATCACGTACTGGGATCTCCAGCTTGTCAAAATACCTCTTTGGCCCTGGCTCAGGATACTACTGGGAAACCATGGAGAAGGATCTGGGGGCGGCGAAGATGCAGGAACTTGCCTCGAAAATGATCCGCATTGTACCGGAATCGGAAGGATGCCTTGATTATCTATATGCGGAATCCTCACCTGAACAGTTCACCAATGCGGTTTCGCAGCTGACTGTACAGCTTCCGGCAATCATACCGCTGCACAGGCTATACCAGGAGTCGATGAAGAAACTTGGTAAAAAGGCGGAGCTCCTGGATAAGTATGGGAAACTGCATCAGGAAAATCCATCCGACAACTCCATAACATATCTGTATGCCAGGATACTTGATGAGACCAGGGCGTCAGACGAACTCTTCCTGAAGTCGGTGCAGGGCGAAAATCCATGTCCATATTCCTATTTCGCCTTGGCCTATCGCGGGATGGCGCGTGCCGATTTCCATAATGCCGCTGAAATGATGGCGAATGCGATCCGTCTTGATCCCGGCAACGAAGGATTCAGGGTGCAGCGCTTGAATGCGCTGCTGGCCGCACAGGAATACGACACCCTGTTCAAGGAAATATCGGGCGAATCGAAGGATCTGGCGAATCTCTTCTCCTTCGAGACATTGTGCGAGATGAGTGTTTACGTTTCCAAGTCGGAACCGGACAAGGCGAAGGCCGCATATGAAAAGCGTCTCGAGAAAATGCCCAAGGACGATACTTCCGGAAAATATTTCTCAGCCCAGCTCGCTTATATGAAAGGCGACAAGGCTGCTTTCAGCGAATATTTCAGGGCGGAAAAAAGTCCGGTTTATAAGTTCATGGCTGAGTTTACGGCCGGAAACCTAGATGAGGCCGTCAAGTCCATGGGAGACGACAGTTCAGAAGGGCTTCTGTTCAACAACCTCCTGATGTATCTGGAATATCTGCGCCGTGGAGACAAGACCAGGTCGGAAACATTCAAGAAGGAGGCTGTCCGGATATTGTCTTACGGTGATGCCGATGAACGCCTGATGGCTGAATACATTGAAGGCAGGAAGAAGGTCGAGATGGAAAAGGTTCATAATGCCGTGCTGGATGTAACAGCCAAGGTTCCGCTCATGCTCGCGCTTGCTGAATCAGCACCTGAGAAGTCTGCGGAACTCCGCAAGTTCGCCGGCCGCCTGAACTACGGTCGCCTCTTTCCGTCCCTCTACATAAGGGAATTGATCGGAAAATGACTGATGCACATTTTATGAGGCTGGTACTGGAAGTTGAAAAGTATGCTGCCGGACATCCCCGCAGGTACAAGCTCAAGACCATACTGCTAGTAATCTTCGGATTCGCCATGCCGATGGCGATTGTCCTGCTGATCGCATGCGGCATGGTGGCATTGCCTTTCATCATGCTGAAACTGGACTGCGGGGCGAACAGCGACGGTATGATACTTCTACTGCTCCTTTCCGAATTTGCGTTGGGATGCATCACTTTCATCGTGTTCAAGTCGGCATGGGGAGGCCTTGGGAATCCCGGCGGATATGAGCTTTCTCCTGCCGAGGCACCAAGACTCTTTGAACTTGTTGAGGAAATTAGCAGGAAGATGGTCACGGCGAAGATAAGCAGCATTCGGCTCAATGCGGATATGAACGCAGCTGTCCTCCAAAGGCCCCGATTTGCCATTCCGTTCTTCTTCCGGAACCACCTGCTTCTCGGGCTTCCTCTCCTCAACGCTCTCCCCAAAGCCGAAATGGAGGCTTTGCTGGCCCATGAATTCGCTCATATATCAGGAAGCCACGGGATATTCAGCGCATGGATCTACAGGACAAGGAAAACCTGGCAGGAACTGTATTCTGTAGGAGCAATGGACAAAAGGCGATTAGACCTCTTCTGGCACATCCTCATGCGGTGGTATGTCCCGTTCTGTGCCGCTTACACATATGTGCTGGGACGCTCATGGGAACTGGAGGCGGACTCGAGAGCCGCAAGAATGGCAGGCAATGAAAAGATGGCCTCGTGCCTGATCGACATCGAACTAAAGACAAAGGTCTCTGCGCATGACTTCTGGCCTGCCATCTATGACAGGGTGGTGGATGAGGAGATTCCGCCAAAGGATGTATTCATGATGCTGAATTCATTCCATAAATCAGAAAGCAAATTTCAGGGCACTGAGGTTCTGCTGGGGCATCTGCTGAAGGCAAGGACAGGGATCAATGATTCTCACCCCTGCCTGGGCGACCGGCTTGCCGCCATAGGACAGGACATGAAGAACCCGGAAGTCCGTAGAAATCTTGTCGCAGGTTTCATGAGATCCCTTCCTTTGGAGTCTGCTGCCGAATTCTATCTTGAGAAGCGCAATTCACACTATACCTCGATATTCAGCAAAAACTGGAAAGCTTCAATAATCGGATACTGGAGGCAGCGCCATGGGGCTGCCGAAGCCGCAAAGAAGAGGATTGCCGAACTGCTGAGGAAAATGGAAAAGGAGACTCTTTCAAAATTTGAAGACACCGAACTGTTCAAATGCCGTCTCACTGTTTCAGGATCTCCAGACTCCAGGCTCGCTCTCGCAAGGAAACAGCTCGAACTGCATCCGGAAAGCGCGGAAGCTCATTATTTCCTCGGAGTCGAACTCCTGTCCAGGGATGATGACTCAGGCATCGATGAACTCGGTAAGGCCATGCAGATGCATTCAGACTATGCCCTGTGCTCATTCGAGGAAATACAGGGATATCTGTTGAAAAACGGCAGGGACGATGATCTTGCTCCCTATAGGGAAAAGGTGAAGGCCTTCTGCGATGAGGCGAAAAAGGCCGATGCTGAAAGACAGAAACTGTCGAGACGCGATTCGTTTATCCCGCATGACCTGCCTCCGGAGAAGGTCACTAAAATATGCGACGTGATAAGTCATCTAAGACGTATCACCAGGGCATATCTTGTGAGGAAACAGGTAAGTCATCTCGCGGACAGACCATGCTATGTCCTTGCTCTTGAGCTGAGGAAGAATATTTTCGAGGACGAGCTGAACAATGATTTTCTTCAGAAGGAGTTGACGCGCTGCCTTTCATATCTCGCCCCTGTGACCGTGGTGCTGCTGCCACGTTGGTCATGGTCAATGGGGAAAAGATTTTCGAAGATCAGGGAGTCACTGGTATATTCCAGGAATTCACCAGTTTCACAAGATGCCAGGGAATTAAGCGCATAAGTTGAGGGTTTAAAAAAAGAGATCTCGTTCGTTGGAATCCTTGATCTTGCCGAGGCGTTCCAGGAGTTTTTTCTTCTGCGGGCTGTCCTTTATCTTCTGCAGTTCCTTGGTGATCAGCTTTTCGCCGACCTTCTTGGTTTCAGGACCCGCATAGTCCACAAGATATTCTTCGAGTGTAAGAAGTGCGTTCGGTGTGCAGAATTTCTCAATGAATCCCGGGATCGCGTATTCCATGAAGATCTGTCCGGTCCTTCCCGAGCGGTAGCACGACGTGCAGAAGCTGGGCACATATCCGTTGTCCATGAGATCCCGGAGGATCTCCTCCATCGGCCTTACGTCGCCTATCTGGAACTGCTCCTTGTTGAGCTCCTGCTTCTCGTCCTTCTTTGTGTATCCTGCAAGTTCTATCCTTGTCCCTGCATCAATCTGCGAAACGCCGAATGCCATGACTTCACGTCTGATTTCCATAGTTTCCCGTGCTGTAAGAATCATTCCGGTGTAAGGGACGGAAAGCCGGAGGATTGCGACAAGGCGTTTGAAATCATGGTCGCTGACAAAATATTTTTCGTCAAGCGCGACTCCGTGTGCAGGACGTACACGCGGGAAACTTATAGTATGAGGACCGACTCCATAGGTCTTCTGGAGATGATGTGAATGTGTGACGAGACCAAGCACCTCGAATTTCCAGTCGTAAAGACCGAAGAGCGCGCCGATTCCCATGTCGTCGCATCCGGATTCGAATGCGCGGCTGAGTCCGTCAAGACGCCAGAGATAATCGCCCTTATGTGTCTGAGGCGGATGCATCTTCGCATAAGTCTCGTGATGGTATGTCTCCTGAAAAATCTGGTAGGTTCCTATACCTGAATCCTTGACCTTCCTGTAGCCTTCATGGTCCATTGGTGCAGCATTTATGTTTACCCGGCGGATCTCTCCATGGTCCTTCTTGATCGAATAGACGGTCCTGACAGTGTCCGCGATGAAGTCCGGAGTGTAGTTCGGATGTTCCCCGAAGACAAGAATCAGTCGTTTATGGCCTTTGCCCTCAAGCGCCTCGATCTGGGCGACGAGTTCATCCTTGTTGAGGGTTTTCCTGACAGTGGTCCTGAGGCTGTTGCGGAATGCGCAGTATACGCAGTCGTTCACGCAGTAGTTGCCGATGTAGAGAGGCGCGAAGATGACGATGCGGTTGCCGTAGACGTCCTTCTTCAGCTGGCGTGCGGCATTGAAGATCTCCTCGACGAGATCAGGAGATTCGGCAGAAAGCAGGACAGCAGTCTCTTCAACCTCGAGAGGCTTCTTCTCCATGCTCTTGGCGATGATCTCGCGGACTCGGACCTTGTCTTCCTTTATGCTCCTGGCAAGCTTGTCAAGCTTTGCGTCGTCTATGAAGTCAACGCCGTGTTTTGATAATTTATTTTCCATAGTAAGGCGGGCTTTCCAGCCCGTTTCTCCTCTTTAGTAAGACGGGCTTTCTAGCCCGTTTATTCTTGTAGTTTAATTTAAAGAAATACAATAACAGGCTGGAAAGCCCGCCTTACTTTATAATCATCCATGGCCAATCTGAAGATTTTCCCGCGAGTCTGGCTTTTACAGGATTATCAATTATATACTTCTTAATCCTCTCTTCTTCAAATGGAGTTCTGCACCAATGGTCGAATGTTTCAGGGGCCCAGAATGCACCTTTTCTCGACAGAATTATGTTAGCCTCCCTCGCGGTGTAACCTTTGAAAATGCTGAAGACCTTATTGAAGGATTTGGTGGCTTGTTCTCCAGCGGTCAGTATATGCAAGTGGTTTGGCATAACAACAGCAGACAAGATTTTCCAGGTGTAATTCGTTTCTATCCAGAGAAGAGAGTCAATGATTAGTTTCGCGACTTTGGGATCCTGTAAGAACAAATTATCCTTTGAGTTGTCAAGTATCGAGTCAAGATGGCAAATATAAGTTTCCAAAAAATTATTGCTTGCTCCAGGCTTATTTGATTCCTCCTTTAATTTCAGGGTTTTGTTCTTCAGCTCTTCAAGCTCTTGCCTGGGAATTGAATTCTTTAGCCGAATTGTAAGGAAAAAGGAACGTCCCCTGACTGTCCAATGTGGAAGCTTGCGCCTATAGAAGGAAATAGTCTCTGGATATTCCATTTGAGTAGGACGGTCTTTCCAGACCGTTCACTTTTTTTTATAGTTATAAAAATAGACGGGCTGGAAAGCCCGCCTTACTACTGACGGGCTGGAAAGCCCGCCTTACTACTGACGGGCTGGAAAGCCCGCCTTACTTCGCCTTCGAGTGATAATGAGTATGCAGGAGCTCATGGGACTTGTGACCGAGCGGCTTTTCCAAAAACTCCTTGTAGATCTGCGTGATCGCAGGATTGTCGTGCGACTTGCGCATCGGACGGCCTTCGTCTTCCTTGTAGATGGCCTTCATCCTGGCCTTGCGGACTTCATTGGTCGTAAGCCGGGGCTGTCCGCCACCGCCGATACATCCGCCGGGGCAGCACATGACTTCGATGAAATGCCAGCCGTGCTTGTTGCCGGCCGCGACAAGATCACATGCTTCTTTTGCATTTGAAAGACCGTGTGCAACTGCGACTTTCGCAGTTACGCCTTCAAGGAACTTCCAGTCGGGCTTGCAGTCAGTCAATGTCACAGAAGCCTCCTTCAGTCCTTTCAGTCCCTGGACAGGCTTCACATGAAGCTTGTTCATCGGTATTTCCCGTCCAGTGACAACTTCATAGACTGTCCTGAGCGCAGCTTCCATGACGCCTCCGGTGTTGGCGAATATGTCCGCAGCCCCGGTCGAGAGGCCCATGGGAGCATCCTGCTCGCCATTCTCGAGATTTACGAAGTCGATTCCCGCCTCGGTGATCATACGTCCGAGTTCGCGTGTCGTGAGGACATAGTCGACATCCTTGAAGCCGGATGAATTCATCTCCTCGCGGTCGCACTCGAACTTCTTCGCCGTGCAAGGCATGATTGAAACAACAACTATCTTGGAAGGATCAATCTTTTCCTTCTGGGCGAAATAGGTCTTGGCAAGGGCTCCGAACATCTGCTGCGGTGATTTGCAGGTCGAAAGGTTCGGCAGAAGGTTCGGATGGAAATATTCCATGTAGTTAATCCATCCCGGAGAACAGCTCGTGAACATCGGCAGGGAGACGTTGCCCTTTTCTACAAGAGCAGTCTTGAGACGCGTAAGAAGCTCGGAGCCCTCTTCCATGATCGTAAGGTCGGCGGTGAAGTTGGTGTCGAAGACCTTCTTGAAGCCAAGACGTCTAAGCGCGGTGACCATTTTTCCGGTCACAAGAGTTCCCGGCTTCAGGCCGAAACATTCGCCGAGGGCGGCGCGGATGGCCGGAGCCGTCTGGACAACCACGTACTTGTCGGGATTGTCAAGTTCCTTCCAAACATCCTTGATTGCATCCTTCTCGAAGATTGCGCCGACCGGACATACGGCGGAACACTGTCCGCACTGAACGCAGATCGCGTCACAGAGGTTTTCTCCGGAACCTGCGCCGATGACGGTGTCGAATCCGCGGAGCCTCGGGGCGAGGGAGCCTACACCCTGTATATCCTGGCAGACGCCAATGCATCGACGGCAGAGAACGCATTTGTTCATGTCGCGTACAAGGGCAGGTGTGGAATTGTCGATAGGCAGTTCCTCTTTTTCATAGGGGAAACGGACTTCGGATATGCCCATGCTCTTGGAGAGGGTCTGAAGTTCGCAGTCATTGTTCCTCTTGCATGCATTGCAGTCCCATGGATGGTTTGCAAGCATGAGTTCGACGGAAAGCCTCCTTGCGTCGCGTGCAAGCTTGGTGTTCGTACTTACGACCATTCCTTCGGCGACTTTTGTCACGCATGAAGGCTGGAGAGTCCTTGCGCCTTTGATTTCCACAAGGCATACGCGGCAGGAACCGGGGCTTGAAACTCCGTCGAGATGGCAAAGTGTTGGAATCTTGATTCCGGCTTTTGCTGCTGCATCAAGGACCGTAGTCCCTTCATCCACCGACACCGGAACGGTGTTCACTGTCAGATTTATCATTTAAAACTCCTTGTTTTTTGTATTGGATGAATGGATGGTTGGATGTCTGGATGAATGGGTAAAGAACTAATCCGAATAGGATGAATTGCTTTCCCTTATCATCAAGCGGTCATTCCAATCTCCTTCATAACTTTTCTTTTCTAGTGATTCAATCAAGTTTAACAAACCATTCTCAAGTTTATATGCCAGTCCATCTATTTCATTGAATTCCTCAGTTGTCAGCTGACCGGCCGCATGATATGCATGTAGTCCGGAAACTGATTCTCCCATTGAGCCTTTGGCTATATTCAGAAAATTCAAATATTCTTTAATTGAGCGTCTGCAATATCCCTCGGCAATATTTCTGTGAATCGAGTCGCTGGAAGCAATTGCCTGGGAAGAGACCCGTTTCAGTTCAAAAGGGAATTTTCCGAAAATTTTACATGTCTGGACATAATATTCTATTGCATCAATCCAGACTCTCAGCTTCCTATATCCTCTATTTATATTTTTTCTTTGCTCAAATTCCATTTGTTTTACCCATCGATAGCGATCAGGAATCACGCGGAGCGGAATTACCTGAAGCTGGCTTGTTGGGATTTGTTTCTGGCAAATCCTTAATTTTATTTGCTAAGGCAATAATTAATTTATCTCTTGGTGATTTGAATATAAGTGTATAGCAGAGAGAGAAGAGGAACAGGATAGCTATAAGTGAAATAAAATCTTCGGTAAGAAGTCCTTTGCCATTCGGCAATTCATAAATATAGCCATGCTTACTTAAATAATATAGTTGCAGTAATATTGCTAATATGCCTAAGACAAGCAAGGTTATCCTTTTTGCCGATGACATAGGCTTAATCTCTGCCAACCACTTTTCTTCATCTTTTGATAGATTCATAAATATTTTCTCCTTATCCCAACCCTCCACCCATCCATTCATCCATCCATCCATTCTTCACTCACACCGGCGCCAGCGTAATCAGGTCGCGCTGGGTGTGCCTTATCGTCGGCTTCACTGCCTTGCTGTCAATTCCCTGTTTGATCTCTTCCTTGAAATACCGCAGTGCCGACATTATCGGTTCGGCAGGGGACTGGCCGAGCGGACAGAACGCCGATGACTTGAGGATCATTGAAATCTCCTCCATGCCGTCGATGTCGTCCTCGTAGCCCTTCTTTTCCTTGAGCCGCTGCGTGATGTCCTTGATTATCTTCAGTCCGTTCCTGCAGGGATTGCAGTTTCCGCAGGATTCATGCACGAAGAACTTCATGCACGAATACAGGAAATCCTTTATGTCCACGGAATCATTCACGATGAGGATCGCGCCCGAACCGAGTACGTGTCCGTTCTTCTGCATCGCGTCGTAGTCGAGAGGCACGTCGAGCATCTCTTCGCCGAGGATGTCGCCGGCAGTCCCGCCGAGCTGGGCGAAATGGAATTTTCCGCTCTTCATTCCGCCGCCGTAACCGTAGATGACTTCACGGAGCGTGACACCAGTCGGAACCTCGATGAGTCCAGGACGGTTGATGTGTCCGAGGACGGTATAGACCTTTGTTCCTGGAGTTCCAGCGGTTCCGAATTTCTTGAACCAGTCGGCCCCGTTCCTGATGATCGGAGGAACGTTGGCGAGTGTCTCTACATTATTCACGTTCGTCGGTTTGCCGCGGAATCCGCACTGCGCCGGGAACGGAGGCTTGAGGCGGGGGAGCCCGCGCTTGCCTTCCATTGATTCAATGAGGGCCGTCTCTTCGCCGCATACATAGGCTCCGGCGCCGATCTTTATCTCAATGTCGAAGCTGAACGTGCTCCCAAATATCTTCTTGCCGAGGAATCCGTATTCCCTGGCGTCGCTTATCGCCTTCTGCAGGCGCTGGATGGAAAGCTTGTATTCGCCGCGGATGTAGATGAATCCCTTGTTTCCGCCGATCGCATAACCGCAGATGGTCATGCCTTCAATCACCTTGTGGGGATCACCTTCCATGATGAGACGGTCCTTGAATGTCCCGGGCTCGCCTTCATCGGCGTTGCATATCACATATTTCTCCTTGGACTTCACAGGCGCGCAGAAACTCCATTTGAGTCCGGTAGGGAATCCTGCTCCACCACGGCCTCTGAGTCCGGAATCCTTCATGACCTTGATTACTTCCTCAGGCTTCAATTCTGTGACAGTCTTGCCAAGTGCGAAATATCCGTCCCTGGCGATATACTCCTTGATATTCTCCGGATCGATGACGCCGCAGTTGTCGAGAACTATCCTTCCGAGTTCCTGAAGTTTTCTCGAGTCGGTTTCGCCAGCCTTTGGGAGTACCGGCTTTTCACCGGCAAGGATGAATTTCTTGCACTGGCGGCCTTTTACAAAATGTTCTTCGACGATTTCTGCGACATTCGCAACTGTTATGTTGGCATATACGACGTTGTCAGGCTGGACGGCCACGAGGACTCCGGCGTCTGTCGGGCCGAATGCGGCGGTCTCGACGACGGTGATTTCATCGCTGAGTCCGCGCTTGCCTATTTCCGCGGAAATAGCGTTCTTGACTTCGCGTGCTCCGGCGGTGACGGTATTGGTGTCAATCGGAACGAGCACATATGTTCTTGGTTTCGCCATTTTAATTGCCCCCCGATTTGCTGATGGAATCGATTATTTCAGAGACTTTCTTAGCGTTGAGGTTCCCGTAGACTTCATCGTCGATCATCATGGCTGGCGCGACACCGCAGGTGCCGAGGCAGCTTGAAGGTTCAAGGGTGAATTTCTTGTCCGGAGTTGTTTCGCCGAGTTTGACCCCGAGTTTTTTCTGGAGGGCGTCGAGGATGTTCTCCGAACCCATTATGTAGCATGGCGGGCTTTCGCAGAGACGGATGATATGCCTGCCGCGCGGCTTTGTGCTGAACATTGTATAGAAGGAAAGAGTCCCGGTGATGTCGGCCACGGTGATGTCCATTATCTTTGCAAGTTCCTCGATTGCATCCCTGTGGATCGAATTGTCTCCGGACGAATCCTGGATGTCGTGCAGGATCTGCAGCAGGTTCTCCCTGTTGTTTCCGCGCCTGTCAACTATTTCAGAGACCGTCATTGTCATGTTCTCCAGTATGTGATTTTTAGAGACTCGCAATTTATAAGGTATTGTTAAATTTTTCAATTCTTAATTGAATAAAAGAACCTAAATCCGTCGCCACCCTAAAGGGCGTCGCAGATTTAGGTGTAAATAAGGAATAATATCTAAGGAGTGACTGAAAAGAGCCGTCTGGGGGATGGTTCTATTTATCTTTGGGCTGGGTTCCTTCAATTTTTCGCTTCAGTTCGGTCAGGACAGTTCCTGTGTCTGCGGATGTTTTGAACTCAGTTGGTTTCTCGTCGCCAGCTGCCGCCGTGCAAATCACCAGCTTGTCTCCTTCAAGTCTGTAAATCCCACGGATCACAGGCGAGCCCTGTCCTGAGCCTGTCGAAGGACGCCTGTTCCACATTCTTCGGGCAAATTAATACGCAAGCTTGTACTCCAACAATATATTTCGAGTTTCCAGTATCAAGTATCCAGTTTCGAGTTACAAGCCTTACGAGTATGTTGGGCTTTAGCCCGACATTTTTAATAATATTAATAATGCTGGGACAGGCTTCCGACTTCGCCCAGGGGCTATGCCGGACACGGAAAGCCCGTCCCTACTTCTTGAAATCAGCTTTCACTTCGTCCCTGAACTTGAAGTCTGTCAGGAAACGGTAGCCGACCTGGGCGATTGCCTTTGCGGCGTTCAGCATTGAATTCAGTGCTATCTGGCTTTTTGCGGCCTCTGCGAACTTCGCAGAATGGAGAGGGATGCTCTCCTTCGGTGAGATGCCGAAATATACGTGGGTGCCGGGAATGATTTGGGAGACGTCGCCGAAGTCGCTTGACGCCCTTCCGCTCTTTTCAGAAGTTCCAGGTTCCATTCCGAGTTCCTTTGCGATCTTGAAATATTCCTCGTTGAGCGGTTTGTTGACTTTTCCGGCCTTGTAGCCTTCCTCGCCATACTTGACTTCGCATGGAGTGCCGGCCATGAGGGCGGCGCCCTGGGCAATGTCCCTGAACCGTTTTTCCATTTCCTCAAGTATCGTGTCATTTTCCGCCCTGAGATAGAAACTGCAGGCGGCGTGGTCCGGAACTATGTTCGGAGCGGCTCCTCCGGATGTGACAATGCCGTGGATCCTGCTGGTCTCCGGCAGGTGCTGACGCCAGGCGTTTATTCCCTGGAAGAAAAGCATCACTGCATCGAGGGCGTTCCTGCCTTTTTCAGGGGCGGTGGAGGCGTGCGAGGATCTGCCCTTGTATGAAACATCCAATCTTATGACCGAAAGAAATCCGCGCCAGATGAGCGTGCGCGAGGAGGGATGCGCCATTATTGCAGCGTCGATTCCGGTGAACGCCTTTCTTCTTACAAGATGGACCTTGCCGCCTTTGCCTTCTTCTGCGGGAGTTCCCATGATGATGACTGAGCCGGGAATCTTTTCTTTCTGGATCGTGTCGGCAAGAGCTTTTGCGGCGCCGATGGAGGCTGCGCAGATGAGATTGTGTCCGCAGGCATGTCCGAGCTGGGGGAGGGCGTCGTATTCCGCGAGGAAGCAGAAGGCGGGCTTGCCTTTACCGGCTTTTGCGAGATACGCAGTTGGAAGCTGTGCGAAAGGCGACTGGACGTCAAAGCCCATCTTTGTGAGCATATCGACCTGCCACTTGCAGGCTTTGACTTCCTCCATGCCCTGTTCAGGATTCGCATGGATGTCGAGTGAAAGCTTTTTCAGCAAAGCGGCGTTCTTGTCGATACTATTTGAAATGATTGATTTAATGGTAAATCCCTCCTGATACGAAGTTTTGAATGAGTTGCGGCAGATACTGTAGTTCAAGAGGGCTGAAAAATCAATATCAGTGCGGAGTCATAGTAAATTCCAAGCTCCAATATTTAAACTACAGGCAAACTAATTAAGAACACGTCTTGCGACGTTGACTACCAACGGATTCAATTCAAGGCATTTGGAATAGGTTCGTAGTTAAGCTCGCAAGAGCTGTTCTTTTCTAATTCGTTTCCTGCCTCACCCCCTTGTCACGACGCAGGTTTTGTGAAGACGGAAGGCATGATTGCGGTGGCAAGACATTTCAAGTGGATCAAAGGTAAAATTTTTAAAAAGCAGTCCAGTCTTCCTAATGAACTTGAAATAGTATGTCCATTTCATTATATTCCAATTCTGAATCATTAATATTACTTAAGGAGAGAAATGATATGGGTGCAGTAAAACATCTCAATTCCGATAATTTCGACGCCGAAACCGCCAAAGGCGTGGTCCTTGTAGATTTCTGGGCGGAATGGTGCGGCCCCTGCAGGATGCTTGGTCCGGTTCTCGATGACGTGGCAAAGGAGATCGGCGAAGATGCGGTGATCGCAAAAGTCGATGTCGATGAGGCCCAGGCGGTGGCCATGAGGTTCGCTGTCAGGAGCATACCAGCCATATTCATACTCAAGGACGGCAAGACTGTCCAGCAGTTTGTCGGAGTCCAGGGCAAACAGGTACTTGTCAACGCCGTCAGGGACGCCCTGAAATAATGAAGCTTACGCACTACGGAATACGTGAGTGGCTTGGCGGAGGAATGATTTTCGTTGTTCTTCTCGCCGGCTCAATCCTTATTGCAGCCAGGATGGACTTTGCAGTAGGCGTTACCTGTTCGATAATTTGTGTCCTCGGATGGTTCTCGCTGGCGGCCTTTTTCCGGGATCCGGCCAGGAAAATTCCCGAAGCAGGGAACATCCTCATCTCTCCCGCTGACGGGTACGTCAAGGACATTGAGATAATCTCCAACAGCGATGAGAACAAGTATTTCGAAGGTAAGAATGCCATAAGGGTGGGCATCTTCCTCTCGGTTTTAGACGTGCATCTCAACAGGGCGCCATGCAGGATGACGGTCAAGGAGAAGATCTACAGGAAGGGAAAGTTCCATGATGCCCGCGACACCCTTGCTTCCACTGAGAACGAGGCTATGACGATCATATGCGATGCCGAAGCCGCAGGCAGGAGGTTTACGGTGCTGGTGCGCCAGATCTCCGGGGCGATCGCAAAGAGGATTGTCTGTCCGGTCGAACCCGGCGAGACCATCGATAAAGGCGGGCAGTACGGGATGATAAAGTTCGGTTCGAGGACTGAGCTCTTTTTTCCTGCCGGCCCGGACTTTGAACTGAAGGTGAATGTCGGGGACCGTGTTCTGGCAGGTGAAACTGTTATAACAGAAATCAAGGACAGGACAGAATAACGATGAGAAGGAACTTCAAGGATCTCATAGCCCATAACAGATGGCTCAAGTTTGTCCCGACATTCCTGACGATCTGCAATTCACTCTGCGGATTTGCGGCGATACTGTACACTCTCCACGTATATGAAGGGATATTGTATCCGGAACCAGTGCTGCGGACTTGCGCATATATAATTCTTGCTGCGATGGTCTTTGACGCCCTCGACGGTTTCGCGGCCAGGATCTTCAATGCCGCCAGCATGCACGGTATGCAGATGGATTCGCTGGCGGACATGGTGACCTTCGGAGTTGCTCCGGCGGTGATCGTCGCGGTCATGGCGCATCACCTCAGGGACAATCTCAAGCCTATAGACTATTATGTGGTCTGGGGGCTCTGCGGGGTCTATATCGGATGTGCCGCATTGAGGCTCGCGACCTACAACATATATGCGATGTTCCCCGAAAAGAAGAAATACAAGCATGAAGGATTCAGCGGGCTTCCATCGCCTGGCGCCGCCGCCGGAATCTGCAGCCTCGTCATATACTACTGCATGAAGGAAGGCGAACTCAAGCAGATCCTTTCGATCCTACCCTTCTACGCCGGATTCCTCGGCCTCATGATGGTCAGCACCGTGCGCTATACGCATATCGGCAAATGGATCCAATCGGTCCGAAGGAACAGGATAAGGCTGGTTATGCTGATTATATTCATTGCCGCCCTGATAATATGGAGGGAGTTTGCGGCCGTCGTCCTTATCAATTACTACATCCTGACCGGACCGATCATCGAAGTATTCATGCGGATAAAGGAGAAGCGGCAGAGGGATGCGCTTATGAAGGCGGAAATCGGAGGAGCGTAGGGGAAGTTCGGGAGTTCTAAAGTTCGAGAGTGCGGAAATTGAAAGAACCAAGCTTAAGACCTAACACCTAAAACCTAAAACAAGTTTCAAGCGTCAAGTATCAAGTATCGAATCTCTAAACGGAGCTACCTATGAAATACCTCATTACGGGCGGTGCAGGATTTATCGGAAGCCATCTTGCCGAATCACTTCTTAAGGACGGACATTCGGTGACGGTCATCGACGATTATTCCACAGGTTCGCCGGAAAATCTTGCGGCAGTCAGGACGAATCCCCGGCTTGATGTCGTCGAGGGAGATATCCTTAATCTTCCCGAGCTCGAATACCTGATCACGAAATCCGACATGGTCTTCCATCTGGCGGCCGCCGTCGGTGTCGAACTTGTCGTCCATGATCCGGTGAGGACCATAGTTACCAACGTCCATGGCACGGAAAGAGTTCTTCGTGGCGCTGAGAGGAGCCACACGAAGGTGCTCATCGCCTCCACCAGCGAAGTTTACGGGAAGTCTGAAAAGGAAAAATTCAACGAGGACGACGATCTTCTTATCGGACCTTCGACCAATTGCCGATGGTCGTACGCCTGCAGCAAGCTGCTTGACGAATTCTTCGGGATGGCTTATTTCAGGGCCAAGAAAATGCCGATAATCATTGTAAGGCTTTTCAATACAGTCGGTCCCCGCCAGACCGGCCGATATGGGATGGTGCTTCCGCGCTTCGTCTCAAAGGCGCTGAAGAACGAATCGCTCCAGGTCTATGGTGACGGCGAACAGTCAAGATGCTTCTGCCATGTCAATGATACGGTCAGAGGCATCTGCGGGCTTGCTGGAAGCAGCAAGGCGGTAGGGAAAGTCTTCAATATCGGGAACACCGAGGAGATTTCAATTAACGCCCTGGCTGAAAGAGTCGTGAAAAGACTGAAAAGCAAATCCAGGATCGTGCATATCCCCTATGAGAAGGCGTATGAGTCCGGTTTTGAAGATATGATGAGGCGCCTCCCGGACATTTCAAAGATAGACAGAACGACAGGATGGAAGCCCGCCTACAACCTCAACCAGATAATCGATTCCGTCGCCGAGTACTTCAGGAAGAAGAAGTGACGCGAATCACATGGAGTGCGGTACCTTGGTGCCGCTTTTCTTCTGACAAGCTTGCTTGTCAGGAACACGCGGAGCAAGCTCCTCTAATAAAGGCTGAAGCGAGCTTCAGCACTCCAAGGATTGCTCCGCAATCGGAGAGAAGGATTAATTTCATGAAAACTAGATGTCCATGGTGCGAGGGGGAGAAGATATACGTCGAATACCACGACAAGGAATGGGGTGTGCCGGTACATGACGATAAAGCTTTGTTTGAGAAATTGATACTCGATGGAGCGCAGGCAGGACTAAGCTGGTTGACCATCCTGAAGAAACGCGACGGCTACCGCAGGGCGTTCGAAGGGTTTGACGCTGAAAAGATCGCCAAGTATTCCAAATCCGATATCAATCGTCTGCTTGCTGATCCCGGAATTGTTCGCAACCGGCTCAAGATCGAAGCTGCCATCAAAAATGCGCGAGGATATCTGGAGATAAGGGAGGAGTTCGGTTCCTTTGACAAGTTCATGTGGCGCTATGTCGATTATAAGCCAATACAGAATTCATTAAGAAGCCTTTCCGATATCAAGGCGACAAGCAGGGAGTCCGACATGATGAGCAAGGACCTGAAGAGGCGTGGCTTCAACTTTGTCGGCTCCACCATCTGCTACGCTTACATGCAGGCGGTCGGAATGGTCAACGACCATCTCCTAAGCTGTTTCCGATACAAGGAAATAAGAAGGATGTCCCGCGTGGAATAACTTATACTCTCCACCACCCCCGTGAACTCATGCAGTAAAATCCCCGGCAGGAAATCTTGTTTCATACGCTTGACTTATACAAGTGTATGAAATATCTTGTGCGCGTGCCTGACGATTGGATTTATTAAGAAAAGGGGAATGGTCATGGGCGGAAGGAAAGGCAGGGATGTCGCCACGCGAGACAAGCTGATTTCTGCAGGGATGGAAGTCTTCGGCGAGTACGGATTTGATGGTGCGACGACCAGGATGATTGCGTCCAGGGCTGGAGTCAATCTTGCCGCCATACCATATTACTTCGGAAGCAAGAAGGAGCTCTACAACGCCGTCGCAGGGAGGATCGTCCAGTATGCCCAGGAGGCGGTAAAACCACTTCTCGACCATGTGAACCGGGAGCTGGCCGACAAGAATCTTTCCCGCAGGAAGCTCTGTGATCTTCTCGTCGAGATACTTTCCCTATATGTGGATCTGGGGTTGTCCGGCGACGTCCGGATTGTCGATCTTTTCATACTGCGCGAACAGATCAGGCCGAGCGGAGCGTTTTCCATATTCTATGACAGGATGTCCAAGTACGAGCATTCGACATGCACCGAACTTGTTGCGAGGCTCGCAGGGATTCCCGCGGAATCCGACGAGGCGATCATCAGGGCCCATTCGGTGCTTGGACAGGTCGCTGTGTTCTTCGCTATCAGGGAGACTGTTCTTAGGAGGCTCGGGAGGAAGGAATTCACGGAAAAGGATTTGACGGAGCTAAAGCGTATAATAAGGGAAAGCATCCAGACGCAGTTTGGGAAATGACGAAGACCGTGGACTGGATGTATGCCTAATATCAAGGAATAATTATAATGAATGAACAAGATGTGACAACACCTGTCAGGACGTCGAAGCTGTTCAAGGCATTGGCGATACTTTTCCTGCTGCTGCAGATCATGATAATAGCACTGATAATACATATGGGGTTTGGGAGCAGGAAAGGCAAGCCTGTAGGCGGTGAGGGCAGGAATCTTTCGGTTGAAGTCTTTGAGGTCAGGCCTGCAAGGGTGCAGGACGTTGTAGAGATACCCGCGAGGATCGAAGCCTGGAACTCCGTTGAGATATCCGCAGAGGTCGCGGGGATGGTTGTCGAACACGGCGCGAAGGAGGGCGACAAGGTTGAAAAAGGGAGGCTGCTGCTGAAGATAGATGACAGGACGTATGCCGCCAAGAAGATGAAGGCCGAGGCCGACATCCTGAAGGCCGAGGCGGATATGAAGAGGACTCAGAAGCTTTTCGAGGCGAAGAGCCTTTCAGAAAAGGATCTCGATGTCGCGAAGAGCGCAAGGGCGCTGGCTGAATCGGAGCTGATAATCGCCAAGTCCGAACTTGAGGACTGCGAGATCCGCAGTCCCATCGGAGGATACTTGGACGATCTTTCGGCTGATGTGGGTGAATGCGTTGTACCGGGAAAACAGATTGCCGCGATATATGACGTAGACAAGGTGAAACTTGTGATCGGCGTGCCGGAAAAGGCGGTCAGGGCGGTAAAACCCGGACTAGAGATGGATTTCATTGCGGACGACGGCAAGGTGCGTAAGGCCAAGGTCGTCTTTCTCGCAACCGCAGCGGAAAACGCGTCGCTGACATTCAAAGCCGAGTTGGAGGTGGACAACACCGACATGTATTTCCGTCCGGGCATGATAGTGAAGGTCAAGATAATCAGGAGGGTGATCGAGGATGCGCTGATGGTGCCGCTCAAGGCTATCATTCCGAAGTATGGCTCCTACTACGTATATGTGGCCGGCAAGGACGACAAGGCTTCCCTCAAGGAGATCAAGATAGACTTCGTCACGGGGTTCAGCGCAGTTGTTTCCGCCGGGCTTTCTGCGGGAGACAGGATAGTCTGCGAGGGCCAGCATCTGATAAGGGAGAACGAACAGCTTCGGATATTGAACAGTCCGGCGGGGGCAGGCGATGCTGTTAAGTGATTATTCCATACAAAAGAGGGTCTGCGTGTTCACGGCCCTGTTTTTTTCAGTGGTGACTGGAATCTACTGCTATACGACTCTGCCGCGGGAGGCCTTTCCGGACATTACGGTGCCGTATGTCTTCATCAGCACCAGCTATGAGGGCGTCTCTCCTGAGGAGATCGAAAATCTCATAACGATCAAGCTCGAAAAGAAACTCAAGGGCCTGGACAACGTCAAGGAGATAAAGTCGACCTCCGTCGAGGGCTTCAGCAGCATCACAATAGAGTTCTATCCGAACGAGGAGATCGACAGCGCGGTGCAGAAGGTCAAGGACAAGGTGGATCTTGCCAAGGGAGATCTGCCGGAGGATCTTGAGTCCGATCCAGTTGTCAGCGAGGTGAATCTCAGCACCGACATACCGATAATGGGCATCGCGTTCTCAGGAAATGAAAGTCTGCCGCTGCTCAAGAAGACCGTCGAGGACATTCAGGATCAAGTCGAGTCTGTTCCAGGAGTCCTTGAGGCCAAAATATTTGGAGACAGGGAGCGTGAGATACGTATCGAGGTCGATATTGAGAGGCTGAACGCATACAGGATACCGGCCAGGGAGCTCATCGAACTGATCCGGAGGGAGAATTCGAATGTCACAGGCGGTAATATAGAGATGGACGGGGGCAAGTTCCAGGTACGTGTGCCGGGGGAGTTCATCAAGCCGGAGGACATAAACGGGCTGATAGTCACCGTGCGCGACGGAAAGCCTATATATCTGACCGATCTCGCCAGGATAAGCGACATATACAAGGATCTGTCCAGCATATCCAGGATCAACGGCGGAAATTGCGTGAGCCTGATGATCCAGAAGCGCTCCGGAGCCAACATAATCAAGGTCACCAGCGAAGTGAAAAAAATACTTGAGGAGTGGAGCACGAAGTTTCCGGGAGGGATAAAATATACGATCACCTCGGATCTCTCCAAGGACACGCACAGCATGATCTACGAGCTGGAGAACAATATCCTGAGTGGGCTCCTTCTCATCATACTGATACTGCCACTGACGATGGGATTGCGGAACAGCATCTTCGTGGCGGCCGCCATTCCGCTCTCCATGCTGATAGGCTTCATCGTGTTTTATGCGATGGGCAGGACCCTCAACATGGTGCTCCTCTTCAGTCTTATCCTGGCCTCCGGAATGCTTGTCGACAATGCGATAGTGATCGTAGAGAACATCTACAGGAACAGATGCAACGGCATGGACGCAATGCAGGCCAGCCGGATAGGTTCCGACGAGGTTGCGTGGCCTGTCATCACTTCGACGCTCACGACACTGGCCGCATTTCTCCCTCTGATGTTCTGGCCGGACACCACCGGTGAGTTCATGTTTTACATTCCATTGGGTGTAAGTGTCACGCTGTCCGCCTCGCTTCTTGTCGCGATAGTCTTCAATCCCGCCGTATGTTCCGTGTTCATAAAACCCCGCGAGCAGTGCATGGGCAAAAGCATCTTCTCTGGATGGAAAAGGTCCCTCGACAGACTGGGTGACTGGCTGATAGGCAAATATGAGGATGTACTTCGCGACTGCCTGCGTTATCCATTGCTGATCGTCGGACTGGGCGGCCTTCTTCTTGTGTTCACACTCCTTCTTTATGCGGAGTTCCAGAAAGGTGTGGAGTTCTTCCCGGACGTGGATCCGCGCCGTGCCGACATAGTCGTCAGGTATCCTGAGGCGACCGAGATAAGGAAGACGAATGCTCTCGTCAAGAAGATAGAAGGCAGGCTGGCGAAATTCGAGGACATCCAGTATTACATCAGCACTGTCGGCAGTGCAGGGGGGCTTTTCATGGGCGGTGAATCAGGTACGCATCTCGCCACGGTATCAGTGGAATTCAAGGAGATGGAAAAGAGGAAATATCCCTCGCCGAGGGTGATCGATGCAATAAGGTCCGATCTCAACGGTTTCATGGACTTCAGGATCACCAGGGATTCCGGAGACGGAGCAATACGGATAAAGGTGCCGATGGAAATGAAGGACGCAGGTGAATCCATCAGGATCCTGACAAGCTCCATGCTGAAGAAAGAGTCCATAGGTGCGGATGTCATACTCGAGGTTGCAGGACAGGGACAGAAAATTGAGCCTGTCATATCGGTGCCCGGCGGCATTAAGGATTCCGCGAAGATCGCGGCAATGCTGGAAACTGAGCGGACGGGATTCGCCGGAGCTGAAATAATAGTGAAGAAGGAGAAGGAGGGGCCGCAGGCCGACTCGCCGATCAGCATCGAGGTTTCGGGTGACAACTACCAGACCATCGCATTGCTCTCGGACCAGATCGTGAAAATGATGGAGGAAGTGCCGGGCATCGCGGATCTGCGCGACAACTACGACAACGCAAAGCCGGAATTGAAGTTCATTGTTGACAGGAACCGGGCGACGCTTCTCGGATTTGACACTGTCACCATATCCAATTTCATCAGGACGGCCATAAATGGGATGGAGGTGAGCAAGTTCCGGGAGGACGAGGATGAGTTTGACATCACCATCAGGCTCCCCGAGACACAAAGGACGGATACGTCCACGCTCCTGAATATGCTGATTCCGATCCCTGGTAAAAGCCCGGTTGCGCTCGCAAGCCTGGGGCAGTTCCAATACACCAGCGGATATGGCACCATACACAGGAGCAACATGAACAGGACGATCACGATCGACGCAGACGTAAGGCCGGGCGCCGGAGTCGATAAAGTGCTTTCCGCTGTCAAGGCCCGGATGTCCGGAATGCCCATGCCGCAGGATTGCACGATACTCTTCCGCGGAGAGAACGAGAAACGCGACGAGGCGGCGGATTTCCTCTTCAAGGCCTTCTGGATAGCCATATTCCTCATCGCGATCATCCTGGTCGCACAGTTCAACTCCCTATTCGTCCCGGGCATAATCCTGACATCCGTGCTACTTTCGTTCATCGGAGTCTTTTCCAGCCTTCTGATCCATGAGATGAAGTTCAGCGTGATCATGACGGGCATCGGGATAATCAGCCTCGCTGGCGTCGTCGTGAACAATGCCATAGTCCTGATCGACTGCATAATTCTCCAGAGGGGGAGGGGAATGTCCTTGTATGAGGCCACGGTGACCGCAGGAAAGTTCCGCATGCGTCCAGTGCTGCTGACCGCGATCACGACCGTGTTTGGCCTTATCCCAATGGCGGTTGGGTGGAGCATCGACTTTCACAGGTTCCCTCCTGCATTCACGTCCGGCGAGGAATCCAGCCAGTGGTGGAGGCTTATGGCGCTGGTGGTCATCTATGGCCTTTCAGTGGCTACTGTCCTGACTCTCGTATTTGTGCCCTGCCTCTATTTCCAGCTCGAGAAATACTGGGAGAAGTTCCTGGCACGTTTTAAATTTTCCGGTAATAAGTAACTTGTTTGCCGTTATTTACGTATATAGGTTATCGCACAAAGGCGCTAAGCCACAGAGACAATTCTAATTAAGTACAGCCCCTGTGAGGTTTGAAGGCGAATTGTTCGTAGTTAATCCGCCTCAGGTGGATGTCTCTTGCTTTCTGTGATACAGCCAATAATGGCTTGACTACGAACGGGTGGAAACATGTGCCGGAGAATTCATGTTATTAACGCTGTATATTTGTAATCGGATATTTTTATGAAAGTTGGCAATAAATTCACGCTTATCGAACTGTTGGCCGTGCCAGGCGTAGCTCGGAGAGCGAAGCGCTCAAGCAGGTTTACCCTGATTGAGCTTCTGGTCGTAATTGCGATCATCGCGATTCTCGCCGGGCTTATGTTCCCTATGCTCGGAAAGGCGAGGGACAAGGCGAAGAAGACCTCCTGCATAAACAGTCTCCGCCAGCTCGGAATCGCCGTCAACGCATATGCCGGAAACAATGCCGACTTTCTCCCGATGGCGGTGCGCATCGGAACTGTTCCCGAAGATCCGATGGCTGTGAACAACATGGTCGAAGTACAGTCGAAGAGGGCCTTCGAGTGCCCTGCGGACATTGAAAAAAAATATGACGGCATGACTTTCTTTGAGAAATATGGCAGCAGCTACGAGTGGAACGCGTGGCTGAGCGGAAGGAAGATAGACAAGTCCGAGATCGGCATCCAGAACCTCCAGATATCCGTCCCCATGATGGGCGACGCCAACAACTATCATGGTAAGTTCGGCAGGAACTACATGTATTCCGATGGCAGCGTCAAGGAATCACTGGAGGTGCTCATTGAGTGAGCTTGCGATAAAAGCCAGGGGCGTCAAAAAATACTACGGGCGTTTTGCCGCTCTCAAGGGCATCGACCTCGATGTCAAGGCCGGAGTGGTCTATGGATTCCTCGGTCCCAATGGCGCGGGCAAGACAACCCTGATAAAGATCCTCCTCGGCCTTTCCATTCCGAATGATGGCGAGGTCGAAATTTTCGGGAAGGATCTTTTTCTTGAGAGGAACGAGATACTCAAAACCGTCGGGGCTGTTGTCGAATCACCTGCCTTTTTCGAATACATGACCGCCTACGAGAACCTCTACAACCTAACCAGGCTCTCCGGCTGGATCAGCAAGGAAAAGATAGAGGAAACACTCAAGCTTGTAGGCCTGGACGATGTAGGGAAAAAGAAAGTCGGCGCATTTTCCTATGGAATGAAGCAAAGGCTTGGGATCGCGAACGCGCTCCTGCCCGAGAACAGGCTGATCTTCCTGGACGAGCCGACGAACGGACTCGATCCCCACGGAATCATGGGGGTCAGGCAACTCATCAAAAGACTCTGCAGGGATTCCGGCATAACTGTCTTCATCTCAAGCCACCTCCTCGCCGAGATCGAGCAGGTCTGCGACTATGTCACGATAATCGACAAGGGGGAGAAGGTCTGCGAAGACAAGGTTTCCGAACTTGTCGAGAAGCAGTCCAGGATCGAGTTCAAGACTCCTGACTCCGCAAAGGCCGCTGAATTTCTCAAGACTGCAGATGTCGAGGTCATCGAGGAGAGGAAGCACCATGACTCCTCAGTTTTCATCTTGAAGGGGCATGAGACCGAGATCCCGGAACTTGCCAGGAAGCTTGTTGCTTCCGGAATAAGCATTTTAAAGATCGCAAGACATAAGGATACATTGGAGGACGTCTTTGTCGAAATTACTGGAAAAACTAAGACAGATTCTGTTTCTGACAGATTTTGAGCTTAAGAAGTTGTTCAGGCAGAAGCAGGGATACGCAGGACTGATTGTGATCGTCCTGCTTGTCACGCTCTGTGCTGTCGGCGTCTATCTGAGGGTATATCATCCTCCGCATCACCCTCATGTCCCTAATAAGTTCTTAGGACAGATGCTGAAGGATCTCGTGAACGGTGTTTCTTTTTCTCTTACGGTTCTTCTTCCAGGGATCTACATCCTGCTGCCGATGATAATCGGTATTTTTGCGGCCGGTTCGTTTGCCTCTGAATTCCAGAACGGACAGGTGCGCACCGTTTCGCTTCGTTCTGTCCCGAGATTAAGCATTGTACTGGCAAAGTTCATTTCACTGTCGTTCTATTCATATGTCCTGCTTGCGGTGATGCTGGTGATAAGCTATGCAAGCGGCGCCTTCATATTCGGTCCTACAGGAGACATACTGGTCTTCGGCCCGGCATTCCTTGGCAAGGAATCAGGCATCTACATAATGGACGGCAGCATCGCGTACCAGCGGCTCATGTTGGCGTACTTCTTTGCGGGCTACGCGCTGATATCCGTTGTCGCGATGTTCCTGATGTTCTCGGCAATATTCAAGAAGATGACCATGGCGGTGGTTATCCCGATGGGGATTTATTTCACCAGCTATATAATCGGCGCCCTGCCGTTCATGGAGAACATCCAGCGCTTCCTTCCGACCCGCTACATCATGATCTGGAAATATACCCTGGCCCAGGACATCATGTGGGAAGCGATGCTGACCGACGGAATATTCCTAGGGCTCTACACGGTATCGTACCTGATAATAGCCGCAGTGATAATGAATACTTCCGATCTGTAGCCATCCGTCTCCGTTCTCAACTGGAGAACTACGCCGCGACATGCAGACTTGCACAGACAAGATTGATGGACATATATTTCTAGAAAGCATGGAATTATATTTTATATGTCTGGGAGAGTCTCTGAAAGTCCGTGGCTATGAATGAAATCGAATGGGGATTTGAACTCGCTGATTTCCATATTAGATTACTCCCCTTCAAAATGGGCACTTAGTTCAGTTGGTTAGAACGCTACATTCACATTGTAGAGGTCGCTGGTTCGAGTCCAGTAGTGCCCACCATGCTTCGCCTAGGAGGCTGCGCATGGCGTGGCCCACAGATGGATGGTCTCAAAGAAGATGCCTGGACACAAGGTAGGCCGTCATCGGAGGTTCAAACGCAGCGAGATTGACAAATGGATTCGCTCTGGCGGAGCTGGAGAAAATAAAGAAGGAAATTCGGAGTGACTGAATCCAATCGCATAGAATACAAGCGTGAGCTGACTGACTCTCTGGAAAAGGAAGCCGTCGCATTCCTGAACTACCGTGACGGTGGAGTCATATATCTTGGAATTGACGGCAAAGCTGGAGATGTATACGGCATACAGGATGTTGATTCAGTCCAGCTCCAGATAAAAGACCGCCTGAAAAACAACATATCCCCTTCCTGCCTTGGCCTGTTTGATGTCATACACGAGGTCAAGGACGGGAAAGACACGATAAAAATCATTCTGGCAAGCGGTTCTGAAAAACCTTACTATCTCAAAAAGCATGGCATGTCGGAAAAAGGCTGCTTCATCCGTGTCGGAAGCGCTTCCGAGCCTATGAGCATCAAGATGATTGAGGACATGTTTGCCAGACGAATACGCAACTCCATTGGCAGGATGAAGTCTCCACGTCAAGAGCTGGCCTTTGAACAATTGAAAATCTACTATCAGGAAGCAAAATTATCCCTGAACGACAAATTTGCTGCCAATTTGGAACTGATGACCGAGGAAGGTGCCTACAACTATGTGGCCTATCTTCTCGCCGACCAGAACGGCAATTCCGTCCAAGTGGCCAAATATGCCGGAAACGACCGCATTGATTTGCTCGACAGCAAGGAATATGGTTTCTGCTGTCTGGTCAAGACCTGCAAGTCTGTTCTCGACCGTCTGGAAGGTGTGGAAAACCGAGTCGTCAACAAAATCACTCCTGGAAAACGTATCAGCCGTCCATACTGGAATCCCGTTGCCCTCCGTGAGGCTGTCATCAATGCCATTATCCACAATGACTACAGCTCAGAGCTGGTTCCGAAATTCGAGGTTTTCTCGGACCGGTTTGAGATTACATCGGCGGGAGCCATCCATACCGGGCAGGAACAGGAAGATTTCTTTGCGGGATACTCGAATCCACGTAACAAAGCCCTGATGCGGGTTTTCAAGGATTTGGAGCTGGTTGAATATCTCGGTTCTGGAATGCCACGCATACTCAAGGCCTATCCACGCACGGCCTACACCTTTTCCTCCCATTTCATCCGGACTGCATTCCCGATTTCAAAAGAGGCACGAGCATTGGAAAAGGAGGTGGCTGGAGAACAAGCTACGGGAAAGACTACGGGAAAGGGGTCGAGGGAAACTGTGGAGAAAACTGTGGAGAAAACTGTGGAGAAAATCCTTGCACTGCTTCATGCCAATCCGCGTATCACACAAAAGGAGCTTGCCTCTGAAACAGGACTTAGCCGAAGGGGAATTGAGTGGAACTTAAGAGTGCTTAAAGGGGCCGGACGAATCCGCCGCATAGGGCCCGACAAGGGTGGCCACTGGGAGGTTTTGGAAAAATGAATATTGAAAAAAACAGATGTGAAAGAATTGCAAGCTCATGAGCCTGAAAGATTCCGACATAGCTGAAATCATAAGGAAGGTAAACGGAATTGACCTTGAACTGCCGGATCCTTTGCCGGATGAACCACCCTTGACACACGAGCAGTTCGAAGAAATCCAGAAGCTTTCCGACAACATCCTTCCCGATGAGAAAGTCCTTGAACTCGGTAAATGGCAGGCCGCCCATGTGATCTTCAAGCTCAAGGAGGTCGAACTGAAAATCAAGCTTGCCGAAGACGATCAGGAGGAGGAAGACAGATTATATACAATCAAGCTGATCATCCTGTTCTCGGGATTCCTCTTCCTCGCGCTTTATGGTTTCATATTCTTCATCAGGAACAGATAGCCGCTGCGCGAAACACACACAACTTACTAATAGTTGCATAATCGTATCGACACTTCAAAGGAGGGCGGGTTTTCCAACCCGCCAAGGCGGACCTGCCTTCGCATGGAAGCTACGACAAGGCACGCTGGAAAGTTTACCACGCTTAGGCGTGGTCCGCCCTCCGTTAATTTATGTCCATTCTATTACAGGACTATTAGTAAGTTCTGAACTCCTGCAAGATTTCCATGCAGCGCACCGTCTCCTGGTAAAAGGCCTATGTTGGAGTACAAGCTTTAGCTTGCCTAATTCTTAAAATGCCAAGACAAACTAAAGTTTGTACTCCAACGAAGGCAATCAAGTCAATGAAGAAACAGCTTGAATTTTCCATTCGCAGGATGAAAAAGCGCCTGCCTATTTGAAAGACTCATAGGATGCGTCGGACGGCATGCGCCAGTCGCCACGGGGGGAAAGGCTGATAGAGCCGACTTTCGGGCCGTCGGGTATGCAGCTTCTCTTGAACTGCTGTGAGAAGAAACGCCTGATGAAAGTCTTCAGGCATTCCGAAATCTTCGCAGCGGTATATTTCCCCTTGAATGCGAGATTCGCAAGATGCAGGATCTTTTCTGGGGAGGCGCCATACTTCACTGTGTGGAAGAGGAAGAAGTCATGGAGCTCGTAAGGACCGATTATCTCCTCGGTCTTCTGCGTGATCTTACCGTCGCCCTTGTGCGGGAGGAGTTCGGGTGTGACAGGAGTGTCTATGATGTCGTGCAGGACTTTTTTCAGTTCTGCTCCGGAATTCTCAGCGACCCAGGAGATCAGATAGCGTATCAGTGTCTTGGGAACACCGCAGTTGACGGCGTACATCGACATATGGTCGCCGCTGTATGTTGACCAGCCGAGTGCAATTTCTGAAAGGTCTCCGGTTCCTACGACTATCCCCTTTTCCTTGTTCGCGATATCCATCAGGATCTGTGTCCGTTCGCGGGCCTGTACATTTTCATAGGTTACATCATGGACCTTTGGATTGTGTCCGATCTCCTTGAAATGATCCTTGCATGCGGCCTTGATGTCGATCTCCCGGAGTTCGGTTCCTGAGAGCTGGCATAATTTGACGGCGTTCTTGTATGTTCTTCCGGTAGTGCCAAAGCCTGGCATCGTTATGGCAATGATGTCATTGCTCTTTTTCCCGATGAGCTTCATCGCCTGCATTGACACGAGCAGGGCGAGTGTCGAATCGAGGCCACCGGAAATCCCAATCACGGCCTTGCTTGATTTCGTATGTCCGAGCCGTTTTGCCAGTCCCGCAGACTGTATGCTGAATATCTCGCGGCATCTCTCATCGCGGAGGGCGGGATTGGACGGAACGAACGGGTGCGGATCGATCTTTCTCCGTATCGAAGCAATCTTCGGGGGCCTGTCCATCTTTACGAACACGTATTTCTCCGGAATCTCGTTGTCGGAGAATGAGCTTGCTGAAAACCTGGAGTATGCAATGCGCTCGCAGTCGATGTCCGCAAGAAGAAGTCCGCCTTTCCTGCGGAATCTTTCGTTTTCAGCGATCATAATGCCGTTTTCAGCGATCATGGAATGTCCGCTGAAGACGAGGTCGGTGGTGGATTCCCAGACGCCTGCGGAACTGTAGACATATGCTGAAAGGCATCGTGCGCTCTGCTGTTTGACAAGGTCGCGCCTGTAGTCGGCCTTTGCAACGAGCTCGTTGCTGGCGGAGAGGTTTGCTATCACTGTCGCTCCGGCGATCGCGTGGTAGGAGCTTGGAGGTATCACATTCCAGAGGTCCTCGCATATCTCCACGGCCAGCTTGAAATTTTCGTCGCATTCGAAGACGAGGTTCCTGCCGAACGGGACATCGCTGTTTCCGAGCCTGACAATTTCGCTCTTGAACTTCTTGCCGGAAGTGAACCAGCGTTTCTCGTAGAATTCCCTGTAGTTTGGATTATAGGTCTTCGGAACGATACCCTTTATTTTACCTTTCTGGATCACGAACGCGCAGTTGTATAGCCGGCTCTTGTGCAGGAACGGTGCGCCGACGACTATCACGATGTCCATCTTTTTTGCGAAGTTCGCAAGTTCAAGGACGGCGGACAATGCGTTCCTGATAAGGCGTGACTGCTGGAACAGGTCGGCGCAGGTGTATGATGTCATGCAGAGTTCAGGGAATACGGCGAGGGCGGCGGAGTTCCTTCCAGCCTCGCGGACAAGTTCCTTTATCCTGGCCAGATTGAATGCAATATCCGCAACCCTTGTTTCGGGCACTGCGGCAGCGACTCTGTAGAATCCGTACATTTTGAAAATCCTCGCTATTATCCCTTTTAATAACAGGAATATACATTAAATTTCCGAAGAGTACAAGATATTCCAACGCAGAGTAGCAATATGTGCTTGCATGAGGATTGCAGGGGGTATGCAGATGAAGCATAAGGGCGGAAAAAAAATAATCATTGCTGTGCCGCACGGATTCTGTGCCGGAGTGAGAAGGGCGCTTGAGACGGTTGAGAAGGCACTTGAGCTATATGGCAAACCTGTTTATGTGAGACATGAGATCGTCCACAATAAATATGTTGTTGACAGCCTGCGCGAGAAAGGCGTTGTCTTTCTTGAATCCTCATCCAAGCTTCCGAAAAAGGCCCATCTTGTCTTCAGCGCCCACGGAGTTCCCCCGGAAGTTGAGGATGATGTTGCTAGAAAAGGTTATGACATCATAGACGCAACATGCCCTCTAGTCAAGAAAATCCATCTGCAGGCCGTCAGCTACAGCTCCAAGGGATATACAATTATAATTGTCGGGCATAAGAAGCATCCGGAAGTTGTCGGTACTGCGGGACAGGTTGACGAGTGCCATATCGTGGAGTCGCTCAAGGATGTAGAAAAGCTGCCCGAAATTAAGAACAAACGGATTGCGTGTCTGACGCAGACAACTCTCAGCGCCGATGACACCCGCGAGATAATCTGCGCGATAAAGAAAAGGTTCAGAGGGCGCAAGATAGCCGTCCTCAACGATATCTGCTATGCCACCCAGAACCGGCAGAACGCAGTCAAGGCTCTTGCGAAAAAATGCGATGCGGTTTTCATAATTGGTTCGGAGAACAGTTCGAACGCCAACCGTCTGCGCGAAGTCGCCGAGAAGACCGGAGCGAAGGCATATCTTATCAGCGGAGAGAAGGGGGCTCCACCTAACACCCTGAGAGGCCTTAAGAAGATCGGGATTTCCGCCGGGGCGTCGACTCCCGAGATCCTGATTTCCAAATTCATCTCATTTCTCAATAAAAAGGGCTGGCATGACATCGAGACGATAGGCAGCGAGGAGAAGAAGATCGTCTTCAGGCTGCCGGAGAGATTTGAGAATTAGAAGACAGAGTTCGGAAGTGCGAAAGTTCGAAAGTGCGAGAGTTTTAGGATTAGGCTTAAAACAAATTTCAAGTTTCTACTTTCCAGTTTCCTTTTTCAACTTTCGAACTTCCGCATTCCCGAACTTTCGAACTATCTTCTTCTCACCACGTGAACTTCGAGCGGTATTCTTCGGCTAGTGTCTTTTTTATTTCCTTTAGCTTGTCCTTCTTCGAGAAGTCGAAGGTGGCGTAGTCGTAGGGATTCATGTTCTCGTCGGTGATGTATCTGATGCCTGTCTTGAATTCTGCCGACGTGATATCGAAGTCGGGACGGTAAATTGATGGATCGCGGATGCCGGCGATTCCCATGAACGTATGGGCGATGTTGTCGTGCGATATGGGCTGGTCTTTTCTTCCGACTAGCCTTTCAGCCGCTTGCTGGTGTGCGGCAATGAATGCATCATTGAGATAGAAGATGAACGGGATGTCGAGTTCGAATTTTGTCAGGGCCTTGGTACCGTGCCCATAGTTGCCGTCCTTCCAGTCGTTCAAATTCTCCCCGTGGTCGGAGACGTAGAGAAGGCATCCGGGTTTTTTGCTGTATAGGATCAGGCTGGTGACACGTTTGATCACATAGTCCGAATAGCGGATGCTGTTGTCATAGTTGTCCACCAGCTTGTCCTTGCCGTCTTCGAAGTGCCTGAATGATTTCGGGTACTGGTCGGAATACTGTATGTGGCTTCCCATAAGATGGAGTATGATGAACTTCCTGCCATGAGTGTTACGGATGTAATCGGCGAGTACTGGGACAAGCTCTTCGTCGAACGCCCTTTTGGTGATCGTGGTCAGATAAATGACTTTTTCAGCCTCGTCCAGGAAAGTCGAGAGCATGTTATGGATTGTGTATTTCGGGCGCGTCGTCAGGTAGAGCGTATGGAATCCGCTTCCGTTGAATATCTTCGAGAGGCCCGGTTTCGTGTGGATGGAGTTGAGCTCCTCTGGAACTGATAGTGGCGAATAAATTGACATTGCCGAAGCCTTGGTGAAGGCGGCGGTGCTGATGGCGTCGCTGTACTGTATGACATTCTTCGGCCATGCCTTGAGCGTTTCTTCAAGTTCCGGAGCTGTCTTGCGCTGGTATCCATAGGAGGACAATGAAATCCTTCTTGCAGCCTCGCCTATGACCAGGATATAGGTTTCATCCGGAGGGGTTTTCGGAAGGAATTCCTCCGGGCATTTATACGGAGTCCTGGTATAATCCGCGATCGTGATGTTCTCGTCGATGTACATGAAATTATTGTAGAAGAGGCAGATTGGATAGGTCTGGCGGATTCGCCAGTTGGTTGATGCAAAGAGGAGTGCCGACAGTATGAGGAAGGGCACAAGGTATTTTCTCCGGACGAAAGTATGGCCGTGGAGGAATGGCAGGGGCTTGTCGCTGGTGATGAGCCATAGGACGAAGAGAAGGGCGGCGATGCCTCCGGCGATCAGCGGGATGCTGTACGGCGAAGAGAGGAATCCGAGCATCTCGCGGTGGTTCGTCTCGTACATGGCGGTGAGCGTCTGGTAGCCAAGCGGCTTGCCGATCGCCAGCTGGTATGCAATGCCGGAAATCCCCAATGCAATGAAGGGGATCAGGTATTTCCGGTTGACATGGTAGAACACCAGGAGTCCGAAACAGAGGCAGTAGAATGCCATGAAGGTGAAGAGGCAGGAATACGTGAAATAATGGATGAACCGGCCGATTCCGGGAAGGAATATGCAGAGGGTCGCCAGTGCATACTTGACAAGTTCCCACTTCTTGAATTCGTGCTTCTTGTCGAGGTATATGCGGATTTTCCAGAGGGGGCTTATGTTGCCATGAGTATTTTCTGAATGCATCTTCAATTCCTGTTGGGCCGCCTGTTGGCGTCAATTATCTTCAGGAGCTCCTTTGCTCCGCGGTGGTTTGCGTTTATCGCGAGGGCCTTCCTGAGGAGTTTTTCCGCCCTGGTTTCTTCTCCGTCTGCGAGATTCGCAACCGCGAGGTTGACTATCAGGTCGGGATTTCCGGGCTCGAGGCTGTGGGCCCTGGAGAAATATTTCACGGCTTCGGAATATTTCCCCTTCTGCATCTGGAAGAGCCCCATGTTGTTCAAGGCCTTCCTGTGGGCGGGATTCAGCTTGAGGCAGTCCCAGTAATGACGTTCGGCGAGGATTGCATTGCCTTTGAATTTTGAGAGGAAGAATGCGTAGTTGTAATGGATGTCGGCATTTTCGTTGTCGACGGCAAGCGCTTTCACGAAGTATGCGTTCGCCTTTCCGAAATCGTTCTTTTCGGAATAAATGACGGCGAGGTTCATGAGGCCGTAGGGATCTGAATCTTCACAGTTGACCGCCTTCAGGTAATATTTTTCAGCGGCGGCTATATTGTTCTTTTTTTCGGAAAGCAGACCGAGGAGGTTGTATGACCTCGACCATTTGTACATGGGATCCGAGGCCTTGAGGAGGCAGGATTCAGCTTCAGGGAGGTTCCCTGATTTGATATATGATTCTCCGAGGAGGGTATAGGCCTCGGCTTTTTCCATGTCCGGTGAAACTCTAGGGGCGGGGAGGATTACGATTGCGACGGCTATGCCCGCGTAGGGCAGTATTGCGGTGAAAAAAGTCCTGCGGTTGATTATGATATAGTCCAGTGTGAAGGCTGCAATGACAAAAATTCCAGGGAGCATCGCCAGCCTGTATCTTGCGCTGGTAACGAAGAATATCTGCGCGAGCCAGAAAGCGAGTATGAGCAGGAGGAAATGCCTGTAGTCATACAGGAAGGATCTGTTCCTGATGTTCATGAAGATTCCTGTTAGCGCAAGGATCGCCACCACGGCGAAGGACCAGCGGAACCAGCTTTGTATCGGAGTGTAATACTTCAAGGGGCCGGGATCGGCTCCCGAGGTGAGTTCATCGGAACTCCAGGTGTAGAGGGCCTTCTGGAGGAGCAGATTTGTCCAGAGCAGGGGATGGTTCTTGATGAAGTTCCAGCTCTCGCTCAGGAAATAACTGTCCTTTGATACGAATACTGCGGATGCGGTCTTCTGCGCCCGTTCATGCACCTTGCTCCACTCCGGGCCGGGCCTGAGATAACAGGTGCCGTCCGCGTCAGGATTGTTTCCCAGATAGAAGTTGAATCCGCTGTTCGCCTGGACGGGCGCGAGCTTGCCCAGGATGAAATAATTGTAGTAGGAGACCGGGGCTACCGCGAGTGTTGCTACAGCTGCAAAGACGAAGGCGTTTCTCACTTTGACAGTGAAACGGTTTTTTAGGAGGAAGAGGAGATAGAATATTTCCAGCAGCACAAAGAATCCGGACATGGGATGCGTGATGACGGCAAGTCCGGCTGCGATTCCTGCGGATGCGTAGAGGCTGTTTACATGCTTTTCACTTTTTTCCGCAAGGTAGAGGAGGCATATTGAAACGCAGAGCAGGGGTATGAGCATTGTTTCGCTTATATATTCAGCCTGATAATAGATGAGAGGCGGATATAGCGCCCATATCGCACCTAGGATAAGATTATGCAATGTCCATTTTTCATGGATGATCCGGAGCGCGATCAATACGGGGATTGCCGATGCCAGGCCTATCATGAGCTGGAAGAATCTCACATGGAAATGGTTGAAGGCGAAGAGCCAGTATTCGAATGCGAGGACGAATGGATATAATGGGCCATGGATATGGACATAAGACCACAGGAAATTTCCGGCCACGATCTGTCTTGCCCAGAGATCATATTCCTCGACGTCAGGTCCTACGGGATTTGTGAAAATGGGGGATTCCGAGAACTGCAGCAGATAGGCGGTGCGTATGGCCAGGGCCACGAGGAAAAGAAATATTGCCATTGATGCTATTAATGTACTTTGTTTCATCTTCGCCTTTTATCTATAGATTCGTTAAATTAGTACACAAAGACGAGTTTTTCATATTTAAAACTATTTTTTGAGCGTAAAACGTAAGCGTTATGATGTGTGTTCTTGCCTCATAAGTAGGGCGGTTTTTCCTGACCGTATCCGAAACGGAACGGTTCGGACAGGTAAACCGCCAACAAAGTGTCGGGTTCCTTCGACAAGCTCAGGACAGGTAAAAGCCGACATGCTTTCAAGGACAAACAGCCTCAAAAACACCCAGCTTAACGGTTACCGTAAAACGGCAGCGGTTTCCTGGGTTTCAGCCTGGGGCGGACATGCAAATAGAGGCTCCCTGTATTATTCGGTCTTGAAAAACATCCAACCTGTTATATGATAACGCCTTTGTTTTCAGAATTGAGAGGGGGTAGATGACGCAATGATCGAGCGGAAAGTCATAATCAGGAACCAGGCGGGCATACATTGCCGTCCTTCCAGCATGATACTTGTCGCTGCGCAGGAATTTACGGGCTGCAAGTTCAAGGTGACAAGCAAGAATGGAGAATCCGATCTGACAAGCATCCTCTCCCTTATCTCCCTCGGTCTTGAAAGAGGCAATGAGGTGACGATCCAGGTTGAAGGAGGCGATGAGAAGGCCGCACTTGAGAAGATTTCCGGACTTTTTAGTTTTGAGTTTGATTTTCCGCGCGAGTAAGGGGAATCCAAGGGGTTGAATATTGCGTCCAGACAGGCTAAATTTGCCTTTTAACAATATTAACTGTTGCATATACAGCGGATTTCAAATGACCAAAACGCTAAAGTTTTCTTCAGGCTTCATATGGTTTCTTGTGTTCTCGGCCTCGTTGCTGTTCCAGTATCCGGCCTCCGCCCTCCCAACCGTGACCAAGTCCAGCATAAAGGTGGGGATGTCCCCGAGGATACAGAAGAACAGCTGGGCTTATGTGAATTGCACCATAAGCAATCCGGATTCGAAAACCTACGAGGCATACATAAGGCTTGTCGATGAGAAGAGCTTCATGGGGAAACGGACTGTTTTTTCAGACTACGTTACCGTCCCTGCCGGGGCCGTCCTCAATTACTCCACGGAAATCATGATCGAGGATTCCGAGGAATACCATGTCGAGATATATATCGAGGACAAGAAGGTTCCCGGCGTGGATACGATATTGATAAAGACGCTTTCCGAAAGGGAGGAGCAGTTCTACATCCTGAACGATTCGATGACCGAGTCCATGGGAAGCGTGAACCAGCTTGAGTATTTCAAGAAGAAATGCTTCCAACTGACACTTTCCTCCAGGGATGTGCCGTTCCACTGGTCTGCTTTCAAGACAGGTCTGGCGATTGTCATCCTGAAGCCGGATTTCGACAAGTACTCAGCGCGGCAGTTCAGGGCGATCATTGATTACGCGAAGCAGGGGGGCATAGTGATTTTCGCCGATCCGGAAAGCACTCTTGAGGCGGCAAAAACTCCTCTTGCGGAAATTCTTCCTGTCAATCCCCTGCGCATAAGGAAGATAACGAAGCTGGATTCCATTTCATCATTCTTCCCGGGATTCAAGAACTGGGGTGATCTCTTCCCGGTTAATTTCCTCGAATCCTATCCCAGGGACAACAGCATCGTATGGTTCAAGGAGGGGCAGTTCCCCGTCTTCTGCTGGAGAAAGACAGGCTTCGGCGAGGTCAGGTGTTCCGCCGTGTCACTGTCAGGAGACATCCTTGGCAGGACTGATGCCTGGGAGAAGATAATGATATTCTTCCTCAACCACCAGTTGAAGTACAATGATACGAAGAAGATAATGACCTGCCTTGATGATATGACAGGATACACGGTTCCAGGAGTAGGCGTGGTCAAGACAGTGTTCTTCTGGTATTTCCTTTTCCTCGCGGTCCTGACAGGTGCAGGACTTTATTTCAGGAAGAGCAACATCTCCTTTGCCGCCTCCATAATACTTTCCGTAGTTGTCACGGCCTGGGTTTTCAATCTTATCTCCGCTGGTTCCGCAAACACTTCATCAATGCTGGTTGCCGCCGTGGAAGCGCGATATCCCCTTGGGGAATTCAGGGTCACCGACGGCTATTATGGAATTTTCTCGAGGAAGGACACGATAGAGTCATTCAACGCTGAGAATGAAAACACCAAGTTTTCCGCGATCCCTGTAAGCATGAACAGATTCGCAAATATTGGCATAGGCGATGATCCGTCCAAGGGAATAATTGGCAAGAATCAGGCCGAGCCTGTGGAAGTTCTTACGTCCTATGGAGTGCCCAGGATGTACAATATGAATATAAAGGCGAACACCACCAGGCAGGTCAATGCGATGATTTCAACCAGGAGGAAAGAGTCCGAGAACTATGCGCTGCCGGAGATTGCCTATTCCGACAAGGGGTTCAGCATGAAGGAATGGCAGGCCCCGTCAGAATTCAAGTTCGATTATGCATTCCTGGCATTGCCCGGCAAGGTTGTTCCCCTTTCCGTATCCGGTTCCAGGATTTCATATGCACCTGCCTCCGGGGAATCATATTTCCGGGGTGACAACATAATGATGTCCGTCGAAGGCGTGATCCGGTCCGGCTTCAGGAATGTCAAGCCCGGGATCGCGCTTGTAGGCAGCGGCGAGCTTGAGATGAAGTTTGGAAATGCCGGCTGCCAGTCGAGACTTGTCAATTTCATCCCGGTCAACGAAAAATGCGAGACCGACAGGATCTATATCGGGCCTGAATCGATCGTCATTACAGCAGGCGATACGGCCACCAAGGCGCTCATCCCATGCAATGAATTCATCTCGCCGTTCAGTTCGCAGAACGCAACGGACTACAAGATAAGCTTCAGGCTCCCGCCGGCTTTTGCGATGCTGGATCCGGAGGAGATTGAGATCAATCTGGTATATTTGAACGATGGCGGTTCGATAATCATCCAGCCTGCGCTCCTGGCGAACGGCAAGCCTTTGGCCGGAGACAGGAAATCAGAGACGAAGTATGTTTTTACAAAGGATCTTGACAAGGTCATCAATCCATATTCGGGGGAAGGATTCATCCAGATGAACGTGAACCTGTCCAACACGGTTTCCACCATCAGCGAGAAGCTTCGTGCGAACAAGTGGGTGATGAAGGAGTTTTCCATCGGAGTCAAAGGACGGCTTCGTCCTGGCGTGGCGCCTTTTTCATACTGAATATAAAACAACTGGAGCTTTATCATGATAAGAACTGAAAATCTTACAAAGGGGTTCTCTAAGGAACGCGGAGTGTTTTCGCTCAACCTTGAGGTGCCCAAGGGGATGATATACGGATTTGTCGGTCCCAACGGCGCCGGCAAGACCACTACGATCAAGATCCTCTGCGGACTCCTGAAGCCTGACACGGGAAAGGCCTTCATCGGAAATCTCGAGGTGATTCCAAGGAACGTGCCTGAGATAAAGAAGCGGATAGGTTATATGCCAGACATGTTTGGCGTCTACGAGCAGATGAGCGTCTGGGAATACCTTGATTTCTACGGCGCCGCATACAAGATCCCGTCCAAGAAGAGGAAGCAGAGGATCGAGGAAGTGCTCAAGCTCACTGAAGCTACGCATATGATAGACTACCAGATGACATCACTTTCAAGAGGTATGCGCCAAAGGATCGGCCTTGCCAAGACCCTTATCCACGATCCGGAAGTCCTGATCCTTGACGAGCCTGCAGGCGGACTTGATCCTACTGCGCGAATAGACATGAGGAATACGATATCGAGGCTCAGCGACCTCGGAAAGACCATTCTGCTGTCAAGCCATATCCTCCCTGAACTTTCATCGGTCTGCGACATCATCGGAATAATATTCAAGGGCAAGCTCCTCGTGCAGGGCACGGTGAAGGACATTACGCGCGATCTGCAGGAGAAAATGGTGATCAATGTCACGGTCGATTCCGATCTGAATACCGCCAAGGACATACTTGAGAGGATAGAGCACGTTGAGAATGTCCGGATTGCGGACGCCAACCAGCTCCAGTGCACGTTCAGCGGAACCAGGGAACAGGTGAAGAGCGTATTGAAGCTGATGATGAACAACGGGGTGGTAGTGAGATGGTTCGCTGAGAACGAGGCGGATCTTGAAGACGTCTTCATGAGCGTAACACAAAAGAAGGTTTAAAAGGACATGTTTCTGACAAATCCGATATTCCAGAGGGAGTTCAGCGCATCTTCGAGATCGCTGAGGACCAATTTCCTTGTCTGGGCCTATCTGCTGCTCCTCTCGATGGTCATAATCATACTCTGGCCTGCCGGCGGAATCCATTCGGTGGCGTCTTCCGGATCCAAGCAGATTTTCGCCCTGTTCTTCAGCGTCAACCTGACACTGATCCTGCTGATGGTGCCGGCCTTTACGGCCACATCGATCTCCTGGGAAAAGGAGAACAGCACATATGACAGCCTGTTCATCACCATGCTCAAACCGCACGAGATCATGCAGGGCAAGCTTTTCTCATCCATATTCATGCTGATGATCCTGGTCTTCCTGTCGGTGCCGATTGCATCGGTGTGCGCGCTTACTGGAGGAATAAGCGTGGCGCTTGTAACGAAGATCGTGCTGCTGATCTTCGTCACGGCCTTCAGCTACGGCATAGCCGGTCTCGCATGCAGCGCCTGGTCGGCGAGAAGCTCGACATCGATTGTCATGAACTATGTCGTCATCATAATATTCGCTGGCGCCAGCTGGCTGCCGTCGGCCCTCCTCAGCAACCTGTTCTTCCTGCAGGGTATGAAACAGCTGTGGCAGTTCATAAGATGCATCAGCCCCTACGACGCCATGTTCTACCTGCTTTATCCGGAGACGTACCAGCTGTCGATGGAGACCATTTCAAGAAGCAACCTGATCACGCCATATACCTTGTTCATGGCCTTCTCAGTGGTATTCTCAATGGCCGCGTTCAGCCTTTTTGCAAAAGGAATAACAAGGCCTACGACGAAATCAAAGGCCGTCCAGGGCGAATTCTTTACAGGCGGAAAAGAGGCCATGAAGAGAAAACTCACCTGGCCCTTCTATCTCATTGATCCTCTCAAGAGGAAGAAGAATATCGGCAACTGGTCGAATCCCGTCTTCATCGCGGAAATGCGCAGCAAGCTCTTCGCCAACCCCAAGTTCGTAGTCCGATCCGTCGCCGCCATCTTCATAATAAGCCTTGTCATCCTCACGCTTGTCTCATGGCAGTATTCGACCATGCTCAGGGCGGACACCGTCAGGATCGTCGCCATCATATTCCAGATCTGCGTCGTCGCGCTTCTCGCACCCGGAGTGAGCAGCGGACTGATAACCGACGAAATGACAAGCGGGACTTTCATGATGCTGAGGATGACTCCGATGAAACCCTTTACCGTGATCACCGGAAAGCTCCAGGCGACCTTCTTCTACGCCCTCATCTTCATCATCAGCAGCTTCTTCGTGCTTTTCGCAATGGCGTATCTCGAACAGCAGACGGTCTTCCCCGACTCCTCGATACTGTCACCGCAGTTCTGGACCGAGGTTGTCCAGAGATCACATCAGGAGGGCTGGTATGAAAAAGTCTGGCTCACATACAGGAGGATAGTGATCTGGATCTTCATACTCCTTCTCAGTACGATTACATTCCTGACCGGCGGACTGTTCGCCTCGTCGATTTCCAAGAATACCGGTATCGCCACAGCAATAAGCTATGTCATTACAGCCCTCATCTGCGTTGTAAGCATGGCTCCCCTTGTGATCGGCAGCAAGCTCTCCGACTCCCTCTCATATTTCATAATATCATTCAATCCAATTGCCGCAGCCGCGCAGATCACGAACAATTCGCTGTCGGAATATCCCGGTCTGTGGAGGGCGAATATCATGTGCCTCTCATCGCTTATAGTATTGTTCCTGGTTGCAGCGACGATCAGGACATGGTTCCTGTTCCGTTCAAGGGAATAACTGATAGGAATTTTTAATTTCTCCCATTTGTATACCCTAAGCTTTCCGCGTATTTGCAGATGCCTGCAAATATATATATTCCCAGTTTCAAGTATCAAGTTTCCAGTATCACCCATTCATCAAATCACCAAATCTCCAGATCACAAAATCACTATATCTACGATGGTAGGGTTTTTCCCCATATGGAAAATCTTATTCGCATATGGAATAGGCATTTTTTAAGGGTAAAATATCAGGGGATGGCAAGTGTCCTTAAAACAAAAGCCGGCAAGACCTGTCCTGAGCTGCACTGAGCAAAGTCGAAGTAGCTTGTCGAAGGATGCCGGCGCTCCATAAAAGAGAATACATGACCTTGGAAAACAGAAGGAAAATGGTCAAGCTGATCTCCCTGGCTGTAAGCCTGGGAGGAGTTCTGGTGATGATAGGATGGATATCCGACATTGAATTCCTGAAGAGCCTGTCCCCTTCATGGATATCCATGAAATTCGACACTGCAGTGGCTTTCCTGATGAGTGGCATTACACTGTATTACATTGTCAGGGCGCAGGAGGGGGGAGGGGGAGTTCGACAAGGCACAGGTGGTCATTTCCATCACTTCGCTGGTAATAGTCCTGCTCATGGGGATATTGTTCTTCTCATCCGTGTTCGGAGTACGGACCGGTGCTGAACATTTATTCATAAGTGAAGCTCCCGGCAGTATAAAAACAGTGATGCCCGGGCGTCCATCAATTCCCACAATGTTCAATTTCCTGCTTATAGCCGCTGCAGGAATTCTGACCATATTGCAATTGAAGAAATTAAAGCTGTCTTTGCTGGTAATCGGGCTGGTTGTCGGGGTTATCGGGGCATCCGCAGTTTTGGGTTATTTTATCAATGCGCCTAGTTTATATTACTACATTGAAGGTGTAAATTCGGCCATGGCATTACATACCGCCGCCTTATTTGTATTACTGGGCATGGGAATGATATGCCAGAGTCATCCACAGGATGACGGATGATATGGATGAATGCATTGATGGGGCGTGAATTTCAAAGAAAAGGATTATTCTATAATGTCTTTAAGATTAAAACTTGCTATAATGTTCCTGGGTGTCGCCATAATCCCCCTTCTTTTCGTCAACGCCATGATATTCCACAACTACAAGGACTCCATCGAGGCTTCCCGCATCAGTGCACTACAGGATATAACTGTATACAAGTCGGACAAGATTGAAGAGTTTTTCGCGGACATGCGGAATTTTATGGCGATAGCCCAGGGGGCTTATGCAATCAAGCAGAATCTTCCTGTCCTGAGTCGGGCTCCATACAACCTGGAAGATCCGCAATTCATCGCAGTCAGGAAGACCATTGATCCCCAGCTGCAGAACATGCAGTCGATCATGGGGCTGGTCGACATAATGCTGGTCAGTCCTGATGGGAAAATAGTCTATTCCAGCAATCTGGAGCATAAGTTCAAGGAATTCGGGAAAAGCCTTTCCGATGCCAGCAGTGAGACGTTTGAGATGGGAAGCGGGAAAATCCATTTTTCCGGGATCTTCCTGAACAGGATGAACCATTACAGGCCTGGAATGCTGATAACCGGCCCGGTCCAGGATTCAAACGGGAAATTCATTGGTGTGATCGCCTTCGAGGCGGATCTTGAACTCATCTACAAGATGATCCTGGACAAGATCGGACTTGGCGAGACCGGGGAGTCCCTGCTGGTGAAAAAGGAGGGAGGGAATGTCGTCTATCTGAATCCCCTTAGGTTTGATTCCGATGCAACTTTTAAGAAGAAGATTCCAATAGGGGCCAAGCTTGCAATACCGGCACAGGAAGCGGCACAGGGCAGGAATGGCGCAGGAATAACCCTTGACTACAGGGGCGAGAAAGTAATTGCCGCCTGGAGGAATATCCCTTCAATGGGCTGGGGGCTAGTTGCCAAGATCGACTCCAGGGAGGCATTTGCCGATGTGTCGAACCTGGAAAGGCTGGCGGTTATTATACTTCTCATTGTTTCTTCCCTGGCTGGAATCATGGCCTATTCCGTTGCAAAGTCGATTTCAAATCCGATACAGAAGCTCTCCGAAGGCGTGAAGATGATCGGTGCTGGAAACCTCGATTTCAGGGTGGGAACTAAGCTGAAGGATGAGATTGGACAGCTTTCACGGGCATTCGACAAGATGACAGGGGATCTCAAGGCGGCCACCGCATCACGCGACTTCGAGAGAAAGCGTTTCCATGAGATCCTGGATGCCCTCCCAGCATACGTAATACTTCTTGACAAGGATTATAAGGTGCCTTTTGCCAACCATTATTTTGAATCCCGTTTCGGAAAATCCAACGACAGGTGCTGTTTCGACTACCTGTTCAAGAGAAGCGAACCTTGTGAAAACTGTGAGACTTTCAAGGCTCTGAAAACAAACAAGCCCCACAGATGGGAGTGGCTCGGGCCGGACGGACGCAATTATGACATCTACGATTTCCCCTTCACGGACACGGACGGCTCCACAATGATCCTCGAAATGGGCATTGATATCACCGAGATGAAGACTGCAAAGGCTGAACTCCAGAAGCACCGCGACAACCTCGAGGAGCTTGTGAAGCAGCGCACCTCCCAGCTGGAGACCGCAAATGAGGATATCCGGAAGAAGGTGGATGATCTCAGGGTTGTCAACGAGGAGCTGTCACGGTTCAACAAGGCGATGGTTGACCGCGAACTCCGCATGGTCGAATTGAAGAGGCAGATCAACGAGCTGTGCATGAAGTCGGGCATGCCTGCAAGGTATCGCTTTGAAGAAGATAAACGGGGAGTTTGATGTCATGAATGGAGAAAAGATGAAAATACCATCATCGGTCCCGCTTCATGAAATGGAGGAGAGATACCGTGCCCTGGTTGAAATGTCCCCTGAGGCCATTTTTATAAACCGTGAAAATAAAGTCGTATTCGTAAATCCTGCCGCCGTCAGCTTGTTCGGAGCGGAATCAAAGGAGCAGCTGATCGGAAAATCCCCCTTCGAACTTTTCGTGCCGGAATACCATTCCCTGATGAAGCAAAGGATTGAAACACTGTTTGATGGAGGAGTTGTCCCCAGGATTGAAGCGCAAGCCCTGCGCCTGGACGGGAGGAGAGTCCATGTTGACGTCGCCGCCTCCCTGATAATTGAGAACGGGGTGAAAGCCATTCAAGTCCTGGCCCGTGACATAACCGAAAGAAAACTGACCGGGGAGATGTTGCGTGCGAATATGGAGAAGTACAGGACCCTCTTTGAAAGCGTACATGAGGGATTCTATCTGGCTGAGGCCATCTTTGATGAGAATGGTGTTCTTTGCGATGCTACGTACCGCGAGGTGAATTCGGCGTTCCTGAAGTTGATAGGGCGTGAACGTGACCAGGTTGTCGGAAGACGGATGAAGGAGATTGTGCCGGCCATCAAGCCCGGATGGCTGGAGGTTTTCGGCAGGGTGACCCTGAGCGGACAGTCCGACACCCATTCGGAATATTCAGAAACCTTCAAGCGCTATTTCGAAGCAGTCGTCTTCCGCCCGACAGCAGGGCATTTCGGGGTCCTGGTTTCAGACGTCACCGAACGAAAGAGGATTGAACTCCTGCTGCAGAAGAACCTGAAGGAAAACCAGGTGATTCTTGATTCCGTCCCCGCGATGATATTCTTCAAGGACAAGGACAACCGTTTTATCCGGACCAACAAGGCATTTGAGGATATCATGCATCTTCCGAAGGAAAAACTGGAAGGCATCTCTATTTTTGATATTTACCCGAAGGAGCAGGCCGAGGCATTTTGGAATGACGACAAGGAGGTCATGTCATCCGGCAGGGAGAAAGTTGGAATTGAAGAACAGATGAATACGCCTGCCGGGACAAGGATCGTCCAGACGGACAAGTTCCCCTATTTCGACGAGGAAGGCAAGGTGGCCGGCGTAATTGGTTTTTCACAGGACATCACCACACGGAAGCTTGCGGAGGAAATACTACGGAACTCCCGCACTGCGGCGATCAACCTCATGGAGGACGCGGATGAGGCGCGCCGGAAGTCCGAGCAGGCCAGCATTGCCGTGCGGTATTCGGAGATGAGATATCGCCGCCTCTTTGAGTCTGCAAAGGACGGGATACTGATCCTGGATGCCGAAACAGGGATGATCGTCGATGTAAATCCCTTCCTGATAGAGATGCTGAATTTCACAAAGGATCAGTTCCTTGGGAAGAAAGTGTGGGAGCTCGGGTTCTTCAGGGACATAATTGCCAACCAGGACAATTTTCTCGAACTGCAAAAAAAGGAATATATCCGTTATGAAGACCTGCCCTTGGAAACAGCCGATGGCAGGAGGATTGACGTGGAGTTCGTCAGCAATGTCTATTCCGTAGAGAACAGGAAGGTGATCCAGTGCAATATCCGGAACATAACCGAACGCAAGCGAGTTGAAAGTGCCCTGCGGGAAAGCCAGGCAGACCTGAGCCGAGCACAGAATGTCGCCCAGATCGGAAGCTGGAGGATGGATGTCCAGAAGAACGAGCTCATCTGGTCCGCGGAGAACCACCATATATTTAACATCCCCGAAGGGGTGAAAATGACCTACGAGACATTCCTGGGCACTATCCATCCCGATGACGTTCTGAACGTAGATCAGAAATGGAAGGCTGCGCTCAATGGTGAACCTTATGATGTCGAGCACAGGATAATCGTCGCTGGGAAGATCAAATGGGTCCGTGAGATGGCTGAACTGGAATTTGACGCCAAAGGCGTGCTGCTGGGCGGTTTCGGGACCACGCAGGATATTACAGAACGCAGGAAGGTGGAGGATGAATTGCGTTTTTCGGAGAGAAGACAGTCCATCCTGTCGGAATCCGCTACAATCATGCTCCAGGCCGTGGAACCGCAGAAGATCATCGATGATGTCTGCAAGAAGACCATGGAATTCCTGGGCTGCCAGGTCTTCTTCAATTTCCTGTATGACGAGGAGAAGAACAAACTGAGGCTCAATGCGTATCAGGGGATACCTGAGGACGAGGCTCGAAAGATTGAATGGCTGGACTTCGGAGTTGTCGTGTGCGGATGTGTCGCGCGCGACGGAAAAAGCATCATCGCCGAGGACATCTTCACCACGAATGATCCTCGCACGGATCTTGTGCGTGGATACGGAGTCCGGGCATACTGCAGCCATCCTCTGAAGGCGGGTGAGAATATCCTGGGAACAATCTCATTTGGCACGACAAAGCGCGACAAGTTCACGGAAGACGAGATTTCCATGATGAAATCGACCGCGGAGCTGGTCACGGTTGCGATGCAGCGCAAGGAGTGGGAGAAGAAGCTGGTTGAAAGCGAGGAGCGCCTGCGGCTGGCCCAGATCAGCGCCAACGTCGGTGTCTGGGAATGGAATCCTCACAACGGCAATTTTGTTTCCACGCCTGAGCTCTCCAGGCTGTACGGGGAATCCCATTATGCCATAAGGAAACATCAGGACCTGCAGAGGAAGGTGCATCCGGATGATCTTGAAAAAGTTGAAAGGGAGCGCAATGACGCCATTCTCTCGAGAAGATCCTTTGATCTGGAATTCCGTATCAACTATACCGACGACGAGATCCGTTGGCTGTCATCCAAGGGCGGCGCGTTCTACGATGAAAACGGGGAAGTCGTCCGCGTATTCGGAGTAAATGCCGACATAACTGTCCGCAAGATGGCCGAGGAGATATTGGAGCGCGACAAGGAGACACTGGAGAACATCATCAGGGAAAGGTCTGAGAAGCTGCTGGAGATACAGATGGAGCTTGACAGGGCGAAGCGCCTCTCCGACATTGGGACACTGGCGTCCACCGTTGCCCACGAGCTGCGCAATCCCCTTGCGGCGATTTCGATTTCAGCTGCAATCATCAGGAGGAAGACAAGGAATGATTTCATCATAGGGCAGCTCAAGAGCATAGACAAGATGGTGACGGAGAGCGACCAGATCATAAACAACCTGCTGTTCTATTCGCGCCTGCGCCCCCCCCACCATGAAAGCATCGCAATATACGACATCATCGACGAATGTGTTGGCAACCTCAGCAGGCAGATCAAGAAGCCGGTCGAATTCTCAAGGAGCTATGAGCCTCTGAAGGGTGTCATGCTCAGCGCCGATCCCCTCCAGATGAAGGAGGTGTTCCATAATCTGCTGCACAATGCCGTGGATGCGATTCCGGACGAAGGTGGGAGAATCGAGATACTGGCAAAGGACTATCCTGAGATTGTCAGGATACATGTGAAGGACAATGGACACGGGATCGACGCCCGGCATCTGGAGAAGATATTTGATCCATTCTTCACGACCAAGGCGCAGGGGACAGGTCTCGGACTCACGGTCTGCAACCAGATCGTGAACATGCATGGGGGCATGATAGAAATAGATAGCCAGCCGGACATGGGGACGACGATGACGATCACATTGCCGAAGAAGGAGAAGGGGAAGTAGGAAGCTCAATACTTGTAACTTGATACTGGAAGCTTGTTAGTAGTTAACGCATTATTGCGTGTTTGTTTAGCTTTTTAATTTACAGCCAATAATGGCTTGACTACGAACGAATGCAATTATTGAATATGTTTGTAGCCTGTCCGCCGTAGCATCTCAGCGAAGGCGGATCAACGAAACCTTTCATTGAAAAAACACTGCTCGATGCGGTCAGATGCGCGAGTAGCAGGACAGGCTGAGAGGGCAGCATGTCTCGCCGTAGGTCTGGCGTAGGAGCAAGGACCTGGCGGTAATTGTCAAACCAAGGAAATACACCATGAAAAAGAAACGTATAGTTCTGATCGATGATGACGAGACGCTGTGCGAAGGGATCGCGTTCATACTGAAGGACGAAGGATATGCAGTTAAGAACACCTCGGATCCTGCAAAGGGCATGGAGCTGGTCGAGAATTTCGTCTTTGACCTGGCACTTTTAGACTACAAGATGCCGCGGCTTACCGGGGTGGACATCCTCTGGAAGATAAAGGAGAAGAATCCGAACTCCAAAGTATTCATAGTTTCAGGAAGGCCTTTTATCGAAAAGGTGCTCATGGAAGAAAACGTGTCCAGCCTTATTGAGGGGATCATTAAAAAGCCTTTCAGGGAGGAGACGCTCCTGGAAGCAGTGAAGGGGGCGCTGGAAGGGATTGGCGAATGAACAATCGAATGACGAACATTCGAACGCGGTATTTGCAATTTGTTTGTAGTTAACGCATTCTTGCGAACTTCTGACCTCAGAAGACGAGACTGAACTGCCAGTTTTCAGGGGAATTCATGCATCTTCCCTCTCAATTTCCAGGGGCTTGCCTCTTCCACGTGCCGGAGGCCGCATCCGGAACGGGAAGAGGTCCGAATCCATTCCCCCATCCTTGATTCTCCTCCTTTTCTGAACTATCTTACCGGCAACATGAAATCAAAATTCCTATAAGCTTTTTGAGAAGACCGACCAGTGAGGTGAAAGATGAATCTAATAGACAACATCCTTGAAATCCTGTGGAAGCTCCTGCAGGTGCTGGGGACCGTTGTCGTTTCATTCCTCCAGGTGCTGTGGACAATACTGAAATCCTTCTGGGAGTTCCTCTGCGACATCGACCAGCTTTCCTGGTTCACCGAAAGGATGAATTCCTTCTTTGAGGAACTGGTGGAAATCTGGGATTCGTCGCTGGTGGTATCGTTTCGCGAGGAATCAGTTGAGTTCCTCTCCCAGCTCAAGAGCCTTGTCGACAGGTCGAAACGTGGCAGATATTGGTTCTTCGCCGTGCTTTTCATCCTCATCTTCTTCTGGAGCTATCCGCCGTACAAGTGGGGGCCCTGGTACTATTATGAAAGCGGAAAAGCCTCCTATTACGGAACAGGGTTCTATTTCAACAGGACAGCAGGCGGAGAGAGATTTGTCCCCTTCACTTATACCGCCGCCCACAGGACTCTGCCAGTGGGAATAACTGTGAAGGTCATAAACAAGGAAAACGGAAACCTGGTCTATGTCCAGATCAACGACAGGGGCCCGTGCGCTGAGAACAGGGTCATTGACCTTTCTAAATCCGCAGCAAAAAAACTCGGGATCACTGACAAGGGTACTGCCAGAGTTGAAATCTACACCAGGAAGAGATACGGGAAATAAATTTCCGATCGGAAATTTATAACTTTAAACTGAGCTTCGGTGAAATTTAGCCATTACTTTCTTTACCGCACCGGCGACGCGTTTTTTGGGAGCCGTCTCGTCAATCGTCCAGGCTTCGCGCACTAGAGGAGAACGCCAGATGTCCTCAGGAGTTGTGTTCTTTATGTCAAGTCCAGGAGCAATGTCTACTCCCGCCTTCAGGAACAGGCAGCGCACCAATGCAGAGCAGTAGAATGACTCCGGCTGGTCAAGCGGATTTTTCACCGCGCGCATTTTTGGATGGCGCAGTGCTATGAGGGTTCCAATGAGTTCACGCAGCGAATATCTTGTCCGTCCTGCGATCAGTTCAAGTCCTCCGGCAATTACTTTGGTGACTGTCTGCTGATCCAGTCCGAAGTCCAGGAGCGCCATGCTTGAATAGAAGCTTCCATCATCGAATTTCGAGACGGGGTTCTCCTGTGCGCCGAAACGGATGAGCTTGCGGTGGACGTCAAGATCCGATTCGATCACCCAGAGGTTCCCGTCGCAGCGTTTTTCCCCGATGATGAATGCGTGGGACCATTGCCCCCATTTTTTATCCGCGTCGATATGGCGCTGGGCACGGGCTATGACGTGGTCGAGGAGCGTCTCGCCGCCCGCGAGTCCGACCATGCCGGGATGTGCGAACTTCGCAAAAAACTCGCGGTTGCTGACAGTGCGTGGAATCTTGTTAAGTTGCATGACGGCACTCATATTCCCGCGAGTTTGAGAAAATTCTTTAGAAGCTTATGGCCGTGTTCGGTCAGGATCGATTCGGGATGGAACTGGACACCGTAGACCGGCAACGATTTGTGCTGGACGGCCATTATGACGCCGTCAGATGTCCTGGCAGTGACTTCCAATTCTTCAGGAACTTTTTTGGGATCTATTACAAGCGAGTGATATCTGGTGGCGGTGAACTTGTCGGGTATTCCTTTGAATATGCCCTTGCCGCTGTGGACTATCTTGGAGACTTTTCCATGCATCAGATTTGGAGCATGGATTATTCTGCCGCCGAAAACCTGTCCGACGCACTGATGTCCGAGACATACTCCGAGGACAGGAATCTTCCTTGATGAGAAATATCTTATGGCTTCGCATGATATTCCCGCTTCGCTGGGGGAGCAGGGGCCCGGGGAGACGATGAGTGCCTTGATTGGAAGCTTTGAAAGCGCCTTGACAGTTGTCTTGTCATTCCTGACGACCTCAGGGGGAGAACCGAGTTCCCCGAAATACTGTACGAGGTTGTAGGTGAATGAATCATAGTTGTCAATCATCAGAAACATGGCAATCCCGCCTTTGATTTAGCCCTTGTATAAGTTCTGTCGAGGGGCATAATATACATCGGTATTTTCCAATAAAAATTTGGATTTAATATTTTCATAAAATATGCGGTCAGGAACAGTTGTTTTTTGGGCGGGGTAATGTATCTTATCTATAATTGTGCAGAATCTTATGCATAATCTCTGGGAAAAATACACAGTTTGAATTCAAAGGAGCGCTTACTATGGTTGACAAAAAAGTGATTATAGGTTCTACTTCGGATTCCGTCGTCAAGCCCGGTGATGTCACCAGGATTACTCCTGCCGCAGGAATGGATGAGGATTCTGTTGAAACCTCCAATATCGCCAGGATAAAGACTCCCGAAGAACAGGCCCAGCAACCCAAGAAGACTATCAAGCTTAAGCCTGTCACTGTTGGCGATGCCACTGCTGCCGGAGACGCGTCTGGAAACCCGGCTCAGGAAGATGAAACCGTCAAGATCCAGAAGCCACGTCCTGTCGCTACTCCTACCGTTCCCGGAGTCAAACAGACAATAAAGCTTCGTCCCTCGTCAAATACTCCCGCTCCTGATGCCACCGAAGGGGCAGGTGCGCCTCCCCAGATGATGGCTCCGCCCCCTCAGGCCGCTGTTCCTGCGGATAGCGCTCCATCAGCAAAAAGGACTATCAGGCTTGTCCCCAAGAAGGCCGATGCCACATCCAATGGCGAAGCAGCTGCAGCAAGACCTTCAGCACCTACAGTGAAACTCGAGGAGCCACAGCAGGCTGCCGCACCTTCAGCGAGATCAGCCGCGACTGTCAAGCTTGATGGTGGAGATGCTTCTGCGCAGAGCGCTCCTCCGAAAAGGACTTTGAAGCTCAGACCCGTTAAATCAGGCGAACCTGCCGCCGCTCCTGCAATGCCTTCTCCATCGCCCGCAGGCGCTACTGATTCTGAAATGGCCGCAATGGCTGCCGGTGATCAGTCAATGCCTCCGGTTGCACAGGCGCAGCAGGAATCAATGGGAGCCCCTGAAAAAGGCCATGATGAGCCAAGCATGATTTTCACTCTTGCCGCGGGGCTCGCATTGTTCACAATGATTTATTTCACTTGGATGATTGTCGGCCAGTATTGCAACAACTATCTTGAAACAAAGATTACTGTTCCGGGACTGACAAAATAAATCGATGACAGGTTGAATTTGAAGAGGGCGGAAAAAATCCGCCCTCTTTTATTTATGGGCGGCCTTATACGTAGTAAAGCCTGGGGATGTTCAACACTACCGGCAGAATGGCGTCGAGCCAGAAAAGATCCGGCCTCTCCAGCAGCAATGATGGCTTCTGCGGCCCGAACACGACAGATGCGGCCATAAGCGGATTCATTTTGATCTCGGAGAATCCATCACGCCTGTGGTCTATTATAATCCTCGCATTCTCGATTCCCACGAAAACCCGCTGTTCAGGATTCTTGTTGTCTGCAAGTATGAGATTTATCCCGCAGTTCCCAAGCCCCTTCAATTCATGCACCGCCGGATTTTCCTCGGCGAGGGAAAGACAGTCCCTGAAATTGCATACTGCAAGATTGCTGCAGTGTGATATCTCCCAGGTTTCCGCGAATGCCCGGAATATCTTGAAACATGAATCGTTTGTCATCGGCACCTGGACATGGATGTTGCTGATTACCTTCATCAGGAAGACTATTATGTCTGATATGCCCTTCGGGGAACCGAAGTATTCAGCTATGTGATTGTTATTGGAGAGGACAAGGAATGCCTTCTCCTTTTCGGAATTTTCGGAGACGAAGAATCTGAGGGCCGGACGCTGATACCTGTATTTAAGGCTTTCAAGAGCGGCATTGCCCCTGAATGAAATTGCTTTGCGGAACGCCATGACATCCTGCCATGGTATATCAGAATACGGCAATTCCCTGGTCTTGAATTCATTTTGCGGCATTGCCGAGGAGTTCTTCGACCATAGATGGAAGTTGACACATGTGCCTGCCCGTTCCCATCCCCATCTGGAATAACGGTAGCGGTTCCCCCCTAGCCATGAAAAAGGAGGGTTTTCCTTCTCAATCATGAGTTTTATCTCATCCATGATTTTTGTCATCAGCGATTTGCCGCGGAAGTCCGGATGAGTGGCGACACCGCCGACTCCCGGTATCACCACGCCTCTGTTGCCTATCTGCAGCGGTATCGGAAACACTCCCGCGCTTGAAGCTATCCTTCCGTTCTCCCTGAGGATCAGGATGCCGGTAAGCAGTTCGGAGTCTTTCCTGTAGATGTCAGGATATAATTCCTCAAAACGCGGATGCTCCTGATCGTTTGTCTTGAAACACTCGTGCAGGAAATCCATCAGCTCATCGAAGTTTGAGCTGTTGCAGTATTCAAATTTCATCGGTTACTTCTTTCTCCTGAAAAAATCAACAGGGCCTGCAATCGTCTGCTTTTTCGCCTGGCCCTCCGGCGGAACTGGCCTTATTGGATCCTTGTCAACCAGATCATGGACATGTCTGATGTCGTTCCAGCATAGAAGGGTGTCAGCCTTTCTTTCCAGACCGATATACAATACCGATATTCCTGTATTATGCATCATGCAGAATTTAAATTTTGCGAAAAGTCCGGCATCCCCGTGGGAAAGGAAGGCGCCAAGTAGATTGCTGAAAAATCCGCAGTGGGAAACTACCAGGATATGTCTTTGATCATGCATGTAGAGATCATTCATGAAAGAGAGCGCCCTTGCCCTGACATCGGTCATCCATGCGTTGTGGCGGTCGGCATCGGCGTATCCGGGCAATCCCACATAGGGGAGGAGGGATGAATATCCGCCTCCGGGAAGGTCCTCTATGAGCCGTGAATCAAATTCGATGCTTTTGCCCTTGATCTTTGAAATCTCGAAGGTCTCACGCGCCCTCTTGAGCGGACTCAGGCAGATTTTGTCGAAGAATATATCCTTGAAGGGGCTGCGGAGTCTTTCCGACTGCTTCTCGCCCTTTTTGCTGAGGCCGGCATCAAACCCATATTCCTCCTCGGTCTGCGCCTTGCTCTGGGCATGCCTGAGGAGCCATATCTTTTTCGTATGAGAATCGGACATCGTATAGATCCTTTCTTTCAAGATAATTATGACCTGCGCATGAATTATCTGCAAATTCGCCATGGACGTATGCGGGAAAGGGTCTAAATTATAGCCCGTTATGCAATTACTTCAATTTTATTAATTGAGATCAATATGGATTCCCAGAAAAGATATGACAGGCTTCTCGCTCTTCTCGGCAGGGAAATCCCTTCGGAATTTGAAGCTGAAGGAAGGAAGTGGCGGAAGCTCAAGGCGTTCAAGCACGATTTCTTCGCTGCGACAGGCCTTTATGAGTCGGAGAAATGCGAGAAGGCGGTGCTCAAGATCTTCAGGCCTTATTCTTATTATGGAATTCCCTACGGACTGCTCTCGCGCTGGCAGGCGGCGCATGAGGAGAAGATCTACAAAAGGCTCCAGGACACCGGCAATGTTCCGAAATGGATCGGCAGATACGGCAGGACAGGCATAATCCATCAGTATGTACCGGGTACAGATCTGTCATATGATGCAAAGCTCAAGGATGATTTTTTCGAGGAGCTTGAAAAGCTCCTGAAAATGATGCACGGCCGGGGAATGGCATATCTGGACACAAACAAGCCGGACAATATACTCATAGGCGAGGACGGCAGACCCTATCTGATCGATTTCCAGATAACATGGATACAGCCGTTCTTCCCTCTCAACCTCCTTGCATGGCCGCTGTTCAGCATATTCAAGAATTCAGACATCTATCATCTGAAGAAACATTACAGGAAATGTTTCCCGGGGAGGATCAGCGACGAAGAGTTCGAAAAGATGCGCCCGTGGTATATCAGGCTGCACCGCATGATAGCGACACCTGTTCGGAGAAGAAGAAGGGATTATCTGAGGAAGGTCGAGAAGGAGGCCGGACATCATCCCGAAGGCGCCGACAAGCACTGATGGTAAATATTCACTGAATCCGCCGCGGCGGATTCAGTGAATATTTACATTTCAACCTTGTCAACGAACTTCTCAATCAGCTTGAGGATTTCTGCGGCCGCATTGGGTTTTGCAAGAGTTCTGGCGCACAGCCCCTTTTCTGCGAATTCCGCAGGATTTTCGAGGAAAGAAGCAATAGTGCTGGCAAGTTTGTTCACGCTGAGTTCGCTTTCGGGGAATTTTATTCCGGCGCCGCAGGAACAGTAATGATTGGCATTGTCGTCCTGATGGTTGTCCGTTGCGTGGGGATAGGGCACGAGAATTGCGAACTTCGCAAAGATCGCAAGTTCGGCGATAGTGCTCCCTCCGGAACGGCAGATTACGAGGTCTGACGCCGAATAAAGTATTTCCATTTCGCCGGTGTTCTCTATTATCTTGTAGGCGAATCCGGCCCCGGAATAGGCCTTTTCAAGATTTTCCCGGTTCCCGGTTCCGGATATGTGGATCAGCTGGAACTTTTCATCACCCTGCATTTTCATGGCTTCAGGCATCCTCTGGTTTATCCCTTCGGCGCCCTGGCTTCCACCAAAGACAAGGATGATCGGAAGGCCTGCGGAAAAATTTGATCCTGTTTTCGAGTTGAGCAGTTTCACCGCTTCCGCCTTGTCCAGACTGCATCCGGCGATCTGATGCCGCATGGGCATTCCCGCAACGGTCCATTTGCATCTGATGCCGGAATCGTTGACCGGTGGGAATGAAAGCGCCATGTGGTGTGCAAAACGTGAAAGGAACAAGTTCGCCTTGCCGATACGTGCATTCCCATCGTGGATGAAAAGCGGGATTCCCAGCGTCCATGCCGCGATGGATGGTGCGGCCGAATGGAAACTCCCCATTGAAAGTACGGCGTCAGGTTTGACCGCCTTCAGCTTTTTCCTGGATTCAAGAATGCACTTGAGGGAATGGAGGATGAATGATATTTTGCCTCTGAGGCCTTTTGGAGCTGGAGAAGATGGGAGAATTTTGGATTCTATTCCCTGTCCGTTTGCGATTTGAGCCTGCTGTCCGGCATTGCGTCCTGTAAGAAAAATCTTCGGATGCCCGCCATTCCTCATATGTTCCACGGCGATTGAAAGCCCAGGATAGAAATGTCCTCCCGTACCGCCGCAGACTATCACAATCCTGTCCGTCATTGAACCCCCGTCTTTGCGCCGGATATTTTTGAAAGCTGGCCTTCTGGAGGCGCAGTCTCCTGTCCGGTTCCAGAATCCATCGCTATGCTCAGGAGGAGGCCGGTGCATAGGATGCACATGATGAGGTTGCTGCCTCCATAGCTGATGAACGGTGCCGGAATCCCCTTTGTGGGAAAAGATCCGGTGATGACCCCTATGTTGATGATGGCCTGCATCGTAAGCATCGAACTTATTCCAAATCCGAGAAGCATGCCCTGCCGGTCCTTGGACATTATGCTGATGTATACAGCCGACAACATGATGATGATATATCCGAACATGACAAGCAGCAAGGCTATGAATCCCAGCTCTTCTCCGACGATCGAGAGGATGAAGTCAGTATGTGCTTCAGGCAGATAGTTCCATTTCAATCTGCTCTGGGTGAATCCAAGACCGCTCCAGAATCCGGAACCGAGGGCCATCAGCGAATTCCAGAGCTGGTAGCCGCTGTCCTTGGCAACGCTTTCCGGATCCATGAATGAAGTAATCCTCGACCACCGTTCCGGATCCATGTATTTGAGATATATTACCACGAAAGGTATGAGGGCTGGCGCAAGGAGGAGATATGCGAGGCGGATGCCTGCTATGAAAAGCATGAACCATACCGTGGTGGCGAGCAGGAATGTCGTACCGAGATCCTTGCCGAGGAGTATCAGCCCGCATACAAGGCCGCTGACAAGGCATATCGGGATTATGCCATGGGGAATGGTGTTTAAGAAACGCTGTCTTGCAGAACAGAAGCTGGCAAGGAAGAGCACGAGTGCGATTTTCGCGAATTCCGACGGCTGGATGCTGTATCCATAAATCTGGATCCATCTGTATGCGCCATTTATAGGCTTCCCGAACCTGGCTATCAGCAGGAGGACTGCGCAGGCGGCAATAATTAAAATTGAATACTTGATTATGTTCCTGTAGCCGACCATGTAAATGCCCATTGCACCGAAAACACCTGCACTCGCCCAGATCATCTGCTTGCGGAAAAGTGTCGCTCCTGAGAGCCCCGAAGACGTCGAGTAAAGCATGGCGAGTCCGAAAAGGATCATTGAAAGTACGGTTATCGATAGAATCAGGGCAGCAGTTCCCGGATGGGGCCAGTGGCTGGTCTCATCCTCATTTAAAATGACCTGACTTGCAAAGCGTATATGCGCCATGTTAATTTATTTTCGGTTTTCAATTGATGATTTCCGATTTTCAACCAGAGAAAAAATACAGATAAGGAAATTCTGAATTTCCAATACCGAGTTTCAAGTTTCGAGTATCAAGTATCAAGCTTCTTCTCAACCAATTCCAGAAGCCGCCCTGGAGGCCTTACGGGACGTCTGGAGTTGATATCGACGCATGCATGGACGGTATGCCCCTCAGCGAGGAGTTCCCCGTCTTTGCGGACTTCGCAGCAGATCCTCACCTTCACCCCTTTGATTTCATCCACCCACCCGATGATTGTCAGAAGATCGTCGTATCGTGCGGGGGTCTTGTACCTGCATACGGCTTCAATGACAGGAAGAATGACCCCTTGTTTTTCTATTTCAGAGTAGGGGAGTCCGGCATCGCGGAGCAGTTCGTTCCTGAGCCTTTCAAAATAAACAAGATAGTGCGCGTAATAGACGACCCCCATCTGGTCGGTGTCGGCATACGGCACCCTGTACTTGATTTCTGATTTAGCCATTTTTCCGCACCTGGATTATTTAATGGACGAAACGATCTGGTTGACAACCTCGTCAATCGTCATTTCACTGCTGTCTATAAATATAGCATCATCCGCCTTTTTCAACGGAGCTACCTTGCGTTTGCTGTCCATTTCATCCCTTGCCGCGATCTCCCTGGCCACTGAAGCCACCGTTGAACCTTCAATGGTCTCGCCTGTCTGTGCGAGTCTTCGCCTTGCGCGGACCTCAGGCGAGGCTGTCAGGAAGAATTTATACTTTGCGTCCGGGAAGATGATAGTTCCTATGTCACGGCCTTCCATCACGACAAGCCCGAGAGATGCGAGTTCCCGTTGCTTTTCTATAAGCCAGGCCCTGACGTTTGCCATGGCGGCAATCTTGCTGACATGTCTTGCGACATCAGGAGAACGGATTTCTGAATCCACGGCCTTCCCGTTCGTCATCAGGTTCAGTTTTCCGTTGCTGTCCTTCGTGTATGAAAGGGACAGCTTTTTCAGGATTGAGTTTACCTGGTCAGGATCTATGTCCGAATCGAGATTCAATTTGTTTTTCATTAGGAAAAGGGTGATCGCCCGGTACATGTTGCCGGTGCTTATGTAGATACCACCGAGCCTGTCGGCGACCTTCTGTGCGATTGTGCTCTTGCCTGAAGCCGCCGGCCCGTCTATAGCTATGACATTCCTCAAAGACATCTTTTGCCTATGCAGATGATTTGTTTTTGCAAGACAAATTATATATCATGGATTCGAGTATGCAAGAATAGGAATTGGAATAAGGTTCAGGAGAAGCTGTTTTTTCTGGGACAGAAAAGCCCACTGTGAAAATCCCGCGATAAATTAGCACGCTGATCTCATGGACTCCAACATTAGGAATAATCTTGGTGCCTTTGTGACTTGGTGGTGAAGAAAAGGATTTATCCAGTCCGTCAGCGGCCTCTGCGGCTGCGGAGCCTGCCACGTTTGAGGAAGCCGTCGTAGTTACGCATCACGAGGTGGGACTCCATCTGGCTGAGAGTATCGAGCATGACACCGACGATGATCAGCAGGCTTGTGCCGCCGAAGAATGAAGCAATCATGTAGGGGATTGCCATTTTCGTGTAGAGTACTGTCGGGAACAATGCCAAAGCAGTAAGGAATATTGCACCGGCAAGGGTGAGCCGTGTCATTGTATGGTCGAGGAATTCGGCTGTCGGCTTGCCGGGACGGATGCCGGGGATGTACGCGCCCTCCTTCTTGAGATTCTCGGAGATCTGGATTGGATTGAACTGGTTGGCCACCCAGAAATAGGAGAATATAAGTATCATGAAACCGTAGATGAACAGGTATGAGACCGTATCCTGGTTGAACATTGTGGACATCCAGCGTGTGGTTTCCGAAGGGATCCATGCCAGTATCATCGGAGGGAACATAAGTATGGCGCTCGCGAAGATGATGGGCATGACGCCGGAGAAGTTCACCTTGAGGGGCATGTATGTTGTTCCACCCTTCATCTTGTTGAAACCGACAATGCGCTTGGCCATCTGGATTGGAATCCTGCGCTGTCCCTGGGTGAGAAGGATGGTAGCTGCGGTGACAAGAGCGAAGACGATTAATAGGATCATGACATGCACGCCGGTGAATTTCCCGCCGGTTTCCGAGACTCCGCTTTTCGCCATGTCAAACAGATGGAAGAAGGAGGCGGGCATTCTTGAGACAATGCTGACCGTGATTATCATCGAGGCTCCGTTTCCTATGCCATAGTGCGTGATCTGCTCGCCGAGCCACATGAGGAACATCGTGCCGCATGTGAGTATGATGACTGTCATTATGACGAAAGACGGACCTGCATGGAGCACAAGATCCTGAGTGGGCTGGGGAAGTCCGAGTCTTCCAGGGTTCATCATTGCCATTGCAGCCATGGCTCCTTGGACGATACATATGATTACCGTCAGATAACGTGTATACTGTGAGATCTTCTGGCGTCCGGAATCTCCTTCACGCGCCATCTTTTCAAGCGATGGGATGACGGGTATCAGGAGCTGCATTATGATGGATGCCGAGATATAAGGCATGATTCCAAGGGTGGCTATTGCGAAATGGCCTAGGGCACCGCCGCTGAACAGATCGAAAAGCCCCATGAAAGATGCGGAATCGAGCTGCTTGTTTGTCTCAAAATAGTCCTTGAGTGCTACAGGATCCACTCCGGGGCAGGGGATGTTGGCGGCAAGGCGGCTGAGGGCGACGATTCCCAGGACAATGAGAATCTTGTTCCTCAGTTCCTTTATCTTGAAGCTGTTTGTAAACGCTGAAAACATGGAAAACCCCGAGATTAATTTTCAAAAAAGTCTGAAGGCGGCAGGCTCAGATCAGTTCGCATTTCCCGCCTGCGGCTTCTATCTTTGACTTTGCGGAAGCGGAGAACTTGTTGGCCTTGACGGTGATCGACTTTTTAATTTCGCCATTGCCGAGGATCTTGAGTCCCTGCGTGGTCTTGGCTATAAGCCCCTTCTTGTGGAGGAGGGCGTCGTCAACTACATCGCCGGCTGCGAAAGCTTTTTCAAGCTGGTCGACATTGATGAGATTAAACGCCTTGCGTGTCGGATTGTTGAATCCGCGCTTGGGCAGGCGCCTGAAGAATGGGATCTGGCCGCCTTCGAAGAATGGACGGATCGTGCAACCGGATCTTGCCTTTTGACCTTTGTGGCCTTTGCCCGATGTTCCTCCGAGTCCGGAACCATCCCCGCGTCCACGCACTTTGCGGCGTTTTTTCGACGGGCTAGTATGTAAATCATGCAGTTTCATTATTCAATCCAGTCCTATGTTTAATTGTTCCTGACAATGTTTCTTCTTGCATATATCTCATCCTTCGTGCGGAGCATCATGATCGCCTCCATGGTGGCCTTGACGACCGTTACCGGATTTGCGGAGCCGAGTGATTTTGCGAGGACGTCCTTTACGCCGCCAAGCTCAAGTACGGCGCGCATTCCGCCGCCGGCAATGAGGCCTGTCCCCTTGGAAGCAGGCTTGATCATGACTTTTCCGGCCCTGAATTTCGCTTCGACCGAATGAGTGATAGTTGAGCCGTGCATGGGAAGTGTGATAAGATTCTTCTTCGCTATGTCCCCGCCCTTCCTGATTGCGTCGGAAACTTCGTTGGCCTTGCCAAGTCCCATTCCTACATGTCCGTTCCTGTCGCCCACCACCACGAGCGCACTGAAACTGAAGTTCCTGCCGCCCTTGACAACTTTCGAGCAGCGGTTGACGCTTATTACCCGCTCATCCAAGCCTGAAGAGTTATCTGACGAAGATTCCTGATTGTTTTTTCTAGCCATAGTTTTATGTTTCCCTTAAAATTGTAGTCCGCCGCTTCTCGCGGCGTCGGCGAAGGCCTTGACCCTGCCATGATATTTGTAGCCTCCACGGTCGAATACGATCGATTTGATTCCAGCAGCAACTGCCTTGTCAGCTGCAAGCTTGCCAAGCTGTTTTGCGCCTTCGAGATTCGTCTTGGCGTTCGTCTTCCGGAATTCCTCGCAGAGCGACGATGCTGAGACGATTGTCTTTCCGGAATCATCATCAATCAGCTGCGCATAGATATGCTTTGATGAGAAATTGACCGCGAGACGCGGCTTCTGAGCGGTTCCTGAAAGAATTTTGCGGAGGCGGTTATGCCTCCGCATCCGTTGTTCTTTCTTTGTCTTGTAAGTGGACATCCTTTTAATCTCCAGAAAGTTTAGGCAACTGTCTTGCCTTCCTTGATTGTTATATGTTCATTGGCGTAGCGGACACCTTTGCCCTTGTAGGGCTCGGGCTTCTTGAAACGCCTGATTGTCGCGGCGACTTCGCCGACAACCTGCTTGTCGGAACCGGAAATATTTATCTTCGTGTTATCAACGACTGTCATCTTTATCCCCTGCGGGACTTCATATACTATCGGATGCGAATATCCAAGGTTGAGGGTCAGTTTCTGGCCGCTCAGCTGGGCCTTGTAGCCGACACCGACGATTTCCAGGTCTTTCCTGTATCCCTCGGTGACACCTACGATCATTCCTGAGATCAGGCTCCGGGTGAGGCCGTGCATGGTCCTGGCCATGCGGGAATCATCGTTTCTGCTCACGACAACGGCTCCGTTCTCGAGCTTGACGCTTGTCATAGGAGGCAGAATCCTTGACAGCTTTCCCTTTGGACCTTCAATAGTGATGTCCTTGGCGCTGGGAGTGGCCTTGACTCCCTGTGGCAAAGGCAGCGGTTTTTTACCTATACGAGACATTGAAATATCCTCACTTTTCTATATGGTTACCAGACATAGCAGAGGATTTCGCCACCGACCTTCTGTGCGGCGGCCTTCCTTCCACTTATAATTCCATTCGGGGTTGAGAGTATCACTGTGCCAAGTCCGTTGCGGATCTTCGGGATCTCAGTGCTGCTGCAGTAGATCCTGCACGACGGCCTGCTGACACGTTCTATCCCGTCGATTACGGGCTTCTTGTTGTAGTATTTAAGCTTTATCAGGAGATTCTTCGCCGGACCTTTCTTGGTTTCAACGCTGAACTCGCCGATGTATCCCTCTTCCTTGAGAACCTCCGCAATGGAGGCCTTCATCTTTGAATTGGGAACGATTATCTCCTTCAAGCCGGCCATGCCGGCGTTCTTGATCTGGACGATCATGTTGGAAATACTGTCTTGCATGCTCATGATTAGTTTATATCCTTCCGTTACCAGCTGGCCTTGGTTACGCCGGGGATCTGTCCGGTGGAGGCGAGCTCCCTGAAACAGATTCGGCAAAGTCTGAATTTACCAATGAAAGAACGTCTCCTGCCACAGCGTCCGCAGCGATGGTAGGCTCTAGTGCTGAACTTTGGTTTCCTCTGGGATTTTGCTATTTGACTTTTCTTGGCCATTATTCCTTTTACTCCCGTTATTTAGATTCTGTGGCGAAAGGCATATCAAGCAGATGAAGAAGGTCGAATGCCTCCTCGTTTGATTTTGCCGACGTGACAAATGTTATATTGAGACCAATCTGTCTTTTTACCTTGTCAAGATCAACTTCGGGGAACACGGTTATGTCCGAAAGACCGAAATTGTAGTTCCCGGATCCGTCGAAGCCCGTCTTCGGAATTCCCCTGAAGTCCCTTACACGCGGAAGTACGTAGTGGGTGAGCCTGTCAAGGAAATCATACATCCTCTGGCCCCTCAGGGTCACCATTACGCCCACAGGCGTCCCCTTGCGGAGCTTGAAGTTCGCAACGTCCTTCTTGGACTTGGTGACAAGGCACTGCTGCCCGGATATTACTGCGAAATGCTCCTTTGCCTCGTTGAAGACGTCCTTCTCCATCTTGGTCCCGATTCCGGAAGTCAGAACTATCTTGCGGAGCCTTGGCACCTGTAGATCGTTCTTGTATCCCCGTTTTTGCTTCAGGGCCGGAACGACTACTTTCTTATATATTTCATACATATTTGGCATTATATTTTTCCCTTATGCCTTCTTTTCTTCTTTTTTGGTTTTAGTTTCCTTTTCGCCCTTCACCTTCAGCTTCACATTGGAAATATGAACTGAAACAGCTCTTTCAATAAGCCCGCCCTTCGGATTGTCAGGCGTCTTCTTCACGGTCTTGCGGCCTATCTCCTGCTGCTTTTCAGGTGACAGCCCGATCATCTCGAGGACGACCCTTTCATTTTTCCTGATCACAGCTATGATCTTTCCCTGTTCACCTTTCCATTTTCCGGAAATGACTGAAACCGTATCGCCTTTTTTCACTGAATATTTTATCATAATACCTCCGGAGCAAGGGAGATTATCTTCATATACTTGTCACGCAGCTCCCTGGCGACGGGACCGAAGATTCGTGTTCCGCGCGGATTATTGTCTACGTCTATTATTACCGCCGCATTCCTGTCGAACCTGAGGTATGAACCATCCTCCCTGCGTATCTTGGCGCAAGTCCTCACTATTACGGCCCTTACGACCTCGGCTTTCTTGACGGTTCCGTCCGTTATAGCCTCCTTGACGGTGGCTGTGACTATGTCGCCGAGGTGCGCATAGCGCTTCCTCTGGCCTAGGACGGTTATAACCATCAGGCTCTTGGCGCCGGAATTATCAGCCACGTCCAATTTTGTCTGCATTTGAATCATTTGGCGGTACTCTCCAAAAATTATTATTCAGCTTTCTCGATTATTTCCAACAGGCGCCATCTCTTGGTCTTGCTGAGGGGCCTTGTCTCTTCAATCCTTACGGTGTCGCCCGGCTTCGCCTCGTTCTTCTCGTCGTGGGCCACATAGCGATTCCTGGATTTGACAACCTTCTTGTAGAGAGGATGCGGGGCGCGCCTTTCAACTACGACAATTATGGTCTTGGTCATGGAGTTGCTTACGACTTTCCCAACCCTCTGTTTCCTCTGTCCGCGTTTTTCAGTTTCCTGAGTCATTTTTTCTTCTCAATTTAAATGGATGTTTATTTCTTGCCGGCCTTGTCCAGCTCCCGGCTTCTCAATTCGGTCTTTATCCGCGCGATATCGCGTCTTATCTGCGATACCCTGGCGCTGTTCTGCAGCTGGCCGGTCTTGGCCTGCACACGGAGATTAAGTCTTTCGCGGAAGATTTCCTCCAGCGAGTGCTCAAGCTCCTCTTTCGACATCTGCTTTACTTCTTTAGCTTTCATATTTTCTGTCATCCGCCTTCCAGGATTTCAATTAGTGAATTGTGCGCGTAAGGAACTTGCAGCGCACTGTAAGCTTTGTGGAGGCGAGGAAGAGCGCTTCTTTCGCAAGCGATTCTCCGCATCCGCTTATTTCAAAAAGAACTCTTCCAGGCTTGACTCTTGCGACCCAGCCTTCGGGATTTCCTTTTCCTTTTCCCATTCGTGTCTCAAGCGGTTTCTTTGTAATAGGCTTGTCGGGAAACATCCTTATCCATACTTTACCGCGACGGTTCAGATGGCGGTTGATCGCAACACGTGCCGCCTCAATCTGGTTGCTCGACAGATGTGCGCGGTCAAGCGCCTGGAGCCCGTATTCTCCGAAATCAAGCTTGTTGCACTTCCTCGCAAGCCCGGCGTTACTCCCGCACTGGACTTTTCTGTGCTTTACTCTTTTTGGCATCAACGACATTGTTTGTCTCCTCTACTGCCTCTTTATGGCAAATCCAGACTTTCACTCCTATTTTGCCGGACGTTGTATGCGCCTCGGCAAATCCGTAATCGATATTGGCACGAAGCGTATGCAGAGGGACCTTGCCCTCCTTGTACTGTTCGGTACGCGCGAGCTCAGCTCCGCCAAGACGTCCCGCGCATTGCACCTTCACACCAAGGGCTCCAAGATCAAGGCCGGTCTGTATCGCCTTTTTCATCGCCCTCTTGAACCCTATCCTGCGCTCAAGCTGTGCGCCTATGCTTTCGGCGACCAGCTGCGCATTGAGTTCGGCCTGCTGGATCTCCTTGACATCGATGATTATATCCTTTGAAACTACGAACTTGGATACTGCGGATTTGAGATTTTCCAAGTCGGCTCCCTTGGGGCCGATGAGAAGTCCGGGACGCGCGGTATAGATGATTATGCGTATCCGGTTGGCAGACCTCTCTATCATTATCTTTGCTATGGCCGCGCTGTAGTACTTCTGCTTGATGAAATCCCTGATCTTGAGATCCTCATGCAGCCAGTTCCAGAAATTGGCCTTCTTGGTAAACCAGCGGGAATCCCAGTTTTTGTTTACTGTGACCCTGAATCCTATAGGATTTACTTTTTGACCCACCTTGTACTCCTTTTCCTTAACCTTGCTTCTTTTCGTCGGTAAGAACTATTGTGAAATGACTTGTGCGTTTGCGTATCCTCCCTGCCATGCCCCTTGCCTTTGCGCGGAATCTCCTGAACATGGGGCCAGGGCCGATGATTGCAGTCTTGACGTAGAGGTTCTCCCTCTTTACATCAAGGTTGTTTTCTGCGTTTGCGATGGCGGAACGGAGGGTCTTTGCAAGTATTGCTGCAGATTTCTTAGGTATGAGTTCGAGCATTGTCAGGGCCTGTACGGCTGGTTTACCCCTGAGGAGATGTATGACATCGCTCCCCTTGGAGGGTGACACTCTCGCATATTTTGTTACTGCATGTATTTCCATTTTACGATCTTATCTTTCCTGTTTTATTTGACATATATACGAAAATAATATTACTTCTCACCTGTCATCGCCGGCATCCCTGTCGCGAGAGAATTGAAATCTCCTTCAATTGCCACGGCTGCGCTTATGAACGGCTTCACTGAAATCACCTTCAGCTTCACGGACTTTCCGTCCTTCATCGCAACTTTCCATACAAGGCCGATGTTCACTCCGTTCGCCGAGCCCGCATCAAGAAGTACGACCTGGAGCTTGTCGTTCACCGAAAGTATCCTGCATTTGTCCGCCTTCTCCTTCTGTTCCGGAGGGGAGACCATCGCATTCAGCCTGTCAGCGTCATTCCTGAGATCATCGAGCTTGCGCTTCATCCTGGCCTTGTCGGCTTCTGTCAGCTCCTTCTTGTCCATTGCCGTCTCTATGAACTGTGAAAGTTCAAGGATCCCTGCAATCAGCCCTTTCGCCTCCTGCCGCACTGGCAGGAACGACTCAAGGCACTTGAGCTCCTCATCGCTTGCAACCTTCCTTTCAGAATTTGCCACGCTCGATGCGACACTCAGCTGGAGCCGCCGATATGAATTGAATATCTCTTCGCATTTAGAAAGAACATCGGCTAGTTCCTTGCGCAGCATCTCGTTCTCTTTGCGCGCCGCTTCAAGTTCCGCCGCAGGACCGGCCTCATCGGCCGCAACCTCTTTTTTAACTTCCATTTTTACCGCGCCGCCAGTTTTTCCAGACTCGTTTTTTTGGTCTCCTGCATGGAGCGGATAAAACAGGGCATAAAAGATAACCAGTGAAATGCAAATTGTCCAACTCGATTCAGTAAAAAATACAAAATATTTTATTTTGCTCTCTGTTTTCATGAAGCCGCCGGTATTGTTAAAGGCAATGTAACAATCTGATGACAAGACAGAAACGCAGAATATACAATGACAATTTCAAAAAACAAATGCCTGCAGTTTAATTTTGACTTTTTATGTATCTCCCCGCAAGTTTCTTGAGCGCGGCCACCTGTTTTACGGATAAATTTCCCTTCGCGGCGAACTGTTTATCAAGCGATTCGTAGAATGATTTATCGTTGAACGTCCTGAACCCTTTCTTTACGGGCTGTTCCCAAGCTGTTACCGTCGAGAGCGATGTCAGCAGGTCCCGGATTTCGTCCGCGTTGGCGGCCGGCGCGGCATCAGTTCCTCCGCCTGCCGGAGCCGATGGCGCATCAAGCGAGAGCTTCAGCGAGAGGTCTGCAAAGGAGGGGAGCTGCTCCTTGTATTTCGTCGTCAGCTTCTTCACGGCGTTGATCTGTTTCGGGGAGAGGTTCCTTCCGCCGTCGAGCTGTGATTTTATCGATAAGATGAATTTTTTGTCGTCAAATTTCCGTCCGCCTCTTCCAGCGCCGGGCTCTGCGGTCTTGACTGCGGAGAGAAGATCAATCGCCTCCTTGTATTTCCCCATGTCCTCTGGAGGAATAGGTTGTCCGTCAGCGCCAAGAGGAGCCTCGGGCTTCTCCTGGATGGTCACGCCAAGTCCGGCTATTATGTCCTCGAATCCGGGGATCTGCTCCTTGTATTTGTCCGAAAGTCTTATAAGCGCCGACCACTGCTTCTCGGAAATACCGCCGTTCTTCTCGAACTGCGCCTTAACGGAGTCGACGAACTTCTTGTCGTCATATGTCCTGCGCCCTCTCTTCTCCGGTTCCTTCCACGCCTGTACACTGTCGAATATGTGCAATATCTTGTCGGCCTTCTCCTTCTCCGGAGCTCCGATCGTCTTCGCCTCTCCGACCCATGCCGAAAAACTCTTGTAGAACTCCTCGAGCATCTTCTGCCACTGGACTTCGCCTTCCTCGATCTTGTCTAGCTTCAGCTCCATTTCGGCGGTGAATCCTATCTGGAAAAGATCGCCCAGGTTCGCAACAAGGAAGTCATTGACCTTGAACCCGAGTTCGGTCGGGATCAGCTTGCCCTTAAGCTTGTCCACATATTTCCTCTGCTGGATGGTGTTGACGATAGTCGCATACGTGGAAGGCCTTCCGATTCCGTTGGCTTCAAGGGTCTTGATAAGCATCGATTCAGAGAATCTCGGAGGCGGTTCAGTGAATTTCTGTTCCGACTTCGCGTCAAGCAGGTGGATCTTCTGGTCCTTCGCCAGTTCTGAAAGAGATGCGGTGGTCATGAATTCCTCTTCCTCGGTGGAGTCCGTCTTGTCATCCTTGTCCTTGTCGAGGAAATCATATATCTTCAGGAATCCGGAGAAGACTGTTTCCGTGGCAGTGGTCCTGAATGTGAAATTCCTGTTGTCTGAGCCTGTGACACCGGTATCTACAGTTGTGAGCTTCTGTTCCGCAGGCCTCATCTGGCTGGCGACAAATCGCTTCCATATTAAGGTATAGAGCTTCAGCTGGTCGGGATTCAGGAAAGGTTCCATGTCATTTGGAGTGCGGTTGACGTCGGTCGGCCTGATCGCCTCATGAGCCTCCTGGGCCCTTCCTGCATTCTTGTAGAAGTTAGGTGCGTCCGGAAGGTATTCGGCTCCGATATTTGATGCGATGTATGAACGGCATGCCTCCTGCGCTTCTTTCGCGATCGTGAATGAATCCGTTCTCATATAGGTTATAAGACCTGCAGGTCCGGATGTCCCGAGATCGACACCTTCGTAGAGCCCCTGTGCGATACGCATCGTATGGCTGGCCGAGAATCTCAATGCCGGTCCGGCGGCCTGCTGCAGCGTGCTTGTTATGAACGGGGGCGGGGCGTATCTTTTCTTCGGCTTGATTTCGTTGTTGAGTATCTTGAAGTCTCTTCCTGACCTGATCGAGTCAAGGGCCTTGCTGGACTCGTCACCGGTGGCGACCACCGCCTTCTTGCCGTCAATCTGGTAAAGCCTCGCCTGATATTTCTTTCCGCTGCCGGAAGGATCGACTTCGAGATTGACCATCAAGTTCCAGTATTCCTGTGGTATGAATGCCAGTACCTCGCGTTCCTTCTCGCAGACTATCCTGAGCGCCACGGACTGCACCCTTCCTGCACTTATCCCGCGTTCAATCTTCGACCATAGGATTTCGCTGACCTTGTATCCGACAAGCCTGTCAAGGATCCTTCTCGCCTGCTGTGAATCGACAAGGTTCATGTTGATTTCGGCGGGATGCTGGAACGCGTTGTTGACCGCGCTCTTTGTTATTTCATGGAAGACGACCCGTTTGAAAGGGGCCTTCGTGGATTTCTTGAGGGATTCAAGGATGTGCCAGGCGATGGCTTCTCCTTCTCGGTCCGGATCGGACGCAAGATAGATGCTGGTTGCATCACGGGACGCCTCCTTCAGCTGCTGGACGACCTTCTTCTTGGTCTCCTGGTATATCGGGATGAATCCGTTCTTAATATCTACTCCGAGTGTCCTTTCAGGAAGATCCCTGATATGGCCCATGGAGGCTGTGACAAAATATTCAGCGCCGAGGATACGGCTGATCGTGCGAGCCTTCGCCGGCGATTCGACTATTACAACTTTCTTTTCAATAGGCATGGTATCTTCTTCTTCCTGATAGAGTTTATGCTGCCACAGTCATAAAAATTTTTCTTTCAGGAAAAATTTTTATTCAATGAAAATCTTTTTCCTGGCAGCTGCGAAATAAGCTTTTTCATTTCCATTTTCATCAAAAGGGAGAGAAGTTTTCCGGTGCTGATTCCAGTATCCCCCGCAAGAGAATCAGCGCTTGCATCTCCGTTTTTCAGAAGGGCGATTATCTTGCCTTCATCTTCGTCAAGTTTCAAGGCGACATTGTCTTTTTCATCTGTAACATCCTTGTCATCAATGATTTTAAGATTTGAGGAAGGCGCGAACTCCGGAAGGAACTCAAATTCCTCGATGATGTCCTCGAAGTTTTCAGTGAGTTTTGCCCCCTGCCGTATCAGTGCATTGCAGCCACGGGCCTGAGGGTTGTCGGCCTGGCCGGGGACCGCAAAGACAAGGCGGTTCTGTTCAAGTGCGAACTTCGCAGTTATCAAAGCTCCGCTAGTGGTTCCGGCTTCTATTACAAGGACTCCTTTTGAGAGCCCTGAGATGATCCTGTTGCGCATCGGGAACGAACGCCTGTTCGGAGAGAACTCCATGGGGAACTCGCTGATCACGGCACCGTCCTTCTCGATGATGCTCTTTGCAAGCGGAATGTGTTCCTGAGGAAATATCCTGGCAAGTCCGCCGCCTAGGACCGCTATCGTCCTGCCTCCGGAATCGACGGCGGTCTTGTGAGCCACTGCGTCAGTTCCATATGCTAGCCCGGACACGACCGTCCATCCGGCATAGACGGCAGAACGCGAAAGATGCTCCGCCATCGACTTGCCGTAATTTGTGATTCTTCTTGAACCGACGATCCCGAGCATGGGTTCGTTCCAGGACGGAAGTCTCCCGCGGACATATAAGCATAACGGAGCGTCGTGCACTTCTTTGAGAGGGGCAGGATAATCCTCATCGGCAAGTGTGATGATCTCGACGCCTGCTTTTTCCGTGAGCTTCATTTCTGCTTCATAGTTGCTGTCACTCTTCCACGACGAGATCGCCTCTGCAAGAGTTTCGCCAATGCCATCTACGGTTTTCAGTTCCTTCTTTGAGGCATCAAGGATCTGTGCAACTGACCCGAAATGTTCGGAGAGCGACCTGACCCTTGCCGGTCCAATGCCGCTTATTATATTGAGGATTATATATGCTTCCCTGTCTGTCATCTTGCCCCCATTTCATATTTTCTTTTTGCGGAAAAATATGCCGCGAAAAGAAAATTACTTTAGTGTGGTATGCTGAAGTTTCAAAAACAGATAGGAAATATCTTGGAAATTATTTCAAGTTCCATTGGAGCGCTGGCGTCTCGCCGGCAATCCCATAAGTTTTATGGAACTGTCTATCAACGAAGCTTCGACGGAAGCAGGATACCGTTTTCTTTAAGCATGATGTTTGAAATCCACGCTTATCGTATTATTTTTCAATATGTTATGCCGATTTCTTGTTTCAATATTTAGATGGTGAGGGCGAGAAGCAATTTATGGATAAATGGAAAATTTATACTTTGCTTGCGGTTTTAATTATTTTAATCGCATCATTCTTTGGTTATAAAAATATCACTGCTGACAAATCATTGCTTGGTTCACTTAATCCCGATAAATATGCTGACAATCCTGAACTTAAATCTTTGGCTGTTAAGGTGAAAAATGGTGATGGATATAGCAGGGAACTGGAAATTGCTGTTGAACGGCTAGGGGAGATGGATGATGTCAGGGCATTCGAGGTTCTTAAGGCGGCCTGTGGATATCATACCAACATCTATTGGAAGATAGTTGAAGGTTTTGTGAACTTCGGTAAGAGGGATATTCAATTGCCAATATCAGCACTCAGGCATCAGAATGAGAGAATCCGTAAAGTTGCAGTTGTTGCACTTTGGCGCTTGGAAGATCTCAGATCAGCAGATGTTTTGATTGAAGCTTTGAAAAATAGCGAGGGCGACGGTGTAGATTGCGATGCTGCAGATGCACTTGGGACCTTGAAGTTAAAATCAACTGTAGAACCTTTGATTGCCGCATTGGATAGCAATGAGCCTGCCGTTGCAGGAAGTGCTGCGAAAGCTTTGGGAAAGATTGGTGATAAAAGAGCTGTTGCGCCAATATTGAAAACACTAAAATATAAGAAGGGGGATTATCCCGAGTCTGCCAGAAGTGGGGCTGCCCAGGCGTTGGGGGAATTAGGGGATAAGTCTGCTGTTGGACCTCTTGTTGAAGCTCTTAAAGATTCAGATGGGTGGGTGCGTTGTCAGGCAGCTAAGGCTCTGGGGAAACTCGGTGACAAACAAGCCGTGCCATCCCTGGTTGAGGCTTTGAATGGCAGTAACTTATTACGCGAAGAGGCACTTGAAGCACTTGGTGAACTTAAAGATGCGAGTGCCATATCCCCCTTGAGGAAGCTCCTGAAAAGTCAAATGGAGACAACGGATTTATCTTGTTGCTCCATTGGCAAGACAATAGCAGCTCTGGGGAAAATTGGTGATAAGAAATTTACGGATGATGTGATTCTTGCTGCAGGCAAAGAGGGGTGCGTGGCTGAAGATGCTGCCAAAGCCATCGTCAATTGGATGACATTCGAGGAATTGCTGGGGAAACTTAAAAGCAATGATCCGAAAATTAGATTAGGAACTGTTAATATCTTGCAGGTGTTGAAGAAGCAACAGGCTTTCAAACCGTTAGAAGAATTACTGAATGACAATGACATTGATGTCCGCAGGGAATCAATTGTTGCGCTTGGAGTTTTACATGACAAGGAAGCCGTTGCCCTATTGCTTAAATTTCTTAATGATCCGGATGAGCGGATAAGAAACAATGCCATATGTGCCTTAGGGGAAATTGGAGATACCCGGGCTGAAGACCCGCTGCTCGAGCTGATAAATGATAAAGCTGTTAGAGGAAACGTTGTCTGGGTATTAGGGCAGCTGAAAAGCAGGAAATCGGTTCCTGTTTTGCTGGAGTTAATTAAAAATGACAAGGAAATCCAGTATTCTGCAGCAGCGGCTTTGGGAAATATCGGTGATCAGCGGGCTGTTGAGCCACTGATATCGATTTTTAATCAAAACTCCAAAACTCAAGATAATTCCTTTGGTAATGAGACTATTGCTGAGGCGATCGGAAAAATCAACAGCAGGGAATCAGTTGAATTCCTAATTGGATTGCTTAAGAACGAGAGAGAGAACTGCTATGCTATCGCCGCATTGGCTTTAGGCCGATGGGGAGATAAACGGGCTGTTGAGCCTCTGATTAGAATTCTAAAAAATGATTGTGTGGTATTAAATGCAGAAGAAGTGGAAATTGTCAGGCTGCTAGTTGAGCTTGGTGATAAAAGGGCAATTGCTCCTATTAAGACAATTATTAATAATGGTGGCAATTATCCTTTGCCATGCCTTGATGGTAAAGACCATGAATATATTAATGTAGAACTGAAAAAGCTTGAAAATAAAGTCAAAGCGAACGCAAACTAAGGTCTTTGGCGCCGCCTGCACATGATGTTTAATAATTGCAGATAATGATGCGAGAAATTAGTCTGTCTTTTTCTCGAGTTCCTTCTTGATCTTGTCGATGTCGACCTTCTTGACGTAGTTGATGATGTTGATCCACATGGAATGGAAGCCGTAGCCGCCGTCGGTCATTTCCTTGATGGCGTCTTCCTTCGTCCAGCCCTGTTCGATTATCCGGAAAATTGCGCACATTACGCCCGTTCTGTCGGCGCCGTGCTGGCAGTGCACGAGAAACGGGCCGTTCTCCTTCTTGCGGACTATCTTGATGAACTTGACGACGTCCTCGTCCTCGATGTGCCAGGTGTTGACATCCAGTTCCTCGTTGAGAAGACCGGTACCGCTGAGCTTGTCCTTGTCGGAATGGAAGTTCCTGAGGTTGATGACGGTCTTGATTCCCATCTTCTCGACGTTCTTCATCCCCTCCGCGGTAGGCTGCTCGCTGCGGTAGAGGTTGTCAGTCACCTTGTGGAAATTCGGTACTCCGTCAAGTTTCATAGGCACCGCCCATTTCTCCGGCCTGTCGGCACTGAATAAGATAAAAGATATTAAAAAAATAAAGGATAATATGATAGCTTTTCTCATAGCATGCATTTCTTTAGTTTGTATACAACGGCGTAAAAGTTGCTTTTTTTAATTTATGACGCGGAGCGTCTTTGGGCTGCGGCACCCCCGTGCCGCTTTGAATTCAAAGCGAAGCAGGGGCTTCGCACTCCGAAAGATGCTGCGCATCAAATATAACTCAGATGCGAATTTGCTAAAAGGGCAAATCTCGCAGCGGCAAATTTATATTCCCGACTTCTTCATCGCGGCTATGACCACTTCGCGGTTCTTTGCGCTTATCGGGCACATGGGGAGCCTGAACTCCTCCTTGATCATGCCCTTGATAGCCATGGCAGTCTTTATCGGAATCGGGTTCGCCTCGACGAACATGTCCCTGAAAAGCGGGAAATATCTCATGTGGAGCTTCATAGCCCTGATAGTATCGCCTGAGGCGAAAGCATCCACCATTTCCTTCAGCTCTCCCGGAATGAGATTGGAAACAACGCTGATGATCCCCTTGGCGCCTACAGCCATCATGGGAATGGTCAGAGAATCATCTCCGCTCAACACGGTTATATTGCATGCGTCAAGAATGGCGCTGACTCTTTCAACGCTTCCGCCGGCCTCCTTGACAGCGACGATGTTCTTGTTCTTTGAGAGGCGAACGATAGTTTCAACCGGAATAGCGACTCCGCATCTTCCGGGAACATTGTAGAGCACCACTGGAAGACCGCACTTATCCGCGATCGTGCTGAAATGCCTGTAAAGGCCTTCGGGGGTCGGCTTGTTATAATATGGTGTCACCTGCAATGTGGCGTCGGCTCCGGCCTTCTTTGCCTCCCTGGTAAGGTAGAGCGCCTCATCAGTGGAATTGGCTCCGGTGCCGGCAATGATCCTGCATCTGCCGTCTGCGGCATCGATGACCTTTTCTATCACCTTTATGTGCTCCTCGTAGGAGAGGGTGGGGGATTCGCCGGTTGTTCCGACTGGAACTATTCCGTCAACTCCAGCCTTTATCTGTATCTCGACAAGCCGTGAGAGCTTCTTGAAATCAACCTTCCCACCCGAAAACGGGGTGACTATAGCTGTATATACGCCTTTGAGTTCCATATGTATCAACCTTTCATTATATAAGCATCGAAAATATTTCAGACTGGATAACGGGATTTACAGGATTAAATCAGTAAATTTATAATATCCAGTCAATCCTGTTATCCTGTCTATAAAATAATTGTCCCTGAGAAAACCTCGACGGCGGGTCCTGTCAGGAATGCGCGCCGAGGGGTACATAACATATTGTCAGACTTGCAGAAATCAACCTTCAGAAGGTCGCCATCCACAGTAAGGAATTCGAAGGGAGGTTTCATGTCCAGGCATGAAAACAAGGTTACTGCCGATGCCGTGATGCCGGTACCGCATGCCGAAGTCTCCCCTTCGACACCGCGCTCATATGTCCGTATTCGGACCGGGCCTTTCCCGGGGATGGATATGAAATTGACATTCGTTCCGGCGGGAGCGAACTTCCTATGGAACCGGAATTTCCTGCCATCCTTCAGGACATCCGCCTTTTCAATGTCCTTGACAGGAATGACAAGGTGTGGCACGCCGGTATTTCCGAAATACATTTTTCTGCCTTCGAGAATGATTTCCTTGAAAAGTGTTTTTACCGGGATTGAAACACGGGCTGTCTCCTTGCCTGTGATCACTGCTTCCAGAATTCCGGAGTCAGTTTTGATCCTGACATTTTTACCGGCCTTCAGCCTATTGTGGCAGAAGAGTCCGGCGCATCTGAGTCCGTTCCCGCACATGCCGGCAATGGAGCCGTCGCTGTTGAAGAACTCCATCCTGAAGGCCCCCCCCCTTTTTTTTTGATTTGAAAGAAGAATCAACCCATCTGCGCCAACGCCACGATTTCGCGAGCAGAGCCGCATGATGGTTTCAGGCTTGCGCGGAAATTTCCGTGAAGGATCGAACACGACGATGAAGTCGTTCCCCGCACCATGCATCTTTGTAAATTCAATTTTCATAATAACTGCCCACAGATGACACAGATATGAATTCAGATATCCATATTATATTTCAGCATTTAACCAATCGCCAAATCTCCCAATCACCAAATCGTAAAATCATCTCAATATCCCCTGCTGACCCCAGTAGAATATACCTGCAGTACAGCCGTTTAATAGGGTGACGAATGTTGCGGCGAGCAATGCCCGCGGGCCGAATTTTGTCATTACCGGAAGCTGGTTTGGCGCAAGAGCTCCGGTACCGCCGATGAATATCGCCATTGATGCGACGTGCGTGAATCCGCAGAGCGCATAACTTGCAATGAGGATTGTACGGGGATCTCCGCCGCCTGCTGCGAACTTCGCAAGATCCTGGTAGGCGGGAATCTCCGTCAGGATGAGCCTGGTACCGAGCATGTGTGAAACTGTCTGTACGTCTTCTGCGCGGATCCCCATTAGAAAGGTGAACGGATAAAATATGCCGGAGAGGACATCTATGAGAGTGATAGGTGTTGCTACACCTGCCTTGGTCTGGAGGAAGACAAGAAGGCCTTCAAATATTCCGAGTAGCCCGACGAACGCGATAAGGGTGACACCGACTCCGACTGCGAGTTTCGCACCGTTCATTGCGCCGTTGATGATGGCCTCGATCCAGTTGGTGTCCGGCTCAGCATGCATCTTGCAGGCGCGTATGTCCATTGTTTCAGGGGTGTCCGTTTCAGGCACCATGAGTTTCGTTATGATGAATGTTGCGGGCACTGAAAGGAGCGAGGCGCTCATGAGATGTCCGGCTATCAAGGGGAAATCCTTGTTGAGGTATGAGACATAGACTGCGAGAACCGTTGAGGCCACTGACGCCATGCCTGCGACGATGATGGTGAAGAGTTCTGAGCGTGTCATCTTTGCAAGATAGGGCCTTACTGCGAGGGAGGCCTCGATTCCCACGAATATGTTTGCCGATGTTGAAAGGGATTCGGCGCCGCTCGTATGCATCGTCCTTGAGAAAAGGATTGCAAAGAACCTGATGATCTTCTGCATGACGCCCATGTAATAGAGGAGGGCGAACAGGCTGGAGAAGATGATGATAAGGGGGAGCGCCTGGAAGGCAAGGATGAAACCCGTGGTTTCATTGTAGGATCCGAGTTTTCCGAAGACGAAAGTTATTCCCTGGCGTGAATGCTCGATGAACCTGTTGAACATGTCGCTGAAAAGGACGAAGAGCTCGCGTGTGCCGGGGATGGATGAGCTTATTAATTTCTCCGGCGAACAGAAGACGAGGAACGCAAAAAGGAACTGGAGGATGATTCCGCCTGCAATAGGGCGCCAGGTAATTTTCCTGCGGGAATCGCTCAAGGCCCAGGCAAACCCTGCGATACAGAGGAAACCCGCAAGGCTTATAAAATTATAATACACGCCCACGCCTCAAATTCCGTAAGCTGCGGATTCCGCAGCAGAAGTCCTATCCCTATTTAGCCGCTTCGAACATGTTCTGATATTGTTCCGCGATCTGGTCGACGTTTTCCGGAGTGATCAGGATATATCTCTTGTCAAAGGCGGCCTTGATGTCGGCGGGGGCCTTTTCATCCGTGAATTTCGCGGTGGGGTTCACTGCGACCACGACAGATACGATTCCGGACTTGATTGCATCCTTAAGGTTATGATAGGCGCCGTTGATCAATGCCATTTTCGGGCGCTTGTCCTCGGGTACGACACCATCCTGCCATATGCTCCAGATGGTCATTTCCGCAATGTCGTTTGGCAGTCCGATGAAGGAAACGACGAGATTGCAGTCGGCATATTTGGTCATAAGGGTGTTGAAACTGGCGGCTGTCATCATTTCCTGGAGCGGGATCATGTCCATCTCCTCGGGCTTTGGCTGAGGACGATCGGCCGGCCACTGGATTTCCGGAGTTTCCGTTACAGTTATTGTCGCCTTGCCTGCGAGCCCCTGCTTGAAGGCTTCGAGCAGGAGAGGGGTGCGTGTGTCGTTGGTCCTGGGCCTGTCCACGATGAGGAGGATTTTGGTGCCTGGAAGCTTATTGGCGATATGGTTGCCAAGCATGTAGTAGCTTGCCTTCGTATAGGTGAACTCATTCTGGATTATCTGCTGTGTCCCCTGATCTCCGAGAACACCCGTCCTCATGAGGATGACTACGGCGCAGACCATGACGAGGATCATCAGGCCTACTGCAGCCGGTTTTGCAATGGCGATGACATCCTGTTTTTTTGCACATATTATCATCCCAACCAGCGAACATCCCATCACGATTACGGCTATTATGCCGGTAACGCCCAAATTTGCTATCATCTGACCCATATTAAACCTCCGGATATCTTTATAACTATTTTGAATTGAATATTCTTATATTATATCTTGCCGAATAGAGTATGACAAACTCGTAAAAAAAGAAAAATCAAGAAAATAATTGGTGTAAACGAGGCTATTCGATGGAAAATACCAGGAATAAGAGCATAGTTCCCGAAATCTGCAGGCTTTCCGGGGAGATTTTGTCGATGGTGTCGCCGGCAGTATGCCAGTACCTGTTGTTTTCGCCATATTCGAAGTCTATCAGGTCGACTGCAGGTATTCCGATCTCGAGGAATGGGACGTGATCATCGGTTATCGCGGAATTGCCTTTCGAAAAGTGCTTTTCCCAGCCGAATGCTTTCGCGAGTTCAATGACCTTGGACGATAATTCCGGATCCGAGTTTGACGGGATGGATATGTTCAGGTTCCTGTCGCCTATCATGTCAACTATGATCACCCCCTTGCATTTTAATGCAGGAGGCGAGTTCTTTAACAGCAACGCGGCCCTCCGGCTGCCATAAAGACCATCCTTTTCGGTATAGTTAATGAAGGCCTCCTCACCGTCGAAAAAAAACAGCTTCAGGGTCAATGGAGGTTTTGCTCCAGCTTTTTTCAGTGAATCCAGGAAGGCAAGAAGCAGACCGACGCCAGATGCGCCATCGTTTGCTCCGGCAAAACCGGGCACAGTCTCTATCTTCTTGGTGTCATAATGGGCTCCGATTATCAGGAATTCCTTCTTTTCTCCTGGGATGGTGACTGAAATGTTCCTGAAGATGGTTTCATTGCCGACCGGGGTCGCCTGCTTCCATTCATCCGTCTCAGGTGTGAATCCACATCGGGAAATTTCATTCTTAATATGTTCAACGGCTTTTGCAGCCCCTTCAGTTCCGCTGACTTTCGGACCGAGAGCATAGAAAGCTGAGGTTCTCGAGAAAGCATCATCTCCCTTTATTTCCAGGACAGACATTGCCGAAGCAGGAACGGGATGTTTCTTTTCAGAACATGAACATATGAAAACGAAGGAAGATGACAAGAACATGAAAAGGTACGGGAGCAGGTTGGATTCAGGAATTCTCATTTGCCCTTGTCCAGATGTATTCCCTGCCGCAGGAATGTCGGGATATCCAGATCCTGCGACGCAACAATATTCCTGGAGGTGTTGGCGAATATTCCCTTGGAAACAGGGAGCAGCGGAAGTTCCGGCTGGGCTGAAGGATCCTGTTCCGGGAAATCGGTATTCTCTCCTTTTTCTTCCGGAAGCTCCGGCATGAACTCGTATTTCACTGAAACGAGGGTTATCTGGACAAATCCGGTATAGAGAGGATCCGTGTTTGCGCCGACGATCAGTTTCGTATCGGTTCCGGCATATCTCTGCACGGCTTCAAGGGTGTGCCTCATTTCCCCGATATTCAACTCGGGGCCGCCGGTGAGCGTGATAATTGCGGCGTCGGCTTCACGTAGCTTGTCAGGTCCGCCCAGGAGAGGCGACGCCATCAGCCTTTCGAGCGCGGCATGGCAGAAGTTCTCGCCTTCGCTTCTTTGTGCGGTCCCAAGTCCGATGCAGCATATCGACTTGCGTTTCTGGAGAACGTTCTTAAAGTCGGAAAGATCGGCGGAGAGCAGGTTCCTGCACCTGATTATTTCAGTGATTCCCATGATGGCCCGTGCGATTTCCATGTCTGATCTCCGGAATGCCTCATCTGCAGAAGTGTGCGCCGGCATCGACGAGTAGAGTATGTCGTTTGGAATCGCGATCACTATGTCGGCGTCCGGAAGCAGCATTTTAATTCCGCCTTCCGCCATCTCCCGTTTGCTGTGTCCTTCAAATGAGAAGGGCATAGTGACGATGAATATCGAGGGTATCCCCATTTTCCTGCTGGTTCTGGCGATGCTCGAACAGCCGGCGGTGGCCGTCCCCCCGCCAAGTCCGCCAGATACTATGAGAAGAGAGGAATCCTTTATGAAATCATTGATGATGTTTTTGGACGGATGTGCAAAGGCGCGTTCACCCTTCAATACATTCCCGCCGCAGCCCGCCCCCTGTGTCCATTCGAATCCGATCGGGAAGGTGTTTGGCAGGGCGCAGAAACCAAGCGATGACTTGTCAGTGTCGGCTGCTCCGATCGAAAGCCAGGACGAGGCGCTTATCAGGGAAAGCTCCTTGACAATCTTGGTACCTGCATTGCCAAGCCCGAGCACTGTGGCCTTTGCAGTTATGTCTGATGTTCCTTCTGCCATGATTCTCCGGAATTTACTTCGTTATTCGATATTCAAATTGGTCTTCAAAATTTAATCGCGTTCTTGATCCATCTCATGGTTTCCCGTGAAGCTGAAATGAGCTTCCTGTCAATATGCTTTATCATCTGTCCTGAAGGCCCGGCCGATCCCGAATACCTTATCTGCCTGTCCCTCTCCCCATGCTTGAGGAGGCCGAACACCATTCCGTACCGTGGCGACTTGAGATTTGTCACCGCGCCGCTGAGTTCGATCGGATTTCCCACGCGGACAGGCGTCTCGAAGACCGCCGAGGCGATATCCCTGACCTGAGACAGCAGCGCGCCGCCGCCTGTCAGGACGATCCCCCTGTCGATGAACGGCAGCATCCTGGTCGACTGCAGCTGCGACAGGATCAGGTTGAAAATCTCCCTTACGCGCAGGTCGATTATCTTTTCAATGGTGACAGCCGGTATTTTCCTCGTGCCGATATTGCCTTCGATCTCGATGAAGGCCGTGCCATGTTCCTTCTTTGAATGGAAAGTATTGTTGACGAGCATTTTCCTGAAGAGGGAGATGTTGTTGATGTCGAGGCCGACTGAAAGATCGTTTGCGATGTGGTCGCAGCCTACCGCAAGGATGCCGCTCGCATGTGCTCCTGAATCGTGGAAGAGCATGTACTCGGTGGTGCCTGCGCCAATATCGATCAGAAGGACGCCGTTCTTGAGTTCATCGTCGGTCAGGACACCGGAAGCAGTCGCGATCAGGCTGAAGACCGGGATCGAAGTGTCATAGCCGAGTTCGCGGAGCGGAGCCTGGAAGTTCTCGATGCAGTTGCGGTTTCCGTATATGATATGTGCGAAGGCTTCGAGCTTGTCTGCTATCTGGCCTTCAGGATCAGCTATGCGTCTGAGACCGTCGATCACGAAATTGCCGTCGATCGAATTGAGGATCACGCATTCCGGCGGGATGCCGACCATTGTCGCGTTCCTCAACGCCTCCACCATGTGCTCAGGAGCGACCCTGCGCCCTTCACCAGTCACTATGACATGTCCCGAACCGCGCATGGATCTGATGTGGCTGCCGGTGACGGCTATGTAAAGGTTGCTGCTGTCAATTTCGGTGTCCGCGGAATATTCGGCCTTTTCGATCGCCTCGTCAAGGCTCTTCGTCACTCTGTCCATGTCTATGATCTCGCCCTTGCATACCGCTCCGGATTCGACCGCTGCCTCACCATGCGAGAGGACCGACAGATGGCCCTGCTGGTTTCCTTCGCCGATCAGAACACATATCTTCGATGTGGCAATTTCGACGGCAGTTATTATATGGCGGTTCTTGAACATCTGGTTCAGCCCCTATGGGTATGGATGACTGGATGTTTGGGTGAACAAAAACAAAATCCAGCATCAAGTTTCCAGTATCAAATTCTATTTTTCCAGTTACAAGTATCGAGTTTCAAGTATCCAGTATCAGAATTTATCTCACTCTCACATTCTTTCAACGACGGCTTTAGCGAATTCAGAACATGATACTTCCTTCGCTCCGGTCATGAGACGTGCGAAGTCATAGGTGACAATCTTGTCTGAAATCGCAGTCTCCATCCCGCGGATTATCATGTCGGCGGCCTCGTTCCAGCCCATGTGCCTCAGCATCATCTCGCCTGAAAGCGCGAGCGATGAAGGATTGACCTTGTCGAGTCCGGCATATTTCGGGGCGGTGCCGTGGGTAGCTTCAAAGATCGCGTGTCCGGTTTCGTAATTTATGTTCGCCCCCGGAGCGATTCCGATCCCGCCGACGCATGCCGCGAGCGCATCGGAAATATAGTCACCATTGAGGTTCATAGTCGCTATCACATCATATTCGTCCGGCCTGGTAAGAAGCTGCTGTAGGAAGGCATCGCAAATGCAGTCCTTCACCAATATTTTGCCGGCTGGCGCCTTCCAGTTGCATTCGCTGGCGACCGCTGCGACATCTGAAAATTCTTTTTTGACGAGTTCATAGCCCCAGTCCTTGAATGCGCCCTCGGTGAATTTCATTATGTTTCCCTTGTGGACGAGTGTGAGGCTTTTGCGTTTCTGTTCTACGGCATATTTCATCGCAGCACGGACAAGCCTGTCGGTTCCCTGTTTGGAGATCGGCTTGATTCCGATGCCGCAGTTTTCCGGGAACCTTATCTGCTTTACGCCCATTTCCTTTTTCAGGAAACTGATGACTTTGTCGGCTTCCGCGGAGCCCGCCTTCCATTCGATGCCGGCGTAGATGTCCTCGGCGTTTTCACGGAAGACAACCATGTTTGTCTTCCCGGGCTCCTTGACGGGTGAGGGGACGCCCTTGAAATATCTGACAGGCCTCAGGCATACATAAAGGTCAAGCTTCTGCCTGAGTGCAACGTTGAGGGAGCGTATTCCACCGCCGACAGGAGTCGTGAGCGGGCCCTTGATTCCTACGATGTAGTCGCGGATGGCGTCGAGTGTTTCTTCCGGGAGCCAGGTGTTCTCGCCATAAAGGGCATTGGCCTTTTCGCCGGCATAAATTTCCATCCAGGCAATCTTCCTTTTTCCGCCGTAGGCCTTCTTCACGGCATTCTCCCATATGTGCATGCTCGCCTTGGTTATGTCCGCTCCAATGCCGTCACCTTCGATGAATCCGATTATGGGGTTTTCAGGTATCTGCAGTTCACCATTCTTGCCTACCTTGATTTTATCGCCTTTTGGAACAGTTATCTTCTTGAATTTTGACATTTCAGTCTCCATATTTCATTCATTTACGAGGTTTGATTCAAATTCGCTGTAAGTTAAATTAAAAAAAATGGCTTTCAACAAAGCTACTGAAAATATTCGGGATAATATCAATGGATGACAGGGAAAACAAGCATCTTGCGCAGATCATCTGGGACTACATGCTTCTCGGGCACACGCTGGAGAAGGCCGACTGCATAATCGTCATGGGCAGCCATGACGTGCGTGTCGCCCAGCGCGGAGCAGAACTTTTCCTGCAGGGATATGCCCCGATACTTGTCATGTCCGGCGGACTCGGCAATCTCACCCGCGGCGTATGGCCGAAACCTGAAGCGCAGATCTTCAAGGACGTCGCGGTGAAGACAGGAGTTCCCGAAAACAATATAATTGTCGAGGACACGTCTTCGAACACCGGAGAGAACACACTGTTCACCATGAAACTGCTTGGAGAAAAAAACATATTCACCGACAAGGTTATCCTCGTGCAGAAACCTTATATGGAAAGAAGGACTTTCGCGACATTCAAGAAGCATTATCCGAAGGTCTGGGCTTACGTGACCTCCCCGCAGACTACAATGGAGAATTATCCGAACGACGAGATAAGCTTCGATGATCTCGTGAATATAATGCTCGGTGATCTCCAGAGGATAATCATATATTCAACAAAAGGCTTCCAGATCCACCAGGATGTTCCACCGGAAGTCCTAGACGCATACGAGAAGCTCAAGGCCGCAGGATTCACCCGGCATCTGCTCGCATGAATGACAACCAGTCATCCATACCGAGTATGCGAAGTCGGTTGAATGGTAGCTTGTTTCGAAGTATCTCTTTCTTTTATTTCTAAGCATGGAGCAAATCAATACGACTTATTGATTGATTATGATTTTTTTCAACTTGTAAGATTCTCCTCCGATAAAATTGAAGACAAAGCACACCAAGCATGTGGCAATTGCAAAAGGATTAATTCCCCATCCTAAATATAAGGTGATGGAACTGGCAATTATTTTACATAATATTGTGCTCTCTTGTGAGAGCAGGTAAAATCTTGTAGAGATAACTTGATCAAACCAAGGGATTGGCGAACAAACAATGACATTATAACCAGCTATTCTATCTTCTATTGATATGTTGGTTCCACGGTAAAGGAGTTTTGAATTATTTATTAGCTCCTTGTTCTCTGATATCCATTTTTTTATTTCTCCCCTGTCATAGCCAGTATCCTTAATCCACAACATGCAGATTATGCTTGAAGCTACACCCCACCCCATTACCAATGATACTGCCGATATGAATAATAACTCTGGAAATGTCAAATGTTTGGCAGTAAATAAAAACATGAGAGAGAAATAAAGTAAAATTCCGTAAATAATAATTCCGATTGAACACACAAAACAAAGCTCAGCATATCGGATTGGTGTTCTGAACTGCTCCTGAATGCTTTCAAAATTCATATCGCTGTTCATAATATTCTCTATCGTGTTTATTTGGAATTCCTGTTTTGCATAAAATAGCATGTTTTTCGTTACAATACAGTATACGGCTTGCCGGGGAAAATTGGTAGGATATGGCAAGGTTTTGAATAATTACAGGCGAGACGCCTGTACCACATTCTTTATGCCAGCGCTCCGTTACTACTGTGCGCGCGATATTGTTTACAGGTAGGGCGCTCTCTCCGAGAGCGCCGCGG
>MHBH01000032.1:114298-231796 GCA_001804805.1 Lentisphaerae bacterium GWF2_49_21
CGGATTGGATTCGGAAACCGTAAATTCGGTCATCTCCGAGATTTGGCGCAAGCCTTTTGCTGTGAAAATGCCTATTATGATGATCACTATCAGGATCACTGTCAGGCATCCGCATCCGAGCGAGCCGAGGAAGAGGACGATCTTCCCGCCTTTGCCTGATTTCTTCCATCGCACGGCAAGCAATATGAGGAGAAGGACGGTGATGAATCCTGTGAATATGGCGCTTCCAATAAGAATGGTTTTCAAGGTGGAGCCGCTCAAGAAGGACTTCTTCTCAGGAACTTGGACTTCTTCAGGTTCTTCAGTCTGAACTACTGGCTTTGGCTTGAAGTCTTCTTCCGGAAGAACGGGCACTTTTATGACATTTTCCTTGACGTTTTCCTTCTTGACTTCAGGAGGAAGGACTGCGTCAGGCTTTGCAGCTTCAGGCGTCTTGTCATAATATATTACCTTGCCGGTGTCGACTGGTGGTGGTTTTGGTGCTTCCTGCTTTGCAGTAGGAATCCTTTTCAGCTTGAAAGGACCTTTGTATTCGGTCTTGTCGGCAGACGTGATTACGATTTTGCCGTTCCGCGGTTCATAGCCCTGGGCATTGATTGCAATGGTGTAACTGCCATCGGCGAGCTTGTTGAATACGATGATGCCATTGTCGTCGGTGTTCTCGAAGGCTTCACTTTTATCCGGACCTTTCAGTGTGACTGCTGTACCGGGCAGGGGCTTGCCGGATTCATCGGCCACTGTAACCGTAAGATTGGCCGTCTGGGAGAATAGATTTGAGCAAATGGTGAATCCCAGCATGAAGATAAGCAGCAGGGCGAAATTCCTGAATGTGTCTTTCATTTGTTGCATCCTTTTTAATATATAGGTGTCGGGTGTCTATAGGTGTCAGGTGTCGGGCCAAAGAGTAATAACAAATTAAAGAATTTGTATTTGCTTCTTATGCCTGAACACTGATACCTAAACATTGACAATTGACTCAAATTAACTGCGTCCGTTCATAATTTATGTTCAAAATCCGCCAAATCCAAATCAAAAAGCCCGGCTGCGGCTCCAATCTTGATGAAATCCCGTTGCTGGCACAGTTGAAAGATCCAGTTTTTGCAGTAAACTCTTCATTTTATATGGGTTTTGAAATTACCTCGGAGGGAATTGATGGCGGACAGGGACTACAACATGGGAAATCCATTGCGGGACCGGCATTCGTCGGTAAGCGTTGTCATGCTTCTTGTGATCGCGAATGTCGTGACATATCTGTACCAGGTCACTACTGTACAGACGCTCTATGGCGTACAGGTCTCAGAGGTCACTAATTCCCTGTCCCTCGTGGCGACGGATGTAAGGAAGGGCGAGATATACCGTCTTTTCACATATATGTTCCTCCACGGAGGATTCTTCCATATATTCTTCAACATGTGGGGCCTTTATTTGTTTGGTTCACTGGTTGAACAGAGGATAGGGGCCGCCCGTTTCTTCAATCTTTATTTCATAAGCGGGCTCTGCGGCGCAGGGCTCTGGATGCTCTTCAACTGGAACAACGATATCCCATGCGTAGGCGCGAGCGGAGCCATCCTCGGCATAACGTTGGCGGCCGCGATGTTCTATCCCGACATGATGATCATGCTCCTCATCCCTCCGATCCCGATGAAAATGAAGACGTTTGCAGTCGTGTTTTCTGTGGTATCGATACTTCTGCTGATCACAGGCGACAACAGCGGAATTGCACATCTCGTGCACCTCGGAGGATTCATAGGAGGATATCTCTACATAAAGCTCATTTACAAAAACGAGGTATGGGATATATTCTCCATCTTTAAATTCAAAAAGAAAAGAAGCCTTTATTCGATGGACAAGCCGCCTGCGGGCTGGAGCGTGTCGGACAGGGTTTCCCAGGCGGAGCTCGACAGGATACTCGACAAGATATCATCGGGCGGTATCAACAGCCTCTCCGAGCAGGAGATGGAAAAACTTAGAAAAGCGCGCGAGCAGATGCACGCGGAAAGAAAAGGATAGCAATGCAAGTTAAAAGGAAGAAAGTTAAGAATAAGGCAAATGCCAGGATAGATCATGGTGAAATAATTCATAAGCACGCGCCTTTGAAAAAAGGCTGCAGGGAGATCGTCTGGCTGACAAGCGAGGCGTCACCCTATGCCAAGACCGGTGGTCTTGCGGATGTTTCCGCGGCGCTTCCTCTGGCCTTGTCCGAAAGGGGACACAGGGTTTCAGTGATAATGCCCTATTATCCGCAGGTCATGGGGGAACACAACAAGAAAGTCAAGGTATGCTACCAGCTTCTCGGAGTACCTTTCAACGACAGGACCGAGTGGGCGCAGATACTTGAACACCAGGTAAATCCGAACCTGACATATTATTTCATAGAATTCCACAGCTTCTTCAACCGTCCATCGCTCTACGACTGGCTCGGAATGGAATACGGGGACAATTCTGAAAGATTCATATTCTTCTGCAGGGCGGCGATGCAGGCGATCCTTGCCCTGAAGATCAAGCCCGATATCCTCCACGCGAACGACTGGCATACCGCCCTTTGCTGCGTGTATCTTAAGAGTCCGCTTTACAGGAATCTGCCGGCCTTCCATAAGACGGCGTCTGTTCTGACGATCCATAATCTTGCATACCAGGGAGTCTTCCACAAGTCACATCTGTATTTCACAGGTCTCGGATGGGAGTATTTCACAGTCCAGTGCCTGGAATTCTACGACCAGATAAATCTTCTGAAGGGCGGGATAATGACGGCTGATTTTCTGACGACTGTCAGCCCCACCCATGCCAATGAAATAATTTCTCCTGCATTGGGATTCAATCTCGATGCTCCGCTGAGGGAGCGCAACAAGGCGGGAAGGTTGCGGGGAATACTCAACGGTATCGATGTCAGGAAATGGGATCCGCAGCATGACCGGCTGATACCTGCGCACTTCTCACCCGATGATCTGCAGGGCAAGGCTGTCTGCAAGGCGGAACTCCAGAAGAGCTTCTCTCTTCCGCATCGTCCGCATGCCCCGGTGTTCGGGATTGTCACGCGGCTGGCATATCAGAAGGGGATCGATGTCTTTTCAGCCGCAATAGATGACATGCTGGTGTATGATGATGCACAGTTCGTGATTCTTGCTTCCGGCGATGTGGGCCTCCAGAACTGGCTGTCGCATATTGCGGCGAAGCATCCGACCAAGATGGCCGTGCATATCGGTTACAGCGACAAGCTTGCGCACCTGATCGAGTCCGGCGGCGACTTCTTCGTGATGCCATCAAGATATGAACCCTGCGGACTCAACCAGATGTACAGCATGCGCTACGGGACTCCTCCTGTCGTTCGTTCGACCGGCGGACTTGAGGATACGGTAATAAACTACAATCCTAAGGATTATTCAGCATCCACCGGATTCAAGTTCTGGGATCTCAATCCGAAATCGCTGCTGAATACCCTGCGATGGACCGCGTCGGTCTACAGGCATGAGCCCGAAGGTTACCGCCAGACCCAGATCAACGGCATGAAACAGGATTTCTCATGGAACCATACCGCAGGACTCTATGAGGAACTTTACAACGATGCTATTGAGTCAATTTGAATTCAAGCTTCCTGAAGAGCTGATCGCCCAGTTCCCTCCTGAAGAACGGGGGATGTCGAGAATGCTTGTAATGGACAAGCTTTCCGGGCACTGCGAAATCCGCAGTTTCAGCGATCTCCCCGACTATCTCACGGAAGGTGACTGTGTCGTCATCAACAACACCAAGGTCATAAACGCCCGGATTTTCGGGCGCAAGAACGGCGACGGCGCCAAGGTCGAAATCCTTTTCCTGAAGAAAATAACCGACATGAAGTGGACATCATTCTTCAGGCCAGGCAAGCGGATGAGGAAAGGGACGAGGATCAAAGTCCAGACGCCTTCAGGGGAAGACTGCTGGCTTGTAATCGCTGAGAGGACTGACGATGGGATTTTCATTGTCGAGTCGGAGGATATCCCCATAGGACGGATCCAGGAACTTGCAGGACATGTTCCACTCCCGCCTTACATAAGGAGAGGAGACGAGGTCTCGGACAAGGGCAGGTATCAGACTGTCTATGCGAAGGAGGAGGGGGCTGTTGCAGCGCCGACGGCCGGACTCCATTTCACGGATGATATTTTTGCGGAATTCGCACGGAAGGGTGTGTCGGTTGCCGAACTTACCCTTCATGTCGGCCCCGGTACTTTTCTTCCTGTGAGCTGCGAGAACATTGAAGACCACAAGATGCATGCCGAATATTTTTTTCTGCCGTCTCTGGCAGAAAGAAATATAAATGAAGCCAAGGGAAAAGGCAGGAAAATATTGGCTGTAGGGACGACAACGGTGCGAGTGCTTGAATCCTGTGCGAACGAGGACGGTACTGTGGAGGCGGGATCAGGAGAGACATCGATATTCATTTATCCTCCGTATAAACCGAAGGTTGCCGACATGCTTCTGACGAATTTTCATCTTCCCGGGAGCACTCTGCTGATGCTGGTTTCGGCTTTTTCAAGCCTTGAGAATGTGATGAAGGCATATGGGGCGGCAGTTGAAAACAAGCTGAAGTTCTACAGCTACGGCGACTGCATGCTGTTCAAATAAAAAATCCGGAATCCCTGATTTTTTATTTACTTCTTCCCCTGGAGCCAGTTCCTGAAGAACTCTCCGGAATCGGTCGGGGTGAAATCCTTGTCCTTAAGGAGGCATGGACGCCATGAGTAGGACATGCACCAGGCGGCCCAGCTTATATTTCCGGCATCAAAGGTCTTCTTGAGTTCCTTCTGGTAGTTCTCAACGATCTCCTTGAGGTAGGCGGCAGCTCTGTCGTTTGCAATAAGAGTGTCAAAGAGCTTCTTGTTGAGATCGCTGTAGTAGAGCTTGTTTCCACGGAGCCTCCTGACTTCGTCCATCTGGGGCTTTATTTCAGGATATATTTCGATGAGCTTCCTCTGGACATCGGTCATGTTGGCGAAAAGTTCAAAGTCATATCCCACTTCTGTGACGAAGACGAAATATTTCTTCGCCACGGATGAGACTATCTTGAGGTTCTTGATTGTAGTGAGCTGGGAGTCGAAAGGATAGGGATGTACTGAATATCCCACGTTCTTCCTGTTGATCGGATAACCGGCGACAAATGAGATGTCATGGGCCCATGAAAGGCCGGAGATGAGGCAGATTGCGTCAGGATCGATTCTCTGTACTGATTCAGTAAGCTGCGCCATTACATCGGTCCATTCAACCCAGTCCTTTTCAGTGATCTTCATGAATTCCTTAGTGACCGGCTCGCTGAAGAGCTCATACATCACGACCGTCCTGTTGCCCTTGAAATGCTTGGACACCTCGTTCCAGAAGCCATATAGTTCCTCGGTGGTGGTGCGTGCCGATTTATCGGAAGGATTGTCGGTGCTGGGCCAGCCTGCAGCCTGATAGGTTATCATGACATACATGTTGTTTTTCGCTGCAAGTTCTACTGCTATGTCAAGAGCCTTCAATGTGTTGTTCTTGCCCTGGAGTTTCCAGGTGAAAGGGAGGACGGGGAGTCTTACGATATTGGCGCCCCAGGATTTTATGTTGGTGAAAAGTTTCTCGTCAAGAGGGACGCATTCGTTCTGGAAGCTTGCGTTGCCGGTATGCATCGCAACGGGATCCCTGATTGAAATACCCTTGAAGATAAAAGGTTTCTTGGCATCGTCGACAACAGCATTGTTCTCGATATGGAACTTTTTCGGATATACCGGCTGTTCCTGTGAAAAAACCTTCAGGCTGGAAACTGAAACTGTAAGCAAGAGTATAAGAAAAAGCGACTTTTTCATTTTTCCTCCGTTATGATTAATCGTTTACTATATTCCATATATGCATCACTTTCTTCCCCGAAAATCATAAAAATGCATTTTTTTTCAACCACCTGACACACAGGTCCGGCCACGAGGAAACTGATAAGTCGTTAAGGGCAAGGCCCATCCCATGCGGTCCTTCGGGGTACACATGAAGTTCAAAGGGCACTTTCTCCCTGCTCATGGCTTCGGCGAAAAAAAGGCTGTTCTCGACAGGCACAAGTGCATCGGTAGCCGTATGCCAGAGGAATACAGGAGGCATTTTTCCATGGACATTGACTTCAAGGGACATCTTTTCCAGGTCTTCTGCGGATGGATTTTCTCCGAGAAGGTTTTTAAACGAGGCCGGATGCCCGAAGTTGCGGGTTGTCAAAACAGCATAGCACAATATTCCGGCATCAGGCCTGGATGAAATCCCGTCCTTGGCCGGCAGGATCGATTCGGCCCATTGATAGTGGACGCACAGGGTTCCGGCAAGGTGACCGCCTGCGGAGAAACCCAGTACTGCAATCTTGTCCGGTCTGATATTCCATTTTTCCGCGTTTCTCCTTACAATCCTCACAGCTTCGGCGGCGTCGAGCATCGGAGCGGGATGGTGGTTGGGCGCAACCCTGTAGTCAAGCATGAAGGAGTGGAGCCCGGCCTGGTTGAATCTCTGGCAGATATCACGGCCTTCATATGTGACCATCTTTTTCTGGTAACCACCGCCGGGCATGACTATTACAGCCCCGACCGGCTTGTCGGTTTCAACAGTAAATCTTTCAATAAACGGCTGATAACCATCACCATTATCGGAAAATGGCGCGCCATCAGGCCACAACATTATTTTTTCCGGTGTATTCATATAATCTCAATATTTAACAGTTGTCTGATTCAATAACGAATGGCGGATGCCAGATATTGTGTATCGAATTCTGAATAACGGATATCGAAGTAAATACTGATTCCAAGTTTCAAGTATCCAGCATCGAGTATCAAGTATCAAATTTCATCCTCACTTCCCAAACTCGACGCCCATGCAGAATTCCCTGAACGCGAGATCGGTGTCCACGTTCCAGTTCAGTATCTGCAGCAGATCCTCTGATTTCCTCATCATCCTGTAGGCCTTTTCCGGATCTATGCTGCTGATTACATTCAAATCTCTGGGGAAGAGTTCTGGATTTGCAATGGAATCTCTGGGTATCCCGCAGGAAAGCATGTATGCCTGCGCCGACCAGGAATGAATCAGGCTCAGCATCGAGTCCCTCATTTTAAGGTATTCGGCACTGATCGCGGCCTCGTGCTGTTTTTCAAGACGTTTCTTGGCGGGAGGTTCCAGATATTTTGAATCCTCGAATATCCTGTCCCATTTCACGTCGGCCTTTTCCTCCGCGAATTTCTCAAGGTTGTCTGAAATTGAAATCATTGCAAAGGCGCATTCCTCCGCAGTCGAGATTTTATTGGAGGACGACATCAGCTCCCACATGATCCCTGCAATCCCCCTGATCTTTTCATCCTCATATGACGTCTTGTTCCTCAATAAAAGGATTGACTGGCATCTGGAACGTATTGTCGGAAGAAGGGTAAAGGGATTTGCCGTGACAAGCAGTACATGCGAGGAAGGCGGAGGCTCCTCGAGAGTCTTTAGGAAGCAGTTCTGCGATTCATCGTTCATGCAGTCGGCATCATAGATGATTCCGATCTTGATTCCTCCGGCCATGGAACTTTTCATGTGGAACAGGGATCTGAACCAGCGCATGGTGTCAGGTATCGTGTCATCGACCCCAATCACTATCTGTCTTGATTTCGATACCGGTGCGAGCGTGAAGAGCTCGGAATATGTCCTGTGTTCAAGCTGTTTGCAGACAACACAATTCCCGCAGGAATCGCCGTCGGGCAGGGGATTTGTGCACGCAAGCGCCTGCGCCAGCGAGATTGAAAAGTCATCTGCAAGCTTGCCGTCGTCGTTGTGGATAAGGAACGAATGCGAAAGACGGCCTGCTTTTTTCGCGGACAGCAAGGCCTTCACAAGATATGGGAATTCATTTTGGAAATGACGCAATTGCATTTTCGACTGCCTTGACTATGTCATTGTGGACTGCTTCTATCGGTCTGTCTGAACTGATCATTTTAACTCGTTTCGGTTCGGCCCTGGCGATTTTCAGGAAGGCGTTCCTTACCTTTATATGGAAGGCGACGCGCTCGTTCTCGATCCTGTCGTGTACCTTGTCCAACTTGTTTCTTTCCATGATCCTTGCGCGGCTTTCCTCCGGTGGAAGGTCGAGTATCACCGTGAGGTCCGGGGTGCGGCCTATCGATGCGAACTTGTTCAGGACTCCTATGAATTTCAGGTCAAGTCCGCGTGCATGGCCCTGGTACGCCACGGTCGAATCGGTGAAACGGTCGCAGATGACGCTTGTCCCCTTTTGCAGTGCCGGGATTATGACTTCGCGGACGTGCTGGGCGCGGCTCGCTGCGAAGAGAAGAAGTTCCGCTTCGTCGGAAACCGGGTTCTTGCCGGCATGGTGTTTCACTATGGTGCGGATCTCCTCGCCGATCTCGGTGCCGCCGGGTTCCCGGGTGAGGACATATTTGATCTTCTTTTTCTGGAAATATTTCTCTAGCAGTCTTATATGTGTCGATTTTCCGGCGCATTCAGCGCCTTCAAAAGTGATGAAGATTCCGCGTCTTGTCGATTTGTTTTTCATATAAGCCGTGCCCTTTATCCAAGGCTTATAAAATATTAGAAAAAGAAATTATAGCAAGAATGTTTTCGCTGAAAGTCTGTTAAATGCCAAGCGTAGTATATGCAGTCAGGCCAGTATTATTTTTCGAATTCGAACTTGACCACTAAGACAATGATAAGATGTTTTATTGTATGATGAGGCTGTTCAAGATGAAGGGACAAGGAGATACACCTTGTCATTTTTCCTTGTCTTGAAGTCCGTAGGAAACGTCGCTACCTGCCCTTTCAGGGCCCGGACTGCGGATTTTCCTTCAATTCTCAGGGATCCTATCTTCATTTTCCTGGCGCCGGTGGTGTGGCCTGTTATCAGGATTTCATCGCCGGTCTCCAGGCCGCCTGCGGAAAGATTGATTTCGGCAATTCCGGCTTTATGGAAATAGTTGAGGATCTCTCCGATATGGATCTTCTTCAATGTGGCGGCGCTTCCCGAGATTCCGCTCCATTCACCCGCCTTGTCGCCAAGATAATAGCCCCCGTGCCAGAAGCCTCGGTTGAAGACCGACTCAAGCCCGACCTCAAGCTTCTTGGCCGCTGAAATGGAAAACCTGCCCTTGTTCCAGAGCCCGGCGGCCTTCTTGTACGCTCCGGTCACGCTTGAAACATAATCCGGAGCCCTTCCTCGTCCCTCGATCTTGAGGACGGAGACCCCGGCATCAAGGATCTTGTCGAGTATCCTTATCGTACAAAGGTCCTTCGGCGACATTACATACTGATTGTCTATTGCCATCTCAAATCCGGTCTCCTCGTCCTTTACAATATATCTCCTGCGGCACGGCTGGTAGCAGTCACCGCGGTTCGCCGATGTGTCGTAGGCGGCGAGGCTCATGTAGCATTTCCCGGAGATCGAGACGCAGAGCGCACCATGGGCGAAAAGCTCAATCCTTACAGGTTTCCCCGAAGGGCCGATGATCTTCTCCTTTTCTATTGCACGGACAATTCCACTTATCTGCCCGAGTGAAAGCTCCCTGGCGAGGATGATCACGTCTGCGAACTTCGCAAAGAACCTGACGGCCTCGATGTTCGAGACGTTCGCCTGGACGGAAAGGTGTACCGGCATGTTTATCGAGCTGGCATATTCGATTGCGGCGATGTCGGACGCGATGATCGCGGAAATTCCTGCGGATTTCGCAGAATCGCAGATTCTTTTCATCTCCGGAATGTCGGAATCATATATGATTGTATTGAGTGCGAGATAAGGCTTTACTCCGGATTTCCGGCATATCCTTGAGATCTTCGCCATGTCGCCGGCGGTGAAGTTTTCGGAAGCCCTTGCCCGCATGTTCAGTTTTTCCACGCCAAAATAGACGGAGTCCGCACTGGCGCGGATCGCCGCTGAAAGCGACTCCCACGAACCCGCAGGGGCGCAGATTTCCACATTGTTTCCATTAAAGGACTTCTTCATATATGTATTTTTCTTTCCAGCCCAGTCGGGCTGGAAAGAAAAATACTTCTGCAAGAGCTGTTTGAAAAGCATTTTTCAGAACGTAAATTAATAAATCATCAAGGAGTCATGGTTTATGGATGAAAATAAGAACCAGCCGCCACCTCAGGATTCGCAGAATGCGTCGGTGAACGACATCGTGCATTTCGTGAAGGCGCTATGCCTGACATATTCCCAGCTCGCATATTATCCCGCCACGCATCCTGTCACAATAAAACAGATGCAGGACGCCTGGAAGGAGCTCCAGCCCGTCTTCGAGAAGTTCGGCGATGTCAGCATTTCACTGACGGAAGGCAAGATGCTTTTCTTCGGAATGCCGGTCGAGGACAGGAATCCCGCAGTTTCAAAGTTCGCGAAGCACTTCGAGTCGCTCCACATCCACAGCATAAAATTCAAGAAGGGCCTGACCAACGAGGAGTTCGTCACATTCTTCACCTTCTTCTGCAAGGATACGCAGGCGATAACGGATGCCGGAGGCGTCGATGCAATAATAAAGGAGAAGAATCTCCAGCACATAACCTTCAATACCGCCGTATACAGGGTCATCAGCGAAGATGAGAAAGTCGTCAGCAAATCGGAAGTGTATTCCGGCAAAGTAAGCGGAGAAGCTGATGAGAAGACTGAAATGCTCCGCTACTTCCTCAACAAGATGATGGATAAATCCGAGGATCAGAAGGGGCTTCTTTCGGAAATTAAGAACGATCCTGAGAAGATGGCCGGACAGATCGTGAAGATAATCGAGCACATCGGGACTGAGGGGAATGTCGACAGGGATTCAATGGTCGAGGCGTTGCTCCACAACATCCAGATGGTTTCAGATACGATGTCGCAGAAGGATCCCTCATCCACAGGCGGCGAACATGAGACCATGGCCAACGCGATGGTCTCCCTGGAGAACGAACTTCAAAGGAAATCAAAGAGCATGTCCTCAGGGGCTTCCGTAAGGTTTGTAAAGAGGATTGCCGATGTGGTCTCATCATATACCGACAAGGTCAAGGCCGACAAGGTCCTTGGTGAATTCCTTAGCCATGAGAAGTCGCTGAAGGCGGCTGAAGAGATGATGAAGGAGATATCCACCGGTTCCTCTTCAGACCAGCGCATCCTCAGCAGGATAAAAACCCTGATGAAGGAGAAGGGGCTGCAGGAGGACCAGCTCCTCTCGCATCTTGAAGGCGTCGCTGAAACCAGGAAGCCAAAGAAACAGATCAGCAAGACATTCCATCCGCTTGCCGACAGGCTCCAGCAGAAACTCGACTCCGAGTTCAAGGAGATAAAGGAGAAGGACAGGGAGAGGCTTCTCGAATACCTTAACAACGTATATGTCAGGGAGACGAAGAAGCTTGAGGAGAAGAATGTCGAACTCCAGCATGAGCTTGAGGACATCCAGCAGGTCATCCAGAGCGTCGAGGAGATCTTCGAGGGCACAAACCTCGGCATCATACTGATTGACAGGAAGCATAATGTCTGTTTCATAGAGCATGGGAACAAGTTGCATTTTGAACTCATGCTCAATGAACCACTCCCCCAGAAGCTGATAGACGAGCTTTCCAACTTCAAGGAGAGCGAACCTGTTTCACTGGGCAATGTGACGATAATGCAGGTCACCAGGAATCCCCAGAAGTACATCAAGGCCATACTCTTCCAGTATGAATAAATCCAGAGTGAGCAGGATTTATATCATTTTCATGAAACCATGAGAACGGAAGCTGAAAGAACCAGTTTAAGAGTTCTTATTGTGTTCCGGATATAGCTTTTTCATGCATTCGGGACAAATGCCATGGGTGAAGTCGGCTTGTGGCTGTTTGATAAAGTAGTTTTCAATGGGGTGCCAGTTACCCTGGCCATCCCTGATACTTTTGCAGCTTGAACAAATTGGGACTATGCCGCGCAAAGCTTGAATCTCCATAAGATAATCTGATAATTGCCTGTTTTTGTCACCGAGAGCCTGATTCATATAGATCAATTCGAGGTTTGATTCAATGATGCTGCGGAACTTCAGGATGATCGACTCTGCTGTCGGTGAATATTGATTTGCTTTATTATCAAGCACGCAAATGGTTCCAAATGGTTTTTTGCCTGGCAGCATGATGGGGAATCCCAGATAGGAGATCATGTTGAGCTTGACATCCGGATTGTTCTTCCATTTTTCGTCCGTAAGGGCGTTAGGGACCAGTAGCTTGCCGCCTGATTTTATCACCGTCTCACAGTATAGGCCTGAACCGGAAAAATGCTCCTTGTCTCCTGGATGATAAGGATTCCTTTCACTTTTGCTTGAAACAAAAACTTTAATGTCTGGATCGCTCAGCCGCATTATCAATGCGGCCGGGACATCAAGAACTTGCGACAGGATATCGGCGATTTCCTGCCAATCCCTGATGATCGATTCAGGTACACAGATGTCGATTTCGTTTTTTATCATTTGAGAATCACACCTTTATTATACGTATTTTTTCTTTTCAGCAAAATAGCACTTTTTTCAGTGCAATACAATACGCACAAGACGGTTGGAGTCCGGTAAGACCAATTCAAAGTAGTAAATCGGGATGCCGAAAAGTTCGCATAAGTGAAGAAATCAGTTATTCAATACAAAGATTTGCTTGCGATATGATATTTGTTCGTAGTTAAGGCATTATTGGCTGTCTCTCTTAATAATCTAAGAAACACGCAAAAATGCGTTAACTACAAGCGAAAAAGTCCGACACTTCGTTGTTCGAGTGTTCGGCAGCCTAGGAACACATACAAGACCTGTACTGACCTGTACTGAGCTTGTCGAAGTTTACCTGTGCTACATTATTGTCGGCAAGATGCCGGCGCTCCGTTACTTCGACATTCGAAATTCAGCGTTCGAAGTTCGTTATTCATCCTTCGGCGTCCCAGCAGTAGGTGCAGAGGTTTTTCTTTGGAAGGCCGATCGCCTTCGTCAGATCATCAAGCCGCTGGTACCTGAGGGAGGTGAGACCGAGCTCCTTGCGGATTATCTCAACCATTGCAGCGTGGCACTTGGAGCATGGATCCGCATATTTCTCGAGCTTCTTGCAGTCGTCCCCTTCGAGAGTCTTCACTGCACGGCGTCCAGCCAGATCAAGGATCGAACGCGAACGCGAGAAGTTCAGGAACTTGCAGCCGTGAAGAAGAGGAGGGCATGCAGGCCTCATATGGACTTCCTTTGCACCGGCTTCGAAGAGGCGTTTGATCGTGTCCCTAAGCTGTGTGCCGCGGACTATTGAATCCTCGCAGAAGAGAAGTTTCTTCCCCTTGATGATCTCCCGTATCGGTATCAGTTTCATCTTGGCGACGAGATCGCGTGTCAACTGGTTCTGGGGCATGAAGCTTCTCGGCCAGGTCGGAGTGTATTTCACGAACGGGCGCTCATGGGGGATCTTTGCGGCATTGGCATATCCGATGGCGTGGCCTGTGCCGGAATCGGGAATCCCCGCGACAAGATCCGGTTTGACATCGTCCCTTTTTGCGAGGGAGGCGCCGCAGCGGTAGCGTGACTGTTCGACATTTATTCCTTCGTATGTTGAGGAAGGATAGCCGTAATATACCCATAGGAACGAACAGATCCTGAGAGTTCCGTCGGGCTTGGCCTTCTGTTCGACACCGTCCTCAGTGATAAGGACGATTTCGCCGGGCCCAAGATCCTTCATGTGATCGTAGTCTAAATTAGGGAAGGCGCATGTCTCCATGGTCACGGCATAGGCTCCGGGTTTTTTCCCGATAATGACAGGCGTCCTGCCATACCAGTCGCGTGCCGCATAGATTCCGTGCCTGGTCAGCAGCAGTATTGAACATGAGCCTTCAACCAGCTCCTGGACCTTGCGGATGCCGGCCTCAAATGTGGATTCCTCGTTTATGATGGTGGCGACAAGTTCGGTGGGGTTGATCTCCCCGTGGCTCATTTCGGAAAAGTGCGTGGTGCGTTTCTTGAAGGCGGCCTTTTTCAGGACGTCAAGATTCTTTATGACTCCGACAGTCACGATCGCGTAGTCACCGAGATGTGATCCGATGATGAGCGGCTGGTCTTCGTTGTCGCTTATGACGCCGATACCGAGATTCCCGTTCATCTTGACGATGTCATCCTCGAACTTCGAGCGGAACTGGCTGTTTGTAATGTCGTGGATGGATCTTGTGAATCCATTGTTGTTGATGACAACCAGCCCGCCGCGCATCGTGCCGAGATGGGAATGATAGTCCGTGCCGTAGAATAAATCAGTCGTGCAGCCGTTCTTTGAGGCCACACCGAAAAAACCGCCCATGATAAACCTCCGTTGTTTAAAAAGTAATCAGTGATCAGTAATCAGTGATCAGTCATCGGCAGAGAAATACGAAATCTTCTCTGTTACTGCGAGCTCATACTGATACATTTTTATTTTGATAATAAAAATTTATAAATCCGGCTTCGAAGAAGCCAGGCGTACTGTTATGCCTGCCCTCTTTCCACTGACAACTGATTACTGGTTACTGATAACTGTTATTTAATATCCGCGTGATAATCCTGGAGGGACTTTACGCCCTTCCTGCTCTTCTGTGTCGCGGCGATCCCTTTTGCCGTGGCGCTTGCCGCTGCAAGGGTGGTGAAATACGGGATCTTGTATTTTATCGCCGACTTCCGTATATACGAATCATCTTCCTTGCTCATCTTTCCGATAGGAGTGTTGATGATCAGGTTGATGTTCTTGTTCGCGATCGCGTCAAGTATGTTCGGACGTCCTTCATGGAGTTTCAGCACCTGTTCCGACTTCACGCCGTGCTTGGCCAGGAATTCCATGGTTCCACCTGTCGTGAGTATCTTGAAGCCGATCTTCGTGAACTCCTTTGCGATCTCGACCACAAGCGGCTCCTTCGAGCAGAGGCTCATCAGCACCGTGCCGCTTGTTGGAAGCACAAGCTGTGTCGCTTCCTGCGCCTTGTAGAATGCGAATCCGAAGGAGTCTGCAAGCCCGAGAACTTCGCCGGTAGATCTCATTTCCGGTCCGAGGATCGGATCGACTTCCGGGAACATGTTGAACGGAAATACGGATTCCTTGACGCCGAAATGCGGGATCTTCTTGTGTTTCAGCTTCATCGCGGAAAGCTTCTTACCGAGCATAAGTTCCGTCGCCAGCCTTGCCATCTGTATGTTGCAGACCTTGGAGACAATTGGAACTGTCCTCGATGCGCGAGGGTTCGCTTCGAGCACATAGACCTTGTCGTCGGCAATGGCATACTGGATGTTCATCAGCCCGACGACATTCAGCTCGCAGGCGATCTTCCTTGTGTATTCATTTATTGTATCAAGGTGTTTTGCGGGTATCGTCACCGGCGGGATCACGCAGGCTGAATCGCCGGAGTGGATTCCTGCAAGCTCGATATGTTCCATGACTGCCGGCACGAAGGCCTCCTTGCCGTCGGCAAGAGCATCAGCTTCGCATTCGAGCGCGTTGACAAGGAACTTGTCGATGAGGAGAGGACGGTCCGGCGTCACGTTCACCGCCGCCGCGACGTACTGCCTCAGCATCTGTTCGTCGTAGATGACTTCCATTCCGCGTCCGCCGAGGACGAATGAAGGGCGGACCATCAGCGGATAGCCGATACCGCCGGCAATCTTCAGCGCCTCGTCGATCGTTGAAGCCATTCCGGATTCCGGCATCAGGATATTCATCTTCTCCATCTTCTTGCGGAAGAGGTCGCGGTCTTCGGCGACAGCGATTGTTTCAACAGTTGTTCCGAGGATCGGGACTCCGGCATCCTGGAGTTCCGCGGCTATGTTGAGAGGCGTCTGGCCTCCGAACTGCACGATCACGCCCATCGGCTTTTCCTTCTCGTATATGCTCAGCACATCTTCAACGGTCAGCGGTTCGAAATACAGCTTGTCAGAAGTGTCATAGTCCGTGGAGACAGTTTCGGGATTGCAATTGACCATGATCGTCTCATAGCCCTGGTCGCGAAGTGCGAATGCGGCATGGACGCAGCAGTAGTCGAACTCGATTCCCTGTCCGATCCTGTTCGGTCCGCCTCCGAGTATCATGACCTTCTTGTTCTTTGTGACCTTGGTGACGTCCTTCGCATTGTATGTCGAATAATAATAGGCGGCATTTTCGACGCCGCTCACCGGTACCGGATGCCATCCCTCGACAACACCGAGCTTGATGCGCTGTTCGCGTATTTTCTTCTCTGGTATTTCAAGTATCCTGGAGAGGTATTTGTCGGCGAATCCATCCTTCTTGGCCTGGACAAGGAGCTTGTCGGGGAGTTTTCCGCCCTTGTGCTTGAGCATCTCCTCTTCGAGCTGGACGAGTTCACGCATCTGGTTTATGAAGTAGGCCTTGATATGGGTCAGGCTGTGGAGTTCCTCGGTCGACGCTCCTTTTCTTATTGCCTCATACATGATCCACTGACGTTCGCTGGTAGGCTCAACGAGCATCGCGAGGAGCTCCTTGAGGGGCTTGCTGTTGAAGTCCTTAGCGAATCCAAGACCGTGCCTGCCGTTTTCGAGGGAACGGATCGCCTTCTGGAAGGCCTCCTTGTAGTTCTTTCCGATGCTCATGACTTCGCCGACGGCCCGCATCTGAGTACCGAGCTTGTCCTGGACGCCCTTGAATTTTTCGAATGCCCAGCGCGAGAATTTTACGACGACATAGTCGCCGGAAGGAGTGTATTTCTCAAGCGTCCCGTCACGCCAGTATGGAATATCGTCCAAGGTGAGTCCGCCTGCGAGTTTCGCAGAGACCTGTGCGATGGGGAATCCTGTTGCCTTCGAAGCGAGCGCCGATGAACGCGAAGTGCGTGGATTGATCTCGATCACGACGACTCTTCCGGTCTTCGGATCATGGGCGAACTGTACGTTTGTCCCGCCGATGACCTCGATGGCGTCGACAATGTCATATGAATATTTCTGCAGCTTCTCCTGGAGGGATTTGCTGATGGTCAGCATCGGAGCCGTGCAGTATGAGTCGCCTGTATGGACTCCCATCGCATCGACGTTCTCTATGAAACAGACGGTTATCTTCTGGCCTTTGGCGTCGCGTACAACTTCAAGTTCAAGCTCCTCCCATCCGAGGACCGATTCCTCGATGAGGATTTGTCCGACAAGGCTCGCGGCTATTCCGCGTGCGGCGACAGCGCGCAGCTCTTCGAGATTGTAGACAAGGCCTCCGCCTGTTCCGCCCATAGTGTAGGCAGGACGCACTACGACGGGATAACCGAGTTTGTCCGCGATCTTTTCAGCTTCTTCCACGGTATAGGCGGGATCGCTTTTCGGCATGTCGATACCGAGCTTGCTCATCGTCTCCTTGAACACAATCCTGTCTTCTCCGCGCTCTATCGCCTCGAGGTTGACTCCGATTATCTTCACGCCGTATTTCTTCAGGACGCCGGCCTTGCCGAGTTCGGATGAGAGATTGAGCGCAGACTGTCCGCCGAGATTAGGGAGCAGGGCGTCCGGACGTTCCTTCTCTATGATTTCAGTCATCCTGGCGAGATTGAGCGGTTCGATGTATGTGACATCCGCCATGCCTGGATCTGTCATTATTGTGGCGGGATTGGAATTGACAAGTACGATCTTGTAGCCGAGGGACCTGAGGGCTTTGCATGCCTGGGTGCCGGAATAGTCGAACTCGCAGGCCTGTCCGATGATGATCGGGCCCGAACCAATGATCATCACCTTCGAAACACCTTTTACTTTTGGCATGACGACACCTCGCTGATAGCGATGTCGTGCATGACCTTCATGGGCCAGCCACGTATTTTTTCAGAATCATGACAATCAATGCCGTAGAACAGAACAGAAGTGCAGTCGCCTTTCAAGGCAACATCAAAAAAGCCGCCCATGAGAATCTCCTTGTTTCCTTTGTTGCAATCGCAGTGGACCAGCAGAGAGTAAGAAAACACTCGACGCATTTTCGACAGTTACGACTGCTGTTGAAATTAATCCATTGGCAATCAACTAAGGGATTCTTAATATGTAATACGTAGATTTCTTTTCAAGAGAAAAAACATTTGATGTGTCGAATTTTGCGATCTATTTCAGCAGCATAGTGAGATGGGATTCAACTGCGAGGGCAAGCCCTCCTGTGTTGTAGCCGCCTTCGAGGAGGGAGACGACTCTGGATTTCGAGTAGGTGCCGGCAAGCCCCATGATCATTTCCGTCAGTCTGGCAATGCCTTTGTCCGTGACCTTGAAGTCGCCTAGCAGATCATCCTTCCTGCAGTCGAAGCCCGCGGAGATCAGGATCAGCTCAGGTTTGAAATTTTCGGCCGCGGGGAGGAGTTTATTCTCAAACGCATCTATGATCGCCTTGTCGTCGGCACCTGAGGGCAGGGGGGCGTTGATGTTGAAGCCGTATCCTTCTCCCTTGCCTTTTCTGTCGGGGAATCCGGTGAAGGGAAAAGCTTCAAGCTTATGGGTGGAGAAGAAAAAGACCGAAGGATCCTCGTAGAAGGTCCACTCGGTACCGTTGCCGTGATGGAAATCCCAGTCGGCTATCAGGATCCTTTTCAATCCATATTTCTCTTTTGCGAACTTCGCAGCTATCGCGACGTTGTTGAAGAAACAGAAGCCGTATTCGCCAGTGTCCGTTGCATGATGGCCGGGTGGGCGCAGGGCGCAGAACGCATTTTTCGCCTTTCCGGTACATACGGCATCGACAGCGGCAAGGGCTCCGGATACGGCAAGCCTGCAGATCTCAGGAGAACGCGCCTGTTTTTCAACAAGCTTGATGTGTTTTTCGGAATGGACTTTGCTGATCCATTCCGTGGCATCCTTGTCTTCAGGCGCAATCTTTATAAGATCGTCTTCAAGCCCTGAATCCCTGAGTCTTTTCAAGATGGCCTCAAGCCTCTTAGGAGATTCAGGGTGGCCTTCTGAAAGGAGATGCGAGAGATATTTGTCGCTGTAGATGAAGGCGGTTTTGGAATTTTTGTCCTTGATAAGGTTTTCAGCAAAAGCTGGCAGAGGCGTGGAAAATCCTGCGGCAAGTCCGGCGGCCGCGGCGGATCTGATGAAACTTCTCCTTGATATTCCTTCGTCTTTCATGTCGACGGACTACTTTTGGAGTTTCTTGCGCCAGTAGTCGATGCGGCTGCGGACTTCGCACGGACCTGTTCCTCCGTCAACCTCGCGCTTGGATACGCTCCTGGCAGGATCGAAGATTTTAAGCAGGGCCTTGTTCGCTTCGGGAATGTGCTTTTTCATCTCGTTGAAAGAGACTTTGTTCAGCGGGACTTTGTTGGAGCTGCACCATTTGACAAGAGCACCGGTCCTCTCGTGCGCCTTTCTGAACGGCACGCCGAGTTTCACAAGTTCCTCGGCAAGATCTGTCGCCATGAGCTCCGGATTGTTCGCGGCCGCAAGCATCTTTTCCTTCCGCACGTGCATTGTCGCCAGCATGGGAGGCAGGACGGACAATATCTTGATGACTGTGTCGATGGAATCAAACAGCGGTTCCTTGTCCTCCTGCAGATCCCTGTTATATGACATTGGAAGACCTTTGCAGATCGTAAGGAGCGCGACAAGGTTTCCATAGATCCTGCCGGTTTTTCCGCGCGCGAGTTCCGCAACATCAGGATTCTTCTTCTGCGGCATCAGGCTCGAGCCTGTGCAGAATTCATCGGCGAGTTCGACAAAGGAGAATTCCCTGGAAGACCAGAGGACGATGTCCTCGGACAGGCGCGAGACATGCATTGCGAATATCGCAAGGCATGCGAGGAATTCGCATTCGAAATCACGGTCGGCCACCGCATCCATGCTATTGGCGGATATTTCCGGGAATGACAGGTCCTTCGCGACTTTTTTCCTGTTTATCGGAAGTGTCGTTCCGGCGATCGCCCCGGAACCAAGCGTAAGGATGTTGAGCCTGCCAAGACAGTCCAGTAGCCTTGAGGAATCGCGGCTGAACATTTCAACGTATGCCAGCATATGATGCGCGAAAAGGACCGGCTGGGCATGCTGTAGGTGCGTGTAACCGGGCATTATGGCGTTGGAATTATTCTCTGCCTGGGAGACCAGGGCTCTTTGGAGGTTTCTGATGCCTAGGACAATTTTTACAGACTCATCCCTGAGATAGAGCCTGGTGTCTAGATTTACCTGGTCGTTGCGGCTTCTCGCCGTATGGAGCCTTGCACCCTCGTCACCGAGCGCCTTGATTATTTCGCTCTCGATATGCATATGGATGTCTTCAAGCCTGCTGGTGAACTTGAATCTGCCTTCGTCTATGCGTTTCCGGATCTTCTCGAGCTCCCTCTTGATGGATTTTGCGGTTTTCGCAGGAATTATCCTGCAGGACGCCAGCATGTCGACATGGGCCTTGCTGCCGTCGATGTCATGGCTGTAGAGCCGCTTGTCGAACGACACGGATTCCGTGAATTCAATCAGTTCATTCTTCTGTCCGCCGCTGAATCTTCCGCTCCAGAGCGCCATAATTACCTCATGACATTTTTGATTTTTGATTTTCTATTTTCGACTTGCCCGCCGTAGCAACTCTTGGCGAAGGCGGATTGATGATTTTATTCTCATGCATTTATCTGACATCTGAACACTGACACCCTTCCTCTTTTTGGCATCCAGCATCGTATTCCTGATTTCCAGTTTCAAGTATCAAGCGTCCAGTATCAAGTATCTGCTTCCTAAAGCTTCTTGTCCAAATACAGATGTCTCAGCCTATAGAAGTAGTTTGCGCCTGAATAGACAGTGACGGCTATGATCACCCATTTTGCGATCTCCCAGCACCACCAGACCCATATGGTATTCTTGATCTCAGGGCCTTTCCAGCCAAGAATCCAGAAGTATCCGCCTATCACCACAAATGCCATCTGCAGCGAGGTCTTGAGTTTTCCAGTGATGTCCGCGGGAATCACTACCCCCTTGCCGGCACCGAGAAGCCTGAGGCCAGTGACAAGGAACTCCCTGGAAAGGACAATGACGGCCACCCAGCCCTCAAGAATCCCCTTGTCCACAAGCATGATGAACGTTGTCGCCATGAATATCTTGTCGGCGAGCGGATCCATGAGCTGCCCGAAATCAGTTATAAGATTGTATTTTCTGGCAATGTATCCGTCGAGGATGTCCGTGAGGCCTGCGAGGAAAGCGAAGAGCACTCCAACTATCTTCCATGGCATCTGCCAGTTTGCAGGAAGCCTTTCGTCGACATTGCAGATGACGAGAAAGATGAAGATCATCACAATTCTCGCCATTGTTAATTTGTTTGGAAGATTCATCCGCTTTAACTTTCCAGTTTTTAAACTCAAAATTGTAACTTATCACAGCTTTCACAAGAGACAACGCATTTTTGATTTTCAATTGGCGAATTTTGATTTAGAGGTTCCTTTATGTGAAGGAAGCAAGGAACAGGAATTTTATCATGTCGAACATATTGTTTTTATGCAAGGAACGATTCGAGGATTCTCTTTCCGCCGAGATAACATCAAAATGCGGGGCAGGGGGCCTTCTGAAAAAATCACCAGGTCTTGTAAACGCTGAATTCCCTTCTGACCAGCTGTTGCCGGAAAAATTTTTCATCTTCGAGCGCCAGAGAGTTGAAAATGCCGTCTTCATCCAGGAAGGCAATCTTGGGAACATGGCCCGCGATGTCGTAAAGAACATCCTCCCCGGAATCACAAGGTCGGAAATGCAATGGACCCTCCATGTCTTTCCCCCTGAGGATACGGGTATTTCAATTGCCCCCAAGATAAAATATTTCAAGAAGCAACTGATTGATTTCTGCAGGGACCATTTCGGCCGTGTAGCAAGGAGGTTCGTGCTGGATGCAGATCTCCGGAAGGAGAACATGATGGTGTTGAACATCTGCATGCTCCAGGAAGGACTCTGGGGAGCCGCGATGCTTTCTGAAAACCTGAGCGATCCATGCCCGGGCGGATGCCACAGGATGATCTTCGACGAGGATGCCCCTTCACGCTCCTTCCTGAAAGTCGAGGAGGCTCTCGATATCATGAAGACAAAGCCGTTGCAGGAGGAACGCGTCTTCGATCTCGGTGCCGCACCCGGCGGATGGTCATATGCCTTCCTTAAAAGAGGATGTATTGTGACCGCCGTCGACAACGGTCCGATGAAAATCATGAGTTTGAACAGCCTTCCCGGCAAACTCGTTCATGTCAAGGCCGACGGTCTTCTCTATGAGCCTGAAAGCAGATTGCTTCCCGCGGACTGGCTTGTCAGCGACATGCTTGTCGCAACGGGTAAGAATTTCGCGCTGATAAAGAACTGGCTAGGTGGGAAACGTGCGCGGAAATTCATCATCAACATCAAGCTTCCACAGGTGGAACCATATCCGGTAATCAAGCCGATGGAGGAATGGCTGAACGCAAGGCCTTTCATACATTATAATATAAGACAGCTCTACCACGACCGGCACGAAGTCACGCTCTTTGGTACAGTGGATATTTAGAGCCGGACAGCTCTAAGTATAAGTTGAAAATCAGAGTTGAACAATGCGCACGCTAAAGCTGTGAACTCCAACTAAATCAATACAGTTCAAAAGAGGCAATTTTGCAATTCCCTCGAATGTTAAAAGTTTGTAGTTAAGCCATTTTTGGCTGTGTTTTCTTTAGCATGGGAACACGCAAAATTGCGTTGACTACGAACAAATACAAATCCAATTCCAGTTCCATGGAATGTGGTACAGGCGTCTCGCCTGTAATTATTTCTTCATTAATTTTCACAGGCGGGACGCCTGTCCCACATTCCTTAATCGAATTCAAGTATCGAGTATCAAGAAACAATCTCACCTTCGACATCATAGATTCCACAGGAAGTTATTTTCACTTTGACGACATCACCGGGTGAAACTTCCGATTTGCCGATTTTGACCTTTACTGTATTGTCGATATCCGGGGCATCCATGAATGTCCTGCCTGTCGCCTGTCCGTTCTCAACCTTGTCGACAAGCACTTCAAGGATTTTTCCTCCGAGCAGGGTGTTGCGTTCAAGGGAGTTCTCGGCCTGTATCCTCATTATGATGTCCTTCCTTTTCTCCGCGACATCTTCCGGAACCTTGTTCGAGAATGCCGATGCAGGAGTGCCGGCTTCCGGATAATAAGTGAATGCCCCGAGTCTCTCAAACTTCTGAGACCTTACGAAATTCCCAAGTTCCTTGAAATCCTCTTCCGTCTCTCCGGGATAACCGACAAGGAAAGTCGTCCTGATTGCAATTCCGGGGATCTCCGCGCGGAGTTTCGAAAGGAGTATATTGATCTGTTCAGACCTGATCTTCCTACCCATGCTCATCAGTATCCTGTCGGAAATGTGCTGGAGAGGCATGTCTACGTATGGCAGGATATGCTTTGAATTCTTGAATACAGCGATCAGTTCGTCGGAGAAGTGCGCTGGATGGGTGTAGAGGAGCCTTATCCAGAAGTCTCCTTTTAGACTGTCGAGTTCCTTAAGGAGGTTGGGGAGATTTTCATGCGAATTCCGCAGATCTTTTCCGTAGGCGGTCGTGTCCTGCGCGATGATGATCAGCTCCTTGCATCCGTTTGCGATGAGGGATTCGGCCTCGTTCAAAACAGATTCCGAAGGTCTACTCCTTAATCCGCCGCGGATCCCGGGGATGGCGCAGTATGCGCAGCGGTTGTCGCAGCCGTCGGCGATTTTGATGTAGGCATAATGACGTGGCGTCAACTGGAGGCGAGGGGTGTTTTCATCGTGGAGGAATTCAGGATTCTCGGAATATGATCTTACAGGTTTGCCAGTGTTATTCTCGTAGAGGGCCCTGACATGTTTTGCGATGTTCGCAACCTTGTCGATACCGAGCCAGAGATCGACCTCGGGATATTTTCCTGCGTATTCCATCTTCTTGTCCCACTGCACGAGACAGCCGCAGATTGCGATCTTCCTCGTTGATGGCTTTTTCTTCTTCCATGCGACGGCCTTCCGGATGAAGGATTCCGCTTCGGTGCGGGCAGGGGGGATGAAGGCGCAGGTGTTAATCATGTAGACGTCGGCCTCGCCCGGAGTTTCGGCCAGGCCGATGTTCCCGGACAACAGGTGTCCGGTCAGGATTTCGGTGTCGACGAAATTCTTCGGGCATCCGAGGCTGACAGTATATACGTAAATTTGCTTCATTTAAAAATGCTTACTCATAAATGCTCGGCCTGAATGGGATTTTAAATACTTCTCAAACTTTAAAGCTTTTCCTTTTTCAGTGAAGGATATGCAGGAAACAAGTATCCATAAAATGTATGTCCGTCTTCGTTTGACGTTCCGCCTCAACTACGCCGAGACAGTCTTCGTCTTTGTGACTTCATCTGCGTTGATGCTTTTCCCTCTGGTGTGCCTAGGCGAAGTCAAGCGTAGCGCGGACGAAGACTGGTGCGCCTGGTAGGAGTTGAACCTACGACCTTGTGATTAAGAGTCACCTGCTCTACCAACTGAGCTACAAGCGCATGTTGTCAGGATGGAATTATCCGTAAAACTCGCATAATATTGCCTATATCCGCATCTTGTCAAATATTGAAGGCAATAACTATGAATTTATTCTTCAGGTTCCGCCGCGGCGCCTTCCTTGTTTTCCTTATTCATGATTTTCGACAGATTGTTCATTGATTCGGCTTCCGGGGACATCGCCAGATTCTCGACCTTGTATTCCTTGAGGGCGAAATTCATCATGTCGGACGAGGCCTGCAGCGGAGTAGGTCCCGGCTCCTTTGTCCATTGTGCGGAGACAGATTCGTTCTGGGCCGTGGCGACATCCATGTTGTAGCCTAACCTGCCTTCACCGCCGACACGCCTGGTCTTGAAGTCGGGGCTTCTTGGGAGCGCCATTTCATCCTTCCACAAACCGAGCATCCGCAGATAGACTTTCGAGCCGGTTGTTGGAATTCCTTCTCCCGGCGGATAGAAGTTTGCGTAGAATCCGACGACCCTGTTCTGGTTGTCAACAGCCACTGAGATTTCTTCTACGACCATTCCTTTCGAATGCTTCTTAAGGATTTCATCGACATATGTATATATCTTGCCTTCGACCCCGAATCCTTTTGGAATAGGCTTGGTTTCTGCGGATTTCGCAAGTTTTATCTCGATGAACTCCTTGTCGATGACATCAAAGATTCCGAGGGGGGCATCCTTTGAAATTCCATAGCTTTTTCCTGTAATTGACCTGTATATCAAGAATCCGACGACTATGATTATCAGGGGAACTACGACAAACTTGATTATCGGGATGATCTTCTGGGCCATGCCCGGGCCTTGTTCCTCGGTGGATTCCTCCTCTGCGGGCGCCTTTATCTTCTTTCCGGTATTGAAATTATAGCCGCATCCGACGCAGATGACGGCGTCGGGCCCGACTGTTGCCTTGCAGAACGGACATTCCTTGATGTCGGTTCCATCAGCAGGAGCCTGCGGGATCTCTAGTTTTTTTCCGCATTTGCAGGCGAGTGATTTTCCGCCATGGACGTTTTCAAACTTATATTTCTCCCTGCATTCCGGACACTGGATGAAAATAGCCATATAACCGCTCCCTTCTTTATTGTTATTGTATGGATGGTTGGATGACTGGATTGATGGATGGCTGGGTATCAAAGACATAGGACCAACACAGGACCACTGGGAAAAAGCGCAATGTCTTTTTCAACTTCTGCATGAAAATGCCTCTTCCCAATTTTCTTTGACCTTAAACCCAATCATCCATTCATCCAATAATCCATCCATCCGTCATCTCTGGCCGTACCCGGCACGGGCAGACCTATGGGATGACTCTGTTGTATTACAGTTTGTTTATATGTTTTCCTATGATGAACATTGCCGAAAGAAGCAGTCCGCATGGTCCGAACACCAATAGCACGAACACCCACGTCTGCCTTTCCGTGAAATCTACGAGCGCACTCTTCAATATCTGGAATTCGCCGGCGAGAAGGAATGCGACACCCTGGGCATAGACCATGAGGGCCCCGGCGCAGATGAAGATCCCGGACAGGAAGACCCCCATGGAGATCACCATCAGCCCCATGAACATGAGGAATATCGCCAGTGCTATGCATGCCAGGAAGGAAAAGATGATGAGCGGTCTGAACAATCCCGGCATGAGATCATACATGAACCTGAGGAATTTCAGCCAGATCGGTGTCGGGTCGTCGATGTGTATGACAGTTTCCATTTTCTGTTTCGTCTGGAGATTGAAACCGCATTTGATGCAGACGACAACGCCGGGTTCTAGAAGCTGCTGGCATTCAGGACATGCCTGAGGGGAAGGTGTGTGGAAGATGTTGCCACAGGCGGCGCATTCGAACATCTTTCCGGCCTGATCCTCTTTGACGCTGTAGTCCTTCTGACAGTGTGGACACTTGAATTCTAACATCTTTATCAATCCCGCTGGGTTCTCTTCTGCTGATTATAAAACCACATGAGCCATTTGAATTTATTGCATTTACCATAGGTGGAAAATCAGAAAAAAGCAAGAAGTGGGAAATATCTTCCAGGCCTGATGCATGATTTCATCACGCGGCATAAGGATAAGCCTTTCTATTTCTATTACCTAAATCCGTGACGCATTTTCATGCGCTGCCGAATTTAGGTTGAAGAGATGGAGGCCGGGATTTTAAACCCGGCCTTCTTCTTTTGCCTTACAGGAGCTTTTGATTCAACGCACTTCGAAATATCTGTTCAGGAGCTCATTGTATTCGTTCTGCTTCTGTGCGCGCTGTTCTGCGGAGAGATTATCATTTGCCAGGCTGTTCTTCAGGCTTAGCATCTTCCTGAAATCACTTGCCAGCGCCTTTGCTTCAGCACCAGTCATGCTCTGGTTTGACATTGCACTTGTGAATGAGTCCTTTGCATAGACATTCTTGCCCAGCCTGTAGGTCGCCATCTGCTTGCCGTCCGTATCGTGTTTTTCCGCCCAAATGTTTGCGCTTGCCACGTTGAGGGCGTCGCGGAGGCTTGACATCTCGTCTTTTGTGAGCTTGCCGTCGGACTTGTAGGAGCTCTCCATGGATGCTATCTGCTGCTGCTGGTTCTGGAGGCTTTTGGTCTCTTCGGGAGTCAGATACCCCTTGTTGATCCCATGCTGGATCCGTTTTTCCTGGTTGTCCTGGCGTTTGTCGGTTCTGTTTTCCCGTTTATTTTCCTTGTTTGCGTCGATCTTGTCCTTGATGTCATCCCTGTTTTCCCTGGCCTTTTCTCTTGCGGTCTCCCTGGCCTCCTTATCGCCTTTGTTCTTCCGGCCAGATTTGCCATCGTTTCCGTCGTTGTCCTGGGCCAGTATTGCAATTCCAAACCCTAAAACGGCCACAGCCACCATCATCAACATGATTTTCTTTCTCATATTCGTCCTTTCCTGTGTTAATACCATTCGTTACATAATGTACTACACTTACGGCAATTAAAATCTTTCACTCAAGTTGAAAATTCTTTATATTATTATTATAGCATTGACAAATTCAGGTTTTCAAGGTCATTTATCATCGAAGGATTCCCTGTAATAAGACTCTCTTTGGGGATTTTAATAAATGGTCAGCAAAGTCGCTTCAATTCTAGTTGCATTATTCTATCTTGCCATGGTATATGCCTATCAGGACAGCTCGGCTGTCCTTGATACACTGATCCTGCTGATAATCCCCCTCGGATGCATATGGTTCAGCGATGAAATCGGAGGCACGGATTCCGGGCTTGGGGAGGAATCCTCCAAAAAGTCGGCTCAAAAGATAGTTGCAGCTGCAGGCTGGCTCATTTTGCTCGCCCCCATGCTCTTCAAGGGGATATCTATCCTTACGCGAAAATGAATTCCGGTGGGTTTCTCCGATTATATTCTGCGTCCCTCCTTGATTTCTTGTGATTTTTAGTATAAAATCTAAGCAGGATTGTTAAACAATGAAGATGTCTTAGCCGATTACGAATGGGGGTTTGCAGTGAAAATGGGACGAGGTTTTACTTTAATCGAGTTGCTCGTGGCTGTGCCCGCCATAGCTGCCACGTTGCTACGGGGAGCGACGGCGAGAGTAACCCGATTTACTCTAATCGAGTTACTCGTGGTCATTGCGATCATTGCTATCCTGGCTGGCATGCTTCTCCCAGCTCTCAGCCAGGCCCGTGAAAAGGCGCGTCGCATATCCTGCATGGCCAATCTAAAGCAGATAGGCCTGTCTCTCCGCATATACGCCACCGAGAACAGGGAATACTATCCCAACCGGTCAGGAAGGTCCGGGCTTGAATTGCTCCGCCTCAACGGATATCTAGAGCAGGTCAAGGTTTTCTCCTGTCCTTCGACACCCGATATTGTTCCTGACAACAATGATCTCGGGATATCCAGCGTCTCCTACCAGTATGCGTGCCTTCTGAAAGAGGGGACCTCTAGTGACAGCGGAATGGCGCTTGACAGGAACGATAATCATACCAAATATGGCAACATCCTTTTCAGTGATGGACATACGGAAGGCTTTGCAGGGATGAACTGGTCTTCCGGACATGTGGGGAATTCATTCTTTACCTGGTAGGTACGTATTCAGTAAACTATGTCGTTTACTTAATCCGTACTTTTTATCTTCCTTGAGTCAGATTCCACGATCCATTTTTCGGACTTCATCATGGAAAAAGCAGGCGGAAAAGTGGAATTCTCCCTCTTTGACAGGCTGGAGCAAAGGGACATCGACTTTGCATTTGTCCCTTGCAAGAGGACATCTTGGATGGAATGGACAGCCTGATGGAGGATTCAAGGGGGAGGGCACGTCGCCGGGCAGGATTATCCGGGAGCGTTTTGTCATAGGATCAATTACCGGCACTGCTGAAAGAAGAGCCTTCGTATAAGGATGTCCGGGATTTCCGGTGACTTCCGCGCTCAGTCCGTCTTCAACGATCCTTCCCAGATACATCACCATAATCCTCCGGCTTATATGTTCGACCACGGCGAGATCATGGGCGATGAAAAGGAATGCCACGTTCGTCTTCTTCTGTATCTCTATAAGAAGGTTGATTATCTGCGCCTGGACGCTGACATCCAGTGCGGAAACCGGTTCGTCGGCGACGATGAGCTTCGGCTCGACCGCGAGAGCCCTGGCGATTCCGATCCTCTGGCGCTGTCCGCCGCTGAACTGGTGCGGATAGCGGTGCATCTGCTCAGCATTCAACCCGACCATTTCCAGAAGTTCAACAATCCTTTTCAACCGGCCTTCCCTGTCAAGCCTGGTATGGATGGAAAGTACTTCTTCGAGCGTGCTGAAAACTGTCATCCTCGGATTTAGCGAGCCGTATGGATCCTGGAAGATCATCTGGAAGCCGTTTCTGGCCTTCCGCAGTTCCGTGCCTTCAAGCGCAGTGATTTCCCTGTCTTCGATGAACACCTTGCCTGAGGAATGTTTTTCAAGCCTTATGATTGTCCTGCCAAGAGTGCTTTTGCCGCAGCCGCTTTCGCCGACGAGACCGAGCGTCTCTCCGGCTCCGAGTTCGAACGAGACCTCGTCCACTGCACGGAGATATTTTGCCGGACTGAACAGCGAACCCCTGATCCGGTAGCTTGTGCTTATTTTATCTACTTTGAGTAATGGCATCTGCAAAAATGTCCTTTTCGTTTTTCCTCTATCGCGGGCACTGTTGAAATACAGAGCTCCTGCTTGGGCGCGGTGATGTTTTCTGCAAGAAGGCAGCGGCCGAAGAACCTGCAACCCTTCGGATAACTTGCTGGAGACGGGACGCTGCCCGGGATTGTCGCAAGCTTTTCCTTCTGATGTGTCAGCTTTGGAACGGCGGAGATAAGGGCCCTGGTATATGGGTGCATCGGCTCCTTCAGAATAGTCTTCGCTGCGGCAGTTTCAACAACATGCCCGGCATACATGACGACAACCCTGTCGGCCATGTCCGCAACTATTCCTAAATTGTGTGTTACAAGGATGATCGACATGTGCGTCCGGTTGCGGATCTCGCGGAGGAGTTCGAGGATCTGGGCCTGGATTGTGACATCCAGCGCGGTCGTCGGTTCATCTGCTACAAGCAGATCAGGCTTGCTCGCGAGCGCCATCGCTATCATGATCCTCTGCTGCATTCCGCCGCTCAGTTCATGCGGATAGCTCATCATCTTCTGTTCAGGTTCGGGGATGCCGACCTGCTTGAGTACGGAAATGATCTCGTCGCGGACCTTGGATTCGTTGTCAACATCACCTCTTAGGAAAATGGATTCGGCGATCTGGTCACCTACCCGGAACACGGGATTGAGCGAAGCAGATGGTTCCTGGAAGATATATGAGATGCGGTGCCTCCGGAATTCGCGCAGGCTTTTCTTGTCCAGCCCCAGCACATCGTATTCCCTGTCAGCATGCTTGAACTTTATCGATCCGGAGGAATAGACCCCGGGAGGTTCAGGCACGAGCCTGGCAAGGGCCATGCAGGATACGCTTTTTCCGCAGCCGCTCTCTCCGACCAGCGCCAGTATCTCCCCTTTTTCCACGGAAAAAGTGGCGTCGGTGACAGCGGGAAGGTGTTTCCCTTCGACTATGAAATCCACTGACAGGTTTTTAACTTCAAGCATCGGCATGGATTGTTTCCAATTTGCGACTTCCAGATTTAGGGTTCCCTTATAAAGAACCTTTGAAAAATAAACTGGAATTTCGGAAATACGAATTAAAAAACGCCTTATTCTCGTGTTTGAGTAGCAATTTATATTAACCACGTTATTTTAAAAAGTCTTTTTAAAATTAAATTTACCTATCGACAATAAATGAAAAATGTAGTCATAACTGGCAGAGGGCTCATAACTCCCCTCGGCAACGGCCTCCAGACCAACGAGGAAGCTCTGAAAACTGGAAGATCCGGCATTGTCTCCATGCCTGAATGGAAAGAGATCGGCCTTGAAAGCTATGTTGCTGGACTGGCGGAATCCGACCCGAAATGCGAACTCCTCAACTCCAAGAACACCAGGTTCATGACCGCCAATGCAAAGATGGCAATCGCCGCAACCTGCGAGGCGCTCAAGGAGGCGCAGCTCTCCTACGACGATGTAAGAGGCAAGAACATTGCAGTGATCCTGGGATGCGCGGGAAGCGCCCATCAACATATATATGACGGTGCGAGGGCTGTCGCTGATTCAAAGAAGGTGAAAAGACTGAGTCCTTTCACGGTCCCCCGCGTCATGGCTTCATCTGCCGTCTCCAATCTTTCCCTTGTCCTGGGTGTAAAAGGCGAGAGCTATGACATAAGTTCCGCCTGCACGAGTTCAGCGCATGCGATCATGATCGCGGCACGTCTTCTCGAGGCGGGTGTCTACGACATGATCATTTCCGGAGGCTCGGAGGAGACCAACTGGGTCCATGCCGTGGGATTTGACGCCATGCGGGCAATGTCGAGGCGCTTCAATGACAGGCCGCAGAGCGCAAGCCGTCCATTCGACAAGGATCGCGACGGATTTGTGATGGGATCAGGAGCAGGGATCGTAATTATGGAGACTGTGAAACACGCAGTTTCAAGAGGCATCAAACCGCGTTTCGCCCTGACAGGCATAGCCGCCAACAGCAATTCCACCGACATGGTCGTGCCCAACTCCGAATCGAGCTGCGAGGTCATGGGGATGTCCGTCAAGGATGCCGGCCTGCGTCTCGAAGACATCGCATATATCAACACGCATGGCACAGGCACTCCTGTCGGAGATCCTCTTGAAATTAACTCAATCAAACTTCTCTTCGGCGAAAAATCCAAAATCGCCATAAACAGCACGAAATCGCAGACCGGACACATGATCGGCGCGACCGGGGCCGTCGAGGCGATATTCTGTACGATAATGATGGAGAAGAGTTTCATCTCGCCGTCGATCAACCTGGACAATCCTGAGCCTGAATTCGCGTGGGCGAACCTGGTGCGCGAATGCCGGACCGGGGTCCAGCTCCGCCACACCCTCAGCAACAGCTTCGGTTTCGGCGGCACCAACGCCTCCCTAGTCTTCTCCCTTCTCCAGTAATTCTTATTGTGTTTTCTTTCCTCTTGATTGTTTCCATGTTTTGTCTTATAATTGCCAATCGTCTCATAATTATTTGGAGCTATGATGTTTTTCAAAATTGCCAATTTAAGGTAGGGATGGCTCTCCGAGCCGTCCGTTCTTATCGGCGGTTTCGGAGAAACCGCCCTACCTTGGTAATTTTGAGAATCAGTCCATGTTATTATGAGACTATCAGTGAACTGCGGAATCAAATTTATCAGGGGAACGAGGGCGATGCCGGTTTTGCGGACACATTATGAGACACTGGGCATAGGTACGGGCGCCGGTTTCAAGGAGATCAAGAAGGCGTATTACCGGCAGGTGAAGCTATGCCATCCCGATCTCTTCGGCGGTTCCCGCGAGAAGGAGGAGGAATTCAAGCTCCTTGTCCAGGCATTCGATGTCCTTACAGATCCGGACAAGCGCCGGAAATACGATGTTTCGAGCGGAATCTCGCTCGAAGCTCCTTCCGACTGGGGGTTTGACGAGGAATCCATCATGGACACGTCAGCCGATGATACACTTGAAGAGATAATTGTCGGCAACGAACCGCCGAAGGACGCAACGCTCGCAACCCTCTTCCTCGATCTCGAACGGACAGAAGTCTTCATCTCCTTCCGCGAGGGCAAGAATTATTTCCGCAAGGGGCAGTACCAGAGCGCGTTCCATTATTTCAGGAATGTCGTTGAACATTCCCCGAACAACATCCTCTACAGGTATTATCTGGCGAAGACACTGGTCGCATTCAGGAATTTCAGCGAAGCCAGGACGCATTACAACATAGGCATAGGCATAGGCGCAAAGAGAATGCCGCCGCAGAGGCTCAATCGATTCCATGACGAGCTTGATGCGATGGCGGAAAAGCAGAATCCGCGCTTGAAGAAGCTGATGGACTTTTTCGGTGGCAGGAACATTGCCCCGGAATACGTTGATGCGGAGGAGAAGACCATCAGGGAGACCAACCGTGCGATCGCAAGGCTTATGGCGGCGAGAAGAAAACTGGAAGGCAACGGAAGGAAGCTCCTCAAATGATTTATCTCACAAAAGTAGGTCGGGCTTTCCCTTGTCCCGCCGTAGCATCTTAGCGAAGGCGGAAGCCCGACAAGATGGCGGCCAGGAATGACCGCCCTACTTAACCGGTAAAAGTTTCTTATTGATAAAACTGCGGCCACCGCAGTAGGCCGCTACAAACAGCGCTACAAACAGAATGCCCGCTTTCCCTTTCTTGATTTGCTGGTAGTTAATGCCGTAAGGAGATTCTTTATTGAAGGTTGGATTTTGACAAATAAAACTTTCCTTTCTTGAAAAAAATAATAAATGCCATAACTTATGGCGCTTTTGTTGGGATTTGGATGAATGTTTGTTTGGATGTTTGGATGCGTGGTTTTTAATCGGCAACTTGTACTTTCCGGACGGATGTCAGTGATCCATCAATCCCGTAATCCATCAATCCAAATTTTTAGGAGTGTGAACCATGTATGAAGCATCGGACCTGAGGAAAGGGATTAAGATTGAAATAAACGGTGATCCATGGACCGTGAGTGAGTTTGACTTCGTGAAACCAGGCAAGGGGCAGGCCCTCTACCGCTGCAAGCTCAAGAACATGCTCACAGGAAGCACCATGGACCGTACCTTCAGGGTCGCTGAAAAGATCGGCAAGCCAGATCTCGAGGAGAAGGAGATGTTCTACTCCTACGCCGACGGAGATTTCTGTGTATTTAGCGATGCGGAGACATATGAAGAGATGAGGATCGGCAAGGACAAGCTCGGTAATCAGTTTTATTTCCTTGTTGAAAACGCGGAATGCAAGGTGCTGTTCTTCAATGGAAGGCCGATTGAAGTGACGCTTCCCGTGTTCATCGAGAAAGTCATAGCCGATACCGAGCCCGGCGCCAGGGGCGATACCGCCACGAACGTCACGAAGCCCGCGAAACTCGACAACGGCTACGAACTCGCAGTTCCGCTTTTCGTGAACATAGGCGACCGCATCAAGATCGACACCAGAACCGGACTCTACTCCGAACGTGTCAGCAAAGCCTGAAATCATAAGACGCCTCTCGTCGCTGAAACTGCGGCTTGAAAAAAGGGCCGCCGTCTTTTCCGCGGTCAGGGAGTTCTTCAATTCAAACGCTTTCATTGAAGTGACGACTCCGGTCAGAATCCGCGCTCCCGCCCCTGAACCGCATATTGTCGCAGTTCCGTCCGGTGATCTTTTCCTCCGCACTTCCCCGGAGCTTGAGATGAAATGCATGCTCGCCTCCGGCTACGGGAAAATTTTCCAGATAGGCCCCTGTTTCAGGAAGAATGAGAAGGGACGCCTCCACCGTGAGGAGTTCACCATGCTTGAATGGTACGAGGCCGGAGCGGATTATCTCAAGCTCATCGACTTTACCCGGAAACTTCTTGAATTCATATCCATGAAGGTGCACGGTTCGCCCAGATGCGTTTTTAGAGGCTGTGAAATAGATTTTGCCAAAGCTGAGATTATCACATTGAAATCGGCATTTGCGAAGTTCGCAAAAAGGAATCTGCTGGAAATTGTCGCCGATGACAAGTTCGAGGAAGTTCTTGTAACCGATGTCGAGCCGGCGCTACCTAAGGACAGGCCTGTATTTGTAAAGGATTATCCTGCGAAGTTCGCAGCATTGTCCAGACTGAGGAAGGACGATCCGGAATTTGCGGAGAGATGGGAGCTTTATCTCGGTGGTGTCGAGATCGCGAACGCCTACAGCGAGCTGGTTGACGGCCGGGAACAGCAGGAGAGATTCCGGAAGGCGCAGGCGTGGAAGAAATATTCCGGAGAAGGCATCTATCCTGAAAACAAGGATTTTACGGATGTGCTTGGACATGGAATTCCTGAATGTGCCGGGTGTGCGCTTGGGATGGACCGGCTCGCAATGGTTATTGCAGGCGCCGACAGCATTGATGAAATAATGGCCTGAAATTGGGCAATGAAAATTTGATTTTGCGAAAAATGGACTATTTTAAGTAAATCCCTGAGTCGGGATTTCCTTAAACAGTAGAATTACTTGAAGGTGAGCCATGAAGCTGGTTTTAAATTTTATCATTCTTGCATTGCTTGCATCAATTCTCTCCGGTTGTTCCTCCAGCAGGACGATACCCTTCCCGTATGATCAGGTCTCAGCTGCCGCCCAGGAGAAGTTCTACGTCAATACCTGGTCTGAGTTTGACACCAAGAAGAGCTGGAAGACCGAGAATCCCGGAAAGAATCTCAAGTTAGTATGTTATGACTGGGAATTCCCCGATACTAAGATATACTGCCAGGTGAAAGTTTATGCTGAAAAAGGCGGGGGCTCCACTGTCTACGTATATGTAAAGGACTACCAGTCGTGGTTCGGTCCGTTCACCAACTGGAGCTGGACCTATGGCGGGAAAGTGCTTGACCTTTTCGAGAAGAGGATGGCGTCAGGGGCCTGGGATCCGCTTCCATGGGCTGAAAAGAGCGAAGAGAGAAAAATCAAATAGCTTTTGGACTTGAAAATACATGTCAGGAATAAATTATAAAAGCATCGTCAGTTTTTCCGCAGTGGTCCTGCTGATCGTCCTTCTTATGGGAATTGTCTCATGCGGTGGCGGTTCGAAACAGACGAACGAGGAGCTTCTGAAGGCAGCGATAGACTCCGCCACCGGCCCCAAGGCCGACTGGCAGAAGGCGAAGACCCTTGCATACAAGGCTGTCAAGCAGAAGTCCGATGATGCCAACGCCCACGTCATGTTGTCGCTTGCCCTTGAGCAGTGCGGACAGCCGGGCAATGCAATCGATGAGATCCGGAAGGCAGTGGAGATAGATACGAAGAATTTCATGGCCCAGTTCACCAAGGGCAGGATGCTTTTCGAGAATGAAAGGATAGGGGACAGCATAGCTCCGCTCAAGGAGGCGCAGAAGCTCAGGCCCGACAATGAGAACGTCATACTTCTCCTTGCAAGAAGTTCTGCGGCGCTCGGCAGATACAAGGAGGCTGCAGGATATTATGCTACTCTCGCAAAAACTCCAGCATACAGGAACAAGGCAGTGCCTTATAACGAGCTTGCAATACTCTATGTGAACCAGAAGGATTACCAGAAGGCCTCTGTTTTTTTCCAGGAAGCCTACAAGAAGGCTCCCAACGATCACATAGTCGTCCTGAACCTGGGCATCTTCTGCGACGTGCATCTCAAGAATCCAGTCTTTGCGATCAAGCACTATAACAGATACCAGGAACTCACCCTGAGCAATCCTGAACTGGCTCCTGTAAGGAACAAGCTCAAGAAGCGCATAGACTACCTCAAGGCGACCTACAAGCTGTAAAAATTCCATCTTCGATGTAATTTTTACTTGCGTCTAAACTATTGCGGGAACAAAATGGAACGGTTCATTCCAGACGATGTCATAAACGAAATAAGATCACGATGCGACATCGTTGATATTGTTTCCGGCTATATCCCGCTGAAGCGCACAGGCGGGCGGTTCAAGGCCCTGTGCCCTTTCCACAACGAGAAGACTCCATCGTTCATGGTCAACCAGGAACGGCAGATATATCATTGTTTCGGCTGCCAGAAGGGCGGAGACGTCTTCCGGTTTGTCATGGAGAAGGAAGGTGTCGATTTTCCAAACGCCGCACATATCCTCGCATCCAAATGTGGAGTCCTGATCCCGGAACGCCAGCATGGGACGGGAACTGGAAAGTCATCGGACGAGTCCGGACGACAGCGCGAAAAGCTCTACAAGATCCATGAAGAGCTCGCATCATGGTATTCACGGCTGCTTTATGAACATCCTGACTCAAGAGTCGCGGAATATGTCAGGAACCGTGGAATCCCGGAGGAATCGTTGAAGGGGTTCAGGCTCGGTGCCGCACCCGACGCCTGGGATGAGTCGCTGAAGTTTTTAAATGGCAAGGGCTACGGCGAAGAGGACATCCTCCTGGCAGGCGTCGCCATTAGGAACGAAGAGACCCGCAGGATATACGACCGGTTCAGGAACAGGCTGGTTTTCCCGATATGGGACGAGCAGGGCAGGGTGGTCGGATTCAGTGCGAGGACGGTCGAGAAGGAGAGCGAAGGCGCCAAGTATGTCAACAGTCCTGAGACCCAGATCTTCAAGAAGAGCAGGATACTTTACGCGCTGCACATGGCCCGTGATGCGATGCGCGAGAAGAAATATGCGGTCCTCTGCGAAGGACAGCTCGATGTTATTGCAATGCACAGCGCAGGATTCACCAATTCAGTTGCGCCGCAGGGGACGGCGTTCACCGAGGACCAGGGCAGGATCCTCAGGCGCTATACTGAAAAGGTTTTCCTCTGTTTCGACGCCGATGAGGCGGGCATGAAGGCTTCCCTCCGCGTGCTTGAAATACTGCTGCCGCTTGGATTCGAAGTGAAGGTCATTTCATTTCCGAACGGAAAGGATCCCGACGAGTTTCTCAAGACAAACGGGCCCGGGGCGTTGAAGGTCTCGGTTGAAAACGCAATATCATTCTATGACCATCTGCTTTCCAAGGCGCTCAAGGAATTCGATGTCAATTCCCCGTTCGGCAAGAACAGGATTGTTTCCGAACTTCTGTTCTACATTTCAAAGATGGAAAGTTCCGTAGTGCGTTCGGGATTCGCGGCAAAGCTTGCACTGGATTTGAAGCTTTCAGAGAATGTGGTCTTTACTGAACTCAACAAGAAACTCGAAAAACCTTATTATCAGCCGGCTGCCGCTCCTGTGCCGCCGCCTTTTATTGAGATTCCTGAAACAGCCGTTTCGAGGGCGGAGGAAGTCCTGCTTGAAATTTGTCTCGGACATGGCGATGTCGGCAAGCGGCTTTCCGAGGAGCTTCCTATTGAAATGATAAGCAATACTCCCGTGGGCCGCGCGCTCAACACTGTGATTTCATACACGCTGAATGGTGAGTGGGAAAATTCCTCAAAGGCCCTTCTTGAACAGGTCTGCGATGAGCCGAGTCCGGCGCTGAGCCGGATACTCGCTGGAACCGAAAAGGAGAATTTCAGCAGTGACAGGTTGGCCAAGGCTGTCAATGACTGCCTGTTCATAATCAAAAAGCGCAATCTCGAACTGCAGACGGAATCACTCCTCAGGGATATTGAAATCTGCCAGGATGAAAATGAGAAGAACCGGATGCGGAGCCTATGCATTGAAGCAAGAAGGAAGCTTCTGGAGCTTTCCAAGCTGAGGAAGTCGTAGGATATTTTCATTTCGGACATGTCCGAAATGAAAATATTATTTGAATGGCATTGCCGGATGCGCGGCTGTCGCAAATTCCTTCGAAAGCAGGGCTTCCTTCGCCTTCTCCGTCAGTTCGGCGTTGAGATCGATGATGTCGCCCTTCTCGGTATTGGTCCTTTCAATTGTGCCCGGTGGAAGTTCAATTACCGAGACCGCGCCCGGCCCTCTTGCGAAGGGAACCCATGGCTGGAGGTTCTTGCGGATCTCGCAGATTTTATTCTCCCTGTCGGCGAAAATGACATCGATGCCCATGGACATGAACATCGTGTGGATGCACGAGCAGTTGTTGAAGACCATTGCGTCGAAATCATTGAAGGTCCTGCCGATCATGCCTCTGCCTCTTTCATAAACGGTGAGCGCGACGACCGATTTTTTCGCAATTACAGTTTTTTTAGTTAAGTTGTGGATCATTTGAAAAGTATGTTGAAGCTTTTAAGTATGACAGGCCCCATGAGGATTATTATGACCGCGGGAAGAATGAAGAACACGAGCGGGAAGAGGATTTTCACCGGAGCCTCGTTGGCGAGCTTCTCCGCGCGGTTGAACCTCTTGCCCCTGAGCTGGTCGCCTTGGATCCTGAGTATCTGGCCGATGCTCACTCCAAGTTCGTCAGCCTGGATTATGGAATTGAGGACCATGGAAAGATCCGGCTGCTGGACACGGAGCGATAGCTCCTTGAGCGCCACGCGGCGCTGTTTGCCGAGCTGGATTTCGCGGAATGTCCTTTCAAGCTCCTCGCCAAGTGCATCGCGTTTGCGCCTCGCCAGAATATCCCTGAGGGATGTCAGGAAGTCCTTTCCGGCCTCAACCGACAAGGTCAGCAGGTCGAGGACGTTTGGCAGGGCCTTCTGGATTTCAAGATGGCGGCGCTTTATGACGGCCTTGAGCCAGATTTTCGGGTACAGATAGAGCAAGGCCATGAAGATTATGCCGATGAAGGGCTGTTTTACAATGGTGAACAGTATGACGAAGAAGCCGCCGAAGATGAAAAGGAGTATCTGGGCTGAGACGAACTGGTGTTCGTCGATAAGCTGTTCAAAGCCGGCCATGAGTATCTGTTCCCTGGTTTGCCTCCTGCTGGTATCGAAGAAGGAGGATCTTGCCAGCGGTGCCACGTTGGCGGTGAAGGGGAGTGCCATTTTAATGAGCAGCGGGAGCTGTCGGGAGGTCTCTCTCTTTTCGATCTCCAGCTGTTCAAGCAGATGGAACACGAAGAGAGTGAGGCAGGACACCGCGGCAAACGAGCAGATGCACGCCATAAATGTCATGAAAGAAATGTCCATAATCCCCGTTCTCTGATTTTTAGTTTTGAATTGTCTTTTACTCACAGGCAAGGGTCGAAGTATGCCTGTGCTACATTTTTTTCAATTTCAATTCCGAACTTCCAGTATCAAGTTTCCAGTATCGAGTATCAAGTATCCATCCTCAAATATCAATGCTTGTTATTTTCCTTATCACCAGGAAACCGGCGACGACAAGTCCAACTGCTCCGATTATCAGGAAAAGACCCGCCATTGAATTGAAGAAGCTGCTCATCATGTCCGGAGCGATATAGTTCATGATTATCATAAGGAGGAAGGGCATGGCGCCGACGATGTAGGACTGCATCCTGCCCTGCGCTGTAAGAGCTCTCAGCTTTCCGGAGATCCTCATCCTTTCCCGGATCATTGCGGCGAGCCTTTCAAATATCACAGTAAGTTCGCCGCCTGTCTGCCTGGCTGTCAGTATGGCTGTTGCAACAAGTTCGAAGTCTTCACTTTCAAGCCTGTGCACCATGTTGTCAAGAGCCTGTTCGAGAGGCACGCCGAGCCTTATCTCCTGGAGGAGCAGGCGGAATTCGACCGATATGGGATTCCTGTTTTCAGAGGCGATGACTTCTATCGCCTGGTTGATGCTGAATCCGGCCTTCAGGGCGCTGCTCATCGAATTCAGGGCGTCCTCGAGCTGTTCATTGAATTTCTGGAGTCTTTTTTTTCTCAGGTACTTGAGATAGAGCCTCGGTACCGGGAAAGAGATCACTGCTGCGAGCGAGGCTATGAATGCAGCCTTGGGCCATGACCAGTTCGTGCTCGACATCCCGAACACGATGATGGCGAGGAATGCGGAGAGACCGCATATCGCGAGTGTCAGGTCGAATATCCTGCCGGCAGGCATCTGTAGCAGTACATCGTCAAGCTCCACGGATGTCTCGCGGATATATCTCTCCTTGTATCTTGAAGAGACGAAGGAAGTGAATTCGACAATGACAAGGGTCGCGAACATGACCGCCATGCCGGCACATGTGCTTGCAAGAAGCTGTCCATATTCCACCATCATCTATAGTCTCCTCTGCCATCCTTGAATATCGAGATGTCCAGGTCGAGTTTTGCGCGCCTGATCTCCTCCATGAATGTCGGAATGTTGCCGCAGCCGACATGCTTGCCGATGATCTTCCCGTCGGGAGTCCAGCTTTCATGCTTGAATATGAAGATTTCCTGCATCGTGATGACTTCGCCTTCCATCTTCGTTATTTCGCTGATGTTAGATACTTTGCGGGTGCCGTCCTTGTGGCGGTCGACCTGCACGATGATGGTTATGGCCGATGCGACCTGTTCCCTGATTGCGCGCAGGGGAAGATCGAATCCCGCCATGAGGACAAGAGTCTCAAGCCTTGCAAGGGCGTCGCGCGGTGAATTCGAATGGATGGTCGTGAGCGAACCGTCATGACCGGTGTTCATCGCCTGGAGCATGTCCAGGGCTTCTCCGCCACGGCACTCGCCGACGACTATCCTGTCAGGACGCATGCGCAGGGAGTTCCTGACCAGATCGCGGATGGCGATCTCGCCTTTGCCTTCGATGTTTGGAGGACGGGCTTCGAGCCTGACCACGTGCTCCTGCTTGAGCTGGAGTTCAGCCGCGTCCTCTATGGTCACGATGCGTTCGCGCTCGGGGAGGAAGGAACTGACAACGTTGAGCAGGGTGGTTTTACCGGAACCTGTACCGCCGGATATTATTATATTCTTCCTTATCTTTACGCAGACGTCGAGGAATTTCGCCATGTCTTCGGTCATGGAGCCGAAATTGACAAGGTCTTTTACGGTATAAGGCGTCTTTGAGAATTTTCGGATCGTGATTGTCGGACCTATCAGGGAAAGCGGAGGAATTATCGCATTGACACGCGAACCGTCCTTGAGACGGGCGTCCACCATCGGGGAGCTTTCATCGATCCTGCGTCCGAGAGGCGATACTATGCGTTCAATGGCGGCCATCACCTGGTTGTCGTCCGCGAATGCAGTGTCGGTCCTGAAGAGGACGCCTGCACGTTCTACATATACGTAGTTCGGCCCGTTCACCATCACTTCAGTTATGTCGTTCATGCAGATCAGGTCTTCAAGCGGTCCGAGTCCGATGGCCTCATGTACCAGTTCCGTCTCTATCTTTTCAAGTGTTACGCCGTAGGGCAGGGAGACTGTCAGGTCGGAGAGTATGTCATGGATCACGCCTTTCGCCTTGTCTGCAAGTTCTTCTTCGGAGGCACCGGATATGGCCATGCGTTTCAGGTTGAGCCTCTTGAGAAGCTCGCCGTGCGCCTGCTTCTTTATCTCCTGGACAATTGGCCTGGATTCCTCGGGGATGCCTGAGATCTTGAGGACGGGGATCTTCTTGCCCTCGAGGTTCTTCACTTTTTCAATGGTCTTTGCTATCTCCGCCTCGATCTTCTCCTGTCGTTTTGGATCGGCGAGCACCTTGCTTGTCAGGCTCGGATCGAATTTCTGCACTGGATCGAGCTGCGGGGAAATCTTTTCCTCGATGATTATTTCGACGTGTCCGATCTTGATGGTCGAACCTATCGGAGCCTCAACAGCTTCGGTCCCGATCTTGTTTCCATCGAGCAATGTCCCGTTGCTGCTGCCGGCATCTGAGACCTTGATGGAGTTTTCAGTTACAGTCAGCAGTGCGTGCTTCGCCGATATTTCCGGCCTGTTGAACTGCATGTGCGAAGCAGGACTGCTTCCGAGCCTGTAGACCCCGGGAACCAGTTTGGCCCTGCTGTCGGCCTTGTCCGGCTGTTTTATGATTATGGTATACACTTAAGATCCTTGTTTTACAATTTGTTTCGAATTTCGATATTCGGATTTGGCTGCGGCTACCGCCTTGGACTCACCTGCTCTTGCTCTTGATGGAAGAGGACGAACCGAAAAGACGCCGTTCCCTGTCCTCGCTGTATTTCTGGATGTTCTCCTCGAGGAATTTGAAGTTCACGCTCTGGTAGTCCTTCACGAATATCGAATCCTCGTAGTTCCTCAGGCTCAGCGTCAGCCTGCCTTTCTGGCTCGCAAAGATGATCATTTCAACTTCCTTCGGGAAGAGTTCGAGCGTGACTGTGCTGTAGCTCCGGGCCGCAGTCTTGGATTCCGGTCCGACCGAGTTCGCCGTCTGCTGGCCGGTCGCGAGCACAAGCACGTTCTGGAGTATGGTCATTGTTATCGTGTCCAAACTCTTGTCGCCTTTCATTTCCGGAAAGCGGAATGTCCCGACGATATCTACGTGATGGCCGGGCTTGACGAGGTTTGTGACTGAAGACGTGGTGTCCACCGGGACGGATACCGCCCTCATCGGGGCGCCGTTCCTGCGCGGATCGGCGATGATTCCAGCGAGGCCTTCGCCCTTGGCGGACTTCTCAGTGCGTATCTGGTACCACTTGAGGATGTCGCCTTTGACTATGGTCGAGTCCGTCTTCTTGTTGACGATGTCGAACCTGTCCTTCCATTCTATCTCAGGATTCTTCGAGGTTCCCATGTTGAAGCGCTTTGTTTCGAACTCCTCGAAATCGTTGAGGTTCAGCTGTTCGTCCTCAGCCTTGGTGGCCTTCAGCTTGATGAGCTTGACGGTTGTGGCTGCGCCGAGGGCCTTCTCCCTTTCAATCTTTATCTGGTAATAGGTCAGGATGAATGCGAGCACTCCGAAGAACAATGCGGCCACCAGAAGCAGTTTCTGTTTCATAAAAGACTCCAGTTATATTTGGATATATTAAGCCAATTGCCGAATTCGGCAATTGGCTGTGTTCTGGTGTCAGTGTTCAGGAAGGGCAACAAATGCCTGTTATTCTTTCTTGTCCTGAAATCCGACACCTGACACCTTATTGCATGACGAGTCATGCAATCACCTCAAGAAAAAACATCCCCAGAAGCAATACGCAGGAAACCTGCGGATATTACACTGGAAATTTCAATCCTTAATATAATTAGCCGATTCGCAAAACTCAAGGGAACCTCTAAAAATTGGCGTCTGACCACCTGCCTGGGAAGTCTGGCCTAGTAAGCAGGGCTGAAATTCCAAGCTCCATCCACCAGGGCGGACAAGTTCCAGACAATGTGTAAATATCAAATATTCAAACAGGATATAGAAGTTTGAGGATTTCTTTATTTGGAACTTGGAGCTTGTTTGGATTTTGGAACTTGGAATTTGGAATCTCTTATGAAAACTTTAGAGAGGAGGGCCGCGCTTGCCTGTCATGACCTGTGCTGAGCCAAGTCGAAGTAGCTTGTCGAATGGTCTCGACCGGAGAAGAGCGGACATCGCAAGGACGTCCCTCCACTTGTAGTAATCCGCCTAGGCGGATTTGCGCGTTAAGTAGGTACGTGCTTCAGCATGTACCATCTTAAAGTCTAAGAATGGGACAGGCTAAAGCCCATCCCTACTTCAGGAACGCTCGAACACGAGCTACTACAAACAAATATCCTAAACCCGAGAGGCTCCAGAGGCGGATTTGCGCGTTAAGTAGGTACGTGCTTCAGCATGTACCATCTTAAAGTCTAAGAATGGGACAGGCTAAAGCCCGTCCCTACACTTGTCATATAAATTGGCTCCCGCCAATTTATATCTTTGGCAGGATTTATGCTATAAATATTTGACAAGTCCTATGGTTCATTGTATTATAATGCGCAAGGTGATGCCGGGGAGTGGGGGAATTATCGTATCTAACGATTTTAACATATAGCGAGGTTGGTTCAATGAGAAGAACAAAGTCAGTTGCCACGGCATGCCAACTGGGAAGGCGCTTCACTCTCGTTGAGATCCTGATTGTCGTCGCGATAATGGGGATCCTGATGTTCATAGGCCTTCCAGCGTTCGAGAAGCTGGTGAAGGGAACCGGAGCGGAACTCGCATCCAGAAATGTTGCAAGCAAGATTGGCATGGCAAGAAGCTATGCAATAACAACCCGGCAGTATGTCGCGGTCCTTATGCCGACAGACGAAGCATTAGGAAGCGGGACGAACAAGCTTCCCAATGATTATATTTACAAAGGACTCAAGCTTTGTGTCGTCTCTGCCAATTACACCTCAGGCACTCCGAATACTTTTACATTTAAAAGATGGGTTCCTTCTGAAAAATGGGACTTCCTCCCGACGGGTACTTCTATTATCGGTCTTAAGAGTACTCTTGGATATGTAAATGGTGACGAGACCACTTATCCTGATATTGTAGATGATGTTGATTTGTATGAAATAGATAGAACAAAATATTCAGATGAGACGGCTACGCATGCTCATGGGGTTCACAGTCCTGTCGCTACAGGTAAGTGTGTAACCCATATACGTGCAATTGTCTTCAAGCCCACGGGGAAACTTGTCGGAAGCAGTCCAAGATATGTAACTGTCGGTGAATCAACGTATAATGGTTCAACGCTGGTCCATACGGGGAGTGCAAACAGGATTGATATAAAAATTGACCAATACACCGGTAAGACGACGTTGCTTACAACTGGAATGGAGTGAAGGATTTGATACTCGAAAGTTGATACTTGAAATTTATAATAATTTTGCGGAGTAAAATTATATATGAAGAAACTCTTCAATTTAGTCGAAGTTACGCTTGCGATAGCCGTGGTTGGCATAGGAATTGCAGGCGTGATGTCGCTCTTTCCGGTCGGTTTCCAGGCCAGCCGCGATGCGATTGGCGACAACTATGCCTCATGCGCGGCTGAACAATTTATATCCTTCTTCTCGAGGAAATGCAACGATCCGACGGATTTGGGCAGCGGCAAGGACTTCTGGGAGACTTATATCTCCTGGGACAACGGCACAGCATCAAATTTTGCTGATGATGTTGCTGGAAGCATTTTGACTACAATACCTACGGCTGCTGACGAGACAGCTATAACTTTCAGCACTACTGCTGTTGAAGGTAATATTTATCCTGATTCCAATGCCTCGCCCAATCCCCAGCTCTACAGAATCAAGGCCGGATCTTCACTAGTAATAGATTTTCATGCGACTGTGAGAATATGGCGCTCTCAGCTCAATGGCCTTTGGATCTTTGAGGATAACATGGATATTCCACACGCGATCGCAACAAGGATCAATATTGAGATAAGTTGGCCTGTTGAAAAACCATATGCCAGCCGAGAAAAAAGATACTATACGGCTGAGCTTTTCAGACAAGCTGAATGACGGAGGAAGTTGTGTTAAGTAACTTGGGCATCCTGCCCGAGGATGGCAACAGGAATAAGTTCGTAGTCAATGTCGAGTGACATGTAAGGAAAGATAGCAATTTAACAGGATTACTTATGAAAAGCAAGATTAAAAAATCGCTGCGGTTTTTTACCCTTATAGAACTAATTGCCGCAATGGGCGTGTTTACCGTCATTATGCTTATACTTCTTACGTTCTTCGACGGCGCGCAGAGGGCCTGGACAAATTGTATCAACCGCAGCCAGATATACGAGAATGCTAGAGTCGCAATGGATCTGATTGCCAGAGATCTCCAGTGCGCATATTATGAAGTTGACAAGGTTCCATTCTGGAACAAGGGATATACGAACTATGGTGGAACAAGCGCGGTTTACGACCAGCAGATGCTTGCTTTTGTCTCAGTTACAAGCATTCCGCCAAATGACAATTGCGATTCGAAGATTTGCGAGGTCAAATACCAGCTCTATAACTATGAAAGTACATTCCCAGGCGCTGATCCCAAAAAAGAAGGCTGGTTGATGAGAAGTGCAACTGGGGATAAGACGGATGCAAATGCCGACAATGTCTATTCAACTACGAATGCTACCGGGAAATTGAACTACTACAATAACTTTACAGTTTCGGAGAATGGTGCGCCTACTGCCGTAACAAACGTTTTTACTGCGACCAGCAGCTCATCAGATGATTACCAGAAAGTTATTCCATATGTTACAAAACTTGAATTTACCTGCTATAACCGGCAAGGGACTGAAATCCCCGCAGATGCCATAGGGAATGGGTCGGGTTCCTATACGATGACCTTTCCGTATTCGGTCAGGATTGAATTGACGCTTCTTGATCAGGTATCATGGAACAAATGGAAGGCATTGAGGGGCAAGCGATACAGTAATACACTCAAGGTGCTTACAGACTCGGGCAACTCAACGGCAGAAGATATTCGGAATAGGAGCGAAAGGACATTTGTCAAGACTGTAGTCCTCGGTGAAAGAGGGCAGTAGATAACGTGCTTGCGCCCGTTATAAGTTGGAGTTCACAACTTTAGTTGTGTATTATAATTAAAAAAAAAACAAAGAGAAACCGCCATGAAAAAGTTGAAATTAAAATTTCCGGCCAGTGACGAGAAAGGCATAGCCCTTCTTTTCACACTCGGTATTCTTTCTGTCCTGCTCGTCATAGCCTTAAGCTTTGCGACAACATCGATAACAGAACGCAAGGCTGCCGCCAACAACAACGACCTCACTGTTGCAAGAATGCTTGCTGAATCCGCTGTCAACAGGGCGATTGGCGCAATGAAATATTATACTTTGTATGCCCCGGGCGCAGATTATGATAACATCATCAGCCATTATGAAAGTGTAGCAGCGGATTCTGCCGGTGATCCTGTTCTGAACAGGGAGACTTTTGACTTCTTGTGGAGGTTGGATACCGTTATTGATGGTACGACAATCTATCAGTGGCCGAGGACAACCTATGATAAGACCAAGCCAGGGGCCGTACATTGGCAGTATATTGACAACGGGCTTACTGGCAATGATAAGAAGCTTATTGGAAGAATTTCCTATGTTGTTGTCGGATCTGGAGGAAAGCTTGATCCTGCTGCGTGTGTCAATCAGGCTGTGGCCGTGGATGAAGGCGATACATACGGTGGCAATATTGGAGATGTGCAGGACAGGGACGGGAAATCGGTAAGCGAAATCTCAATTTATAACCTTGATCAGGATTTTAGCACATATCTTCCCGCTGCAACTTTGACGAAGTGCAGTTACCAGCCTCTTGTTGCCGCAGGAACTCTTACTTCAGAGAAATGGGCTGACTGGGAAACGCTTTTTGCCGCTGGCGCACTCAATGTTACCCTTAACGCACAAAAAACACAGTTCCAGAAATGGTTCGTGCTTTCCAATCCCAAGGATCCGGAAGCTTTCTGGGTGGACATAAACAATGATAACAAGGACGAGGCTGCGGAGCTTTATCACAGGTTCAACCTCGCAAGGACAACTGCACAATGGGATAGCCTTGACAGTGCTGCTAGCGGTTCTGTTCCGCCAGGGAACGGTAATGGGAGTCCTGTTGATGAAATCATAGCTGTTCCCACGAAGTACGCTACAGCCGCAACACATGACGGATCTGGAATAAAATGGTTGAAGAATTACACGAATCTTCCCGTTGGCACCTTTACTACAGCTGAGACTAGGGCAAAACAGATAGCTGCTAATCTTATTGACTACTGCGATTCCACTTCTTCGCCAACCAGGGACAGTGATACTGACCCGACATATACTGGAAATGAACTAACCCCTTATTTGAATGAGATTGGCGTTGAAGTTGCGTGTGCGCCAAAAATCGAGACTCAGGTTAATGGTCTCGGCCAGACAGAACACAAGAACACATATGACTTTTCAATCAAGATGGGGGCTGAACTGATAAATGTATACGATGGAAGAGGATATAATTTATCTGGCGCAACCACTATTGAAATTCTCGCAGGTAAAATAAAATATACGCTTAAAAGAGCTGACGGCTCAACGTATAACGAGGAAACTGCGATCCCAGCTGCAGCGACACCTATTACTGCAGTTTCATCAAATTCCTATCTGTATGAATGGTATTTTCCGTTTGTAGATTCAAAAGATACCGGATGGTTTGTAACTGCTGTTGTAAATGGTGCGAGTGTGACCGATGTGTCAACCGAAATAACAAGGGTCAGGCTTAATTATGGTGGGACATTTGCGGATTTCGCAAAACCTGACGCTACTGGCAGTTCATCAGAAGTAATCGCATCGCTTGCAACACATAACTCTGTTGGAACTATGGCTCCAGCTAAAGTATGCTATTTTGCATATGAAGCCAACGACCCAAGACAGAACCTCAACGATGGTGACTGGATTCAGGCTAAAAAAATCGAACCGGGTGATTCATATGGTGCTGCTGCTAAAGGTTCGCCAAATGCTGTAAATAATGGGATATCTGTCGTGGCTGATGGGGATCAGGAAACCGTTGGGTCCATGACTGATCCCATATCTCTTTCAACGGCATACATAAGAAATGCCCCCATGAAGTCCCCTTGGGAACTCGGATTTATCCATAGGGGTGCGAAATGGGAGACTCTTAATATCCATGAGTACAATACTGCTACTGGAGTCGGAGATACAGCAGGAATCGGCGCATATACTGATACCAGCGGTGGAACAAATCCAAATGGTGGAGATGCAAATATCCTTGACCAGATAAAGATGTCATCCGATACCCAGGTCTATGGGAAGGTCAGCGTGCAGTCAGCGTCTGCAGATGTTTTGAAGGCCCTTTTTGGTTATGTGAGGGTAGGCACTGTTTTACCTAATAACGGGACTGATGGAATAGCGGCCACTGCCGATGACAATGCCCCCGGAACTAGGAACAGCGGGGCGGGAGCTATTTTGGGCTGGGGGACGGATGTCACCACGATAGCAAGCGGTGTTTCGGCGGCTCGCAGCAGTTCCGCCTTTAAGACACGTGCCCAGATGGCACGGGCTCCTGAACTGTCAAATCGCGCATCACAGACAACAAAGGCGACAAGGGATGAGATAATTGGCAAGGTTGTAAATCTTACAAAGGTAAGTGCGGCTGATACCTTGACCATTATTGCACTTGCACAGTCAATTCGTGATGTGGGAATTGTCCCGAGTCCATTTACCGGTCCTGGAGTTCAAATTAAAAAGGATTTGAATCAGGATGGTGATGTTTCTGACAGCGGTATTGCTGGTTCCACATATAATGCCGGGTTCCTATATGATTCGGATGCAGATGGAAATGATGATGATTCTTCAGCTCCTTCACTCCCGACAGTAAATGAGACAATTGCCGATTGCAAGCTCGGGCAATACGACCTGGGAGCCGACGAGATTCTGTCAGAACAGAAAATTGTCGTACAGGTCTATCGCGACACAATCACCCATAAATGGAAGATTTTAAGATTTGAATATATAGATCAGTGAGGATAATCATGAAAAAAATATTTATAGTATTTATTTCAGTGTTTTTGACGGTTTCCCTTATGGCCCAGCAGAAAGGGACTGCTACTGTAACTCAACCTGTTGCAGAAAAGAAAGCAGCAACCTTGACTGCGTCCTCCAAGTCGACTGGTAACGATGTCAACGCATTGATAAGTGTTACCGATATTGACAACTCAATAAAGATCGTCACGGAGAAGTTCAAGGGCGAGAAGCCAAACAAGCCGATGCATTCCTGCGAGGTGAAAAGTTATTCTGATACTTTTGCTAGGTATGCCAAGTATTCAAAAATTGAAAAAGATACTAGGATCTATGCGGTTTGGTACAAAAATGTTTCTGAAAGCCTTGTCAGGATTTGCTTGTTGAAACAAACGATGGAGCTCGCTGTTTTGAATAATAATGATAAGAAACTTGCCGAACTTGGTCCGATATATAAGGATTTCCAGCAGAAACTTGTTTACCTTCTTGAGCATCCCCAGAAGGTAGGTGCAAAAGGCGGTTGACCTTCTCTGTCTAATCGTTTGCTGGCAGTCGCATATGGTGCTTTATTCTGACAATGTGGTCTTAGGTTCTATTTTTTAGTAACGCTGGATGAAGTGAGGCTATTTATCCTTGAAAGTATGTTGGGCTTTCTGTGTCCGCAATAGCTTCTTAGCGACGGCGGAAGCCCGACAATTCTTAAATAGGCGGGTTAAAACCCCCCTTGCTCATGAGGCAAAAACACACAACTTAACTCTTACCATTTTTCACGTTTTAAGGATTAAGAAGCTTGTTGCTTCTTCCAGAAAACATCCATTGATCTGCTTGAGCCCTTTTTCTTACTGGCCCCGGAGCCGATGGTTCTGTTTCAACTTTGCTAGAGCCTTTTCTTCATGTTGCATCCGTCTTATGAGATCGTCTTCTGGCAGATTTGTCTTTGACGCCGAGAATGACAGCCTGATGCCAGGGAATTCTCGCTGGAATAGAAATTGCGCCCGAGGGACATGGAAGTCGGAAGTAACAACAATCAAATCGGTTATACATTGGCGTTCGACTATAGGTTTGGAGAGCATGGCATCTTGGATCGTGTTTGCGCTTTCGGCACATTCAAGAATCTGCCCTTCTGGAACGCCATGCGCCGTCAGGTATTGTCGAAGGTAATAGCCATGGGGTTTATCCGTCGTATTAAAGTGCTCTCCCCATCCGCCTGTTGGTAGTATATAAGCGTCAGGATTACGCGAATACTCGGCCAGAGTCTGCTGGCATCTCTCAATGGCGATGCTGGAAAGATTTCCCTCGGAGTCGTTGGGAGAACCCAGAACAATGATTGCTAATTTCCTCATCTTCCTCCTGTTATACAGAACGCCCAAGGTGTCTGGAGACCGTCAGTTAGAAACTGATTCCATAATATATTGGGAACATCATTCCTTTACAACTTTGAATCGTATCTCCGGAGAATCCACAGGTATATCATTTATTTTGCTCTTTGGGTCACGCCCGCTCATCAGGGAGAATGTTTCCATGCTGGTTTTCAGAGTGTATACAGGCTTCTGCCATTTGCTCCAGTCGGTCGGGGATGGTTTGACAGGATGTTTGATCTCATAGACAAAGTTCTTGCCTTCTTTGCTCTCCAGTGTTATGTAGCGATGTTGGTTGGCAAATATCGATGTACTGTCTTCATAAACCGTCTCATTCTCGCCTTTTGTCAGCTTATTGGCCCTGATAGCACTCGACCCCATACTTCCATCAGTGATTATATTGTATGATTTATACTGTTCTGCCGTGGCCCCAGGGAATTTAACTTGAAAAACCAGGGTGTGCACCAGATCGTTGAATTCTTTTTCGCGCATTTCAGCCTTTTCTTTCCGGAGCTTCTTCTCCTCTTCTGTCGGGGGGCCATATAAGCCATCAAGTTCACCATCCATCCACCAGTCCAAGTCCTTGATGGCGGGAGATTCCTTCGACGGCTTGTACTTGTCCGGAATACCTTCAAGTTTACCCTTCGCCTCCATGTATGCCATGACGTATGGTACTGTATAGTTGGAAAGGCAGTCTTTTATCTCCTCCTTGGTAAGTTTCTCCACTAACCGCCGTAGACAGCTGTTTGATCGTGCCTGGGTGGACTCCGAACCAAGACCGCACATATGAGTTGTCAGGAACACGCAATAGGCGATCTTCTTATTCTCCGGTACGCCCTGGCCATCACGATGCATGACTCCGAGATTTACAAAAGCGTCGGCATTCTGAGAGCTGAACGCCTTGAGAAACCAGTCCATGGCCGCTGGGTAATCCTGCTTGACACCACGGCCCTCGTAGTAGCATAATCCGACTTCCACCATAGCCTTGCTGTCGCCCTTCGCCGCCAGCTTTTCAAAGATGGCTATCGCCTCTTTAGTTTTCCCCTGCTGCATAAGTGCAGCGGCATCCTGTCCGCTGGGCTCCTCAACTGCACCTTTCAACGGAGCAATCGACAAGAATAACATCATTAAGATTCCGCTAATAATGACACGCATATTTCCCCCTTAAATGTTTTCAGGTCTTGGCCCTGCCTCAATAATATTAATTTATAATCAATCAGATAATAAGAATGGCACCGTTATTGCCAAGAATACTTTTTAACCGTCGCATTGTATCAACTTCATGGATAACCCTATAAGCGCTAACGACGCCGGTTGAGATAATTAAACTCGTTCTATTTGTCTTTCTCAAATTCAATGTCAATCACATCATTTTCTCGGATATAGATAATAATTCTGCCGGATTGCTTCTTGGGAATTATATTTGTTATGTCAATTTCTTTATTTACTTCCCTTTTGCCTTCCCTATAAGTAAGAAGGATATTGGCTTTTGGATAATATACAATTCCCACTTCCTTGCCTGAGCCAATTGAAATATCGCCAAAAAGCAACATTTTGTTCATGTCCCCCCAGGATATCTTTACTATCTCGATATTGGTTTGAGAACGATTTCTTGCAATTACAGAATAATATGGCTTAGGGCTGCAACTTGATAGAATAAAAGACAAGAAAAAAAATCCAGCAATAAGTTTATAACAGGAAAGGTCCGACTTGTAAAGATGAATCATCTTGTACCCCATGAATTTAATATAAAATCCGGCATTGCGCCATTGTTTTCCATAAGCAAGCGGCGTCTAGCAAATGGATGGATATGGTCGCCGAATTTAATCTGTCTTAATCTTTCACCATATAAAGCACTTTTTTCGTTTCTGTATTCACCTGCGGTATCCGCTTCATTGATAACCCAATAAGCGCAAACGGCACCGATTTCACATGGTTCTCAGAAATTGCATACTTTTGATTCTTTCGTTTTAGAAGTTTATCTTATTCAAAATAGATATATATTAATTTTTAATATTCAATCCAGAAGGGGGTAAAATGTCCTTAAAATCTTTCCTTGTCGTATTGTTTAACCTTCTTGTTGTCATGGTGCTTGCTGCCGGAGAGGGGCTCGATATTAAGACCTTGGAAAAAATTAAAAAGGCTACGGTGTTCATTAAGATCAAAAAGACATATGATTCTCGAGAGTATAGGGGGTCTGGTTTTTTTGTGGCTGAGAATATAGTCGCCACTTCATTCCATATATTTAAAATACCACCCAATGAAGTGAATGATTTCAAAGGGGAGATATCAGTTATAGTAAATAGCGGGCTCAAGGATATAGAACGTAAGATACCAGGCAAGCTTCTAGTATCTGACGTCCCAAATGACATTGCCTTCATCCAGTTGCCTAAAGACTATCTCAAAAATATTCCAGATGGTCTTCCTGAACCGATTAAGTTTTCTGAGGACGATAAATTAAATGAGACAACCAGCATACATGTTCTAGGATACCCCTTTGGAGAACTTCTCGCCGATAAACAAAAGGAGCCGTATATCACTATTGGGCAAGGCTCAATATCAAGCATTAGACGCAATCCCGATGGTGATATTGGCATTATTCAGATCGATGGGGATATGAATCCAGGTAACAGCGGTGGCCCAATAGTTGACGATGCGGGCAGACTTGTTGCGATGTCATGTGCAGGAATGGTCGGAACAGAGATTAACTTCGGAATACCTGCTCGTGAAATCAAAAATGGTCTTGGGGGCCGTCCAGGATATGTATTTTTGACAAAGAAAATATATAAGGATGACAAATATTCATTTGATGTAAATGCATTGCCAGTGGATCCCGCCCAGAAAATTAAGAGCGTACAATTTCAGTTTTGGCATGGTGATAATCCTAGAACAAGATGTTCAGCAGAAAATTTGAAATATAAGGGTGAACATGGGGTTCCAGGTGATGGCCCCCTTCAGAATATTACATTAAAAAAATTACAGAACGGGATATGGAAGGGGAAGGTAACCGAATATGTTATGCCAAAGGGCTCCAGCCTTTGGTTTGTCTGTGCCACCAAAGGTGATTGCGGGGAAATTAGAAGTAAGCCAACATGCCAGGAAGCTATGGGATGGGTAGCAATGCCATCTTTTTTCGAAGAGGAGGAAGTTGCTGAAGTCAAATGGATGAAAGAACCTTTGGCGGATCTTGTCACAAGCAAGGAAAACCCCATGGATTCAAATGTTGAGCAAGATGAAAAGGGCCTGAAATATGCATCCTTGACTTTAAATCCTGCAACAATAAATATGCCTGAAAATATCCTGCAGATTGTCTGTCCCCCGAGTGGAAAGGAGATTTATGCCATATGCAGAGATTATCCCAAAATAAAAGTCTTTGACCCTAAGGACTTTAGCTTAAAAGCCGAGATCAGGACACCCAAATACCCTATCAGCATCGCGTGCGATGAGAAATACATAGCTGTAGTTTGTAATGAATCGAAGGTGTTTACCATAATAGATTCTATAACAAAAGAGCCTATAAAATCCATTATAAATGAGCTGGAACCGGGCTCATCCCCATCAAAGATATTAGGCAGAGCTCCTAATGGAGGCTTTATCACAAGATGGGATTTAAAGACAATAGGCACAATCAATAAGGAATATGCAATTGCAAGCATGGAAGGTCTTTATCCTCTTATTAATGCCACGGGTGCAACCTACGACAGAGCCAGCCCGTTTTCTAATGGACGATACCTGTTGCTTTTCGAGGAAGGCTCTAGCCAAATCGCTTATCTTGATTTGAATACATTAAAATTATTTTCTAGTCACCAATACCAGGAAATCAGAAAACTTCTTTCTAAAAATATCTTTGACGACAAAAGGTATCGTATTTCTTCTGGAAGTTGTTCTTATGATAATGCCACACCTATTATTTCATTTCAGGACGACTTTTATATGTCTAAGTCGATGCTGTTTTCTCCGGATTTAAAATGGCTAAATTATGAAATACCGGGAACGTTCATAAGGGAAGTCCCTCAAAAAGGATATCTTGTTACTTGGTTAAAGAAGCATACCAAAAATTTCAATGATGGGCTTGAAGTTTATTATGTTGCCCGCTCCAGCGGAAGAATTTTAAGGAAAATCTATATTAAATATCCCCCCATGCCAAATTCGCAAGATGTTAATTATGTCTCCAATTATGCCAGATGTGCCAATTCTCCTACATCTTTGTATGTCCCTGGTTATGAACTTCTAATTTGGAAGGCGGACTTTGGTTTTCAAGCTGAAAAATGGTTTTCACTTAGATGTGGACCAATCAAAGAGGAAATTGTCTTCCTGCCAAACTTGACCTTGAAAAATGCACCTGGCTCCACGATTACGGCTGAAGAAAATTATGAGTTTACACCTGAGATCATAGGAAGTGTTCCTGAAAACATAAAATTTAAATTGGAAGATTGTCCAACTGGAATGTCAATAGATCCCAATACAGGAAAGATCTCCTGGAAACCTGGAAAGGCTTATATTGGCGATTATGACTTATGTATTATTGCTGGTCTCTCTCAAGAATCAATTTCATTATGTAAATGGACATTATCAGTAAAGCCAAAATAATTATTGTGTAATTTGAAGTTGCCATACCGTCGAGTATTTTCTGATTGATGGTTGCCCTGTCCTTTATGAATTGTTCGTCTCCCGCGCGTTCACTAAGAATGATATTCTAAAAAGATAAGCGGAAGTATGCTTGGAATGCATTTTGCAAGCATCGAGTTGCATGGTCTATGAGTTCTTGTTATTAGGGGTTTGTATATGCTTGCCAGAGCGATGAAAAATTTGCGTTTCCCCGCTTCGGGTAGGCTGGAGACCTGGAATTTACTGAAGCTCTGCGATGAAAAGTGGAATTGACAAGATGCATGCAAGCAATAACGACGGGCGTAAACTGCGGAAAAACATAATCCCCCCAAGTATGTATCAGAATTTGCAATAAAAGCATCTACTATATTGAACCCCATTGCAATGTCAAATTACAACCGCAATTAAATTGCAGAAAATTACATGAGGGGACAGGATGGGGGTAGGTGGGGATGGGGAAGTTCTGGAGTTCTAAAATTCTGGAGTGCGCAAGTTCGGAAGTCCGGGAGTGAAAACAGAACATTGAATATCCAATATCCAGCAAGGAATGTCCAATTATGAAGGTGGTGCAATGAAAAGAGCCGGTCTGGAGACCGGCGCTCCTCTAATATTTCCAATTTCAAGTATCAAGCGTCGAGTATCAGCTCTCACTTCTTCCTGGAAAGCGCCATTTTTGCGAGTTTCGCACAAAGTTCGACGAAGGAGAGGCCGGATGCCTTTGCGGCTTTCGGGAAGAGGCTGCTGTCCGTGAAACCGGGAATGTTGTTGGCTTCCAGCACGAATATCGCGTTGTCGGTTTTCCTGATGATCATGTCGACACGCAGGAGATCCCGCGCCTTGATGGCATTGAAGAACTTCAGTGCCGCCTCCTGCGCCTTTTCCTGTACGTCGGAGGGCACTGAGTCGGGAGGACAGAAATACAGCGTCTCGCCCTGCTGGTGCGTGTATTTTGCGTCGTAGTCGTATGTCTCGCCCGGATACCTGATCTCTACTAGAGGCAGAGGCTCTCCTCCGAGAACTCCGACTGTCACTTCCGTGCCTTTGATATACTGTTCCACGAGGATCTCGTTGGCGCTGTATTTGAAGGCCGTGTCAAACGCCTTGTCGAGGTCCTTTTCGTTGAAGACTATTGAAATACCGACGGTGGAGCCTTCCGTGGGAGGTTTGACGACAACGGGAACCTTGAGATTCGGGGGCAGGGCTTTCCTGTCACGTGTAAGGATTGCGAAATCCGCAGTCGGGACGCCTGTTTCTACCATCAGCTTCTTGCTGGCGATCTTATCAATTGCGATACGGCAGGACTTGCTGTCACAGCCGACATAGGATATTCCTGCGTCCTCCAGGGCCTTCTGGATATCGCCGTTCTCTCCGAAACCGCCGTGCAACACTGGAAACACCGCATCCGCCTTTTTCATTGCTGGCAGGACTTCAGGCTTCTTGACATCGATCTCCTCGACGTCATAACCCGCATTCCTGAGGGCTTCCGCGACGAACTTTCCGGAGGTGAGCGAGACATCGCGTTCACTGCTTGTTCCACCCTTGAGGAGTGCAATCCTTGGAGGTTTGATGCCAGAACTCAGCAGCTTTGAGCTTTCAGGATTTGCGAAGCGTACTTCCGGGCTGATGTATATTCCGGTCGAGTCGGCCACGACGGACCTGACCTTCAGCATGAGATCAATAAAATCCTTTTCCGCAGACCTGCCGCGGTTTATAAGGAAGTTCGCATGCTTGTCGCTTACCACCGCATCTCCTGAAGACAAGTTCTTGCCGCCTGACAAATCTATGAGTTTCCCCGCTGACAACTCGGATACTGGATTCCTGAATACGCATCCTGCACTCCTGCCGGAAGGATAGGAATCGCGCCGCCACTGCAGTTCATTCCTTATTTTCTCCTTTTCCACGGCCGGCTGGCTTTTGTCAAACTTGCATATCGCGGCGAGTATTATTACATCCTCGGGGATCGATGTCCTGCGGTAATCCCATTTTATATCCTTGCCTGATCCCTTCCAGTGGTTTCCCATGTAGTCGAATCCGCAGAGCTCCTCGACGATGCCACCCATGCAGACACCGCGTGAACCGGCATTCATCCTGACAGATCCGCCGACCGTGCCGGGGATTCCTGCGAGCGGTGCTGCTCCGCCGAGGCCAGCCTCGGCGCATGTCTTGATGAGATTGTACAGTGACACTCCGGCGCCGGCGGTTACGTGGACGTGGCTGATCTTGATCCTCTTGAAATCGTTCTTGCTGAGCCTTATGACAATTCCGGGCATAGGCCTGTCGGATCCTATTACGTTGCTCCCTTCACCGAGCACGAAGACAGGTATTGCGTTCTGATGGCAGTATTTGAGGAGTTCGCTGAGCTGGATGTCGTCGTCAGGCTCGGCGAGGACCGGTATCTTTGCTCCAACTCCGAGCGTTGTCACGCTTTTCCATGGGACATTGAACTGCAGGTGCAATCCCGGCAGGAGGGACTGCATCTCATAGATCTTTGATTTACGTAGACGGGACATATGTCATTTTTGATTTTAGACGTGTCCCGCGAAGCCCCTTGGGCGAAGTGGGATTGACGATTTTAATTTATCAGAAAAACACAGGCAAGATGCCTGTGTTACATTAAGAATTGCCGGCCAGAGGCCAGCGCTCCTTTAAACTCCAAGTTTCAAGTTGCGAGTTTCCAGTATCAAGTATCGAGTTTTACTTTTTATACTTCTTTTCCGGATCGAATATCTTCTCCCCGACAGTTTCCAGCTTGTCCTTGACGATCTTCCTGTAGAAGCAGGACCTGTATCCGGTGTGGCAGGCGGCGCCGCCGATCTGGTCCACCTTGAAAAGAACGGTGTCATTGTCGCAGTCGATGCAGATTTCCTTTATCTTCTGTACATTGCCGGATTCCTCGCCTTTTTTCCAGAGCTTGTTCCTGGAACGGGACCAGTAGGTGGCGTTGCCCGTCCTGACGGTCTCCTCCCACGACTGCTTGTTTATGTAGGCGAGCATGAGCACTTCGCCTGTCTTGTAGTCCTGCGCTATGGCGGGAAGAAGGCCGTCGCCTTTTGAAAAGTCAAGTTCGATCATTTTGAATTCCTCCTGGTATACGGATGGATGGCTGCTGTTGTTTTCCGGAACGGTCAGTTCTTTTTCGCACCGTCTGTTTTCTGGGATTCTTTTTCCGGGACGGGGAACTGGCATCTGGCCGCCAGGGAGTTTTCAAAGGTGTCCCATGCTGATCTTGTTTTCATTGAAGCATAGATCTCTGTGAATAAATTCTCCTTCTCCTTGAATTCCTGGTCGGACGGCAGGGTTCTTTTTTCAAGATATATGAAAATCGCACCGTATGGAGTCTCCCTCACGGTTGAGATTTTCCCCGGCCTTGTTTCAGTGGCAAGAGCGGCCATGAGCATGGCGTCGGGATCCTGCGGTGGCGCAAGCATGTCGAATTCCGGAAGATCCGTGAACTTGCCCTCCGGGATCTCCTCGATCTTCTTGGACTTTTCAAGCGCCTCGGATATTTTCAAAGCTGTATTCCTTGCGGTCTCCCCCGCAAGCTGGCGGGCTTTTTCCGACTTGAAATCCTTTATGGCCTTCTCCTTGACTTCATCAAATTTCGCCGGCCTGGTCTCCTCCTTTGCTACAAGGCACGCCACGAAGCATGCGTTGTTGCCCTGGACTGCATCGGAAACAGGCTGGTCTGTAAAGAGCTTGGAAACCTCCATGGCAAGTTCCGGCTCCCTGCCGACGTTCTTTATGACCGGGTCTTCAATGCTGAAGAAACCGGCTTCATATACCTTCGGATTCACATTCTTCTTTTCCGCAAAGGCGCAGAAGGCGTCAACCATCGCCTTGTGGGACTTGAGGTCGGCCGTGGCCTGGTATGCCTCGGCTGAGAATGCCTGGGCGTCCTTCATTGCAAGGTTCCTGGCCTCTTCCTCGGCAAGCGTCTTTTTAATCTTGTCCGCGACTTTTTCAAGGGGGAGGATTTCATCCTTTTCCTTGAATCCGGACTTGTTGTCCTCATAGTACTTTTTGATCTTCTCGTCCGATATCTTGACCTGGCCGGCATAATTGACATAATTGAACCTGACGACTTTGACCTTGAACTTAGGCGGGATCGAATATTTTTCCGCATTGGCATTGAAGAAGGTTTCAACGGACTTGTCATCGGCCTGTATCCCCGGAAGGTAGTCATCGGCCTTGAATTTCATGGTCTTGATCTTGAACTTTTCAAACCTGATGTTGAATGCCTGCCTCACCTCGTCCGGTGTGACAATCACCCCTGAACCGATCTCTTCCCTGAGCCTGTTGATGGAAAGCTGTTCCCTGACGGCGGTGTCGAGAGCCTGTTTGTTATATCTGAAGGGGGTCATATACAGCTTCACGAATAAATCAAACTGGGCGCTGTCGAACTTGCCGTTCTTCTGGAATATCGGTTCGGCGCGGAGGAAGTCCGCGACTTCGGTATCGGAGGGATATATGTTCCTTTCCCTGGCCGCCCTGAGGTACATGATCCTGAACTGCGCCATTTTGTATGCGCTGTCCCTGTAGGGTGAATTATGGATGTTGAAGCCCGGAGCCTTCAGTGATTCCATGATTGACATTGAATCGACGTTGTCGGAAATCTCCCTGTCGGTGACCTTCTTGCCGAGGATGACAGCCGAGGCTCCTTCCGACTGTTTGTCGCCAAACAGGCCGAAGAAGCTGAAGCCGGGCGAGAAATACAGTACGAAGGAAACGATGATCGCCCCGGTAAATGTTCCGAAAATAATTCTACCATGCCTGGCGAAAAACCTGTTTAAACCGCTTATGACCATTTTGAATAGGACCTTTCACTTTAAATCTGGAAACAAAAAGAAACGCCGCATAATATATTTTTGTTATGGAATCTTTAAAGCCTTGACATTGAAAATCTTCATAAAAAAGCAAATATCCACTGGAGCCGCAGCTACGGCGGGGCCAGTGGATATTTGCTGTCACATCGGCTTGTTGGAGCCGGAACTCCATTTCAGGCATATGGCCTTGTTTTCCCCGTCGAAGAGATCCGGATAGAGTTTCTTAGCGCATTCCGGGCACAGGCTGTGGGAGAAGTCCGACTTCGAAAGCCCCTGGATGTATTCCTCGATGGAATGCCAGTATCCTTTCGGATCCCTGATATCCTTGCAGTTGGAGCAGATCGGGAAGAATCCATCGAATGAATCCGGTTTCAGGGCGGCTCTGAGGTTCTCTATCTGTTTCTCACGTTCCTCCAGAAGGGTCCTGGAGTCGATATTCTCCTTTGTGAGCTTCCCCGTCTTGTCCTCGAGTTTCCGTATGCTTTCTTCGAGAGTACGGCACTTGTCTTCAGAGATCTTGTTCCTTCCGTCAAGTTCCGAGAGCTGTTTCTTCAATTCATCGGAAACAGTCTTGAATCCGGATTCGGACGCGGCAAGGCTCTTTTTCGTCTTCATAAGCAGTACGGCGAGAGCGAACCCCGCAATCACTGACACTGCAAGCAGCGCTGATGTAAAGATTAGCATAAGCTCAAAAGTTCGTTTGATTTATGGTGTAAAACCCTGTAAAAGACAACATAATCCCAAATTTTTCAATGGCTGGATTGATTTTCTCCTGCATTGAAGTAAAATAGATGCACAAATAAGTTTTTAAAGGGAATTTTATGTTCTGCATCCTGGTATATCCACTTGTTGCTGTACGCGGCCCGGCCGCGGACGCCGCCATGCCTGCAGGGCTGTGACGACCAGCAGGATATGCCAGTTCCGCTTCCCGGGTTATCCCATCAGAAGAATCCAAGGCATCCAAACAGCATAATCATATCCATTAAAATTTTCTTGAAAGGTTCAGAATGAGTAAAAATATAAGAAGCCACGGGCACCAGCATCCGATGAAAGGTGCGCAGATCGCGATAAAATGCCTCGAACGGGCCGGTGTAAAGACATTATTCGCATATCCCGGTGGAGCCTCAATGGAGCTCCATCAGGCATTGCAGGATTCCAAAATGCGCGTCATCCTTCCTCGCCATGAGCAGGGAGGGGCCTTTGCGGCGGCAGGATTCGCCAGGGCGACCGGTGAGACCGGCGTGTGCATGGCTACCAGCGGGCCCGGTGCCACAAACCTGATAACCGGAATAGCGGACGCCTACATGGATTCCATACCGCTTGTGGCGATCACCGGACAGGTCAGCTCACTCCTGATCGGAAAGAATGCATTCCAGGAAATTGACATAATGGGGATGACAAGGCCGATCGTCAAGCACAGCTATCTTGTCCTCGATGCCAATGAGATACCTAAAGTTTTCGCCGAGGCGTTCTACCTCGCCAACAGCGGCAGGCCGGGGCCTGTCCTAATAGATCTGCCGAAGAATGTCCAGCAGCAGATATGCACTCCGGTTTTTCCGGAGAAGACGACAATACGCTCATACCGCGTATCTCATGAAGTCAAAAGCTCAGATATCGAGGCGATCCGGAATGCCATTGAAAAATGCAGGAAACCCTGCATCTACGCTGGTGGAGGAATTATAACCTCCGGAGCGTCTGCTGCGTTGCGCAAATTCGCCGAAAGCTACAATATTCCGGTGACGACCACCCTGATGGGGATAGGTTGCTTCCCGGAGGATCACCCTCTTTCCCTCAAATGGCTTGGCATGCACGGAACCGTCTATGCGAACAATGCCGCGAACGAGTGCGATCTGCTTCTCGCGTTTGGTGCGCGTTTCGACGACCGTGTCACAGGCCCAGCCAGCACGTTCGCCGTCAACTCGCTGATCGTCCATGTCGATATCGACGAATCGGAAATCAACAAGAATGTTCCTGCCGACATCGGAGTTGTCGCCAACATAGGGGATGTCCTCGACATTCTCAACAGGAAGCCGATGCGGAAGAATTATTCCGACTGGTTCAAGAAGATCCGCGAATGGAAAACGAAATTTCCGTTGACATACAAGGCCAGCGACAAAGTCCAGCCGCAGTACGTCATTCAGACCCTGTGCCGTCTCACAAACGGGGAGGCGATCATCGTTCCCGGCGTCGGACAGCACCAGATGTGGTCGGCCCAGTATTATACATATAAATATCCCAGGCAGCTTCTCGCTTCAGGAGGCCTTGGCGCGATGGGATTCGGATTCCCTTCGGCGATGGGTGCGAAAGTCGCAAGACCGGACAAGCTGGTCGTCAACATCGACGGCGACGGAAGTTTCCAGATGAACATCCAGGAACTGGGGACGCTCCACAACGAGGAGATAGAGGTAAAGACGATAATCCTCAACAACCAGCATCTTGGAATGGTCGCCCAATGGGAGGATCGTTTTTATGGCAGCCGCCGTGGAAACACGGTCCTCAAGAATGATCGTGTCGACCGTCCATATCCTGATTTCGTCGGCATTGCAAAGGGATACATGATCCCCGGCCGCGAGGTCTACAGGAGGGATGAGGTCGAGGACGCCATACGCGAGATGCTTGAGACCAAGGGCTCGTTCGTCCTGGATGTCCATGTCGAATATCAGGAGCATGTGCTCCCGATGATCCCACCAGGGAAGACATACAAGGACATCATTTATGAATAGATGCAAAACAGGAGGCCATTGGCCTCCTGTTTTGCATCTATATTAATTACGAGGCAATTTCAAATTGCCTTTTTGAGCTGATTTCAAAAATACAATAAAACTGTTGCTGCGGAAATGTGCCCGTTGGAGTACAAACTTTCTGTGTCCGCCGTAGCTTCTTAGCGAAGGTGGAAGTTTGCGTATTAGCCTTTGTTTTTGGAAAAGAGAAAGAATTCAGGCTGAAGCCTGTACTCCAACGAAGAGATATTTCTGGCGGGAGTATTCGTAGGAGTACAAACTTTAGTTTGCGTATTGATTTCCGGGAATTAACGTACAAGAAAATGCTCAAGCTGAAGCTTGTACTCCAACGAAAGCAATCAGCTCAGTAGGAATATCCAATGATGAAGTGTAGTGTCCTTAATTTTTCCGTATTCATTCTCCTCTCGTTACTTCTCCAATCCTGCGCAACCGTTGGAATCCCTCCCGGAATCGGTCTGGTCATAGTTGAAGCTCCAGTTCCCGCGAAGATAGCTCAACTCGGCAATGCATCGCTTGTCCTTAAGGATAAGAAAGATGCCCGAAGGGCGATTTATCTGAACGTGGATGAAGATGACTCCGACGCTGATGGCATTCCCGCTTTTGCCGATTTCAGCTTGGTTGGCGGGGTTGTCCGGAAATTTTCTTCTTTCAGGATTAAACTCGATAAGAAGTTGTCTGAGAACTCGGTGACTTTCATCCTGGACTACACTGATTCCCCGCCGGAATCCGCGAAAAAAACTTCGGGGAAAAGCTTCTGGAGGAAATTAAAATTCTGGGAGGATGACAAGGCGGACGAGGGTAATGGATACCGTGCTCCGGCAGGTTTCCGCGTCTGGAGGAATAATTCAGCTGTCATTTCTTCCAGGTCAGTAAAGGATGGAGGCGACTATCTGCCCTCCGGCGTGGAATTATATGCCGGCGAAATCGGGATGACATCTAATGAGGCTGAATTGTTCCTCGAAGCTGTGCCTGGCGCGGAGGAATTGGAAAAGCCCGGACTGACGGTGGGAATCCGATTGAAAAAAGATCTGCCATTTCCGAAATCAGACAGTTCCAGGATTTCAATCGTTCCTGTCAGGATGCAGCTTGTGACAAAAGGCGCCCATGGGGAAATAGTTCCATGCAGGAGAATTCCACTTTCACCGAATGCCAGCCCCGTAGTTGTTTTAAAGGAACTGACAAAGGACGATATCAAAGTGGAAAATGGAAATGCCATCTTCAATCTCCAGGGAGTTGTCACTGATCCCATGGCGGAGACAGTCCCAAATGGGGCTGCCGACATAAAGAGCGTGGAGATTCGGGAAAGCCCCTTGTACAGCAGCAAGGAGGGAGGGGTGATATATTCCCTTGAACTGAAAAAGGCCGATGCCGGACCGAAGACTTTCTGGAAACAATTTCCCTATAAGGCGGAATTCGGGCCGGTCGAGGTGAAGATAAAGCTGCATTATGGGAAACAGATAGTCCGTGCGGTGACATCGAAGAACTCTCTGGGATTTGAAGCTTATGACGAGGTCTGCATTGAATGCCTCCCGCTTGAGGACGGAGATGAGAACGCACCGCTTGTCCTGAAGATAATCAACGGAACCGGAAGTGGTGATGGGGCAGCATCTCCCTACTGCATGAGAGTCAGGGGGCTGGGCAATCCGGAAAGCTATGTGTTTTCCCTGTACCAAAATAAGGTACAGCTGGTTGAATATGATGGCTGGTTCTATCCTGGCTCGGTAAAGCAGGATTATATCGGCATAATGTTCTATGCAAAACAGTTTTCATCCGGCATGGAGATCAGGAACCTTACGGACGGGAAAGACAAGTCTCTTGATGAATTCATGGGCAAGGTGAACGGTTACTTGAAGAAGGGGGAAAAGGAAGAAGCCTTGAAAATGGTTTCAGACGCTGCCCGGAAAGGGGATCCAAACGGGGAATATTTTCTGGGGCTGTTCTATCTCAATGGCATTGCTGTAGTGAAGAACAGGAAAACGGCCTTTGCATGGTTTGAGAAAGCGGCTGACAAGGATTTGGCTACGGCGCAGAACATGATTGCATATATGATATGCGAGGATAAGGGTGACCTCGAAAAGGCGCTGAAACTTGTCGGCAGGGCTTTGGAGAAGGAGCCTGACAGCGGATATTATCTTGACACCGCCGGAAAAATACTCTACGAAATGGGCAGATATCCTGAGGCGCTGGAAAAGCTCAAGAAGGCCAATGAACTCGTTCCGGACAATGCAGAGCACCAGGAGAATCTCGGAGATGTCCTTTTAAAGCTCAAGGATAAGGCCAAGGCTGCGGAACTCTGGGAAAAGGCTCTTGATAATACAAAGGACAGCGAACAGAAGCAAAGGCTGAAGAGAAAGCTTGTAGAAAATCCTGAAATTGAGTGAATTCGGAGAGTGGCGGAGTCATCGATAATACTGTTTAGCTATCATCGGTATAGTAATTTCATTAAAAGTATGTCGGGTTTTACCTGTCCTGAGCCTGTCGAAGGAACCCGACGATTAATTGGCGGTTTACCCCAGTCATTCGACGGGGCAGAGAAAACCGCCTTATACTAAGTCGCAATCAAAGAGCACGTCAACAGAGTGACGTGGCTACAACAAATCCTAGCTGTAGCCGCGTCACTCTGTTGACGCGTTCCTTTCCCGATGAATGCAAAACGGTATTACTCTTTGAATGCAACTAGGTATAAGTTATTACTAATGATTGATGAGCATGGGGAAAGTCTTTTAGAACTGCGAAAGCCGCAAGAAATCCCATGGCATCCAAAGCGAAAAGAACAGCTCTTGCGAGCTTAACTAGAGCCTGCTCGAAAAGGGGGTAACGCGGACATTCCTGTCTGCGATTGAAAATGGAATTTGAATTCACAGACAAGAATGTCTGTGCTACTTTTAAATCAAATTACATTTTGAGATTACCTTTTCGAGCAACGTCTAACTACGAACGAATGCAATTATTGAATATGTTTGTAGTCAACGTCGCAAGACGTGTTCTTGATTGTCAGTAGTCACCAATAGAGACATCCTGAAACTGCCTCATGCAAGCATATAAATTTTCCTGCGGAAAATTTACGAGGATATGAAGGCCATATCCTCCGGATCCGATGATTATGCAGATTCTTTTATTCCTTCCAGGTGGCGATGTCGTCTTTGGGCGAGGTGCTAACGCCGAATGAATTGTTGGAAAGGCTGGTGCCGCCTGTAGTGTCTGTCCCATCTTTCTTTAATCCTGGACCAAATGACCAGACGAAAACATTTCCCTGCGTAACCGTGGTGTCAATAGTTACTTGATTGTCATAGTCAAGATCCATTGCAAGTCCGAAACGGTTTCCCCATGGATCCCTGTAAGAACCTGTTACCTTGTCCTGGGAATCGGAGGGATTTTCAACTCTGGGATCAGTAAAGTGATCTGGAACATCAAGGAATCGGACATTGCGGCCGTTTCCATAGGTGGACCGGGTAAAGCCTGAAATATCTGTCTTGGTCAGTATGCACATTACCGTATCATACCTGTTTATGGTCGTAGAATCCGTCCAGTCATACCAGACGGCGTCATTAATTGTTCCATCACCAGCAACATTGTCTGAGTTGCCATCAGTCCACGGCAGTATGCCATAAGTGGCTTCATAGTTCTTGATTGACAGAAGGAGCGCGTTGGCCTGGGCTTTGGCCTTCGCCTTTTTGGCCTTTTCCCTGACTTTTCCGATAGCAGGAAGCAATAGCCCGGCAAGTATTGCGATTATGGCAATGACAACGAGAAGCTCGATAATTGTGAAGCATTTTCTTTTCATGTAAGGTCTCTCCTGTCTTATATATTGTTCTATGTTTATAAAATTTTCATTTCATGAAAAATTTATTATCACTGCGCCCAGTTTGTAATATCGTCGGCTGTTGCCGTCCTGACGTTTGACTTCAACTGGGCATCCGTAGGGGATTGATCTGGTCCTACAGACATGAGATCATAAGTTGTTGGATTATGTATGCCGGGACACATATAATAAAACTTGTTGCCGAAAGGATCTTTCCAGGCACCTCGGGTCCATTCTGCTACAGATACTCCTGAATAGGGTTTGGCAACAATTTCATTGGCCGGAATTGGTATTTCATTATTAAGCGTATATGGCCAAGCGGTACCGCTATCAGCTGTGGTTGTGTCCTGTGTGTATTTATCAATATAAAAAAAAGACCATGTAGTTGCAGCCTGAGGGTAGAAGCCCTGCTTGCTCTTGTAGTTTTCCAGGGCAATGGACATCTTGGCTATCATGGCCTTGCACTTTTTCTCGCCCATACTCCTGTTCGCGGCGGAATATATGCCTATGCCTATGCCCATGAGTAAAATAAGGATTCCGCATACGCAGAGCAGTTCGATAAGGGTGAAGCCTGACTTTGAAACGCTGTTTCTCATGTGAAAATCCTCTTGTAATGTAACACAGGCACTTGTCCCGCCGTATGGCTGGGATCTTGCCTGTGGACCTTTAAAACCATGCCTAGCCAAATGCTTAACAGCATAAATTAAACCATTCATTACAATAAGTATACATCAAAAGAGGTGTTTTTACAAGAAAAAATCCGTTGGGCGGATTTTTTAACAGGGAAGTCCACCTTGAAATATGGGAATATTTCCTTTTTTCATCTTTTCTGGGGAGGGGGTAAAACCAAGCTAAAGTCGAAGATCCCGGCCTCGGAGGGTGTCGGGACTTATACTCCAACGAAGATATTTTTTTGACGGTGGCATTCGTTGGAGTACAAACTTTAGTTTGCGTATTTGTTTTTCTCATTTTTTTCAGGAGGGGATAAGATTCAGGCTGAAGCCTGTACTCCAACGAAGAGCAGGGAGATTTCTCCTGTCGTGGTATTCGTAGGAGTACAAACTTTCCGTGTCCGCCGTAGCTTCTCTGCGAAGGCGGAAGTTTGCGTATTTTCTTGTTTTTCGGGATTATATGAAGAGCAGGATTGTACTCAAACTTAAGCAATTAGCATTTATGCCCATTCATCCAGCCATCCACCCATCCGCCTTATTCGGCCTTTCCCAGTTCCTTCGAACGGTTTTCGGCAGCCAGGATCACTTCCCGGACAAGTTCACGGAAATTAGCCTTTTCAAGGACGGCAAGGCCGGCGGCGGTTGTCCCCCCCTTGGAGGTGACGGCATTCCTCAATTCATCAGGCGTCCCCATCTTCTGTTTCAGCATTTCGGCCGCACCGGCAAGTGTCTGGACGGCCAGTTCCAGAGCGATCTCCTTTTTCAAGCCGGACTTCTCGGCGGCATCAACCATCGCCTGTATGTATTCAAAGGCGAACGCAGGACCGCTTCCGCTGAGGGCGGTGACAATATCCAGATTTGATTCAGGAAGTTCAAATACTATTCCAGATGCCTTGAAGAAGCTTTTTGTAAGTTCCTTGTCGGCTGTGGAGACATCTTCCCCGCAGGTGAATGCCGTGGCGCCTTTGCCGACCATGAGCGGCGTGTTGGGCATTGTCCTGACAACTCTCTTCGTCCCGAACCAACCGCAGAGTTTGGAGAGAGTAATTCCCGCCATGATTGAAATGATGAGCTTTCCATTGCAGAGTTTCGATATTTCAGGAATGAGATCCTTTGCCGACTGGGGTTTGACCGCCAGAAGTACGACGTCGGCTCCTTTCAGCGCTTCCGCGGATGACGCGACGCATCTGATTCCCGTCTTCTTTTCGAAAGATCTGCGCGCATCCTCGTTTATGTCGGAAGCAATGATGTCAGTGTCGGAAAGAACATCCTCCTCGACAATCCCAAGGACAAGTGCCGTAGCCATCTTCCCCGAACCTATGATTGCTAAACGCATTAGTCTCTCCTTGCAATTTTAAGATAAAATACGTTTCATTGGGAGATAATCAAGAAGGGAAGAACAGTCCTTGCGGGCTTGGCGCATCAGAAACAATTGTATGGCTGCCTCTTTAATCCGATTGATTCGTTGGAGTACAAGCTTCAGCTTGTGCCTTTCTTCCCCATGTGTTAAAACATAAGATAAAGACGCAAACTAAAGTTTGTACTCCAACGAATACCACGACAGAAGAAATCCCTGTGTTCTTTGTTGGAGTACAAGCTTTAGCTTGCGCCTTCATTAATCAAAGGGAATTCAAACATCCCACGCACCCATTTTACTGATATCATATTCCTTCCATCTTCTCAAAGCTTCAGTCTTCCCGATCGCGTCAAGATATTGCTTTGCATTTGAAAAAGGCCAGTCTTGCCAATGTTGGACATAGCTGTGTTTTATAGGATTATGCAGAATGTAATTTATCGTGGCATGAAAATGACTATCAGACTTTATCCCATGCTCAAGTGCATTATACCATGTTTTTCGGCCTCGCAATTTATCTTCACCGTTCCAACGGTATGATGTGCGTCCATGAAGCTGAAAAAGCGCCTTAAGTGTTTTTCTGGCGTCATCTGTTTTTACAAGTACATGATAGTGGTTGGGAAGAAGAACCCAGGCATAAATATTAATGGTGGAAAGTTCGAGCGTATTTAAGAGTTCGGATTCAAATTCGTTCATCCGTTCGCAGGATTTACCAATTATTGAACTGTGCTCATAACATGCTGCAGTAATATGAAATCGATTTCGTTCCCCTTGGATATGGGGTGGACTATGCCATGGCGTTTTCTGCGACTTTCGCAGTTCTAAAAGACTTTTCCTCTGTTCGTCAGTCATTTTACGCCAGTTGTACATAAGGAAATTCCAGATTCCGGGATTTTTAATGAAGACTCAAGCTAAAGCTTGTACTCCAACGAAGAGGAAAGCTTGAGAAAGTGACTAAATTACCTCTTTAGAGCTGATTTCTAAAGTTGGAGTACAAGCTTTAGTCCCGATGCCAAAGGATCGGGAACAAACTAAAGTTTGAACTCCAACGGGGCTTGTTTAGGCAACAAACGTTTTAGTGAGTTTTGAAATCAGCTCGACTATTTAGACTTTATAGTCGCATCTCAGGCAGCGGCCTGATTCACGGCATGCGGCTTCTTTCGTGATCGTCTTTTCGACTTCAACGCTGATGAGCCGTTCTTCACTGCTGAGAAGCGGATATTCGACAGGCAGCGCCTCTTCAATCTCCTTCTCGGGATCGAAATCAACAGCAGGAGTGTCGTACTTTTCCCAGAAATATTCCTTCCTTCCGGGAATGAGTTTCCTGTCAATCGATTTCGCGGCATGCTGTCCGGCGGCGATCGCCTCGATGACAGTCGAAGGTCCGACAACGAAATCTCCGCCGGCAAAGAGATCGGCGACAGGTGTCGTTCCGGTCTTTTCACTGGCTTCAAGCGCGCCATCTTTTAATGCCATCATGTCCTCTCCCATGAGAATTGATCCGGGATCGGGCTTGTGTCCGATGGCCAGAAGAATGGTGTCGACTTCGCGGTCCTCGTCGGAATTGACAATTTCCTCGGGGGCGCGACGGCCGGACTTGTCGAATTCTCCGAGCCTGTATTTTTTCAGGGTTGCGATGAGCCTGCCATTCGCGGATTTTTTGATGCCGACGAGGTTGACAAGGAATTCGACCTTGACTCCTTCGACTTCGGCCTCGCGGATCTCAAGCGGGTTGGTTGGCATCTCCTTGCGGGTGCGTCGGTATGCGATGGTTACGTTCTTCGCTCCGAACCTCTGCGCAATCCGCGAACAGTCGATCGCGGCATCTCCGCCTCCTATTACCAGCACATCTTTGCCGACATTTATCTTTTCATCCTTGGCGGCGCGCTCAAGGAACTTGGTTCCCGGAAGGACACCGGGCAGATCAAGTCCGCCAATCTTCGGCATGAGCTCCCTGCCTGCGCCGACTGATACAAAGATAGCCTCGAAACCTTCCTTGCGGAGGGTTGCAAGCGACTTGTCCTTGCCAAGAGAGACATTTGTCTTTATCTTGAGACCGAGTTTCTCCATGTTGCCGATTTCCTTTGCAAGGACTTTCCTCGGCAGGCGGTAGTCCGGAATCGCATAGCGCATGAGCCCGCCGGCTTCCGGCTGTTTTTCAAAGACAGTCACGTCATATCCAAGGAGGACGAGGTAATATCCGCATGTAAGACCTGCGGGACCGGCGCCGACTATGGCGACTTTTTTACCGTTAGGACTTTCTTTCTTAGGATAAAGCCCAGTGTAATCTTGCCGGAGATCGCCGATATAGCGTTTGACCGCACGCACTGCGAGAGGGCCTTCGAGATCCTCGCGGCGGCATTTCTTCGTACACCACTGCGGGCATACTCGTCCGCAGACTGACGGGAACGGATTGTTGCGGAGATGGACGCGGAGCGCATCATCGAAACGGCCATATTTAGTGTATCCGAGATAAGCCGGGACATTTACGTTTGCAGGACATGCATTCACGCATGGCGCCCACATCATCGAAGAGCATACGCCCGCCCTGCAATGTTTCTCGTTGATATGTTCGAGGTATTCATGGCGGAAATAACGAAGCGTGGAAAGGACCGGATTCGGAGCACTCTGTCCAAGTCCGCATAGCGAAGTCTTGCCTATCGTATTCGCGAGTTCCTCGAAACGTGCAAGGTCGTCCATAGTTCCGCGGCCTTCGCAGAACTTGTTGAGGAGGTCCAGCATGATCCTTGTGCCTACGCGGCATGGCGTGCATTTGCCGCACGACTCCTCGGCGATGAACTCCATGAAATATCTGGCGAGATCGACCATGCAGGTGTCCTCGTTCATGACGATGAGTCCGCCGGACCCCATGATAGCGCCGAGGGCGGGGAGCGTCTCATATGTGACAGGCGTGTTGAGATATTCCTGCGGAATGCATCCGCCGGAAGGTCCGCCTATCTGGACGCCCTTGAATTTCTTGTCCTTCGGAATTCCTCCGCCGAGGTCGAACACTATGCTTCCCATCGAGATCCCCATCGGAACCTCGACAAGTCCTGTGTTGTTTACATCTCCGGCGAGGGCGAAGACTTTGGTTCCCCGGCTTTTTTCAGTTCCGAGCTTGGCGTATTCGGCGCCGCCGTGGACTATTATATAAGGTATGTTGGCGAATGTCTCGACGTTGTTGAGGACCGTCGGCTTTTCGAACAGTCCTTTCTGTGCGGGGAAGGGTGGCTTCGGGCGTGGTTCGCCGCGTTTGCCTTCGATAGAATGCATCAGCGCAGTCTCTTCGCCGCAGACGAAAGCGCCTGCTCCCATCCTGATCTCGATGTCGAAGCTGAAGCTGGAGCTGAAGATCTTCTTGCCGAGGAGACCGAGTTTCCTGGCGTCGTCGATCGCTATGCTGAGACGTTCAATTGCCAGCGGATATTCGGCGCGGACATAGACATAGCCCTGGTTTGCACCAACGGCAAAACCGCATATCGCCATGCCTTCGATGATGCTGTGCGGATCACCTTCAAGAAGGCTTCGGTCCATGAATGCTCCGGGATCTCCCTCGTCGGCGTTGCAGACAACATATTTCTGTTTTGAATCCTCCTTTGCGCAGGCCTCCCATTTGAGACCGGTGGGGAATCCGGCGCCTCCACGTCCGCGGAGGCCCGAGGTCTTCACTTCGCCTACAACCTGTTCCGGCTTCATGTCGGTCAGCGCCTTGCCAAGGGCCTCATATCCGCCGCTGGCGATGTATTCCCTGATGTTCACCGGATCGATCACGCCGCAGTTGCGAAGCGCGATCTTCTTCTGGAGCTTGAAGAAGTCGATTCCGCTGATCGCCTGGATGACTTCGTGCGTGGAAGGCTTCATGTAGAAAAGCCGCTGTACCACGCGTCCCTTGAGGAGATGCTGTTCGACGATATCCTTTGCGTCTGCGGGTTTGACCTTCTGGTAGAAGATTCCTTCCGGATAGATTATCACTATCGGGCCGACTTCGCACATCCCCATGCAGCCCGTCGTGATCAGTTCTATTTCATCGGAAAGTCCGCTGTTCGCCAATTCCTTTTCGAAAGCGCTCTTGACGCTGTCCGTTCCGGAGGATATGCAGGCGCCTCCTGCGCATAACAAAACTTGAGCTCTGGCTGCCATAATATTTTAACCTCTATTCGTATTTTGCAAGGATTCCTGATATTTTCTTCGGGGTCACGCGGCCGTGGACGTCGTTGTTCACCATTATGACCGGTGCAAGGCCGCAGGCGCCGAAGCAGCGCTGGACGGTAATTGAGAAACGCCTGTCAGGAGTTGTTTCGCCCGACTTGATCTTGAGTTCGTGCTGGAGGGCCTCCATGACTTTCTTCGAGCCTCTTACATAGCATGCGGTGCCCATGCAGACATTGACGGTGTGGCGGCCTCTCGGCTGCATCGTGAAGTAATGGTAGAAGGTGACCACGCCGAGGACTTCGCCTACGGGAATTTCAATGGCTTTCGACACATATTCCTGGACTTCTATCGGAAGATAGCCGAAAAGGGACTGCGCCTTGTGCAGGACGGGGATCAGTATCTCCTGGCCTTTTTTCTTCTTCTGTGACTGTATGAACTTATCGAGTTCGTCGTATAAGGGGTTCCGGCAACCTTTGTCGCCGCATTCGCAGTTCGACATTATAGTAATTCCTTTCAGGCAAAGACAAGTTCTTGCACAACCTTGCCGCCCTGGATATGCTGCTTGACGATCTTCATCACGGCTTCACGGTCCACCTTGGCGTATCGGACAGGTTTCTGTCCCTGGACTTCGACATCCACGACAGGCTCCCTCTCGCAGAATCCGGCGCAGCCGGTGGCGGTCACCGCCACATCGGAAATCTTTTCGGCGTCGAGAAAGTCCATAAAGGCCTTCATCGTGTCCCTTGCGCCGGCGGCTATTCCGCAGGTGCCCATGCCTATGACAACTTTGACGCGCTGTCCACCCGAGCGCATCTCCATGCTTTTCCTGACTTCTTCCTTTATTTTCCTTAACTCATCAAGGTTCTTCATGAAACCTCCTGTTTAAAAATTAACACCAGATGTAAAAAAAATATAAAAATTCCTTCAACAAGACGGCTAATCTAACTTCAATAAATACTTTGTCAAAGCATTATTAGTGTCACTTTTGATAAAATTCAGCAGGTGGTAATTCGCCAGTCTTTATTGTGGAATCCCTTAATGGTAGGGACGGCTCACCGAGCCGTCCCTATGCCGTTAACTTAAGCGTAGTATTTTAATAATATGTGAGTTAGATTGTTTTCCTCTTTACGCATGGAATGCGTTAGGTAATAAAGCCTATGGTTTCAACCATAGGTATTGAATCCCAAAATTTGTTTTGCCCTGAAGGGGCAGAGTATATTCCGTCCCTACAGGACGAATCATCTTTTATACGAAACCTGTGGCTGAAGCCACAGGCTATATTACTCAATCCCTTCAGGATTCGTCATCAGAATATAACATGCGAAACATTAACGTGTTATATCTTAAGTTAACGGTATTGGAGCCGTCCGGGGCGCTCTCGGCGAGAGCGCCCTGGCAAAACAAATCGTGTGCTATAGAAACTGGCGAATTACTCGACGATTGCGCCCTTCTCGACGAAGAGCAGTGATTTCCTTATCGATGGAACAGGGATCTTGAGCATTTTTGAGAGTATCTCCTGGTACAGCTCCATCTGAGGCCTGTATGTGTCTGCCGCCAGGATGAGATCATCAGGCTTTCCTGTCTTGAAGTCAAATACATGCGCTGAATTTGTCTTCCCTGAGGAGTCGCGGAGAAGCACTACCCGGTCGAAAGCTCCGCTGACATGCCTGTTTCCCAGCATCATCTCGAATCTGCGTTCGCGCCAGAGCTCGATGTTTTTCCCGTCGGGACGTTTGAACACCTTTGCGATTTCGGCGTTCTTCATCGATTTCATGAAGACTTCCGCTGCGGTCCTGGCAGTTTCCTTGGAATACTGGGGGTTCTTATGCATCCATGAATTGATTATTTTGGAGGCGTCGGCGGCATCCGTCCATTCGACAAGGCTGAAAAGTTCATGGACTGCGTTGCCGAGGTCGAGTGCGGGATTCGCCTTGAACAGGTCTGATACGGAAATTTTCCATTTCTCCGAACCTGACGGAGTCTGATGCTGCGTTTTTTTGTCGAATGAGAATTTGAATTCGGAAGCGGGCGAGGGGGGCATGGCCTTTTCCCTGACAGGTTCAGATTCATACCAGGCATGCGAGCCTTCCGAATAAAGCAGTTCAACACCGGTGCCGGCCTTATCAAGCCAGGACCTGTCGCTGTCGGAGCAGTTGCGTGACAACGTCCTTCTTGGTATGTCGCCCAGATGAACCGTCTTGCCTCCCGGAGGATCGACAAGCATGAAAAGCGCCCTTTTCGCCCTTGTCATCGCGACGTAGAGCAGGCAGAGGTTTTCGTATGCTGCGTCAATTTCCTCCTGCCTGAAGAACTCCTTGAATACAGGAATCTTTCCGGCTATGTCCTTTGTCGGCATGTCCAGGCACCACTCCGGCTCATGCCGCTCGTTCTTCTTCACACGGACACCGCTTTTCGACGATGAAAAGATTCCGCCTTTCGCACATTTCAGCTGCGGCAGGAACACGATGTCGAATTCAAGGCCCTTCGCCTTGTGGATCGTCATTATCTGCACGGAATTTGCGAGGGATGCGGACGGGAGCGCGAAGTTCTCAACGGCATTTATGAAATCTTCACAGGACCTGTTGCCTGAAGCGTCGAGTTCTTCGCCTATTGCAGCGAGCTGGTCGAGTCGCCTGACGTGGAATATGTCGTCGTGCCCGATGATCTTCTTCGAAAGCAGCAGCTTCTTCCATCCCTCGATGAATTCCGAGAATCCGAGCTTCTGGATGATGCTGAGCTGGGATATCGCGAACGAGCCGAAGTCATCACCTATGAAAACTGCGAGCGGAGTCATTCTCAGATATTCCCTGCAGAACGTATTGTCCGGATGCGTTGCGAGCTTCAGGAGTGCCATGACAGCGGATACGACCATGTTGTCACACGGATTCCTGATTCCTTCCAAAGTCACATCCATGTCCTTGAGCCTCAGCTTCAATGCATCGGCAAGGTTCGCGCCGAACTTATTGTCCCTTACTAGGATTCCAGCGGAGAGCCCTCTTTCGAAAGGCCTGATACGGGTGATCGTGGAAGCAATGACATCAGCCTTCTTGTCCAGCTCCGTCGACTCATCGTCATCATCCGGCTTTAGTATGTCTATCATCGCCGCGAATCCCTTGTAGGTCTTCTTGTGGTTGTGCCTTCTCCAGTTGAGGCATTCGAGTGCAGCTTCCGGGATCTGCGTTGGAAGCCCGGGGATATCGCAAGATGCGACTTTCTCGAAGACATTATTTACAGCCGATACGATCTGTTCTGCAGACCTGTAGGAATCGTTGAGGGGAGTGCTGGCAATGTCGCCGCAGAGACCGCGGACATATTCGAAAAGCCCCGGATCTCCGCCCCTCCACTGGTAGATCGACTGCTTGACATCGCCCACATAGAAGAAGCTTCTTCTTCCGCTGCTGTCCTGGACGACTTCCATTATCAAGTTTGCGATCACGTTCCACTGCGCCGAACTCGTGTCCTGGAACTCGTCCAGCAGCCAGTGGTCGTAACGCGCATCCAGCCTGTAATCTATGTTCAGCTTGATCTCGTCATGATCAGGACGCGTGGAGGAATGCCCGTATGAAAGACAGGTGTTCCCGGTGGAAAGCGCGAATAGCACGTCGGCGAAGCTCATCCTGCCGTTATACTTTATCAGGTCCAGATATCTGGATTCATACTGCCTGAGGATGTTATATATGCCCTTGGTCGTGAGGGCTGCGTTGTCGACGTGGCATTTCAGGATGTGATACCAGAGGAATCTGAATATTTTTGCGGCTTTGGCGGGAATCAGATACGGCGTCTTCCTGTTGCCTATCTTTATGGATATGTCGCCGGAATCCCATTCCGGCAGGATGTCGGCCAGCCTTCCCGCAAATGCGTTCATCTTGTCGTCCTGTGGATTTTCAAGCGAGTTCGACTTGGCAAACGCTATGAATATTCCAGTCTGGCTGATCAGCGCCTGTTCGCCGGTGCTCCCGATCATTGACATCAGTTCGTCTGAGAGCCTGTCCATCTCCTTCCTGGAAAGGATTGCGAGCTGTCCGTAGAATGATGGCGTCAATATCTTCTCGACATCGCCCCATAGCGCCATGTCGGGCACCTCCATGATCCTGAAGAAACCGTTGCTGATGAAGTCGTCCATGGCCATCTGTATCGTCTTGACCTCCTCGCCGAAGGTGGCCTTTTTGAATTCCTCGATGAATGTCTTCCTGTCGTCGTTGCCGGGATTGAACAGGATCTCCCGGAGGACTTTCATCTTCATGTCCCTGCTTTCCCTGTCGGACTGGATGCTTATTTTTCCGGATATGCCGAGTTCGTAGGGGAACGAGCTGAGGATTGAGAAGAAGAAGCTGTCGAGGGTGCTGATCCTCAGGAGATGTGAGGCGAGGATGAGCCTTTTCAGGATCGACTTCAGGTCCGGGACGGTTATCCCTTCAAACCCCTTGGTACTGGAAAGTGCTTCAAACTCCTTCTCCTTGGATATGCAGTCGAGTATGCGGTTGACTATCTTGTCGAATATTTCTCCGGCCGCCTTGTTGGTGAAGGTCATCGCTATGATCTTTTCAGGAGGCACTTCGCGGTACATGAGCCTGATGTATCTTGATGCGAGCTGGTAGGTCTTGCCGCTTCCGGCGGAGGCTGAGATCACTTCGTTTTTGAATTCTATCTTCATTTTGCGGCGGCCCCTCCGAATTCCTCATCGATGCACAGCTGCGGCTCATAGGGGAAAAGCCATTTTGAAATTTCGTTGTCAACCTTGCTGGAAGGCGGCCAGAAGATATTCTTCCTTATCCTGCCGATGATCTCGACGGCCTTGGTTTCAGCGCCAGATTTGACTTCGTCGAGCTCCTTCCAGATCACTATGCCTGTCGATGTGACCGCCTTCGGAAGGTTGAAGTATCCGCATTCTACGGAATTGAATTCCCCTGGGATTTTTTTCTTCAGCAGATCATCCTTGTCAAAAAGTATCCTGTACAAAGGCAGCTGCAGGTCGATCCATTCACCTTTCCTGAAATGCGTCTTCCTGGGATCCTTTCCGGTTTCAGAAGTCTTGTAGTCAAGTATCCTGACTTTCTTCAGAAGCGGATTATAGTCGATCCTGTCGATCTTCCCTGTCACAGGCATGCCATCCAAAATTATGCCGTTGCCGTTGCCGAATGAATACTCGACATCGACCGTCCGCCATCCGAGTCCGCGCTGTTCAGCTTCGACCACGGCGGCCTTCTTCAGCCTCTGCATCAGGGAATATTCCTGTATCATCAGCGGTACCAGGAGATCTTTTCCATATTTTTCCTTCAGTACGTCCGATGCCTTGCTGCAGAGGATCTTCCCGATGTCGTCCGCATCAGCCCCGGCGCAGTTGATGATTTCCACCAGCGAGTCATGGCAGATGTTTCCGAATTCCATTGCGTCCATCTCGAATTTGCCGTATTCCTGGTCCTCCATCCTGATGACACGTTTGAGATAGAACCTGAAAGGGCATTCCAGATAATCCTTGAAGGCGGTGACTGATATTTTCCTTATCGTGTCCGGTTTCCATTCCGGCCTGAGCTTCCAGGCGGGATGGCTGTTCGGCGGTTCCGGAGGCGGATGCATCTGTGTTTCCGTGAAGAGCCTTTCCACCCTGGCTACAAATTCGTCTTCGGGACATGTGAAAAGTATCCTCGATGGCTTCATGGGCTTGCCGTCGAAATCCTGCCTCCCGACAATTATCCTCACATCGCCTTTCTTCCGCCTTGAATTGATGATCGACGCGAAGAGGAAAAGATCCCTGGCGAACTTGTCGTCGTTGCTCCTGAGCCCGAGTTTCGTCCTCATGGTGTTCGGGAGGAAGACGTCTCCGCTTATCGAATCCGGCACATAACCCTCGTTCATTCCGGCAATGACTATCTTCGAAGATGTCTTCCATGGAAGTTCAAGCCAGCCGGAAATCTCCAGGCTCTCGCCCTCTGTTTCAGGATGGATCAGGAGATTTTCAAAAAGCCTTGTCATCAGTCCGAGCTGCTCTTCCTTCTTCACGCACAGGGAAAGGAACGCGTCGGTCTCGAGGGATTCAAGGATTTCCCCGAAAGCCCTGCCGGCCTCCTTGAATTCGGAGTCGTCCACCGAGCCGGCGGGATCCAAGGTTTTACCGGAGAACATCCTGCCCAGCAGAGCCCTCATGAACTCCGGCACCGACTTCGATTTTTCGTAGTCCGAGACAAGCGACTCGAGCGATTTCACATAGTTTGCCGCCAGTTCCGGGTTCGGACGTGATCCGCTGGAGGCTTTGTAGGAACTCAGCAGTTTTCTTGAGTGGGAGAGGGAGAATGGAAGGCAGGTGAGCTTGAAATCGTCGATTGCGGATATGTACTTCGCGCAATCCGCTTCGCGGCATTCCACGAGATGGCAGAGTACCTCCGGTATCCTGGCCAAAGATTCGGCATATTGGAATTCCCTGGTCGTGAGGAATGATGAGAGCGTTGATACTATATTGTAGATGCAGGTGTTCTTGACGGATATCCCGGAGGGGTTTCCAATCAGGAATTCCTGTCCCTGTGATGAAGCGAGAGACTCCAGGCTCTCCCTGATCGACTGGAAAAGATTCGGATTGGCCGCGGTAATCGAAAGGTCTGAGACATCCACGGTTCTTCCGAAATCCGCTACCTGCCGGACAACCTTTTCGGCCTGGTCTTCAGGCGTGAACGCTGATATGATCTTCTCCTTGTCCAGCTCCAGATGGAATCCGGACCATTCCGAAGGGATTGGCCTGCCCCATCCGTCGAAGAAACCTTTCATGCCTGGCGGAGCATTGATCCAGACGCAAATGGATTTTGTTTCAATCATTCTTCCGAGTTTCTCTATGGCCATCGGTACGGGATCAGGCATTCCTGCAAGGATTATCCTGTCAAATCCATTGAACGGTTCCGGATCGTCGACAGCTTTCTTTTTTGCCGACTCCGGATCTTCAAGGCCGTTTTCAGCGAGGACCATGAGATATCCGTCCTCAAGCTTGGCGAGTTCCGCCCATCTCTCAGGCTCGTCCAGTTCGATGTTTTCTGAAACGTGCCTGATGGAAAGGCCTTTTTCAGCGAGGACCCGCCGCAGTTCCACGAACAGTTCTGCAGTTGATAATGACCATGGGAAATCCCTTTTCCTGGGGCGGACCGGGAATATGCTGGAATATCCCTCGGATTTTGTTTCGAGCAGGACCTTGGACCAGGCGGAAAGTATTTCAGCCTCTGAAGCGATCCTGTTGGCAGCATTGCCGCGTGGCAGAAGGAACGGTTCGGAAGTCAGGACTGCCGGCGGGATCATATAGGAATTCTTCTCCGCCGACATTTTGGCAAGTGCGGTCCTCAGCTCACGACCGGCTCCGCTGGTGGATACGATCACGAGCGTCCGTCCGAGGTCAAGAGGCCCTTTTCCCGGATCCCATCCTTCTGCGAATTTCGCAGCGACGAGTTCCACAAGCGGCCTGTCCCAGCCCATGAAAAAATTTTCCGGTCCATTCCTGTGCATCAGATCGTCCCCAGTGTTCCTCCGGAACCAGAGAGCCAGTCAAAGCTGGTTCCAGGAGATTGGATTTAAACTTTTTCAAAACTGCAAATCATGTGAGTTGATTGAAAAACTAAGAGAAGGACTTGTTAAGGAGCTATGATCCCGTTGGAGTCCAAACTTTAGTTTGTCTTAGTATTTCCCGACACCCGTTGGGGCCGGGATCTTCGACAACAGATTACGCAAGCTGAAGCTTGTACTCCAACTTAATCAAACAGCTCAAAATCGATAACTTGTGTAACTGGCTCATGTTAAAATAGGACTATGGTCTTAATATTCAAATAAGGATTCCTTCAAGCGAATCCCTAAATTTCTCTTCAGCTTGCTTTTTCATGTTTGCAGATTATTTTGATAGCCTTGTTTTTCCCGCGACCTGAAGCATGTGTGTCCTGATGGCGGCAAAGGCAATTCTACAAATGGGGCTGTAGCTCAGTTGGCTTAGAGCGATACGTTCGCAACGTATAGGTCAGGGGTTCGATCCCCCTCAGCTCCACCAGTCTTCGTTCGGAGCGTCGCGGAGAAAGAAGACTGCCTCGGCGAAGTTTCCCAGACGAAGCCGGGCATTCCATTTTTCAGGGCTCCGAACTTCGCCTCGGCAGGCCATCCTCATATTTTTCTGCAATCGTGCTACGGATGGCACGCCAGGTTTTGAATATCAAAGGTTAATCCTGAAAATTCGGCATGAGTGCGATATCCTGCTTGAAATTTTCCTCATTTGTTTTATATGTCATAGGGTAAAAATAAATCATTGAAGCGAATACAATGCTGCCATTTTCAAGGAAAATTAAATTCTCCCGCGCGGATGACGCATCAGGATCCAGCGATGACGATGAGCCTGTGCCCGTCAATGAGAACGAGGGGAATCAGCCTTTGTCCCGCGATGACGGCGAGATCGACTCCCTGAACATCTATTTCAGGCAGATGGCGGAGAATCCGCTGCTTACGAGCGCCGAAGAGCTGCATTACACGAAGCTCTACAGCGAAGCTATCAACGGCTTCCGCGCGCATCTCTACGGATTCGGATATGTCGCCCTCGACCATCTCCTGATAGTCGAGAAATGCACAGCTGAAAATCTTGACAGCCATTTCAACATACATCTTTCGGCCGACCACAACTTCAACACTCCTGCCGAAGCCGTCTTCCTGAAATTCCCGGGATGGAAGGAGTCGATCAAGAAGGAATATTCAAAGCTCAAATCGGCTTTTCATTCGAAGGACAAGAGCACGGAAAAATACCGTGAAAAACTCGTGGGAACCCTTGTCGAATACCATGCGCAGAACGAATATCTCGAGGAGTGGTACGATGTCGCCAGGGAGTATTTCCGCCAGTCCTCCAGCATCCATGACAAGAAAACAGCCAGGAAAAAAGACAAGATTACCGAGGACATAAGGAGTTTTGTCGAAGAGAAGCTCCTCATGAAAATAGATGATTTCGAAGTCAGGATGGTCAGGCTCAAGGGATTCAGGGACCAGTCCGATTTCGCGAGGAAGAAGATGCTCGAAGGCAATCTTCGTCTCGTTGTCAGCATCGCAAAGAGATACCGCGGCAAGGGGCTCCCTCTCACCGACCTGATACAGGAAGGCAACATCGGTCTGATGAAGGCGGTCGACAAGTACAACCATACGCTCGGACATCGTTTCAGCACATATGCCACATGGTGGATAAAGCAGGCGATATCCAGGGCGATGGCCGACCAGTCCAGGGTCATCAGGATCCCAGCGCACATGGTCGCCACGATAAACAAGATGTACCATGAGGAACAGCGATACCTCCAGAAGAACGGCAGGGAGCCGACCCCTGAAGAGCTCGCGGCCATACTTGAAATGCCCAAGGAGAGGATCAGGGCCTTGAAGAGGATGTCGCATCAGACACTCTCGCTCCAGGCCCCTGTCGGCGATGAAGGTGATTCATTCCTACAGGACTTCGTTGCTGATGCCAACAGCGAGGATCCGGTGGAGAATGTCGCATATGAGATGCTCAAGGAGAAACTGAAGGAGACGCTCGGTACGCTCTCGGAGCGCGAACAACAGGTCCTCATGATGCGTTTCGGCCTCCTCGGAGAAAAGGAGAAGACGCTTGAAGAACTCGGTGTGCATTTCAAGGTGACACGTGAACGCATCCGCCAGATCGAGATCAAAGCCCTCGAAAAACTGCGCCACCCCGAGAGAAGGAAGTTCCTCGACGGATATTTCAAATGATGGTATCCCATACCAGCATTTCCACTGAAGACGGACAAGCAATCCCCGTAGAGATAATCATCAAATCCATCCGCAGCAGATACAGGATATCTGTTTCCGAAAAAGGTGTACGGCTTGTCCTTTCTCGTTCCTCCCGTTCCGACGCAGGAAAGATTCTTGAGAAGCACGCCAGGTGGATCCGGAATCATTATGCGAAAATGAAGGATTCAGTTTTGGAATACAGGATCGCCGACGGTTCGGAAATTCCGTTCAGGGGCTGCAAATGTCTGTTGAAGATATCCTCCGGCGAGAATTCGATTGCATTCGACAGCGATCGTTATACGCTCGAAATGCAGGTTTCAGATCCCGCTCCTGAAAACCTGAGGAGCAGGTTGAGGCTCTGGTATCTTTCGCAGTCTGCGAACTTCGCAAAAATCCTCAGCGTCAGGCTGGACGCCGTCGGGAAGTTCGACGTCAGGAGGATAGTCCTGAAGGACATGAGCACGCGCTGGGGTACATGCTGCAGGAAGCGCAGGATAATAACCCTCAATTGGCGGTTGATACTGGCGCCTGATGATATTTATGAATATGTCTTCTACCATGAACTTGCGCATTTCAAGGTTCCGGGACACGGAAGGGAGTTCTGGAGCTGGATGGACACGATACTGCCGGGAAGTTCGTCCAGGCGTTCCTGGCTGAACAAGAACGGATATGCGCTTCTGCATTTCCTTTCGGAGGACAGGCTTTCCCCGGAAAGGATACTTTAAGAAAGAAATTTTGACAGGATAACAGGATTCAGATGGATTTAAAAATTCAAATTCCGGTCTATTTTAACTGTAAACACCAGGAAGGCTCATGAAACATATTTTGGATACGCCTGTTGATTTGAAGACCGCCAAAAAACTCCGAGCAGGGGACACTGTTCTGCTGTCCGGGATCATTTATACAGGCCGTGACGCCTTCCACAAATTCCTGATAGAGGAAAAGAAGGCAAGTAGGTTGCCTATTGACCTAAACGGGGCGGTGATCTACCACTGCGGTCCTATCGTGGTCAAGGAAGGCAGGGGCTGGAGGGTCGCGGCTGCAGGTCCGACGACTTCATACCGGACATCTCCTTTCATTTCTGAGATCCTTAGGCGATATGGCGTAAGAGGATTCATAGGGAAGGGGGGGCTTTCCCCTGAAGCTTCCGCCTCCTTGAAAAAATATGGTGCGGTCTATCTCAGCGCCGCAGGCGGATGTGCGCAGGTGCTTGCCGAATCGATCGTGAAAGTTATGGACGTCTTTTACTACAAGGAGTTCGGTTCGCCGGAGGCCGTCTGGAAGCTCGAAGTGAAAAACTTTCCCCTGCTGGTGACGATTGATGCCCATGGCGAAGACATCCATCAGGAAGTCGCAAAGGCTTCTGCAGCCCGGCTTGCCAGGGCGAATAAGAGCTGAAATACCCGGAAGCTAAATCCCAAGTTCCAAATTCCAAACCACAAACAAGTTCAAATATCCAAACAAGACAAGCAAAAGAACAGCCCTTGCGGGCTTAACTACGAACGAATTTCAAACTGCTTTTGCAATATGTTTGTAGTCAATGTCGCAAGACATGTTCTTTTCTGCCTTGCAGAACAAGTTCGATACTTGCTCCGCATCTGCGGAGTTCCTTGTTGGATATTCATGTATTAGGCAAATAGGCATCTTTATGCTATTTTAATCAGTGCGGATATTATGCAAACAGCCGGATAAATGCGATATTGGAAACCATCAAATAATCTTGTGGATTTGCGGTGAATAATGTTTTCCAAAGTTGAACTTCTCAAGGAGAAGCTCCTTGACGACATAAGGACGGGCAGGCTTAAGAAGTCGGAGCCCATACCTTCGCGTTTCAGCCTCATGCACAGGTATTCCTTTTCCAGGGGGACCGTCGACAGGGCGACGATGGAGCTGTCGAAGGAGGGATTCCTTTATTCGCGGCAGGGATCTGGCACCTTCGTGGCCGACAAGCATGAATGCTCCGTGATCAACCAGGTCTTTCTGGCGGGCAACTATGATCTCAGGACCAACGCCGATTCCGAAACCGCATGCCTCGCCTCCAAGATCCAGCAGCACCTCCCCTGCTATCTATATAATATAAACGACATCAAGACAAGTCTCGGCAAGATCGCCAGGCCGGGCAACGCAGTTGTATGGCAGCGCCCGTCATACGAGCAGCTGATGGTCATGAAATATCTTGCATCAGCCGGAGCGTCACAGCTTCTCATCGGAAGGACATACGCGGATTTCGACCATGTCACTACAGACGCCTACGACGGAATCAGGAACGGGCTCCGATGGCTCATGTCCAAAGGATGCAGGAAGATTGCATTCATTACTCCCGGGAACATTCCGGATTCCCCGTATATCGCTGAAAGGCAGATCGTCTTCTATGAGACCGCGCTCGAACTCGGGATAAAGGTCGACATGGAGCTTGTATTCAAAAGGAGCTTCAGTAATTTCAAGGCTGACCTTGATTCAGTTGCTGCTGCGATCTTCAAGTCGGGAAAAAAGCCTGATGCAGTCTTCTCGACATATATCCCGATTGCATATCCTCTGATGACGATCGCGGACAGCCTGGGCGTCCGGCTGGGGAAGGATTTCTGGTTCCTGACGTTCGACTACGAGCAGAAGCTCGATGGATGGAAGGGCGTAGGCATGCTGAAGCAGTTATGGGAGGAGATGGGTGACAAGGCTGTCGAATGGGTTTTGCGGAAGGGAAAGAACAGAAGAAGCGAGTTCAAGATTAAAATAAGTCCAAAATTATTGAAAGGAGACTGAGAATGAAAGAGCTGAGATTTGGTATTGTCGGTATTGGAAACATGGGTGGGCCCCACATGGGGTTCGTCAAGGATACTGCGGGCGCAAAGCTCTCGGCGATCTGCGATATCGACAGGAAGAAGGCGGATGAGAAGGCCGCGAAGGCCGGAGTGAAGGCATATTATGATTCAACCGAAATGATCAAGTCCGGGGACATTGACGCAGTCATAATCTCCACTCCACATTACGATCATACTCCGATTGCGATCGAGGCGTTCAAGAACGGACTCCATGTGCTTAGCGAGAAGCCTGTAGCAGTCCACAAGGCCGATGCATTGAAGATGATCGAGGCGCACAAGAAGCGGAAGGACCTGCTTTTCGGAATAATGTTCCAGATGAGGACCGACGGGATGTACATGAAGCTCAAGCAGCTTCTGGAGTCCGGCGAGTTCGGCGAAGTGCGCAGGATAAACTGGATAATCACGAACTGGTTCAGGAGCCAGAGATATTATGATTCCGGCGGATGGCGCGCCACATGGAGAGGCGAGGGCGGCGGAGTCCTTTTCAACCAGTGCCCGCACAACCTGGATCTCTTCCAGTGGTTCTTCGGGATGCCTTCGAAGATCAGGGCGTTCTGCGACTTCGGCAAATACCACAAGATTGAAGTCGAGGACAATGTCACCGCGTACTGCGAATATCCCAACGGCGCTTCGGCTGTGTTCATAACGACCACAGGCGACGCTCCCGGGACGAACCGTCTTGAGATAACCTGCGAACGCGGCCGCGTAGTCGTGGAGAATGGAAAGATCCTGTTCAACCGCACCGAGGTTCCTTTGAGCAAGTACTGCATGACCACGGACAAGCAGTTCGAAGGTCCTGCATGCTGGAACACGGAGATCCCATACAAGGCGCAGGGCTCCAGCCACCAGAAGGTGATCGAGGCGTTCACTAAGGCTGTCCTGCATGGTGATAAGCTCGTTGCACGTGGCGAAGAGGGTCTCAATTCGGTGGAGATAGCGAATGCGATGATACTTTCCTCGATCAAGGGGGAGACGGTCAAGCTGCCGCTCAATGCCGCGGAATACGAGAAGGTCCTCAAGGGGCTGGTCAAGACATCGAAGTACAAGAAGGAAGTGAAGAAGGGCGACGTCGACTTCGGGTCATCATTCAACAAGAAATAAAATACCACATTCGTAAGGAGAAGACGAAATGAGAAGAAAGACTATTGCAGCGCAGCTTTTCACATTGAGGGATTTCCTCAAGACACCTGAGGACATTGCAAAATCGCTTAAGAAGGTGAAGGACATAGGATTCGAGGCTGTCCAGCTTTCAGGACTTGGCCCGATCGAAACTTCTGAAGTCAAGAAGATGCTCGATGGCGAAGGCCTCGTATGCTGCGCCACCCATGAGGGCGGGAAGATGATCCTCGAGGAGCCTCAGAAGGTCGTTGAGAAGCTCAACATACTCGGATGCAAATATACCGCCTATCCTTGGCCGCACACATCGCCAAAGACAGAAGATGACTTCAAGCAGCTCGCTGCGGCGCTCGACAAGTCGGGCAAGGTCCTCAAGGACGCCGGACAGGTTCTGACATACCACAATCATGGCATTGAGTTTGAGAAGTTCGGTGGCAGGACGGCCCTTGACATCATTTACAGCGAGACCAACCCCGAAAACCTTCAGGGTGAGATTGACACCTACTGGGTTCAGTTCGGCGGCGGAGATCCTGTTGAATGGTGCAAGAAGCTCGCAAACAGGCTTCCTCTCCTGCATCTGAAGGAATACGGGATCATTGGAAACCAGCCGAAGATGCTTGAGATCGGAAATGGAAATCTCGATTGGAAACGGATTGTAAAGGTTGCGAAGAAGTCCGGGACAGAATGGTTCATCATAGAGCAGGACACCTGCAGGATAGATCCGTTCGAATCCCTGAAGATCAGCCTTGAATATCTGGTGAAGGAAATCTGATGTAATGAAGTAGGGACGGGCTTTAGCCTGTCCCATGAATTTGAAGAAATAAGAATGGTACATCCTTCCGCCTTCGCAAAGAAGCTATGGCGGATACGGAAAGGACGTACCTACTTGGTATTTAATCATGGAGGTTTTATGTACTATACCGGTTTTGCTGATGAGGCAGCCTCGGGGCTTGACGGCCAGATAAAGGCCACGAAGGAGCTGGGCTGGAAGAATATTGAGACAAGGAAGCTGTTCAACGGCAATCTCGCGTCGATCAGCGATGCGGAGTTCGCAGAAGTCTGCGAGAAGCTCCAGAAGGCAAAAGTGTCTTTCAACTGTTTCGGCAGCGGTGTCGCCAACTGGGCGAAGCCGATCACAGAAGCGCCTGATACAAGCTATGACGAGATGAGAAAGGCGGTTCCAAGGATGCAGAAGCTCGGGATCAAGATGATAAGGATAATGAGCTTTGCAGTGCCGAAGGAGGTCAGGGACAAGGATTTTTCCGCTGAAGTTATAAAGAGGATGAAGGTAATTGCGAAGATCGCAGAGGACGGCGGTGTCACCTGCGTTCTTGAGAACTGCATGAACTGGGGCGGCCTTTCATATGAGCACACGCTCAAGCTTGTTGAAGGTGTGAAGTCGCCCAGCTTCAAGCTGGTCTATGACACTGGGAATCCTGTCTCTTCAGAGGATGTGAGGGGAAAGCCTCCCTATAAGTTCCAGTCGTCATGGGAATTCTACAAGGCCGTCAGGGAGCATGTCGTCTATATCCATATAAAGGATGGGAAGATGGGTGCCGACGGCAAGGTCATCTACACGTTCCCGGGTGAAGGAGACGGCGATGTGAGGAAGATCCTCGAGGACATGTTCACGAGGGGATATGACGGCGGAATCTCGATCGAGCCGCACATGGTGGCTATCTACCATGACAAGGGCCCGACCAAGGAGGAGCTCATGTACGTCAACTATGTCGAATACGGGCAGAGGATCATGAAGATGGTCGATGAGATCAGGAAGGAAATCCCGACGAAGAAATAAAAGTTCCCAGCGATTTTGCTTTTGAACGGCGGCATGTAGATTATGCCGCCGTTTTTTTTGCATAATTAAGGGAATAGTTCCATGTCCTGTATTCATCCAGTCGCAATCATCCAATCATCCATCAATCCAATCATCCATTCGGATTAGGCGCATGCGTTTTTATATTTTCATATTTGCGTTTCTCTTCAGTCTGGCGACGATCATGATCCAGAGGGGCGTGTTCTTCTATACCAAGTATGAACTTCTCCTCAGCGATTTCCAGAATCTGCTGCTTGCCCTTGCAACAGGTGTGACCTACATAGCAGGTGCTCAGTTATCTCACAGATACTGGGAGGCTGTCGGTCCAAGACGCGCAATGGTTTCGCTGATCATCATACAGCTGATATTGCCTCTAACAGCTTTTGTCTTTCCGACTGCTCCTGTCATAACCGCCATGGTGATCCTCTATTCGATATTCAACGGCATGACCTGGCCCATTGCCGAGAGCTATTCAAGCGCCGGGCTTGATGAAAAGGGATCGTCCAGAGCGATCGGGATCTACAATCTGTGCTGGAGCACGGCAGTCCCTCTGGCAGTGCTGCTGGCCGGTGCCGCCATTTCCGCGTTCAAGAACGGAATATTCATGATTGCAGGAGTAATCGTCGTTGTATCGATGGGGCTCGTTTTCTTCCTTCCAAAGGTGATACCGCATCACATGGCATCATCAGCCGACGGGACAGATGATGGCAAGGCCATATCTGTTGAAGACATGAGAGGCATGCTTCTCTCGAGCAGATGGTCAATGGGGTTCTCCTATGCCCTCATGCAGATACTCGCATCCCTTATCCCCGGAAAATTCGCCGATATGGGGATATCTGTCGCCAAGGCGACTTTGCTTGCGTCATTCATAGATTTTGCGAGGACATTCTCCTTCCTGATCATGTCGGCTACCGTATGGTGGCATGGGAGGAAAGTTTTCCTTGCATGCGCCTCGACAGTGCTTGCGCTTGGGTTTGCCATGGCGATGTTCCCTGATCGCATAGCCCTTATCATCACCGGAGAAATCATCTATGGAATCGCTGCGGGATTCGCATATTACTCGGCGCTTTATTATGCGATGGTACTGAGCAAGGCATCGGTCGGGGCAGGGGGCTCGCATGAAAGCGTCATCGGAGCCGGATTCACAATCGGTCCGATCCTTGTGCTGACAGGGAAACAATGCGCCGTGATCTTTGGATTTTCAGTTTCAACAGGGATGCTCTTCGGGTTCGGCCCCATGGCACTGCTGGCGATCCCTCTGTCGGTCTTTTATCTTATTCCAAAAAGAATTGAAACACCGGCTGGGCGCCTGTAGATTATTTACCTAATACAAGCTATAATGCAAGGGACGGACGAGATGCCTTTGAAAACAAACTGCGGACGGTTTATCGACAATGGCATGGCATTCGAGATAAACACTCCCGACACTCCGCGCGACTGGTACAACTATCTCTGGAATGAGAACTATGTTGCGATCTTCTCCCAGACCGCCAAGGGCGAATCACTCACCCAGGACAAGATGGGGCGCAGGATAGAGATGGTCTTCAACAGGATGCTCTTGCTCAGGGATCAGCGGACAGGCAAATTCTGGTCGCTCAACGGACTTCCGGTTGATCAGTTTAGTTCAGGATATCGCTGCGTCCACGGACTCGGTTATTCCGAGATCATCCAGAAATATGACAACATCGAATCCTCCTTCCGCGTATTTGTCCCCGAAAAGGAAGTCTGCGAGATCTGGACCGCCAGGCTCCGCAACAACGGAAAACGCAGCAGGAAATTCAAGGCCTTCGCTTTCTTCAACACAATGTTCGACGGTTTCTTCAAGCCACAGACATACTACGGCGGAAAAGGACATTTTGACAAAAAGCTCAATTCTGTCGTCATAAGAAAACGCCAGGAGTTTGACGGAGTTGAGGAAGTCAATATATACATGACGATCGACAGGAAGATTTCAGGATTCGACTGCTCGATGAACGGTTTCGCCGGACACGGCACGGAGCAGCGTCCGGATGCCGTCGTCCGCGGTCATTGCGCTAATACGGGTTCGGAAATGGAGAAGAGCTGCTGTGCCATCGAGACCGATATCACAATACCTGCCGGCAAGGAAATGGTGTTCCATGTTATCGCAGGTGGTGGCAAGGACAAGTCCGACATCCTCAAGCTGAGAGCAAAATTCTTCAAGGGAAATGCGATCGAAAGGGAGCTCGAAAAGGTCAAAGCCAGAATAACTTCTCTTCTTGGAGGAGATTCAATCACGACGCCCGATCCTCTGCTGAACTCCTTCTTCCATCCCTGGCTCCAGCGCCAGCTCTCGCTCGGTACGCAGTGGGCGCGCGTAAGGCACAACGGATTCCGCGACCAGATCCAGGACATCTGGGCTCTTGCGATCATAAATCCAAAGGAATCTGAAAGACAGCTGCGCCGTGTCCTTTCATACCAGTACAGCAACGGTTATGCGCCGCGCACCTGGCTCAATGGCAAGATCCTGGACAAGGATTTCTCGGACAACCATGTGTGGATCACGTATGCCGTCCATCAGCTGGTCATGGAAACAGGAGATCTTTCCATTCTTGATAGGAAAATCCCGTTCAACGACGGCAAAAAAGCATCGCTCTACGAGCATGTGAAACGCGCGATCGACTTCTACTGGAATGACCGTGCAATGTTCGGTCTCATGAAGATCAGGAGCGGCGACTGGAACGACTGCCTGCAGTACGTCGGCCCGAAAGGAAAAGGCGTGAGCATCTGGCTCTCGATGGCGTGGTGTCTGGCGAACAGACAGTTTGCGGAACTCGCAGAACTCGCCGGCCGTACCGCCGACGTTGCGAAATCCGCAAGACGCGGCGAGGAAATGAAGAAGCTCGTGAACAAGCACGGCTGGGATGGCGACTGGTATCTCAGGGCCTGCAATGACGATGGGAAAACTCTCGGTTCGCACAAGAACAAGGAAGGCAGGCTATACCTCCTTCCACAGGCCTGGTCAATAATTTCCGGAATCGCGGACGCCGACAAGGGGCTCCATGCGATGAAGTCCTGCGACAAATATCTTGAGATCGATATTGGAACGATAAAGGTTCTTGATCCGTATACACACTGGGATCCGAAGATTGGCGAATCGTCCGTAAAGACCCCGGGTACTCACGAGAACGGCGGCGTCTATCTCCATGCATGCACGTTCAAGCTCATGGCGGACTGCATGCTCAAACGCAACGAAAAAGTCTCGATGGGAATCCACAAGATGCTTCCGTTCGACGACAAATACTGGGAGAAGAACTGTGAGCCTTATGTCTTCTGCAACAGCTATTTCGCCATAAAAAACAGCTACCGCTACGGGACTGTCGGACAGAGCTGGGGTACGGGAACCGCGGCATGGTTCTATGTCGTCATGATGAACAGCGTGTTCGGACTCAGGCCTGAAGCCGGAGGCCTGCGCATTGATCCGTGTTTGCCGCCCGAATGGAAGAAGTGCTCTGTAACACGGCATTTCAGGGGTGCGGAATATAAGATTTCATATGACCAGACCAAGGGCTGCAAAAATATTTCCGAGATTACCGTCAACGGCCAAAAACTCGACGGCACTCTTCTTCCCTGCCAGAACGGTGCCAGGTTCGAGATACTGGTGAAGATGAAGTAATTAAATCGCACAGGAAATTGTATTATAGGATCGCTGGCAACTTACACAATTGCATGAAAAGGAACGCTGACGCGTCCGTTTTATGATGCCAAGGGGCTACGGGCATTCACTTCGCCGCCGGAACAGGCTTCTCCCTCTCGATTGTCTTTTCAATTATGATCTGTTTTTCAGCAGGGAGCCATTTCGAGTTCCAGATGAAATCCGGGAACCTGTTTGAATGGAATCCCTCTTCGCTGAATCCCAGGGAAACTATGTCCGCAGTTCCGCTGAATGCACGGAATAAGGTCATAAAGGTGCCTTCGATGGCTCCGCCGACGAGTCCTATCACGGGAATCTTGGCGTTGTCATAGATCATGCACCTAGGTATTTCGAGAGGACATGTTGCCAGATTGACAATGCCACGGGCGAAGCAGTATGGCATGCTGGGCGGGTCGGAGGAGATCTCCTTCGTGGTGATTTTCACGTCGGGGGCCGTCCCTTCCTGTGCGAGGAGTCCATGGCATAGGAAAGTATGCTGCGGTGATCATCAGAATGACAGATTTCGTACTCATGTGTTTCCTCCCTTGGAAAGTTTATTTACGGTCGTATGGTTTCATCTGTAAATTAAAATACACGTGCTTCAATTTCGTTGCAGTAGGGGATAACCCGCAGGGAACATGGGGGAAATCCCTAGCAGGTTAATTCAAGTGAAGCTGAAGTAATGCGGATTATTCCCTGGCCATTCGAAGATGTCGATCTCGGTGTATGTGCCTTTCTTGTTCATCCGGAACGCGGGCTACATCCCGGCTCCATTTGCCTGTGACGACTGAGAGGTTCCTTTGAATTCATCATCAAAGACAAGCTTGTATATCGAGTCAATTGGAACGGGGACTCTTGCCGCCGCCTTGTCTGGTTCTGTGCCAAATGCAGTAACGCCTAGAATAACAATGATGAGACTGAGTGGAAATGCTCCAAGTATTTTCTTTTGCATAAGATCCTTTCTGCAGAATGGACTTATTTCGGAGTTTTCCCGAATTTCTTCTTAAGCCAGTCATAAACGGTTAGTTGTTCGTCTTGACCAGCTCGTCTGATTTGGGATAGCAACCAAATTGCGCTGGCTTTTTCCGTGGTAATGTTTTTTGCACCTTGATTGCAGGTTGAACAGAGAGCCCTGAGATTTGACAACTCGTCCTTCCCCCCTAGCAACTTGTCCTTGATGTGACCGATATGAAGTCTGACCTTGCGATTTGTTGCCGGATCGATCTCTCCAGGAGTAAGACCACACATTTGGCAGGTGAAGCCATTTCGGTCTAGAACTTCCGCGCGCAGACGAGCTGATATGGTTCGTGAAAATTGAGGAACGGTTTTCCGTGACGGCTTCTCTCGTAAAAGATATTGGCCAGGCTTTAAGTTCGTGGTGTCATTGTGCGAAAGAATTGGCCAGCCCTCTTCATCGCGAAGTTCTCGCAGGCGACGACTATATTGGACTGCACCATCAGCAGCAGCCTGCAATTCGTGCGATTCGATGACTCGACCAATGTTTGCGAGTAAGAACTGCCTGATCTTTTCTTTTGATCCGATTGAACTCATCGAAAACTCCTTGCGCTTACATTAATATGTTTGATATAAGTTGATTAAGAATAGGGCACATGCGACTCAAAGAGTCGCATTTGAACGACTGAACGTGATCCGTTCGTCGGATATTTTCCGTCGAGTGCGTTGGCTATAGCGCATCCAACAGCAGATGCAACTGGAGGAGGAAATGCATTACCGACCTGCCGATAGGCTGCGGTCTTCTTGCCACTAAACTTCCAGAAGTCAGGAAATCCCTGAACACGAGCAACCATTCGAACGGTAAGACGCGGTAGACCATCGATAGGAAAATCGCGCGATGGCGGTTCGTCGGATATACCGAGACCATCAACCCCGAGTTGGAGCCATTGTTTCCTCGCGCGAGTAGGTCCCAGATCAGGGCCTCCATGCTTTTTTGATCCACCTACTACCGTTGGAGCCACCTGCCTAGCCTGCAAATACCAACGCTCCGTTCCCTTCCAACCTTTTGAAGCCATGAGATCTTTCAGCGTGTCACCAACATTTGCTTTTTTTGGATATGGAACAGGCCATTCAAAGAAAGACATGCGATCCTTCGGAAGCGCAACAAGAATGAATCGTGGGCGCAATTGCGGTACACCGTAGTCTGCAGCTTGTAAGACGTTCCAATCGGTTTCGTAGCCCAGCTTATGAAGACTTGAAAAGAGATTCTCGCGATATTGGGCGAACTTTGCCGAAGCAAAGCCTGGTACATTTTCAAGTAAAACTGCCTTAGGTTGCATTTCCTCAATTAGGCGAAGTGCGTCAGGAAACATATCTCGGTCGTCGTTTACTCCTAGTTGTTTGCCTGCGATTGAAAATGGAGGACATGGAACCCCAGCTGCGAAGAGATCAACTTTTTTCCAACGTTGGCCGTCCACAAGGCGCATGTCATCTTGTCGAACATCCCACTGCGGCCGGTTTAATCGTAATGTAGTACAGCAGTGGCTGTCAATTTCTACAGCAACGATACAATCGAAACCGGCAGCCTCCAGACCCAAGGCTTGACCTCCCCCTCCGACACAAAATTCAGCTACAGTAAATCGACCCATATGTCAATGCCAATACAATTAATTGCGGTTACTATAAATCATCAATACCGTTACTTTACCGGCTATTCATGGAGGTACAAGTCCATTTTCGTCGAAGGACAATATTTGTCGTCATCGTAACGAATGTAAATGAGCTGTGTTTGGGTGTTATTGCGCCATGGGCAAGACTTGTCTTGAGCCTGTCGAAGAGATGCCTGTGCTACATTAAAATCCCCTTCATCTTTGACACTCTCCTCTTTCCATATTATCTTCCCGGTTTGCAAGATTTATTAGAATCAAAATTTAAAGATAGGAGATTACGATGAGAATGGCGCAGATCAGGATATGGTTCGGATTGGCGGTGGTCGGGTTGCTTGTGTGTCTGGGTGCGAATTTCGCAAATGCACAGGGGGAATTTCCGCTCAAGGACGGCGACACATGGATCATGGTCGGTGACAGCATAACCGCCCAGCGCCTTCATACGAACTATATCGAGGCTTTCTGTTATGCACGGTTCCCAAATCTCACATTCTGCTTCCGCAACTCAGGAGTCGGCGGCGACACGATTCCGAAGGTCCTCGCCCGTTTTAATTATGATGTGGCCGCATGGAATCCTTCAGTGGTCTCCGTGGAACTCGGCATGAATGACAAAGGCGGATTTTCCACGGAGAAGTTCATGGAGAACATGGGAACACTTCTTGGCCGTATCCGCGAAATAAAAGCGCGCCCAGTCCTGCTATCGCCCAGCCCGGTGAACAATGGCAGCTCGACAGCGAAGCTGGATGGCGGCAATGCCAAGCTGCAGGAGTATGCCGCTGCGCTCAAGACACTTTCCGAAAAGGAAAAAATCCCATACGCGAACCAGTTCGGCCTGCTCGTCGACTTCTGGGCCGCGAACAAGCCGAATGAGACTCTCTCCAACACGCTGGGAAGCATGAAAGGAATGCTTGCCGCCCAGCCGAACATGGATGGGGCCGATCATCTCAAGGCCTTCCTCGAAGTGTGGGCGAAGAAAGACAAACAGCCCGTGACCATGATGGGGGATGCAGTCCATCCCGGAGCTACCGGACAGCTCACCATGGCCGCCGCCCTTCTTTCAGAACTCAAAGCACCCGGACTCGTCAGCACTGCGACCATCGATGCCTCGGCCGGTACCGCGGGCGAAGCCGTCCAGTGCAAGATCGAGAATGTAAAGATGGACGGAGACAAACTTTCCTTCGACCGTCTGGACAATTCCCTGCCATTTCCGGTCCCAAATGATGCACGTGCTGTCCTTGCCATCACTGACGGCGTGGAGAAGCTTAGCCAGTACATGCTTACAGTCAATGGATTGAAGGCGGCCCGGTATGATGTGAGCATTGATGGGGTCAATGTGGCGACGGTTGCCGCAGCAGATCTTGCCAAAGGCTGGAACATGGGACTGCTGGAAAAGGGTCCGATCGCCGACCAGTGCAGGAGCATTCTCCAGCTAGTCGGTTCGAAGGAAGGGATTGTCAGCTCGTGGCGCAACGTCTCCAAGGCCGTCCAGGGCGGAGATGCGGGACAGAAGGAACAGCTTGAAAAGCTGACACAGCAGACGAAGGACGCGGACGCCAAGATCCGTGCCGCCGCCAAGCCCAAGCAGCATCGCTTCGAACTGTCAGCGGCCGCCGCGAAGTAGGGACGGATTTAGCGCTGAAAGAACTTTCGAGGGCTTTACATACGTTTTTAGTTAAGCCCGTAAGGGCTGTTTTTCCTTGAAAGTAAGTCGGGTTTTCCGTGTCCGCCGTAGCATCTCAGCGAAGGCGGAAACCCGACACTTAGTTGGCGGTTTAACCATAGCCATCCGGCCTGGTCAATAGTCGTCAATGTCCTTCCAGAATTCCGTAACGAACATCTCCTTGAACTTCCCGTCGATCTCCTTCGTAGACATTTTTGCCAGCACTCCGGGGGTGAAAGACGACAACTGGTCCACGGAAGGCGTAAGTCTCATCCTGTCCTCTTTTTCAAGAAGCACGTCCAGTTCGACTAATAGAGATACGACCGGACGGTCCTTGTACTCATCAAATGCCGCATATATGGGATGCTTGGCGTCTTTTGTCGAACTCGGCGGCTTGAGAAGCGACAATGTCGCCATGACAATATTCTCATTTGGAATGTCCGGATCGAATCCTTTCGCCTGAACGGTCTCCTTGACCTGCCCTACATACTGTGCAACCCGCTGTGCTATCTCTATTTTCAACCTTGTCACCTGGGCCGACTTCCTCTCCTGCTCGGCGGAGCGGGCGCTCAATTCGGTATATGAAAATGAAAAAAATCCGACGGCAACCGTGGACAGCAACCATAATCCGAGGTTGGAATTAAGGAACTTCATGATGCGAGATTTCTTGTTCTCCATATTCTCTCCATTTGTCGGGAATTCAGGGCGGTAACAGGCGCTCTTTCCGGCAGGATTTACCGGGGAGGCCTATGTTGTCCGCCACAGGTCGCGTTCGTTTTGAAATATACCATCCGTGGAACGGTATTAAAGAGTGGAGGCTTATTTAAATTGATAATATGAGGGGAGTGTGCTGCGGCCCCGCATGCTAGCAAATTCCAAGTTCCAAATCCGCCATGGGCGGACAAGTTCCAAGCAAATTCCAAGTTTAAAATTACAAACTGTCTCCAAAACCAGGGACAATTCAAAGGTTTGGAAATTTCTTTGTTTTAATACTGGAACTTGTCTGGAATTTGGAAGTTTGGAACTTGGAGCTTTTAAATCTTTTTACAGGCGAGACGCCTGTGCTACATTCTTTAAGAATTGCCGGCGGGATCTGGCTTTGCTAAGATGCTACGCCAAGACAAGTGCCAGCGCTCCAACCTTTCAGATCGGTCCTGGTCCCGATGAGGATGGATGAAAGATCGGCAAGCCGGAATCCTTTGACTGTGGGAAAGAACCAGAAACCCGTTGTCTGCTCCAGCTTCTCATCGTCCAGGATTACTCGGTCCAACGCCAGCATCGGGGCTGCAAACACACCTGTCATAACGGCGATGGAGACAGGGATGGCTGTTATTATAAACGTTTTTTTCCTTATGATCAAGTAAATCCCCGAGATGGCTGCAATCACCGCGATGAAAGCAGGAATTCCCGGGACATATATTGGAAACGTATAAATCATTTTTCTGCTTCCGTTTTACAGTTTGATCTTGCCGGTTTGGAGCTGGTTCAAGACCTCGCCGAGAACAGTTCCTGAAGCGGCTTTGTTTGCCATGAAGAATTTTCCATCCACTTTCTGGTAAAGCTGGGCGACAAAACCGCCCGGTTTCCTTATTACCAGCATTGTGTCTCCTTCGAAAATAATTTCGGCCAGGACGATATGGTTTTCATAGAAATATTTACCCATCAGCTTTTTGAATTCTTCCGGGCCTGTATTCTCCTGGAGCTTGGTCAAGCTCCCTACGGTTTTCGCCGGATTGGTGGACAGCTTTGAAGCCTCTTGGATATTGCCCTTTGCAAGAAAGTCGAAATACATGAAGAAACAAGCCATGACGCTTTCCTGGCCGCCCTTGTCCCTGTCAGTTTCCTTGATCTCATGGTTTATCATGGTGCAGTCCAGCTTGAACTCCTTCCCGTTCACGGTCACGACCAGCTCTTTGGCCTGTACCATCGCAGATACAAGTGCGATTGCCAGGCATATCGTGATCTTCCCCATCTTACCGCTCCTTTACTTTCTCTGAATGATCTTTCCCATCTCTGGTATATTCGAGAATTGTCCCTTCCGGGACTCCCAGTTTTATTAATCCCGACTTTAAAATGGGCAGTCCTCTTTTAAAATCAGTCAAGTCAACATCAATCCCTATCCATTCAATAGTTCTTTTGCCGTCCTTGTCCTGATCCGACATCTGGGTTCCGCCGCCGGCAACCTCTCCGACCTTCTCTTTTTTAAGTATTGCGTCAAGCGGGTCTTCATATTTTGCGCCTCTCTCAAGAGGCATTATCTGCTCTGGTATTTTAACAAAAACAAATTGTATGTCTGGAGCTTTCTGATTAGAGCATCCAAGGATTCCAATGGCGCACACAATTATATATATGAGATTTTTCATTTGTCCTATCGAACGTCTAGCATCGGGCGGAGCAAGGCTGCCAGAACCCTTTTATTTTTATGTCTGTAAATTTTCCACCCTCGAAAGATATGTCAGTTGATATTTTCCACCTTATGCATAATTGCATTGAAACAGCATGTGCATAGTCCATGTGAAATCTTGGGGGGATGTTCCATCTCCAGTAATTTAAGGCGGTTTATTGCCGGTTCTATCTCTTCCCAGACATTTTCCTGTATTTCAATTTTCTTGCACATGCTGCACATCTTTATCATGTCATTGGAGCGCTCAATGCCGTTTCTGAGAAGGTCTACCGATCCCCTGGATTCAGTCTTGATGATCTGGCTCCAAAACTCAATGCAGTTGTTTTCGATGGGGAAGACAATAAGCTGCAAGTATCTCCTTGTGCCCGGGGAATCACAGCGGAACAGCAGTTTGACCTTGCGTTTCCTGTCCCGTACAGCTTTTAAAACAGTCTGGTATAAATGTGTTGTTTCCGGTCCGCTGACAAAATCCCACAATGGCCTGCCTATGACATTCCTGGAGCTTGTGTTGTCCAATCCATTGTTTTCATCTGCAAATTTCTGCCAGTTGTCGCTGACCATGTAAATGATGTCATTGTTGTCTATCTTGTATATATATGTCTCGTATTGCTTCTTCATGTTTCAGGCGTCCTCGTTATAATGCTGAATTCCGCTTCTGCCGGGCATATGCATGTCACCCGGCTAAGCAGTTCTAAAATAGAACATGCACGGTTGTAAAGTCAAGGAATCAGCCTCAGGAGCGGAAACCGCCGCTGCCGGGTAGCAAATATGGCTGGATTGCCTGAAATCCGGTAATGTTCCGGACTCGGGGCCAGTGCTTGATTTATCATTCTCTTCGGTTAACTTATCGCGGAATATTTGTAGTCTACAATAATAAACAGGAGGTTTTGAAGTGAAGAAGAGAAGGGTGAATGTTTTAGCTGTCGCAGTCATTTCTGCAATTGCAATAGGAGTTCTCAGTCTTATGGGCGGCTGCAAAGGCAGGGAAATTGTATTGGACAGGCCAATGATCCCCCCGCCATCAGCCCAGGATCCTTCCAGGGAGCCAGTGGTGGCCCAGCCTGTATTGCTTCCTGCTCCTGCAGTGAAAGCCCCGGCTCCCGTCGCTGTCCCGGCAACAGTCCCTAAATAATATTGATAATGCAGCGCAGGCGGGATGCCTGCGCTGCATTATTTCTTCCGGCAGGACATAGGCGTCATTCCGAAGGTCTTCTTGAATATCCTGTTGAAGTAGCTGACATCATCATATCCGAGTTCGAGGGATATCTCCTTTATCTGCCTTGACGTGCCTTCGACTTCGCGGCGGGCGATCTTCAAACGTTTATCCTGGATGTATTTGCCTAATGGAACTCCGTATTTCCTGGTGAAGATCCTGTTGGCATGCCGGGCGCTGAGTCCGCAGCATGTTGCGATTTCGTCAAGACTTAAGTTCCGAGATATGTTCTCGTCGATGTATGAGTTGATGATACGAATGGCAAGCTCTGAATCGTTCCTGTAGACAGGATAGTCTTCTGCGAAGAACGGAAAGTATTCCCTTATGAAGCACAAGAGCAGATCCTTGATGAGAAGTGAAAGCCTCTGCGCCTTCAATGCGTGGGCCGAACCGAGTTCCTCAAGCAGGTCCACGTGGACTTTCTTCAGCTCCGGTGTTCCAGGAAAATAAAATCCTTTCTTTTCAATCTCCTTGTTCAGCCTCTGGATGGGCCATGATGACTCCCTGAAGCATTCGGCCTCGAAAAGGAATCCCTGTATTACTGACGGAGGATTAAGGCATGTCCTGCGGTGAGGTTGTCCTGCTGGGATGAACACCCAGTCATTCAGCTTTGCGTCGTTCTCGACGATCTTGTCATTGATCCTGTATTCCATCTTCCCAAGGTTCATCATGGAAAGCTCGTAGAATGTCTCGTGGGTGTGGATTCCTGTTGTCTTGACGGCGGGATCGAAGGTTTCATGGAAGAGGCTTGTCTTGAATTCCCAGTGGCCGATGCGCAGGCGATCTCCCTCCTTCAGCGCGTCGGAGCAGATGCCGTTGCGCTCTCGGCAGGATTCCATGGTCATTTTCAAGGAATGTTTATTTTTCATGATTCAGTTTTGTCATTTGCAGGCTGTCCAGATTATCTCATTCTTGTTTGCGCCCTTGCCATATAAAATACCATTCTGGGAGATAAAGTAAATAGCTGGTGTCCGGATAGTGCAATATATGACCGGAAAGTCCTATGGACTCATTTTCTGGCCGGTAGTAGGTTTATGACCGGAAACGGAAAGGAATGTCACGATTTCAAATTAAGCAGTAAAAATAAAGGATCATAATATGAGTTCACAGTTTAAGATGAAAGCGGAGTCATGCCCCAGTACCCCTGATACTCGGCACATCAGCCATGGCTGGGAGATTCCCACTGACAGCTACAGCGACCAGCCTTACATTGTTCAGACAGATGACGGTGCCTGGCTGTGCTGTGTGACTACGGGCCCAGGACATGAAGGAGTCGAAGGGCAGCATGTCGCCACTATGCGCAGCAGCGACTGTGGCAGGACCTGGGCCGAGCCTGTGCCGGTCGAACCGGGCGACAAACGCGAGAACTCCTATGCCGTGATGTTTAAAGCTCCGTCCGGCAGGATCTTTATCTTCTACAACCACAACACCGACAATGTCCGGGAGTTGAAGTGCCACAATGGACGCGATACGTTCAAGCGCGTCGACAGCCTGGGGCATTTTGTTTTCAAATACAGCGACGACCACGGATGCAGCTGGTCCGCGCAACGCTATGACATCCCGTTCCGCCTATTCAAATGTGACCGCGAGAATGTCTACGGCGGCAAGCTCTGCTTCTTCTGGAACGTCGGCAAACCGTTCGAGCTGAAAGGCAAGATATATGTCTCACTTCACAAGGTCGGAAAAATGGGCACTGGGTTTTTCGCCCAGTCCGAAGGAGTCCTGCTGTGCAGCGACAACCTCCTCTCGGAATCCAATCCGTCCATGGCGCGCTGGGAGACACTGCCGGACGGCGACATCGGACTGCGGATCCCGCCCGGAGGCGGGCCGATCAGCGAGGAGCAGAGCTACTGTGTGCTCAGCGACGGCTCCATCTACTGTGTGTATCGCAGCATTGACGGATATCCGGTGGAGAGCTACAGCCGTGACGGCGGCCACACCTGGTCGGCTCCACGCTACAAATGTTTTGCCGACGGACGGCCCATGAAGCATCCGCGTGCCGCGAACTTCGCATGGCGCTGCAGCAATGGACGCTATCTCTACTGGTTCCACAATCATGGAGGTGCTGTCTTGCAATCACAGGCGGGTGTCGCCGAGGGCGGCGCCTATGAGGACCGCAATCCCGTTTGGCTCAGCGCAGGCATTGAGGTGGATACGCAGGCCGGCCGTGAAATCGCCTGGTCCGAACCGGAAATCGTGCTGTACGATCATGATCCGGTCATCCGCATGAGCTATCCCGATCTGGTGGAGCAGGACGGAAAGTATTACCTGACCGAGACGCAGAAGGATATTGCACGGGTTCATGAGATTCCTGCTGGATTACTCGACGAAATGTGGGAGACGCTTGCTGAAATCCTCGGACAAAAAAAACACTCCACTCCTGTAAGTACGGAAAAGTGCCTGATCAACCTGCCATCCAAGATGGGTGACGGCATTCCCGCAGCCGTGCCATTGCCGCCGATTCCTCATTTCCGTGTTCGAGACCATAGTGCTGCCGACTACCACGGCAAGGACACAGGTGAAGGAATGTCTCTCGAGATTTGTGTAGCTCTTCCTAATCTTGAACACGGACGGATACTGCTTGATAATCGTGACGCAGCAGGACGTGGCTTCTGCCTGCGTACTGCCGCCAGCGGCGCCCTCGAACTGACGCTCAACGACGGACAGACTGAAAATCGTTGGACAAGTGATCCCGTATTGAAAGCCGGACAGCGGCAGCATGTGGTTGTAAATATAGATGGAGGTCCGCGCCTGATCGTCTTCATCATTGACGGGCGCATGTGCGACGGTGGAGATGCCAGGCAGTTTGGCTGGGGTCGTTTCAGTCCATACCTGCGCCACGTCAATGCCAGTTGCGAACTTCGCATCTCGCCACAGGTCGACACGTTGCGTCTATACGCCCGGACTTTACGTACTGCGGAAGCCATCCGGCACTCCATTCCATACTACAGGAAATTGGAAAATAAGTTTTAGGTCATTCGATGTTGGAAGTTTCCGCCGCGGCGGATTGAATGTTCGATGTTCATCCCCTCTGATCAGCGCTTTATCTCATACGCGAAGCATGGTGTTTCAAGGCCCAGGGTGTCTACCTTGAACTTTACAGTGCCGTCCGGGGAGATCTGGGATTTTATCTCGCCGATCTGTTTGCCCGTGCTATCTATGCCCCATATCTTCGGCTGCGAGCCAGCTGGCATCTTCAGGCTGATCTCAGCTTCGCCTTTTCTTGCAAGATGCGGCATTGAACCCCAGGTCAGCAGGAGTTTCATCTTTTTGCTGTCGAACTTTATCTTGCTGTTCATGACATCCGTCAGGTGCAGTATAAGTATCCTGGAGGAATCCTTCAGGTCTTTGCCGTCTATGGAGGTTGCGCAGATGACTGCGGGCTTGCCCATGTTCTCCGCCGACATGAACAGGCCTTTGATTTCTCCCTTGTCGCCGATCACCAATGCTTCGCTTCTCGGAGTTATGACCTTGAAAGTCCCTGCGGACTTGTCGATCTCAATCTCTCCGGTCGAGCTTCTTGCAAATCCTTTTTCGATGTCGATTGCGCCTTTCTTCAGATCGCATGACGTCCTGATCTTCTCCGCAGCTTCATCCTCGACGCCTTTTTCAGCTGATACCTTGAAGACTGGGGCGGGGAGCTTGAGTTCCTGGTTTTCCATCGAGAGGACTGCGGTGCATCCTGCCGGGAGTTTTACGTTTCCGTTGTCGACTATGGTTCCGGCCTGGCCTACGAATCCGAGCTGCTGTGCAAGCTTGGGATAGTTTGCCGGGGCCTTTGGATCGTCCATGTGCTTCGATGAGATTACTACTGGGAACGATATGTCCGAAGGCTTGACATCGCCGCGCAGGAAGAGGAGAATTCCAATCCTGTCGGAAAGAAGATTGATCGGATCAGTGCCGACGTCGAAATAGTTTGATGCGACATCCTTGGTGATGGAATCCTTGGCATGTGCGTAGGCGAACCTGTAGAGGCCGTCCCAGTCCTGCAGTGCGGCCAGTGCGCCGGTGATAGGGCCGCTCTCGCCCCTGTACATTCCTGGATTTGCCCAGTTGAACTCCGTTATCATGAAAGGCTTCCCGAACAGCCTCGACGGTATCATTCCGCCGGGCGTCGAAAGGAAACCCGACACTGTGCTCGTGTTCTTGAGTCCGGACGGGAGGCTCCATTTCTTCACCGGGAAGGAAGGATGGTCCCAGTAGAAATGATTGTCCACATAGTCGTATTGCTGGCGCATCAGCGACATCGGGACGTTGTTCCACATGTTCTGGTCGGATAAGAGGGCCTTCGTGCCGATGGAGTTAAGGAATTCACGCATCCTGGCGAATGATTTGTCGTTGGTCTCTACGAGGAATTTCTTCATCAGAGCGTTCTTGGTCACGGTGTCCGAGGACTCGAGCCCCTTCTCCTTCAGCCATGCGGCAAACTTGTCCTCATAGATCTTCTTGATTTCCGGCGTGGCGTCCCAGCAGGACATTATGGTGTTCTCGTTCACGAGGCTTATTGTGATGAGGGCGGGATCGTCCTTCCATTTCATTCCGGTATACGGATTGACGTGTTCGAGGAGGTTTCGGGAGAAATCCTCCCAGTTCTTCCTGGCGGATTCGAGGACCGGCACGACGGCCTTGAACTCGGTATGTTCGCTGATCGGCCCCTTCAATTCAGGGATTTCACCGGCCTTCAGCCTTCTGGATATATATAGATCTATTGTAATGTATAAGCCGCGTTTCTTCAGCGCGCTGAAAAGATATTCAAGCTTGTCCAGGGATTCGGGATCGAGCTCGGTAGTGGTATTCTTGTTCTTTGCGGCAAGCTCGTTGTCGAAATGGTGGAAGCGGACCGTATTGTATCCGCATGCGGCCAGCCTGTCCGCCAGCTTGTCGCTTGTCTCCTTGTCGAGATAGTTCGCCGTGAAGCAGAGGTTCACGCCGTAGAACCTTGCCGGCACTCCTGTGCGGTTCTCGAAGACAAGCTTCCCGTCCGCGACTTTCAACATGCCATATTTTCCAGCCGGTGTATCAAGAATGAAGGAGAAGTCGAGAGCCGAACCTTTCACCACGTCCTTGGAGAACTCGAACGGTTTCCATTCTTTTGAAGGGACGATATAGAATGGGGCGGCGACGCTTGTCGGCAGTTCATCATTCGAGCCGGAGACTGCGGCTATCATCCATACGCCGGTCCCTGCGCTTTCAAATTTAATATTCGTGATCGGCTTCGCCTCAAGATCGAAAGAGGAGAGGAATAGGCCGACATATGAACTCTTGTTCTCGCCAGTCCACGCAACCTGTCCCTTGGAAACCGAGGTCGGGCTCCACCAGTCGCCTGCATGCTCCTTGGCTTTGACAGGAAAAATGGAGTTCGTACCGTCCTTGTATGTCACGATTATCTTGCCGAACTCGACCTTGTCCTGCGGGGCCCAGGCGATGGCATGGAGGATACAGAGCTGCTTATATGTTTCACCGCCGACTGCGGTCTCAGCGGACTTCGGAAAATATTCGCGCTGCGGACCGGCAAGCACTATGCACGATTTCCCGTCATTTGATTTCGGATCGATTATTTCGAAGCTTGCACCGCCGATCCTCTTGAGGCCTGGAACCATCATCCTCAGATCATTCTCCGGGCCCTGGTCGGTCCAACCGCCCTTCCTGTCGCCATCGACTTCGTCGGTGAATCCCATGTTCACCGCGGACTTGATTGAAATGGGAGCGGTCTTATAAGGCTCCGATGAGATCTTCAGGGATATTTTAGGTTCGGCGCCTTCATTTGCCGCAGATGAGAACCTTACTCTGACGGTATAGCTTTCCATACCGAACTTCCTGTTGTCCTGCACAAGTATTCCGCCGTCACCCTCGATCGTAAACTTGGAATTCGGGCATGAGAGCGAGAACTTGCCGAACTTCTCCTTTGACACGACCTGTACCTTGTCCAGGAATTCCGGAGGCAGGATCAGCTTGTCAGTTCCTATCTCGACCTTCCTTCCGGAATAGAATTCAACAGGAAGCGAGAACTGCAGGGAGATTTCGTTTGTAGGGATCTGCTTGTCTGTCTTTAGAGTGCATTCGTATGAGAGCGATGACGGTGAAAGGATCTCTATCTTCTCCAGGATTTCATATGCTCCATCCTTTACCGTGAACTTCCCCTTGAGGATATTGGCATTTCCCTCCTTCTTCGGATATCCGGCGTCAGGGGTGATGGACTTGTCGTTCTGCATGGACATCCCCCATTCTGTGTTGTAATGGATGATGGCGCCTTTCAGTTCATCTATCTCGAAGGTCCCGTCCTTGTACAACTTGATCGGGCTTCCTTTGTCCTGTGCGAACAATACAGTAGCTGTCATAATTGCGGTGACTCCTGCGATAAGTTTTAAATTCATCTTCAACTCCCCTGGTTTTATAAATAAAATTAATTTTGAATTTACAGAAAGGATAAAAGTTAGCATAAGGCACGGAAAAGTAAATTGCGGACAGGAAACATTGGAGCATGTCCGGAGATATTTCTCACTCCCAGGTGCCTGCTGTTCTGGTGAATCTTACGACTATGTTCTTATATTTCAACTGGTAAAGCCTTATGCCTCCGGCATGGCCGTCGGGAAATGTGAAATTGCAGGAGTGGTTGTTTGCGTGCCTCCATCTGATCCAGCTGGCGTTTGCCGTACTGCCATCATTCTTGTCCGTGTTGTGACTCGCCCAGTCCCCCGGTGCCTGGTCTTCCTGGAGGGACACCTGTAAGTTCGGCCACCATGGATCAGGATACTGATACCAGCCGTTGTTTCCGCCCTGGAAGAAAGTCGCACAGGCGAATCCTGTCCCGACCTGGCACCCATCCCCTGCTAGGACAAGTTCGGACGGGCGCTTGATTACATTGGAACCATAGGGTACCGGAGACAGCGTTGGAGTGTATTGGATGTCCGGCATGACGCTGAACTGTGCGGAATAGCAGAGGGGGTTGCTTCCATCCGTCCTGTCCAGCCCGGACGGGCATCTGAAAACCGGGGATTGGACAGCGCCTTCTGAGTACATCGTCTTTGCATCACTGCCTTTCAGATAAGGATTGACGAGGAGGCTCCAGTTGCTTGTATAATAAGTAGAAGTCCCGGTGACGCCGGGAGGATAATATTCGAAGTCGCCGCCATAAAGACTTAGGCCAAGGCCGATCTGCCTGAGGTTGCCCAGGCAGAAAGTGGACTTGGCCTGCTCCTTGGCTTTTCCAAGGGCCGGCAGCAGCAACGCCGCGAGAATCGCGATGATCGCTATAACCACAAGCAATTCAATCAAAGTGAAGCCATAATTGATTTTAGTCTTAAATCGGCAATCCTCCTTCGTCTTCCTACGGAGAACTGCGGAGGACAGGTCGGAAATTGGCGGTCGGCAATATCTCGCAGGTAACATGTTGGCATCATAACTTGTCTTCATCGCTGCCCCCGTTTCATTTTCAGGTGCTTGCATCTTCTCCCTACATGTAAAGCAACCGGTTGCGCAAGTCAAGCCAAAAAACGGAAAAAAGGGGAAATATGATTGAAAAAGGGAGTTGACGGAGCTAGCTTTAAAGAGGAGATGGATGAAGGATGAAATCTAAATTCACACTTGGCAGAAAAATCACGATGCAGGAGATTGCGGACAGGCTCAACTTGTCCAAATCGACAGTTTCCCGGGCGTTTACACGGCCTGAGCTTCTGGATGCCAAGACGGTAAACAGAGTCCTCAAGTCAGCTTCCAAGCTCAAGTTCCGCCCGAATGCGAGCGCGCGGGCCCTTTCCCGCGGAAAAACCCATCTCATAGCGATCTTGTCGCCTACCCTCAACTACATAATGGGGGATTATCTGACAAAGATATTGCTCGGTATACAAATGGAACTTGAAAAGAACGACTATTCGATTGTGTCCTGCAGCTATGAACATAGTGCAGGCAAAGGCGAAAGCATGTTTTCAAAAGTCCTGCAGCGGGCCGATGTTGAAGGCGCATTGATTTTTGCAAAATCATTTTCTGAAAATCAGGTTAAAGAACTCTCATCTCCTCCGGTCCCGACAGTGGCGGTGGACATATTTTCGGATACCATACCATGCGTTTATTCGGATAATTATCAGGTAGGATATGCCATGGCCGAACATATCGTCGGCATGGGGCATAGGCGTATTGCCTGTTTCATGGGGCCTAATGACTGGGACAATGCCTTGAAAAGGACAAGCGGGGTTTTTGCGTGTTTGAAAAAACATGGTATCAATGTGCCTCCGGAATGGAAGGGGATTTGCAGGTTTGGATTCGCATACGGGGATTCCATGGAGAAGCTGTCCTCCATCCTTTCAAGCTGCGGCTCTGGCAGGCGTCCGACAGCGGTGATTGCCGCAAACGATGAAATAGCTGTAGGCGTCTATAAGGCTGCGGAACAGCATGGCCTTTCAGTCCCAGGCGATATTTCTGTAATCGGCTGCGACAATAATTTCTTCTGCAATTTTCTTGCTCCACCGCTTACGAGCATCGAACAGGGCAGCTTTGAGATGGGGACGAAATCGGCGCTGATGCTGACAGGCAAGTTGTCCGCCGCCAGACTGAAATGCACCCATTCTGTTATCGCCCGGGGCAGTGTCAGGAAGCTGGATGTCCAGTTGTAGGGAAGTAGGTACGGGCTTCAGCCTGTACCATTTCTTTGAATTCATGGGACAGCCTAAAGGGCCGTCCCTACTGTATCGTTTCCTGAGCCGCTGCGCCGTCCTCTTCAATTTCTATACTGGCCTTTCCGCGGAGCTTGTCCACGAATTCACCTATCAATGTGTTCTTCCGTATGTCAAGAAGTACGCTCTCTATTTCCTTCCTGACTTCTTTGAACTCGCGCGCGCGGGCCGGTTTCTTGTCGAAGACCTTGACTATATGCATTCCGAATTCTGTCGTGAAGACTTCGCTCACGGCGTTCACATCCAGTGAAAAGGTGACATCTTCGAAGCGCTGGACCATCTGCCCCCTGGCAAAATAACCGAGATCGCCGTTGCCGTCGCGGCAATGGGAGTCCTGGGCGGCGATGGCATTGAAATCCTCGCCTTTGAGGGCGCGTTCACGCAGGTTCATGAGCTCGCAGCGTATTTCCATCTCATTCTTTGAAGCATCAGGCCTCATGAGGATGTGTGAAGCCCTGATCATTTCCGGAAGCATGAAATCATCCTTGTGCTTTTCATAATGTTCCTTGCATTCATCCTCAGTGACAGCGGCGCCGCTGCTGAGTTCGGCTATGAGCCTTTCGTATTTCAGGTGATCTCCGATATCGTTCTTCAGCCGGGGCTCATCCTTTTTCTTGAATCCTGTTTTTTCCTGGAACTTCGCACGTCCCCCGAAGCGGTCGATGAATTCTTTGAAACGTTTGTCAACATCTGCCGCATCGACCTCGGGAAATCTGTTCCTGGCTTCCTGCAGCAGGAGCATTCTCTCTATGGCGTTTTCCTGGGCGTCGTTTTTGAGCCTGGACTCGTCGGGCTGCGGCATTCCCTGCTGTGCGGAATATCGCGACTTGAGAAATTCAAATTCCTGCTGGATCATCCTCTGTGGTATTCTTTCCCCATTCACCTTTATCATATGTCCATCCTTTATTCTGGCAGTTGCTAAAATATTTAGAGGTTCCCTTTAGCTTATCAGATAAAATCCAAGTTCCAAATTCCAAATCTTAAACAAGCTTTAATTTATAAATCCGCCGGAGGAGCCTTTCGGATTCAGGATATTTGTTCGTAGCTTGTCGCGCCGAAGCATCTTAGCGACTGTGTGCACCATAGCTTCTTAGCGACGGTGCAAGGCGGATAGTTCGTGTTCGAGAGTTCTTAAGTAGGGACGGGCTTTAGCCTGTCCCATTCTTAGACTTTAAGATGGTACATGCTTCCACCGTAGCAAAGAAGCTATGGCGGACAAGTTCCAGGCAAGTCCTTGCTTTATCCTGTGGAGCCGATTTTGAAAATTGATAAAGTTGGAGTTCACAGCTTTAGCGTGTCTTGGAATTTTCATGCACCGCCTCTCCGGGCGTTGCCAGTTCCCGGTCTGTGATCAATAATATTAAACCATTTTTAGCCGCGCCCTTTCGGGAAGCTTCCCTGGCCTTTTCATTTTTTCCGTATTCGATCAGGAGCACTGGTTTGCCCGCCTTCTTCATTTCAGAAAGGTTGTCAATCCTGTCCTTCGCATCACTTGGTTTACGTATCTTGTTTCCTTCGGTGAAAAGATCCTCGATGCCTATTGCGCTGATTGTACGGACGAATTCTGGATTCTTAAGGAGCTGGGATCCATTCTGCGGGATGACAATAAATTCCTTTTTCACTTTTCTTGCGAATTCCGCAATCTTCTCTACCCAGGCGATCATGTCTTCACGATAGCTTTTTCCCGTATCTGGATTCTTCTTTCCGTCCTGCCAATCCTTTTTGATCTTGTCATATTCAAAGAACTCGAAACCGTCAACGATGTCAAGATATATGCCGTCGAACCCCTGGTCGATTATCCTGCCGATCTCATCGAGGATTATTTTCTGCCAGTCGGCCTTCCAATACCTGACCTTGTAGTTTCCCGCCCAGTCCGGATTGACTTGGTCGAGGAAGTCCGGCGCGCCCTTGTCGGGTTTCCCATCCTTGTTGGCATCCCAGTCTTTCTTCCAGTATGAACGATAGTCCTCCGCTTCTCCGATGGAGATATATGCGACGACTTTCCTGTCGGCGGCTCCGCTGCGGATTTCGCTTATCTCGTCCTTTGTCCAACGTCCTTCATTTCCGCTGCCAGATTCGTATGAGGCGTCAATCACGATCAGATCCCTATGGCATTCCTTCAAGGTCTTCACTGCAGTTTTCCTGTCAGGCGAAAGCTTGTCAGCCTGCAGGACATACGCCATTGATTTCGGGCTGAATGCCGGTTCGTCGGAAAAAGTCACCTGGCTGGCTGCAAGTAGAAATAAGATAATTACATGAGTCTTCATTCTGTTGCTCCGGAATTTTTCATGTGAATATAATAGGTCTTCCATAAAATTCCCATCTTGAAATGCTCCTATGCGTAGCTGTGCAGTGCACTTGACAGCCTGGGCAGCAGGTTGACCAATATGAAAGTCGTCAGAAGCGCGGCAAATGCCAGGACATGCGCGATATCCGAGTACTTCCTCCATGCCTTTGCAAGCCTGCAGTGGAGGAATATCAGGTATAGTCCCCAGGTGATGAGCGCCCAGATCTCCTTCGGATCCCATGACCAGTACATGCCCCATGCGTCCTCGGCCCAGAGCGCTCCTGAGAGCAATCCGAATGTCATGAATGGAAACGCCATCCGGATTATCTGCCATGCATCCTCGTCATAACGGCGCAGCTCCTTTTCATGGAATGCAAGGATCCGGAAGAATTTCACCGACATCATCGAGAATGCGATAGTCGCAAGAGCGTAGGATACCATATACGAGGTCACGTGCGGGACGAACCAAGCCGACTGCAATGCCGGCATGCGCCTCCATGGCAGATCAATGTCAAAGAACAATGCTCCTGTCAAGGGCAGGGCGGATGCGAATGCGAAGTAGGCGGATGTCCAGCCGGAATCGCCACGTCTCCTCAATATAATGTGCAGCGGAAAAAAACAGAGTCCGAGGAATACGAGTACGTGGTACATGCTCCCGAACGGGGGGGCACCGGAGAATATCCAGTTTAGGGAGAAGATGAGCATGTTGACCATCCATCCGCAGATGAACAATACATGGCCGGGAGTTTTTTTCTTCAGGAGATAAAAGAGCCATCCCAGGAGATACAGCGATAGAGCTGCAATTAAAAACACCTTCATGTTTGCATTGAAGAAGTCCATGTTATATGACTCCTCCGTCTGGTGGCAGATGGTTTTTCCTGAAGCATAGGACGAATGCGCCGAAGAGGAGAATCCAGATTCCGGCGATTGCAGTCATGCGCCCCGGATCTTTCTTGGCGAACAGCACCACGTGGTACTGTGATCCCTGGTCGTAGTCCATCAAGTAGAAGCGCCAGCCCTTGAAATAGGCAGGATGATTTACCATGAGCAGCTGTTCATTGGAGACTTTTCCGTCAATTGAGAATTGAATTTTTGCGTCGAAGCGTTCGGGGATCTGCGCTTCCGGATAAAATTTTACATGGAAATCGGAAACCTTGCAGCTGAAACCCAGCTTGATACTGTTGCCGTTGTCCAGGAGCAGTTCGCTGAACGATCCTTCGGAATTGCAGGGAACTGCGAATTCCGAGTTCTGCATCCGGAAATATCCCAGCAAGGCTCCGGCGATGATTATGACGGTGCCAATATGTACTGCGTAAAACCCAATCCTGCGCATTGAGAAGTCCACTCTAAGGCAGCATATGCATATCATCAGGGCGAGAACGCAGACAAGCACGAGGAACAGTGGATTGCTGAAGATGATGGACGGAGCTTTGCTGAATATTGGAAGCGCTCCTGCCAGGAGAAAAAGCACAATTGCGGAGAATATGATTATTGCGGATCGGAGCATTGGGAGCCTGTTCAATATAGTCCTCCTTCGTAAGAAGCTTCCGTCTTCGCCAAGCCTACGCCGTGACAAGTCGGCGGACAGCCTTCTTAAGTCTACTGGCTGTGCCAGCCGTAGCCTCTTGGCCTAAGCAAAGTCAATGGCCTGCCACACGTAGCTGCCGAGTCCGCGAGGAGCGAAGTGTGGCGGAGAGGGAGGGATTCGAACCCCCGATACCGTAAACGGTATAGCGGTTTTCGAGACCGCCGCATTCGACCACTCTGCCACCTCTCCGCGTAATCACAACTGGGACTTCAATTCTTCAAGCAGATCCCTGATCTGCTGCTTCAGGAACCTTTTACCTTCGGACGTTTTAAGATATCTTTCGCGTCTCCTGGCATCAGATTCCTTTATATAAGCCTCATAATGTATCAGTTTCAACGGTCTCCTGTTGCAAGTGGATATAACCTTGCCGGAATTATGATCTTTGATTCTCTGTTTCAGGTCCTCTGAAAAGCCCGTATACAACTGTCCATTCTTCTCCAATAATATATAAACGTAAAACATTACATTCCTATCAAGGTTTTCGCCCTGTCATCCGACAGGGCGCCCCGCCGAATGGCGGGGCGAGACCGCCGCATTCGACCACTCTGCCACCTCTCCGCGTAATCACAATTCCGTTTTCAATTCTACAAGTAGATCCCTGATCTGCTGTTTCAGGAACCTTTTGCCTTCGGACGTTTTAAGATATTTTTCACGTCTCCTTGCATCAGATTCCATTGAATAAGCCTCGTAATGTATAAGCTTCAAAGGCCTTCTTCCAGATGTCGATTCGACCTTGCCCGCATTATGGTCCTTGATTCTCTGCTTCAGATCCTCTGAAAAGCCCGTATACAGCTGTCCATTCTTTTCTAATAATATATAAACGTAAAACATTACATTCCTATCAAGGTTTTCGCCCTGTCATCCGACAGGGCGCCCCGTCGGATGACGGGGCGAGACCGCCCCATTCGATCCGGCTTCGCCAAACCTGCGCCGTGACAAGCCACTCTGCCTGCCCCGTCGGATGACGGGGGCACCTCTCCGCAGCTAACAAAATGAGGCTGTAAAATAAAGGTGGTTCTATGATTTGCAAATAGGAAGTCGGGATTTGCCTGAGGCGTTTTTGAGCCGAAGAGGGGTTAAGTATGACTTTCATTGATTTTAACTCCCGGAAATATTTTCAATTTATTGTTTTATCCTGCACTTGACAACCTAAGCGCTTGGGTTATAGTATGGGTAGAAAAAGGAGGAAATTATGAAGACGATTAAGCTGTCGGAATGCAAGGGGGTTCTGCGGGTAATAGCGCAGGCGATGATCAGGGCGCATGGATTTTACATCTGCAAGGTCAGAGGCGAAAAGATCAAGGTGGTAGCATGAAGAACATCCATGCCCAGATACTGGGCAGGCTCGGAGGCGTCAAGACATCAAAAGCCAAGGCAAGGGCGTCAAGGGCCAACGGCAAAAAAGGCGGATACAGGAAAACCAGGAAGTATCTGGAATCCCTTTAGAGGTATTTTTCAGAGGCACCAAAAATTGACTTGACAGGATAACGGGATTGGCAGGATAAGGTGCATTCAATAAAAATCATAGATATCCTGTAATCCGGTCAGAAATATTCCGATGTCCTATATATTTATTCCTTGCTGAATGAGATCTTCCTGATGCTGACATTCACATTCTTCGCATCCTGCGACCACATGTGAACCATGAGCTCCCAGGCAACGCCGGAGACGAATTCTGATTTTTCCGTAAGAAGATCGGCAATTGGAATTTTGACCGCCGTGAATTCGGCAGGGAGCTTGTTGTCCTTGCAGTATTTCTTGATTTCAACGCTGCCGCTGGGCTTGTGCTTGTTGTCCTTGAGGGCGATCTGCACGTTGTCTGGACTGCCGTCGGCCTTGAGTTCGACTATTAGGAACTTGTAGTCTGCGGCCTTCACTCCTGCGTCTTCCGGCCAGTATCCTTCCCAGTTCAGTCCAATGCCGCTCCATTCAGTTTCGGTGAGATTGATTTTCAGGACATCCTCCGCAACCTCGGCCGTCGCCTTTGTCTTCCACGTCTGGGTTTTGCCGACCTTGTCCTTTGCGCTCCACACGACTTTTTCCTCAGCCATTGCCGAGACGGTGAGCCCGAGGATGCACATGATGGCCACGAACCTTGATACAGTCTTCATTATATACCTCCATTTATTTTTATTGTCGCTGGAAATCTAATTCAATAGAGGAGAACGTCAAGGGGGGAAGGCGGAATTTAGTGTCAAGACATGAACATCCGCCGTCGCAGGGAAGCTATGGCGGACAGGTCGAACATTCAACTTCCAACATCGAACTTCGTAGTTACTAATAGTCTCGAAATAGAATGGAGTTCCAAAATAACGGAGGGCGGACCACGCTTAAGCGTGGTAAACTTTCCAGCGTGCCTTGCCGTAGCTTCCCAGCGAAGGCGGGTCCGCCACGTCGCGGGTTGGAAAATGAGCCTGCGAATTAGGGCAGCCCAACGGGATGGCAGCGAAGCGTCAAACCCGCGCTCCTTTGAAGAGGAAATACCTTGAAATTATCATGAGACGACTAGTAAGTCCGTTAGGGCTGTTCTTTTGATTTCGCCGGCAGGAGATCGTCCGGGGATATTTCCGGGCATTTGTATCCCGGGTACAGGACAAGCTTCATCCTGCGGTTGGATATGGCATCCGCCGGGCAATAGGTGATGCACCGCAGGCACTGCTGGCATTTTCCTGTCCAAGCCGGATATCCATCAGTGGTGGAATTTATATTGTCAACCGGACAGAGCCTGATGCAGAATCCGCATTTCGTGCATTTGCCCTTGTCGGCGTGGAAACCCTTCCCAAGGAATCCCGTACCCCCATGCTTGAAGAATTTTTCCGCGACAAGCTGCAGGGGATTAAGGAATGACGGACTTGCCGGCCATTGGGATTTTCCTTCGGATATTTCCTTTGCGAAATCCGCAGCTGCGGATTTCGCACGCTCCATGATCTGGAAATTCCTTGCATCATTATATTTGTGGAAGTAGTTGGGTGGCATTATGAATTCCCTGACCGCAAGAGGCATGTATCCTTTCTTCTTGAGAATATGGTAGAAGGGCCCTTTGACCAGTCCGGAAAATCCTGCAAGAGTCGAGATTAAAACCACCGGGACCGTTTTTTTAGTTTCCGGGAGGCTTCGGATCCAGTCACAGACGAAAGGTGGAGCCGTCGATGAATAGACTGGGAATGCGATGGCGATTGTGGAATCATCTTCAAGATTATCCGGAACTGCGCAGGGCAGTGGGACGAGTCTTGTTTCAATGCCATGCTTTTGCATTTCTTCTGCGAACTGCCTTGAAGCCCAGAGAGTGTTTCCAGTTCCGGAGAAGAAATAGAGGATGATTTTTTTATTCATTTCCCAGTCTTGTGTTTTTCATTGTCAACCATCCGTCAATCCAGCGCGCCGCGCCATAGCTTCTCAGCGAAGGCGGGTCATCCAGCCACCCACTGCGTCACTCCCTTGGATGCCTGAGCTTACGGCATTTGGGGCACATGAAGATATTAAGTCCGTATACTATGGCCTTCTCCGGAGTCTTCCTTATAGTGACACATTCGCCTGACTTTATATCATATGAATCAGGTGAATTGTCCGCCATGAGGATGCCGGGGCCGCGAGTAAGGATGATTTTAATTACAGAGTCGTCTGGCAGGACAAGATGGTTTGTGACTTCGGTACTGTTGCTGAAAGCTAGCCCGATGCCAAGTCTGAAGATACTATGGGTGATGCTCCTGTAGTAGGCGGTGCTTCCGTGGACAGTAGCAACAACGGCGCCATCGCCGACAATTTCCTCGCCATACTGTTTGCCGTTGATCAACACCTTGTAGCGTATTGCGCTTACCCGGTTGGAATTGTGGATGAAGATATCGTTCATGGCTATTGTCCTGAACTTTCCGCAGTCGGCTGAAAGTTTGACAAGGTCATATATTGGCAGGGAACCATCCTTTATGTAGCTGAATATCCTTCTGTAGGAGGAATGTTCCTTGCAGAGAGGGGCGGTACGGATATCCCTGATGGGGATTTTAGGGATCCCGGGATATTTGCGTTCGGCTCCCAGCAGGGCGCCATCCCCGCCATGTGTAATTATCACTTCTGGATTTTTTTTGACGACATCTATTCCTGTGGACTTGAAGTAAGGGATGATGTCTTCGAGAAATCTTCCCATCAGAATAGCTTTCATAATTCATTGTCCCAGTTGATTGTTTTTCTGTTCCATCACCTTGGCAACCACTGAATATAATACGACGGCGGCGCAATTACCTACGTTTATTGAACTTTTAAAGCCGAACATCGGCAGACCTACTATACCATCGCAAAGCGGAATTGTCTCCGGAAGAATCCCAAGAGCTTCATTTCCAAAGACCAAAGCCAGGGGGAATTCATATTTCTTCTTCCACGCACATACGGATTCCAGCCCCGTTTCCACGGCAAGTATCTGTTTTATTCCCTCGCTGCGGAGCTGCCTGACTGCGTGGCTCGATGTCTCAAAGTGGCGGGAACTGATAATCTGTTCAGCGCCCATTGCTGTTTTCGCAAGTTTGGGATGCGGCGGAAAAGGAGTATATCCGCAGCAGATGATCTCCTTTGCTGCAATAGCATCCGCAATCCTGAAGATGTTTCCAGTATTGTATGCGCTTCTTAACCTGTCGAGGACAATTGTCACTTCGTGTTTCATATGATATGCCGGAAATAAATTTATCAGCTTCATACGCAAAAATCTAATAAAATCCGCAAATTTAACTGGCATTTCCTTTATACAATAATAATTTACTGCTCAAAGAAAGACACATCAGGAGGGAAAATACATGAACCAGGAATACGAGCAGCAGCCCGAAGATCAGCAGATGATGGAGCAGGCACCGCAGGATCAGCAGGTGATAAACGCACCGAGTTAT
>MHBH01000033.1 GCA_001804805.1 Lentisphaerae bacterium GWF2_49_21
ATAAATTATGCTTCTTATATCAATAATTGAAGCAATATATAAAATATTCGTATCTAATTATTTGTACTTATGGTGCCAGGCCCCGTAGTCCCCACGTGCCAGGCCCCGTAGTCCCCACTATGCTATCCAAATAAGGCGAGGTTCCGAATGAGCCCCCGGCATCTTTAAGCTCATGCAACATTCGGATATACCCTGCATCGAGCAAGGCTGTAACTGTTGCCGATACAATTGCAAGATAAAGCATTGGAGGACCGGTAATCCATGACGGTTTCAACATTGGAACATCCCGCCCCTCCCACTCAGGAATGGACTCGCCTGTTGCAGGAATGCCTTGCTTCTCCAGCTTCCTGCGGTCATGGGCCCAGCCCAGCAGCAGGATTCCGACAACAAGCGAGGAAATTGAGAAGAGAAGATGATACCTGATGTCCAGTTTTATCTTTCGTCGAGCCCACATCCCCAGAAATTCACTTATGCTGTTTTCATACTTTTCCCCATACTTCCTTTCAATGTCGTTGTCGTAATGATGGGGAAATTTGAGATTGGACTTGCCTGGTGGTGGAAAGGTAACTAAAAAGTAGACCATGTATGCCTGCCATAGAAAAACAAGAAAGGCAACAATAGCCAGCATCCGTAGGAGAGTGGAACCCTGTTTAATATTGATCATCATATCCCCCGCAACTGTTGTTGTAACATACAGGCTGGAATGGGGAAGGCAAGGAAATGGAAGGGTATAGTTAAGACGGGGGGATGCTGATAACCTTAATTCGTCACGAGGCAAGTATTGATGCAAATCCTGAAGGGATTGAATAATACAGCCTGTGGTTTCAACCACAGGAAATATATGAAAAAATGATGCCTCCTGCAGGGACGGAATATATTTCGCCCCTGCAGGGCGAATTAAATTTATGGATTCGATCCCTATGGTTGAAACCATAGGCTTTATTACCTAACGCATTCCATGCGTAAAAAACATATTTGGAATTGGTATAATTATCGGGACACTATATTAAGAAAAATATTTTCTTTTGAGATTCTGCTAAGAAAAGATCAACCGCTATCTTTTCTTTGTCGAGGAGGAATTTGTTTATCTACTACCTCTCCGGGATGCTTGAAGGCGGGGTGGGCGGGATTTCGATCTCCTCGCGGCGTTCAAGATTGACGGAGAAGAGTATGACTAGTGCGGCGATGACGTTTGAAATTGAGAGCGCTATCGGGCCGATCTGGGTGCCGCCGGCCCCGAGGTTAAGGGCGATGAACGAGGTGATTGCGATCATCGCAATGTAGATGGCCTGTCCGGAAAGTATCGCCACAGGCTTCTTCAGATATGCCGCCTTGCCTTCGCAGTAGGTCCTCATCCCGATTGTCAGCGGCATCAGGATCAGCATGAGCGATGTCTGGATTATCAGGGGCACGGTCGATTCCGGAAGATGCTGGACGTCCAGATAATACCATTTGCAGAAGAAGGGAATGATGAAGATCAGCGGGACAAATCCAAGCACCAGTCCTGAGACGAGGGCGAACTTCTTGAGGATCCTCCGGTTCAAGCCGTCCTCATAGAAGGTTATGACCGTCGCCGAGATCCTTGTCGCAGCAAAACTGACCGCATTGAAAAGGCTTATCACAGCATAATAGACTGGCAGTGTGATTTCAGGATTCGGCGCCCTTGACGCGAAGGAAGCTATGACATATCCCGAAAGGCTTATGAACAGCTGGCCTATCGAGAAACTCGCGGCATATGTGAGGATTGTCTGGTAGGTAGGCCTTTTTCCAGCAACAGGCAGAGCCTTGACAAAAGGTCTTGCCATAATGTATAGGACTACGCTTTCCAGGATTACTGGGATAGTCAGGCAGACTATCGCCCAGAACGGACCGATAAACGCTATCATACAGAAGATATAGGCAAGGATGATTGTCAGGATGATCCTCCCCAGCGTCGCCGTATAGGCCCTTCCGGTCGCCTTGTGGACGAAGAGCGTGGTCATGTAGGGCGTTCTCTGCGCAAAGATGAACTGGAGCGGGATTCCGGTGAGCAATGCGATATATGCCGACTTTTCCATGTCCGCCGGAAGCCCCATGATCACGCCCAGGATCAAGTGTGCTATCGGTGGTATGCAGACGATTATCTGGAGGGCGCAGAGTACGATGCCCATGTAAAAGCAGATTCTCCTGTGGGCGTGGTATCCTTCCGAAGTCTTTCCGAAGATCATTCCTGCGATGAAAATTCCGGCGCCCATGGAGGCGATGAAAAAAGAGACGATGTTCGCCTGGGCGAGTCCGGCGATATTGATTGCTCCGCCGTCGCCACGGGCTGCGACTGCGGCGACAAGCGGATATGTTATCGACTGTGACAGCGCCTGCAGCGCAAGCGGTATGAAATAGAAGGACAGTGTGCTGAATGAAGCTGTCTTTGATTGAGGTTCTGAAAGATGTTCTGAGTTTTGCATCAGGTAAAATGTACCATTAGACAGTAAATTCAAGAACATGTCTTGCGACATTAACTACGAACGGATTCAATTCAAATGGGAACTCGTTGGTAGCCTGTCGCGCCGTAGCTTCTATGCGAAGGCGGATTAAGCCCGCGAGAGCTGTTCCTGTGCTTTTTACGTTGTCTTTCTTAGTTTCGAAAATCCACTTGGAATCTCTTCAAAATTCGCGTTAAGGCACTATCTTATTCCGCTTGTCAATAAAAGGAGCCCAAATAAAAGGATCCATATATGATAAATTCAGAAAACTTCAAGAATTCCGGAGCTTTCGTAAAACATCTTGAGGAACGGATAAACGCCGAACTCAAATTCGCAGAAAAGCTCTGCGGATTCCACAAGGAAAACGCCGGAGCCTGGCAGGAACTGATCCAGAAGGCCGACAAACTTGTCGCCGATGCCGCCGCAGCCGGCAATCTCGACCAGATCTCCTCAGCGGTGGATGAAGCGGAAAAGATGCTCGCTCCTATTGCGAAGTTCGCAAAAAACTACTCGATCTACTGTGTCGGCCACGCCCACATCGACATGAACTGGATGTGGCCCTGGCAGGATACCGTAGCAACGACCATCGACAGCTTCAGCACGGTCATCAAGCTCATGAAGGAGTTTCCGGAGTTCAAGTTCAGCCAGAGCCAGGCGAGCGTCTATGCGATAGTTGAGAAATACAATCCCGAACTTCTTGCGCAGATCGCAAAGCGCGTGAAGGAAGGACGCTGGGAAGTCACCGCAAGCCACTGGGTGGAGGGCGACAAGAACCTCAGCGGCGACGAATCACTCTGCAGGCATCTGCTCTACACGAGACGCTACATGAAGAAGCTTTTCAATCTCAAGCCCGAGGACGTTGAGATCGACTGGGCTCCCGACACTTTCGGCCATGCCTCGACAATGCCTTCTTATCTTGTAAAAGGCGGAGTAAAATATGTCTATCTGCACAGGCCCGGCGAACTCGGTCCGAAAAGGCCTCTTGCTTTCTGGTGGAAGGCTCCGGACGGCGCGAAAGTGCTTGTCAGGAATGATTCGGCCCAGGGCTACAACGGCGCCGTCAACCCCGGCATAATCGATCCCCTCTGCAATTTCTTCACGGAGACCGGACTGCCATACGTGATGTTCGTCTACGGTGTCGGCGATCATGGCGGCGGACCGACACGCCGTGACATCATGCGTGCGATCGACATGGACAGCTGGCCTATCTTCCCGAATGTCAAGTTCTCCACGTCAAGGGAGTTTTTCAAACGTCTCGAAAAGGATGCCTCCTGGCTTCCGATCCTTGAATGCGAGCTGAATTTCGAGCTTGCCGGATGCTATACGACGCAGACGCTCATCAAGAAATGCAACAGGTTCTCGGAAAACCGCATCAATGACGCTGAAAACGTCGCGGCCCTCCTCTCGAAGATTTCCGGATTCAAATATGACGCAGCGGAGTTCGAGGAGTGCTGGCGGGACACATTGTTCTCGCAGTTTCATGACATACTTCCCGGATCCGGAGTGCATGACACGAGGACCTACACGCACGGACTTTTCCAGAAGACGATGGCATCGGTTCTTTCTGAAAAGACAAAGGCGCTCAGACAGTTCGCATCTAAAATCGATACGACCTTTGCAGGATTTCCCGAAGAACCTGAACTTCCGGCGGGCCATATTCCCGCGGCGATGGGAGCCGGTGTCGGATTCCTTGCTACGCAGCTTCAGGTGACACATGCCGAGCAGAGCGTCGGTTACGGACCGCGTCCGTTCCTGATATTCAACACCCAGGCTTGTGAGAGGAATGAAATCGCAGAAGTGACAGTCTGGGACAATACTTCCGGAAGAAGCCATGCGGAATTCGCAAAGCTTCCGTTCTCGGTTGTTGCGCCGGACAAGACGGTGATCAAGCCCCAGCTGTTAACTTCAGGCGGGTATTGGGGGCATAATTATGCGAAGTTCGCATTTCCCGTGGAAATCCCCGGAAACGGATATGCCGTCTATACGATTGTCGAAAAGGAGACTGACAAGAAGCTTGAAAACAAGGTCTGGCAGCTTGGAAAAAGGCACACCTGTTTCTATTCAAGGGTTGAACGGCAGAGCGAAGGCCTTGAAAATGAATTTACCCGCATGGAAATAAACATGACAACCGGCGGGATCATGAAGCTCATCGATAAGCGCAGCGGCAGGAGCCTGATTGATTCTGAAAACTCGTCGCTTCTCGAATATGGCGTTGAAAGACCTCACGGAATGACCGCCTGGATTGTAGAGCACACGGGCGGATATGAAAATCCGCAGGTGATTTCAATCGAAAGGACCATAGAAGGACCTTATATCAATGCTGTGAAGGTCAGGATGAAGATCCATGAATCCGATTTCAACATGATATATGAGATGCGCGCAGACGATCCGAAAGTCTACATCAGGATAAGCGGAACCTGGTTCCAGAGAGGTACGCCGGAGACAGGAATTCCAGTCCTTCGCTTTGCAGTTCCGTTCACCATGCAGAACATCAAGGCCCGTTATGAAGTTCCATTCGGAGCGATCGACCGCGAGTGCAACAAGGGCGAGGAAGTTCCCGCGCTCCAGTGGGCGCAGGTCACTGGCGATGCCGGCAAGGAAAAGGAAGGATGCCTGCTCCTGAACGACTCCAAATACGGATTCTCCCTTGAGGGGAACAAGCTGGCGGTCACTCTTATCCGCAGCAGCTATGATCCTGACATCCTGCCTGAAATCGGAAACCATGAGATCAATCTCGCGCTCATGCCGTTTGAAGGCGACTTGAAGATCGCTGATGCTGTGAACAAAGGAAGAAACTTCAATCATCCGCTCCTGATCACGGGAACGGATGTCCACAAGGGACCCCGGCCTGCGGTTTCGGAAATTGTAAGTGTAAAATCATCAGCTGTAACTCTCAGCGCTGTTAAAAAGGCTGAAAACGACGGCGCGATGATATTGCGTTTTTATAATACATTAAGCGGCAGGACGGAAGTCTCAGTCGCTTTCAATTCAAAGTTCCTCGGCAAGGTCAAGAAGGCCGTGGAGACCGATATTATCGAGCGTCCATTGGAAAATTCCAGTGTGAAAGTGTCAGGAGACACTGCGAAATTCGCAATCGCCGGAAAATCAATCGCGACGATAGCGGTGTATTTCTGAAGTAGGTACGCCCTTAAGGGTGTACCATTCTTTGATTTAAATTCATGGGACAGGCTTCCGCCTTCGCTAAGAAGCTACGGCGGACACGGAAAGCCCGTTCCTGTTAATGGGCTTAATGAGTAATTAAAAAACAAAGGAATGAATAATGAAGATTTCGTTTACAGGAATTGATCTGCCGGAGGGGAAGGTCAAGTACATTGATCCGATCCTAGTCGAGCTTGAAAAGAAGTTCAGCCCGAAGAAGGTGTCGCCGTTCTTTGCGGAGTTCGCAAAGGACAGCTGGGACAAGGCGGAGGCTATCGCAATACATTCGGACAACCTTCTCGACCTGCTGATCGTCGATATCGAGAAGCTTGAGACAAGGATCGAGAGGACGGAAGATGAGAAGGAAAAGGCCTTCATTAAAAAGTGCCTTGCACATCTGGAGAAGAGCCTGCCCCTCAGCGACATGGATTTTCCAGAGGAGGACACCCCGCTTATCAAACTGCTTTCACCGGTAAGCTGCAAGCCGACGTATGTCTGTCCGGAAAAGACGCCTGAAGTGAACGGGGTAATTAAAAATGTCCTTGAGAAGGCGAAACATTCCTTCTTCTATACGGCAGGAAAACCCGAAGTCCACTCCTGGCTTATTAAGAAAGGTTCCGATATCGTCACGTGCGCCGGGAAGATCCATACCGATCTTGCGAAGGGCTTCATCAAGGCGGACATCGTCAACTTCAAGGATTTCAAGGATGTATTCAATCTCCAGGAGGCGCGCACGAAGGGACTTGTCAAGCTTGTCGACCGCGACTATATCATCCAGGAAGGCGATATCATCGAGATAAGGTTCAACGTATAAATTTACCCGACGGGAAATTTATGATATTGGGATTTTGGTGTCAGTTATAAATTTTTTCGGAGAAAAAATTTATGTGCGGGATCGTGGGGATAGTCCATCTTGACGGAAGTCCGGTGTTGCCGGAGATTCTTGCGTCGATGAATTCCGCGATAATCCACCGCGGACCCGATGGTGAAGGCATCTGGCACGACGGGCCGGCCGGGCTTGCCCACCGCCGCCTTTCCATCATTGATCTTGCCGCCGGCAAACAGCCGATGACGAACGAGGACGGTACCGTCTGGATCACCTACAACGGCGAGATATACAACCATGTCGAACTCCGCAGGAACCTTGAGAACAAGGGGCATAAGTTCAAGACCAGCTGCGATACCGAAGTCATCGTCCATCTCTACGAGGAATACGGCCGTGACTGCGTGACTTTCCTGAACGGGATGTTCGCCTTCGGAATATATGATGTCAAGAACAGAGTTCTGTTCCTTGCCCGCGACAGGATGGGGCAGAAGCCGCTTGTCTATTTCAGCGACGGGAAAAGGTGTGTCTTTGCGAGCGAGATGCAGGCGCTCTTAAAACATCCGCAGATGTCCCGGGAGATCAACCTGCAGTCCCTCCATGATTATTTTTCCCTGCAGTATGTTCCGCATCCGGACGCCATCTACAGCAAGGTCAAGAAGCTTCCTCCCTCACATACCCTGGAAATAAACCTCCAGTTCGGAAAGACCAGGCTCAACAGATACTGGAAATGCAGGTTTGACCAGAAGAACGACATGACTTACGAAGAGGCGAAAATCCTTCTCCGCCAGCGCATGGAGGATGCAGTCAGGATCAGGCTCATGTCGGATGTCCCCCTCGGCGCATTCCTGTCCGGAGGGATTGACTCGACGATCATAGTCGGACTGATGGCCAGGATTTCAGGGTCGCCTGTCAAGACCTTCACGATCGGATTCGATGACAAAAGGTATGACGAAAGGAAATATGCCAGGATTGTTGCGTTGAAATTCAAGACCGAACACAGCGACAAGATAGTGAATCCATCGGACTTCTCCCTGGTGGAGAAACTTATCAGGCATTACGGGGAGCCATACTGCGATGCGTCGATGCTTCCTACTTATCTTCTGAGCGCTTTCACAAGGGAGAAGGTGACTGTCGCCCTCAGCGGAGATGGCGCGGACGAGCTTTTCGCCGGATATTACAGGTATCTTGTGATGAAGTATTCCCAGTTCGCGGATTTCATCCCGTTGCCGGTCAGGAAATCGATGTTCAGCATGCTTACGGGCATCCTTCCTCCGAAGACGGAGGAGAGGGCGATGACAGGCCATATCCACAGGATTCTTTCCGCAGCCGCTTCTTCCAGCGACAGCAGGTATATCGACATAATCAGCAGGTTCAGCGAGGAGATGAAGAAGGAATTGTACGGGGATAAATTCGGGGATTTCACCGGCCGGTCGACGCAGGATTACATCCAGGCCCTTTATCTCAATTCAAACGCCTTCGATCCGATCGAGAAGATAATGGACACCGACATCAACAGTTATCTGCCCGGGGACATCCTGACAAAGGTGGATATCGCATCAATGTCATGTTCGCTGGAGCTCAGAAGTCCTTTCATGGACTATCGGATAGCCGAACTCGCTGCTTCAATGCCTCTCTCATACAAACAGGATGGTACCGAAAGGAAGCATATCCTCCGCGAAGCCTTCTCTGATCTTATTCCGCCGGAGCTTCTCAAGAGGAGGAAGCTTGGATTTGGAGTGCCTCTTGCCTCATGGTTCAGGAAGGAATGGGCGGGGATCCTGAAGGAAAGGCTGCTCGAAGGGAAATCCGTCAAGGAGAATTACTTCAAGAAGGAAGTTCTTGAAAAAATTATAACCAAACACCAGAAGTCCAGGGCCGACTACAGCTATCCTCTGTGGGCGATGCTAGTGTTCGAGCTCTGGCTGGAAAACCAGACAGGAAATTGAGAATTTAGAATTATTGGACAGGATTACAGGATTTTCATGATTAATTAATTCAATCCTGCCAATCCAGTTATCCTGTCAAAACTTTGAAAGGAAGAAAATGAAAATAGGAACTTGTGCAGATCCGAATGCCGGACAGATCCTCAAGGATGCCGGCTTTGATTTCATCGAGATGGGCGTCGGCGGAGCTCTCAAGCCCGACAAGCCCTATGCGGAGTTTGTGACCGAACTCGACAGGATACAGAAAAGCCCCCTGCCATGTTTGGTCGTCAACTGCCTCATGCCGGGACACATGAAGATAACGGGTCCGGAGGTCAGCCTCCAGAGCATAAAGCTCCATCTGAGCACGGTCTGTGAGAGGGCTGAAGCCGCAGGGATCAAAAAGATCGTTTTTGGCTCCGGAGGCTCGAGGAAGTGCCCGGAGGGTTTTGACAGGAAGAAGGCTTTTGACCAGCTTGTCGAATTTGGGAAGATCCTCGGGGATGAGGCGGAAAAGCACAATGTCATAATTGCGGTGGAGCCTCTGAACAAGAATGAATGCAACATGCTCAACTCCATTAAAAGGACGATGGACTATGTAAATAAGGTTGGGATACCGAGTTTCCGTCTCCATGCCGATTCCTTCCACTGGGGTATGGAGGATGAAGCGGACAAGGATTTCAGGGGAGCAAGCTCCCTTATTACTCATGCGCACATCGCCACATATAAATCACGCTTGTCGCCAGGCTTCGAAGAGGCTGACTTCACAAGATTCTTTTCCCTGCTGAAACAGTGCGGATATGACGACACGATTGCGATAGAGGGAAAATGGGCGGCGTATGACTGCGGGTTCGGGATCAACATCAACGATCCGAAGGTCGCGGCGGATCCTTCGCACCTGCGGAAGGCAGTTGAGATAATAAAGAAATATTTGTAATCTTTGGAGCGCCGGCATCCTTCGACAAGCTCAGGACAGGTCTTGCCGGCTATTATTAACTGCCAGCAAGATGCTGGCGCTCCTATAATTTAAGGAATTCTCCATGAAAGTTTATCTTGGCAAGAAAAGTTTTGAAGCCAGAAGAGTATTTTGCATCGGCAGGAATTATGCAGATCATATAAAGGAACTGAGCGACCAGGTTCCTGAGAAACCGGTCATTTTCATGAAGCCGGAGACATCCCTGGTACCTGAAGGTGTCGAAGTAAGTTTCCCGACCCATGGAAAAGAATTCCATTATGAAACTGAACTTGTCCTGCTAATCGGCAAGGAAGGCCGTCCGGCAACAGTTAAAAAGGCATTGGATCATGTTGCCGGAATTTCTCTGGGTTTTGATCTTACAATGCGTGATGTCCAGAGGTATTTGCTGCCGAAAGGCCTTCCTTGGGAACTTTGCAAGGCTTTCGACCAGAGCGCCCCTGTCGGAAAGTTTGTTGAGAAGAAAGATATCAAAGATTTGAACAACATGGATTTTTTCGGAAAGGTGAACGGCAAGGTTGTTCAGCACGGCAATTCCAGCCAGATGATAAACAGCTTTGAAACGCTTGTCTTTGAAATCTCCCAGGCCTGGAGACTTCTTCCGGGCGACCTTGTCTACACCGGAACGCCTTCTGGAATAGGACCAGTAAGCATTGGTGACATGATTACCGCAGAATCAGACGAAATAGGTGTATTTTCTTGGAAAATATCCTGATTGGCAATTTGAAATTGCCAATTGCCATTATATATTGCCAATAATAAAAGAGGAGCACTCTACATGGAAGTTCTTGTTGATAATTTTGGCAGGATACTTATACCGCAATCGGTGAGGAAGCACATAGGGCTTAAGGCAGGCTCTGTGCTTGATATTGAGGAATCTGAAAACAAGATAGTATTGAAGCCGAAAGAGGCTCAAAATCCTTTGAGGATAAAAGAGGATCTCGCCGTCTATTCCGGGGACATAGGTGATTCTGGTGATCTTGTCAAGGAAGACCGAGAGAAGAGAATCAGGAAATTAACCGGGAACTGACATGAAGAATTACCTCTTTGACACTTCGGTGCTGGTTGCGGCCATTCTGGAAAAGCATCCTAACCATGAAAAGGCGTTCCGCTGGCTAAAGACCGCTGCGGAAGGGAAAATCGGATTTTTTGTGTCCTCTCACACCCTGGCCGAACTTTTTTCTGTCCTGACAGGCATGCCATCAAGTCCGAAGATATCTCCATCACAGGCAAAACTTCTGATCGAGAAAAATACGCAGTCCGCAAGAATAATCGATCTCAATGAGAAAGACTACAGGGCTGTCATCGGCCTCTTGTCCGACCTCAACCTCTCCGGAGGTGTGATTTATGATGCTTTGGCTGCGTATGCGGCCAGAAAAGCCAAGGCTGATTATATTCTTACTTTCAATGAGAATGATTTCAGGAGATTTGAACTGATAAGCGATTGTCCGGAAATCATATCACCTTTTCATAAACATGAGTAAGAGGTTTTGCAGTGGGAAGCTTTGTAGCTGCCGACGACTGACAGCTATCGACCCGGCTTCACAAGGCTATGCCGCGGCAGGCTGACGGCCGCTACTTTGCCAACTGGCCTGGTTTATGCTAAATTAAATGCAAATAATTCGACAGGTTTGATCTTATGATAAAGAAGCTGCTCATATTTGGCGTGATTGCCCTGATAATCGGTATGGCGCTGGTGCCTGCCTGGACAACTAAGATGGCCGAGGACGGATTCAAGGAGCCTGACAAGACTGCTTCACCGGAGAATGTCAAGAAGGCGCTCAAGATCAAGATGTACCTTTATATGTATCCCGAGGCGAGGAAGATGGCCGAGCGGGCAGTGATCTATTTTCCGGAATCACAGGAGTTTCCATATTTCATCTATACTGCGGCATTGAGCTCTGAAAAATCAAATGCTCCTCTTGCGGCGGTCCATTGGTATGGATATTTTATCGAACTTTTCCCGAAGCATGAGTGGGCAAACCAGGCCCAGAACAGCTACAACAAGCTTAAGGGCGTGCATACCACCGATACTAAAAACTGAAACAGGATGGAAGATGTCGCTATTTCCGATCACAATCCAGAAGCTTCTAAGGAAGGAATCCCTCAGCTTTGAAGAGGCGAAGACCGTCATGCAGGAGATTATGAGCGGACAGCTTTCTTCAATCAGGATTGCGTCCTGGATCACCGCCCTCAGGATGAAGGGTGAGACCCCGGAGGAGGTCGGGGGATGTGCAGCTGCAATGAACGCAAGTGGAATAAAGATACACTGTCTTGATGAGAATGTGATAGACACATGCGGTACAGGCGGTGACGGCGCCGGAACATTCAATATCTCGACAGCAGCGGCATTTGTGGCGGCCGGAGCTGGAGCGACAGTCGCCAAACACGGCAACAGGGCGGTTTCAAGCAAGTCGGGGAGCGCGGATATCCTTTCAGAGCTAGATTTCAACATCAATATGCCTGTGGAAGACATGGAATACTGCCTTAACAGGCTCGGGATAGCCTTCCTTTTTGCTCCGAACCTGCATCCTGCCATGAAGCATGCGATGCCTGTAAGGATTGATCTTGGCATAAGGACAGTCTTCAATATAATGGGACCGCTCTGCAACCCTGCAAATGCAAAAAGAGCTGTAATTGGCGTCTATGACAGGAAGCTCTGCCGGATCATGGCGGAGGCGGCCCAGACCCTTGGCAAGGAGCACGTCATGGTCGTCCATGGCAATGACGGTCTTGATGAAATAACGACGACCACCACCACGCACATCTGCGAACTCCGCAACAACGGGATCCATGAATATGACTTCGATCCGATCAAGACGCTCGGGATTCCGAAATCAAAGCCGGCTGATCTGCTCGGGAAGGAGCCACGTGAGAATGCAAAAGTCTTCCGGGAGATAATTTCCGGAGAGAAAACTGGTCCGCTGCGGGATATAATCGTGCTGAATTCCGCAGCGGCGATACTGGTTTCCGGCAAGGCCATCAAGTGGGAAGATGCACTTTCGATGGCCGAGGAATCGCTTTCAAGCGGCCGTGCATATCAGAAGCTTAAGTCCATAGTCGAATTCTGCAGGAAAAAATAAAGTTGATGCTTATTCTTTGCCGTTGAGATAGGACATTGCTCCGGCATAACGCCTTCCAAGCTCTATCAGGGAATCATTGTCGTAAATGACGCTTTCGCCTTTAGTCTTCAGCCCTTTTGTCTCAACAAGTCCGCGTCGCTGGACTTCCAGGAAGACCTTTTCGAGGGTCTCGTTGAATTCCTTGAACTGATCCTTATCCTTGTCGGAGGGGAAGGGGAAGGAGACCAGCTTGCTTCCTACGAAGGGAAGGGGATGTATCTTGAGTTCAGGGGCTAGATCTTTCCTCAAGTCTTCAATGATCTTTGAAACTGAATCGGCATAGTCCTTGAGATCTTTCTTCAAGGCGTCCGGTTCTCCCTGGTTCCAGAGTATCCCTTTGAGCACGCCAGCTTTCTGGGCAGCTTTTGCCTTCTGTACGGCCTTGTCGTAAAGCTCCTGGCCTTTTGCCCATGATGAAATGGACGAATCTTCGGAGGCGCAGTTTACTATCCCTATTATTACATGGCCCCTGGCAACCTTCATCATTGCTTTCCCGAACGGTATTCCGGGACCGACATTCTCCGCTTCAGGATTCCTGCCAGGGAATTTCTGGATTTCTTCTACGGAAGTCCATTCGTTCTTGGAGGTAAGGATGAAAACTTCCGAATCTACCCCCTTGTCCGGTTTTGGGAAAGTGGCTTTTCCAAGCATGTTTGAACCGCCGATAAGCAGGTAAATATGGAAATCTTCCTTCTCTTTCACTTTTGATGGAGCCTTGATTTCCTGGCTGTCCTGTCCCATCAGTGCCGGAAGAAGGAACATGCCGATTAGAAATGTGAAAAAATGAAAATAGGATGTTTTTTTCATGATTTTGCTTTCTGTTTTCAATCTTGCAACGGTTATTATAAATTGGTAAACGGAAATTGGCAATTGAAAATGCCTTATTTCCCTGTATAATTTTAGAGGTGCCCTTAGTGAACCATCTTAAATAATCCAGGGATTTGAAATGAAAAAGAAAAAAGCTGATGATCAGCTCATATTGGGCTTTGATGAAACGGAACCTCAGGCCAGGCCTCAGATCAGGACTCAGACCAGGCCACAGGTCAAAAAAAGGGTGGAGAAGCCCCCCCTTCAGCCTCTCGACTTGAAAAGAGCCGCTCTTGGTTGGCTTGTTGCACAGAAGCCCGACGCAATCAGCGTCAGGGTTCCTACCCGCATTTCAAAGTATTGTGCGGATGTCGCCGCGTTCTGGTCTGTGGGCAGAAGAGGGAAGCTCCTGCCGAAAAAGACTTTGATCATTGAAACCAGGAACAACAGGGAGGAGTGCTGGCCCGACTGCTCCAGGCATGAAGGTCTCCTGAACCAGCTCAAGGAAGCGAAAGAACTGAAAAGATCGATTGAAGCTAAAATCAGGAAAAACGAGCCTAACCTTAAGGACACCGACAACCTGTTCAATGAATATGAGAGCTGGCGCTACAAGGAATCCAAAAACAAGGAATATCACAAATGCCTTAAGGAGATTGACAAGCTTGAACGCGCCGTCTACAACGGAAGTTTCTTCGAACAGCTCAGGCGTGCGGAAGTCGCGGACTACCTTTATCTTGCAGTCCCGGAAGGGACCGTGCATTCGGATGAGCTCGCAGACAGCTGGGGATTGATTTATGTGAAGCCGGATCTGGGCACTGAGCTTGTCAAGGCCGCCGAATTTTGGGACTGTCCGGTGGAAAGGAAGATGCACCTTGCCCAGAATATCGCGATCACATGCCGGAAAAGCCTTCTTTTCAGCCTGGGGATCAGGGAGAACGCCGATGGCAGACCGGTCTTTACGCCCATCCCGCACAGGAGAAGAGGCAAGGCGGTTTCTTGAAAATCCGAAACTTGAAGCACGAAATCCGAAACTGGTGATATGAAGATTCCCAAATCAATATTGTATGTCCGGTATTTTATTGAATACATGGCAGCGCTTCCTCTTTACTGGTTCATAAGGATGCTTCCCCATTCCATGCTTTTCCCAGTTGCGAAATTCGCAGGAGCGCTGGTTTTTCTGCTGCCGTCAGTCAAGAGGCTGCTCTGCGCGAACATCAAGGTTGCTTTCCCTGAAAAAGATGACTGCGAAATCCGCGGCATAGCCTCGCGGAGCACATCAAACCTCATACTTGCCCTGCTGGAGTTCTTCTGGTTCATCGACAGGCCGAAAAAGATTGAGGACTACGTTGACTTTTCTGAGAAAGAACGGAACCTGACTGAGAAGTACAGGAAGGCCGGACACGGACTAATATGGGCGACTCCGCATATCGGCAACTGGGAGCTCGCAGGTCTCAAGTTCAAGCATGACTCCGGCATCCCCTTCGCAGTGGTGGTGCGCCCTCTCAACAATATTTTCCTGAACGGGTTAATACATTCGGGGAGGGTTTCAGAAGGAAGCCGCGTAATACCCGACAAGGGTGCAGTGAAAGGGATGATCAAGGCTCTCAAGGAAGGTTTCTTCATTGCCACTCTTGTAGACCAGAACAGCAGAGTCAGGGATGGAGGAATATTTGTAAATTTCTTCGGACTGCCCGTACCGACCAGCCGTGCGCCTGCGATGTTCGCAAGGAAGCTCAATACTCCTGTGGCCGTGGGCGGCTGTATCCGCAGGGGCCGGCGTTGCGAGACGTTTGTCGTCGAGCTCCCGAAGGCCACTGCGGACTATAAGAGCGACGAGGAGCTTGTCCAGGATATCATGGTGATCAACGAGGAGCTCATACGACAGTATCCCGACCAATACCTCTGGCTCTACAGGCGTTGGCTCTACATCCCGGAAAACGCGACCGAGGAGCAGAAGAAGAAATATCCCTTCTACGCGAAGAAGGTAACTCCGAAATTCTATGACAAATACGCATCCAACTAGGACTGCCCGGGTCTTTTCATTGACTATCACGATTGTAGAAATATATTATGCGACCAATAAACAAAAGAGGAGACTTGAAATGATCGGAAGAATGTTCAAATGCTGTGTGGCTGCAGTCGCGGTTTTCGCCGTATGCTCAACAGTCCTTGCCCAGGAGAAGGTTGACAATCCCCGCTATCTCGAATGGTCCAAGTATAAGCCGGGCACGCTGATCAAGATGGAAATGTCCATGCCGCAGAACATGAAGTCGACCATGACCACTACTCTCAAGGAAGTCACCCCGGAAAAAGTTGTTCTTGAGATGAAGACCAGCATGGCAATACCTGGAATGGCTCCTCAGGAGAACGTATTGAGTGTAATTGAACCCGCCAAGATAGAGAAAGCAAAGGTCAAGCCTGTCAGTCCTGAACAGATGCCTAACTGCAAGGTCATAAACAAGGGGACCGAGGATCTGAAGGTCGGAGGCAAGACCTACAAATGCAACTGGTATGAGGTTGAGATGCAACAGCAGGGCATGAAGATGACCAGCAAGATGTGGACCTGCGACGACGTTCTCGACCACCTTGTCAAGAATGTATCCAAGATGTCCGGCATGGATACTACGATGACGCTTGTAGAGTTCAAGGCCGTAAAATAAGACTCTGATAGTTTCCAGGATTTCAAAGCGCCTCCACTCCGGAGGCGCTTTTTTTTTAGAAACTACAAGACATGCGCATTAGATTAACCTGTAATCAAGTTCCAGTAATCCTGCGGATTTCGCAAGGTTCATGTCGGATGTGACGATAGGAATGTTGTTTGAGAAGGCGGTCGCAAGATGCAGCGCGTCCAGGGATCTGAGAGCGTTGTCGAAGCTCGAGATAAAGTTTCTGGCGATTGCGAAATGCGAAGGTTCAATCTGAATTACAGTGAAATAATCCCCTTTCATATGAAGTTCAAACTGTGAGGATATCCTGTGGGCGTCTTTAGCCGAGATAGCTTTCTCCCTGACCTTGCGTGACAGGGCGGAATAGAACTCGAGTTCCACAAGTTTGCTGATGGCGATATCATCGGAGCTTGTGAGCAGTTTTTCAACTTCAGAACTTTTCTCTTCGGCGCAATAATATGAGACAACGATGGAGGTGTCCGCGTAAAACATGATTAGAACCTTTCCTCTTCACGTTGTTTCAGCAAGGTCTTTCCGAGAGTTTCGCCTTTTATCTTGATGCTGTCGCGGAATTTCCTCATCGAGGGTAGGCGCTTCTTGTTTTCATGATATGGCGACAGTCCTGCAATCTTTTTGCCATGACGCGTGATGACAACAGTTTCGCCGTTTGAAACCGCATCAATCAGCGTACAGAACTGCGCCCTGGCTTCTTTTACACTCAATTGCTTCATGTTGATATCCTTCTTTATGTACATAATATATGTCCATAATCATAAATTTTCAATAAAAGCCTGCGATTTTAAAAACCAAGCTTGCATAATATTGCATAACATGTCATAATATTGCAAAATAAATAACATATAGGCATTTGCCCTTCGTGTGCTTCGTGGTGAAAATATGGACTCTAAAAGAAAACTTTTGACACCTGAAAGGGAGGAAATAATCCTCGCCGAACTTGGCGAAGAGGCCAAGACCATTTCCGAACTCAGCCTGAAGCTTGATGTCTCAGAGGCGACTGTCAGGAGAGACCTGCTTTCGCTCGAGGAGCAAGGCAAGATCAAACGCGTGCACGGCGGGGCGGTCAAGATGAAGTTTTCCGAACACGAGCCGGTCTTCAATGAGAAAGAGTCGATCCGTCCGGAAGAGAAGGAGAGGATTGCGAAACTCGCACTTGGTCTTATCGAAGACAAGGATACTATCTATCTCGATGGAGGTAGCACTGTTCTGGCCCTTGCGAAAATACTCGGTGCGAAAAAAAGCCTGACAGTCGTTACAAACTCGCTCATGGCAGCGGCTGAACTCATGGAAAGCGGGCACAGCCTCATAATAGTCGGTGGCAAGTTCCGTCCGCTCAGCAGGACTCTTGTCGGACCGCTCACCGCAAAGATCATCGAAACCTTGCACGTCGACAAGGCTTTCCTTGGAACTATTGGCTTCACCATTGAAGACGGAATTTCAACTACAGACGCCGACGAAGCTTTTACAAAGGAACTGATCTTAAAGAGGGCAGGGAAGGCGATACTCCTTGCCGACAGTTCCAAACTCGGTAAAAAGTCATTTGCAGTAAGCGGTTCGTTGTCAGATATAGATGTTGTTATTACCGATTCTTCGCTTTCTTCGGCTTTTGCCAGAGAACTTAAGAAAAAAGGGATTGAGGTGCTGACTTGAAGATTGAATCAAAATCGAAAATTAAAAATAGAAAATGAGGAGAATACAATGGGTAATTATTACAGCGATCTCGGACCGGATTTTAAAAAACGCACATACAAGCTTCGTGACATCGAAGGCTATTCCTACAACAGGATGATCAAGGATGATCTCAAGGATGGAGCAGTTAAAAAAGAGGAGATACTTGAACTCTACGAGTGCATGCTTGTTGTCCGTGAGTTCGAAGAGATGATCCTCAAGCTGCGCACCGGTGCCTACGAATGCATCAAGGATTATGAGTACCGCGGTCCTACACATCTTTCCATTGGACAGGAGGCGACCTGCGCAGGAGCATGTTCGATACTCAACATATCCGACTACATAACCTCCACCCACCGCGGACACGGCGACTCTATCTCCAAGGGATATTTCGCGATACGCAAGATGAACGAGAAGGAACTTAAGGAACGCTGTCCGGAATTTGTGAATCTCGCAGGCGAGACTCTTCTTGAAGCCGTGATGCAGGATCATGTTTTCCGCACAATCGCAGAGCTTTTCGGAAAAGAGGCCGGTTATGGCAAAGGCCGCGGCGGCGGCATGCACATCTTCGATTTCAGAGTAGGGCATCTCGGTGCCAATGCGATCGTCGGCGGCGGGGTTCCAATCGCGACCGGCGCCTCAATGACCTGCCGTATCGACATCAACAAGGAGAACAAGGGCAAGGTCGTGTGCTGCTTTGCAGGAGATGGTGCGTATGCAAACGGCGTAGTCCTTGAAGCGCTCAACTGGGCCGCCCAGGACCAGTTTACAAACAAGAAGCTTACAAGCATCAATATCGGTCTCCCGATAATCTATTGCATCGTCAACAACCATTTCGGAATGACAGGCCGCGCCGACGGTGAAGTCACCGGAGTAGACTGTCTCGCAAGAAGGGCTGCAGGATTCGACAACGACAACATGCACGCCGAGGTCGTGAACGGCATGGATGTCATGGCTGTTCGTGAAGCCCTTGTTAGAGCAAAGAAACTTGCAACGGAAGGAAACGGCCCTGTTCTGCTCGAACTCAACACATACCGCTACTACGGACATTCGCTTTCCGATCCGCGAAATGAATACAGGACGAAGGACGAGGAAGAGAGATGGAAGCTGGTTGATCCTGTGACGGCATTCAGGAAACGTCTGCTGGATGAAGGAGTCTTCAAGGAGGACGTCCTCAATGCGCTTGAGAAGAAGGTTGCTGAAAGAAATGCCAAGGCCGCAAGACAGGCAGTTGATTCCGCTGATCCGGATCCGAAGGATGTCATCAAATACATGTATACCGACAGTGTCTGCGAAAAAGTTCCTTCAGCCTATCAGAAGATCGACAAGAAGGGAGCGCGTCCGTCAATCAAACGTGATTCCGAGGGCAGGGTCAATTACCGAGATGCCATCAAGGAGGGAATCCTCGAGGAGATGGAACGTGATGCGCGTGTCGTAGTATATGGAGAAGACGTTGCGGACTATGGCGGTGCATTTAAGCTCACCAAGGGGCTTCTTGAATATTTCGGACGAGGCCGCATTTTCAATACGCCGATATCCGAGGCTTGCATCTGCGGTACCGGAGTTGGGATGGCAATGACAGGATATCGTCCTGTCGTCGAGCTGATGTATATGGATTTTGCGCTTATGGCATCCGACCAGATTTCCAACCAGGCGGCGAAATGGCATTACATGACCGGTGGCAATGTCAAAGTCCCGATGGTCATACGCTGCAGCGTCGGCGGTGGCAAAGGATACGGCGGACAGCACTCGCAGTCGCTTGAATCGATGTTCTGCCACATCCCCGGAACTTATGTCGCATATCCCTCCAATGCCTACGATGCGAAAGGGCTCATCAAGACGGCAATCCGTGATGACAATCCGGTAATCTTCGTCGAAGGTCAGCTCCTCTACGGAAACAAGGATGTTGTTCCCGAGGAAGAATACTTCATCCCGTTCGGTCAGGCGAAGATCGTAAAGGAAGGCAAGGACGTAACATTTGTGGTCTGGGGACCGGCTGTTGTCGATGCCATCAAGGCAGCCAATAAGCTCGAGGAAGAAGGGATCAGCGTTGAAATAATTGATCCAAGGACGCTTGTTCCGTTTGACTGGCAGACTGTCTTTGAATCCGTGAGGAAAACAGGACGCTGCGTCGCGATAAGCCAGTGTGTCGACATCGGAAGTTATACAGGCGAGATCGTTGCGCAGGTGACTGCAAATTGTTTTGATCACCTTGATGCTCCTGTAGTGAAGGTCGGTGCGAAGAACGGAATCGCCCCGCAGGCGTATTCGTTAGAAAAGGCCTTCCTGCCGTCGGTGGAAGATATGGTAGCAGCAGCAAGAAGCTTGAAATAAGATAAGAATTTCAGACAGGATAACAGGATTGACAGGATAAATAATTATGGATTATGCACATAAGGAAATAACAGAAAAAATAATCAGTTGCTGTTATAATGTATATAATAAGATGGGATTTGGCTATTTGGAGTCAGTCTATGAGAAATGCCTGCTGATTGAATTGGAAAAGGCAGGATTGAAGTTCGAAGCTCAAAAGCCAATAAATGTTCTTTATGATGGCAAGCCAGTTGGGCAATTTGTAGCGGATATTCTGGTTGAAGACAGAGTGATTGTCGAACTGAAATCCGTGCAGCAGCTGGCAAAGGTTCATGAGGCTCAATTAGTGAACTATCTTGTGGCAACTGATAAGCCTATTGGGCTTCTGATAAACTTTGGAGAAGAAAAAGTTCAGGTTAAGCGAAAGGTTAAGGATTTAAAAGATTTGAATAGTAATCCAGTAAATCCTGTTATCCTGTTTAAAAGAATGTATTTCTAAATAATGAGGTGAACATGTCAATTTTAGTTCCGATACCCAAGCTCGGTCAGTCCGAAGAGACTGTCAAGATAGAGAAATGGCGCGTCAAGGAAGGCGACAAGATCAAGAAAGGGGACATCCTTTTCGAGGTCGAGACCGACAAGGCGGTACTTGAGGTCGAATCGCAGTTCGAAGGGACGCTTCTCAAGATAATAATCCCTGCTGGCAAGGAAGTTCCCGTGATGGCCACTTGCGCCGTCATCGGGAATCCCGGCGAGGAAATCCCGAAGATTGAGACGCCGAAGGCGCCTGAAAAGAAGGTTGAGGCAAAGAAACCGGCGCCAGCGGCGCCATCTGTCAAATCAGCCGCTACGTCCGCAGTACAGCAGGTCCAGCAACAGGTCTATTCCGCTCCAGCAGCTCCCGCATTCAAGCCAAAGCCGTCACCCAGGGCGAGGAAGTTCGCTGCGGATTACCTGATTGCTCTCGACAAGGTGACGGGCACAGGCGGTGATGTCGGACGCGTCACGGAAGCGGATGTGAGGAAATATCTTGAAAGCTCAGGATATCTTAAGAAGCTGATAACCCCGACAGCTTTCAACCTTGCAAAGAAGGAGAAGCTCGAACTTCTCGCGATTGAGGGAAGTGGCGACAATGGTCGTGTCACTCTTGCCGATGTCAAGTCTGCGGCCTCCGAGAAACCCCGTGAATTCTCAAACATGAGGAAGATCATTGCACGCCGTCTCACTGAATCAAAGCAGCGCATTCCGCATTTCTATGTGACTGTTTCGATCGACATGACAGAAGTTGTAAAGAAACGGCAGGCGTTGAAAGAGCAGGGGATCAACCTGAGCGTGAATGTATTTATCATCAAGGCAGTCGCCCTTGCCCTTAAAGAATTTCCCATGATGAACGCAGAAAGCGACGGAATTACTGCTAAATATAAATCCAAGGTGAATATCGGAATAGCTGTCAGCCTGGAAAGCGGCCTTGTCGTTCCTGTTATCAGGAATGCCGACAAGAAGGCTCTTGACGAGATCCAGTCGGAAGTTGCGAACTTCGCAGAAAAGGCAAGGACAGGCAAGCTCCAGCCCGAGGAGATGAAGGGCGGGACTTTCACGATTTCGAACATGGGGATGCTGAACGTAGAGAACTTCTCAGCAATCATAAATCCCGGGGAATCTGCGATTCTCGCAGTTTCATCTGCAATGCCGACTCCGGTAGTCCGTGATGGACAGGTTGTTGTCCGCGACATGATGAAGGTTACGGTTAGCGCCGACCACCGTGTGGTTGACGGTTCCGATGGTGCGAAATTCGTAAACGCATTGAGGATGAAGCTGGAAAGCACCGAGTTCCTGAACAGGGAGATTTGATAAATTCTGCCAGGGGAAGGGCTTGGAATATTCGACTTAGCTCGCATCTGCGCGGATTAAAATAGGAAACCGGTGTCTTTTAATCTGGTTGACTTGATTTATGCTCCACCTCCGGCTACCTTTCCGCCAGTATTAAAAATTCTATCAGTTTTTGGAGACAGGCAATGAGTATTGCAGAGCTCAAGGAAATGTCCACAATTGAACGAATCCAGACTATGGAGATTTTATGGGACATGCTTTCTTCCGAACAGGAAAACATCAAATCTCCTGAATGGCATGGCAGAGTTCTTAAGGAACGTCAGGGAAAAATAGCCAAAGGGAAAATGAAATTCATTTCTTTGGATCAGTTGAAAGACCATTTTCGTAAATGAATCCAAGAGAAGTCATTATTTCCGAAGATGCCTTCTCTGATCTCGACGCTGGCAAGTTGTTTTATAATAATCGTGAAGCAGGTGTTGGTCAATACTTCATCGATTCACTAATTGCCGATCTTGAATCACTCAGGTTTTATTCCGGCATTCACATCAAATGTTTTGATTGCCACAGGATGCTTTCAAAAAGATTCCCATTCGCAATTTATTACAGCATAGACGAAGAAAGGGTGTCTGTTATAGCAGTCTTAGATATGAGAAGAAATCCCACTTGGATTGGAAAACAAATCAGGAAAAGAACTTCAAGATACAGGTAATTCCCGCCTTTTGGCCATCTGTCTGGGTTGAGAAGATAATCCGAGTTCTTAGTGGTCGTTGCAGTATAAGTTATTGATAATGAGCTGCAAGTAATAATATCAAAAAATCATATCAGCTTATAAAATTTGTTCTGCAAAATTTATTTATAGACTTTGTCGTGGCTGCCGATGTCGAGGAGGAATATTTCCTTTGCGGTGATTTCTATCGTTATGACAATCCGGTATGAGTAGGTGAGGCTTACAGAGGATTTGCCTTTGTGGATACCTTTCAGATGATGGAAGCGCAGGGATGGATTTTGGGGATTCTCCTGAAGCTTTCTTGCGACGTCTTCAAAGACAGGTTTAAGCTCAGGATGTTTTTTAAAGAACCTTTTTGCCGTTCTCAGGAAAGTATCGGTCCAGACAAGGGAATACATGTTAAGTGTCTTTGTTTCAGGGTTCTACGTTTTAAGCGTATGTAAAATTCGAAACTCGAAGCATGAAATACGGAACAAATCCGAAAATCGAAGTTTAAAATTTTCAAACATTTGAATTTTATCTATTATTGTTTCGGATTTCGAGTTTGGATTGCGGGCCAGGCCCGCTTAATCTTCCTTATCGATTTCAGACATGAGTTGTTTCAAGGTGCCCTTATGGACTCTTCCGGACTTGATATCCGTCTCTGATGCAGCAAGTCTTGCCTCGGTGAGATCATCGATGAGTTGCTGGTAGTCCTTTCCGGAGATGACCACGTAGCTTGGAAGGTTGTTCTTAATGATATGGACAGGCCCATTCCCGAGAAGCGGATCGACCGCGGCAATCCCTCTCCGTTTTATTTCAGCCGATGCAAGCGCATTCATGTTCTATCTCCATATGGTATCATAATAAGTACTTATAATGATACTGTAAATGGCATTAATAAATAGTCAAGCATGCGTATGGACAAAAAGAATATGAATGTGAGGATTGTATCAATATGAGCGATCCGCAGTGACATGGGTGCATATCTGAGCGAGCCTGGGGCCGCATGGCCGGACTTCCTATGCACCCATGTCGGCGGCTATCATGCCGCAACCGTTTTTTTGACGAGGCTCCTGTCTATTCCGGGAATTTCCCTGAAGCCCTGTCCTATATTGCAGCCCGATCTGATCATTTCATTCTGAAGCTCGATCCTTCCGACCTTTCTTGGAGCAATATCCTGTTGCAGCGAGATTGCCGTGGCGATTCCCGCCGCTTCCCCGAGATTGAGACAGGCAAGGACCAGTCGGCATCCGGACTGCGCCATAAAATCAGATGACAGGCATCTTCCGGCCACAAGGATATTGTCGATGCCAACAGGTACGAGGCAGCGGTATGGTATATCGTAATAGGCCGGATTAGGGAATTTCATTTCCGCGCCTTTTCTGCCAAATCCGTCAGTGAGGGAGTCCTTTCCTCCGGGAGGCATCTTAGTCGAACCGAATCCAGTATGGCATATTCCATATATCTCCTTTCCCTCATGTTCGAACTTCGCCCACTTTATGTTTCCCGGGCTGTCAGGACCATGTAAATCGTATCCATGTCCGGATATGCAGACGACGTCGTCGAAATTCCTCCATTGGCAGAGATCTTTGGCGGTTATTATGTATTCGCCGACCACGCGTCGCGTCTCCCTCACACCGAGCAGTGTCGCCGTATCGATGAGCCATGACCTCGCGAAACCCGGAATCCTGCCACGCATGAAACGCCAGAGCATGTCAGCCTGTTCACGTCCTTCAAGGTACATTCTTGTGAGATCCCTGTTGTCCAATGGCAGGCAGTTGCGTGAATGCGCGAAACAGATGCTTACCTCGTCCATCCCGCAGTGCTGGGGCCGGCCCGGAACATGCGTCATCCAGTTGAGGTGGTTGTCAACCTCATAGGCAAGTTCCCCGTATTCCAGGGCCTTCCTTATCGTGGTTTCCCAGCGCGGATCATCGCGTTTGAGATCTGAATTGACATATGCATCCCAGTCTACGCCACCGAGCCTGAACTCAAGCGAACATGCCTGGTGCTTTCCGTCCTCCGGGCGCCCCTTCATGCATTCGCATCCCGCGAAAAAGGCAGCATCCGCATCGCCGGAACAGTCGATCACTCTTTTTGCCAGAATGGCCTGGCGTCCAGACTTGCTCTCGACCACGACGCCGGTAATCCTGCCTTTTTCCACCAGAACTTCCGCAACATGCGTGACCAGCAGGAGATCGCAGCCGGAAGAGATAATCATCCTGTCGAGCACCAGCTTGTGCTTCTCCGGATCCGAGTTCCTGTGCCATTCACCGTCGATGCGCTTCAGCTCGTCCATCATCTCCCTGCCTATGCCGGAAATGAAATCAAGGGGAATATTGACCAGTCCTATGGTGGCAAGGCCACCGAGCGATGATTCCCTCTCGATCAGCAGCGTCCTGCATTTGCGGCGTGCGCAAGCCATCGCGGCTCCGAATCCAGCCATGCCTCCTCCAACGACTATCACATCGTATTCCCCTGACACCTGCAGCCTGCGCTCAGGCTCCCTGATCGAATTGCCCTTCTTTTCCATGCTGATCATCTTAGTTCCTCCTTTATTTGATTTTCTGTTTTATCTCCCAGTTCCACGGAAGTGATTGCCTCCGAAGCGCAGTTGTCAGCGCAGATCCCGCATCCGACGCATTTTCCCATGTCGATATGCGCCCCGGCATCATCAATGCTTATCGCCGACTTAGGGCATTCGAAGATGCATGTCCCGCAATGCGTGCATCCGCGGCTGACCTTGTATTTTTTCATCTGTGTCCTCCTTTCTTGTCCAGTCCGGCTCTTTTGCCAGCAGTTCTTTTTCAATACCTTCACAATAATGCATTTTGGGAATCCTGTAAATGACTTGTTTTGCCGTTAATTTGCCCTATATTGCTATAATTATGTTAAAGTATCCGCAAAACACCGATATCACGGAAGAGAGCATCCTGGAGCTGGAGGAGTTGCTCGGGATGACAATTACCGTGCACGACCTGAACAGGATCTTCTGCGATTCCGAAGGGAAATCGCTGCTGGGAGCCAGGAGGCAGTCGCACCGCCGCTGCCCGATCTGCATGTCTTCTCCCAGGGACGTCTGCATAAGGCACTGCATGGACAAGGTCAACGCAATGGCAGGTTCTTCCGAGAAGGCTTATTTCGTCCATGAATGCCATATGGGAGTGAAGGAGATAGTGGTTCCGATAAGGGTCAAAGGTCTCCATGCGGCGACCCTTTTCTCTGGAAAATGGAAGGGCTCCGGGAAAGCCGGCAGGAGGAAGGATTTCACCCCTGAGGGTTACCGCAAATACTGCAGGCTTGCCAGTCCGGATTCCGCCGAGATCAGGCGCATCGCCGGAATGCTTGTCATTTTCTCAAGAGGCCTTACGGCCTGGGTAGGCCAGGAAGAAGATGAAGTTCCCCGGACACGCAGGAGCATGATTATCAAGTTCATCAGGAAGAAAATACCATCCGGCATGACTCTCAAGGATCTTTCCAATCACCTCCATCTGTCGCCTTCGAGAACCTGCCATCTTGTAAAGGAGGAGTTCGGAATGCCGCTGGTGAAACTTCTGAACCGTGAAAGGATGACCGTCGCGAAAAGCATTCTGCGATCCACCGATCTGCCGATGTCGGAGATATCCGGACTGATCGGAATCTCAAGTGAGTACCATTTCAGCAGGACATTCAGGCGTGCAGTCGGGACACCTCCCGGGAAATACAGGAAAAACATCAGCCGCACCATTGAGAAATAGGAGCCTGCGAATATTTCATTTCGCCCGGGGATGGGCCTTGGAGTATTCGACTTTGAGACGTTCGGCGGTCACATGCGTGTAGATCTGTGTAGTGCTCAGGTTTGCATGGCCGAGGAGTTCCTGTACGCTCCGCATGTCGGCACCGGCGTTCAGCATGTGCGTCGCGAACGAGTGGCGCAGCTTGTGCGGCGTCATGTCGGCAGGCAGTCCGGCCGTCGCCAGATACTGCTTGAAATTCCTCTGGAACGAACGGGAGGAGATCCTTGTTCCGTCCTTGTTTACAAAGACAGGAGATCCCTGGTTTGCGCTGGCGTTGCGGATTTCGCGGATCTTGAAATAACTTGAAAGGGACATTGAAGCGGGTTTCCCGAGGGCAGCTATCCGTTCCTTCTTGCCTTTGCCTTTCACCTTGATGATATCGCTGATGAGATCTACATCGCCCATGTTCAATCCCAGAGCCTCGCTGATACGGAGCCCGCCGCTGTAGATCACCTCGAGGATGGCGGAATCCCTGGCGGCTGCGAAGTTCGCAGAATCATCATCCTTGGATGTCTTGTTGTCCTTCGCTTCCTTCCAGAATATTGCCGGTGCGTCAAGAAGTTTCCCCACCTCATCCACGGACATGTATTTCGGAAGGCGTTTTTCTTTTTTTGGAGATGTAAGGCCGGAGAATGGATTCTGCTTGACTAATTCCTCCCGCACCATGAACCTGAAAAAGGATCTCAGGGAGGAGATTTTCCTGAGGGTGGAAGTCTTGGTGATATCATTCTTCTGGAGTTCCATGACGAAGAGCCTGGCGCTGAATACGCTGACGTCGTTCCAGTTCACGGACTCGGGATTCTCCCGGATGTCCTTCTTCAGGACCATCCTGGCGAACTGCTCGATGTCCATACGGTAGCTCTGTGCAGTATGTTCTGAGGACTGTCGTTCATTCCGGAGATAGCTCAGGAAGCTTTCAAGCTGTTTGTTCGGCATAAAATTTTGTTCCAAAATCTTATATTATGACTTTCTTCAATGATAATATTTCTCATTGGCTAATATATCCATAATGAGCTGGGGATTTCAAGCTGTCCATTGAATCTTTACCATTTCCAGATTATTTTAACCTCAGAGAACCTCTTAAATTGACAAATGATTGGATATTAATGGTCCTTACAGCAGCCCATGACGGCAGATCAAAGAATTTAAGCTTTACCGCCTTTGAAATTGGCCTGATATCATTTTTAATCCTATTCCAGGAGCTGGCACTAATACGATGGCTGCCCGGCCAGGTACGAGTCCTTGCCTATTTCCCAAATCTGATCCTGCTGGGATCCTTTCTTGGATTGGGATTGGGCTGCCTGCGTGCCGAGAGGCGGAGCCTCCTATGGATGTGGCCGGTATCCCTTTTAATATTGATAGCGGCAGCAGGCGCCATGAGCCGGATTGTCTTTACTGCGAGCACGCCGTCTGAGCATTTGTGGCTGCTCTACTATGATTTGCCGAAGGAGGCGCCCGTATTCAACTCCGTCTATTTCCCGATCATTGCAGGATTCATCCTTTGCGCTTTGACATTTATCCCTCTTGGCCAGGTCCTTGCCAATCGCCTTAACATTTTTCAAAAACAATCTTCGGCATTATGGGGCTACTTCTGGGATCTGTCCGGATCGCTTCTGGGAGTAGTTGCGTTTTCATTCACTAATCTGCTGAATTCATTTCCATGGACATGGTTTGGAATTATTGTTGTTTTGGGATTTACATATTTCATCTGGCAGAAATGGGGCCGCATACTCTATCTGCTTATGTCGGCCGGCCTGATCGTCATGGTTGTGAAAACCGAGCGCGCGATGGTCTACAGCCCCTACTATGCCATATCGCTCCGTGAATCGACGGATCAATCATTTTTCATTGTGCTGGCAAATGGATCATTCCATCAGGTGCCGACAAAACTGGACAGGGTGGACACTCTTAACTTCAAATGGCAGAATGATGCCCGGGAAGGTTATCATTTCCCTTATCGTCTCTTAAAGCATCCGCCGAGGAGGGCGCTCGTGCTGGGTGCAGGCACAGGCAACGATGTCGCCGTCCTGCTGGACGAAGGCGCAGAGGAGATAGATGCCGTTGAAATTGATCCGGTAATAATAAAGCTAGGACAGGATCATCCCGGCCATCCTTATTCATCTCCCAGAGTCAATGTAATCAATACCGATGCCAGGCAATACTTGAACAATACCGGGAAAAAGTATGACCTGATTGTTTTCGGTACTCTGGACTCCATGACAAAGCTTTCCGCGCTTTCAAATGTAAGGCTGGATAATTTTGTCTACTCGACAGACTGCCTGCGGGCGGCGAAATCCCACCTTACATCTGACGGAGGAATGATCCTGTATTTCATGGCATCTTCTGATTATATCCACACCCGGCTGATCGGCATGCTGGCGCATACATTCGAAAAGCTTCCGCTCGTGCAGGAAAAATATTCATCCCTTTTTAACAAGATATATATGGCCGGCCCCGCCTTTTCCCATATAGTTCCCCAGGATCAGGAAAAAGAGGCCCTGTATTTTGCTGAAACACTGCCCAAGCTTGAGCTTCCCAATGACGACTGGCCCTACCTTTATCTCCGCGATCGGGGCGTGAGCGGATTCTATCTCATCCTGATTTCAGTTTTCCTTCTGCTAGGAGTCGTCAGCGTGTTTTTTGTTTCTCCGGAAATGAAACATAGCTTCAAAAATATAAGGACCATTGACACGGAAATGTTCTTGTTTGGACTGGCCTTTCTTCTACTGGAAACAAAACTGGTGGTGGCAATGACCCTGGTCTGGGGAGCTACATGGCTTACAAGTGCAGTTGTGTTCGCATCGGTCCTTGCCATGATTCTGGTTTCCACACTTCTCACGCAAGTCAAGCCTATGAGCTGGAGGTTTGCAATGGGAGGTCTGATTGTCACTCTTGCGGCCACTTACTTTATCCCTACGCAGGCGTTGCTGGTTGATAACTTTGTCTTGAGGCTGATCGCCTCGGTGGGTTATATTGGCACGCCTCTGTTTTTTGCGGCAGCCTGTTTTGCCCTATGCTTTAAAAAACGCTCTTCTCCCAACCTGGCCTTGGGATGGAATCTTCTGGGAGCTGTCACCGGCGGGCTTATGGAATTTCTTTCCATGGCCATCGGATTGAAAGCATTGTCGCTGGTTGCGCTTGTCTCCTATCTCCTAGTCATGCTGATCAATATCAGAAAGACAAGTGAAAAGGCTTAAGGGTTCCCTTAATGGGCTGAAAGTCAGGCCTGCTTCTTTGCAGCGGCTTTTATGAAATCCCTGAACAAGGGATGCGCCGAAAGGGGCCTGGACTTGAATTCCGGATGGAACTGGCATGCCACGAACCATGGATGATCCCCTGAAAGCTCGATGATTTCAGTGAGATTATTATCTGGACAGGTTCCGGAGAATATCATCCCATGCTTTTCACATTCGGCTTTGAAGAGGGGATTGAACTCGTAGCGGTGGCGATGGCGTTCGTTTATCTTGAGTGAACCGTATGCAAGGGCAGCCTTTGTCTTGTCCTTGATGACGCACGGATACTGCCCAAGACGCATTGTCCCGCCCTTTGCCGTGATCTTCTTCTGATCCTCCATGAGGGCGATGACGGGATGAGATGTGTTTGGATCGAATTCCGAACTGTTGGCGGTTGCATGGCCCAAAACGTTCCTGGTGAATTCAATGACAGCACATTGCATCCCAAGGCAGATCCCGAGGAACGGAATTTTATTTTCACGGGCGTATCTTATAGCATCTATCTTGCCGGGAATTCCGCGGTCGCCGAATCCGCCGGGCACGAGAATGCCGTTCACTCCGGAAAGATATTTTTCAGCGCCGTCCTTCTCTATGTCCTCCGACTCTATCATCCTGATATGCACCCTCACGTCGTTTGCGATACCGCCATGCGTCAGCGCTTCGTAGATGCTCTTGTACGCATCCCTGAGGCTTATGTATTTTCCGACCACGGCAATCTCAATTTCCCCGGATTTCGGGCTGACCACGGTGTTTACCATCTGGATCCAGTCGTCTATCTTCAGATCCTTGACGTGCATGTGGAAGAGTTCGAGTATGTATTTGTCTATGTCCTGTTTTGCAAGTTCTATTGGCACCTCGTAGATGGAGTTCTTGACATCCTGCTCCTCTATGACAAGTTCCCGTTTGACATTGCAGAAGAGGGAGAGCTTCTCCTTGTGCTCATCGGAAAGCGGACGTTCACATCGGCACACCAGGATGTCCGGAACGATACCGATCTCCTGGAGGATTCCGACGGACTGCTGGGAAGGCTTTGTCTTCATTTCGCCGGCCGCGCGGATATACGGGACAAGGGTCAGGTGCATGAAAAGGCCGTTTTCACGCCCGATCTGATGCCTGTACTGCCTTATCGCCTCGAGGAAGGGAAGGGATTCGATGTCGCCGACGGTTCCGCCTATCTCGGTGATTGCGATGTCCACGTCCTTACCATCAAGCTGCGATATCGCCTTCTTTATCTCATCGCTGATGTGCGGGATCACCTGTACGGTCTTACCGAGATATCCGCCTTCGCGTTCGCGCTGTATGACGGAGCTGTAGATCTTGCCGGTGGTGTAGTTGCTGTCGCGGGAACAAGTGATCTCGGCGAACCGCTCGTAATGTCCTAGGTCGAGATCCGTCTCCGCACCGTCGTCGGTCACATATACTTCACCGTGCTGGTACGGCGACATCGTGCCAGGATCTACGTTGAGGTAGGGATCGAGCTTCTGCATTTTTACGCGGTACCCGCGCCGTTTGAGAAGGAAGGCTATTGAAGCGGCCGTGATTCCTTTCCCTAGCGAAGAGACAACTCCTCCGGTAACAAATATATGTTTTGTCATGATAATATGAAAATTTTCATGTTATTAAAATTTTTCTATTATAACATAGATTTATAAAATTTCCCGTACGGGAAATTTTATTTCAGGAAAAGATTCTTGGATCCGAAATTCGGATCTGTCGTCAGGTTGACACCGAGTCTCCTGAGTCCGCCTTCATCGCCGGTGGTGGGCAGATGGGTCATGTGCATCTCGCAGCCGTGGAGATCCTTCAGTTTCTCCATTGCTTCCTGTGCGGTGGGATTCGTGATGGCGCTTATGCAAAGTGCCGTCAAAGTCTCCTCCAGATCAAGGCTGGGTGTCTTTGTCCTGAGGATGTTCTTCTTGAAGCTGTGGATCGATTCGATGATCTGAGGGGAGAGCAGGTGGATCCTGTCAGGAATTTCAGCTAGGATTTTTATTGCGTTCAGGACTAGGCTTGAAGATGCATGGAACTGCGGGGAGTTCTTGCCAGTTATAATTTTCCCTGTCTTGAGCTCGAGCGAGGCTCCGCAGAAGACTCCCTCGTTCCCCTTGTTTGAGGCGCGGCATTCCTCGGCTGCCTTGCGGGCGGGTTCGACGACTTTCCTGTCGGTCTCGGAAATGTTAAGTTCCTGCATGATCACCTGGGCCCTGTTGACTGTCTCAATGTCCGTAAGCCCCATGACGTATTCGCACCTGTACCTGAAAAATCTGCGGATGGTCTCCTGCTTTGCAGCCTCGCAGGCGGCCTTGTCGTCCGTAATGGCGAATCCGGCCTTATTGACGCCCATGTCCGTAGGGGACTTGTAGATTTTCGAGCCAGTAATAGTCTCCAGAATCCTGCTTATCACCGGGAAGATCTCTATGTCGCGGTTGTAGTTGACAGTTGCCTTTCCGTAGGCTTCAAGATGGAACGGATCGATCATGTTGACATCACGAAGATCTGCCGTGGCGGCTTCGTATGCGATGTTTACAGGATGTTTGAGAGGCAGGTTCCAGATGGGGAACGTCTCGAATTTTGCATAACCCGCATTCCTTCCCCTTTTATGCTCATGGTAGAGCTGTGACAGACAGGTTGAGAGTTTTCCGCTTCCAGGGCCGGGGCCTGTTACCACGACGAGAGGCTTTGACGCTTCTATGAACTGGTTTTTGCCATAACCGTTATCGCTGACAATCATATCGATGTCGGCGGGATATCCCTTTATCGCATAATGGGTGTAGACCTTGATGTTCCTGCGCTCAAGCTTGTTCTTGAAGAGGACGGCGGAAGGCTGGTTGTCGAAACGTGTTATGACCACTGCGGTGACTTCAATCTCCCATTCGCGCAGATCGTCGATGAGCTTTAGAGCGTCGCTGTCATAGGTTATCCCGAAATCCGCCCTTACCTTCCTCCGCTCTATGTCTCCTGCGAAGATGCAGAGGATGATGTCGGCCTTGTCCTTGAGCTGCCGGAGAAGACGCATCTTGACGTTCGGATCATATCCGGGCAGGACTCTGGACGCATGATAGTCGAAAAGAAGCTTGCCGCCGAATTCGAGATAGAGCTTGTTGTTGAACATCTTGACGCGCTCTAGGATCTCTTCGGTCTGAGCGGCGATATATTTCTCATTGTCAAAGGTGAAATTATCAAGCATTGACGATCTCCGGATTATTTAATTTTGGATATAATTACCACAGGACGGGAATAAAAAACAGGTTCAGTTTGAAAGATTCCTGTGATTTCTCGTAGCTGAACAGCCTCCAGCAGAATGAAAAACGGTTCCTTTTGGGATTTCCCGTATAGGAGATGAAGGGGAAAATGTCGACGTTGAACTCGTCCCCCAGTTTTTCGCTATGATAGAATTTCCAGAGGATTCTGGTTATGGAAGCTTCCTTTTCGGTTTCAGTCTTCTCCTGGGCCGAATGGTAATACAGGTACCACATCGCCTGTGAGTCCACGGTCTTCAGCTCAGTGTCCTCCTGCCTGGTGAAGAGCCAGAGGAATGAGCTGTCGTTGACTTTGGATTTTGTCCTGTTCCTGAAATAGAATGGAATAACGGAGAAGTCGGAAATTTCCTTCTCCTTGTTCTCTGAAAGCAGGATGTTTGGCAGTATGAAGCTGTTCTTTCTGGCGGTTGTAATCTCCTTGTAGCCGAGGTTGCCGTCGGATCTGTCGGAAGAATTGAAGATGTCTTTACCGTCGATTTCCGGTTTCACGGCGATGTAATCCCAGTCTTCCTTCCAGTAGCTGAAATAGAAGGGGAGCAGATACCAGGCATCATGGTTCGAATCGTTGATTTTCCTGCGGGTTCTGCCGAAGAACGTATAGTTTGTGTGCGAATATTCCGAGTCGGAGTAGTCGTAGTAGAACGGCAGATACCTGCTGTATTCCACCTTATCCCTGCCCTGGCCGCTGATGCCTCTGGCCACGAGGGGGAACATGATGTCCAGATCGTATCCGTTCTTGTCCTGGTAATAAAAAAAGAACGGGAGGACGTGTCCCTGTATGGAGCTTATTCCCTCCTCCGGATTGTTCATGAATCTCAGCTTTGACATGGCGAGAAGAAAATTGTAGTCGGTATGATCCTCTGACGACTCCTTTGTCAGGAGCGGTGATGCATAATAGCTTTTGCCGTCGTTCCACCATCCGAAAAGAGGAGTGAAGAACTTCTGGAAGTTGTTTTTAGCATAGAACAGGGGGGTGAACATGTAGTCTGTGCCCGCCTTTTTGTCGGTACCGCTAAAATAGACGGGGAAGAACATGGAGAAAGCCGACTGCTCGTTCTCCTGGCACCATCCAAGAGGCCAGAGATAATAGAACTGGAATTCTTTTTTATCCTTGTCGTCGGAATAGTAGAATAACGGGAAAGAGAAATACTTGTTTTTTGACGGCTGGAAGCAACAGAGAGGTCCGAATATGATGTATGAGTTACGCCCCTTGCCCTCCAGGTCCTTTTTCATCATAAATAATGGAGGAGGCATAATGTAAAGGAATTTGTCATCATAGCCGTAAAGCAGCGAGTAGAAGGAGAAAGCATCTTTCTTGTAAAGCGGGAATATGTAGCTGGATCTGTTGGCGGAGTTGAATTTGGAAAAAGGCCACAGGAAATGAGAGGTGGAGGTTTCGACTGTCTCGCCGGTCTTTTCGTCCTTCTTTGACACGATGTTGTCCCTTATGTAGAAGGGCGGCATCACATACATCATGGTGTCAGTATGCCCGAAGGGAAGTGTGTAAAGTGATTTTTCGCTGCTTGCGTAGAATGGGAACACGTAGCTGATCTTATCGCGCGTGTCGAACATTGAAAACGGCCACATGTACGAGTATCTGGCGCCTTCCTCCATCTGCCCGGTCTTTTCGTTCATCCCGGGGTCAAGGTTCTTCTTTATGAAAAAAGGTGGAAGCGCGTATTCCATCTCCTGGTTGTAGCCGAAGAGAAGCGAATAGAAATAATCCTTTCCTGTGGAGTAGGCCGGGAACACGTAGCTCCGCTCGTTTAGGGAATCGAATCTGGAGAACGGAGGCAGGAAATAGCGCACAGTGCCATCTTTTATGGGATCATCCCTTCCATCGGAATAAACCTTCTTCTGGAAGAAAAGTGGAGGCATTATGTACATCGACTTCTCATTGTATCCGAACAGGAGGGAATATAGCGAAGTCGGAGACTTGGAGTATATCGGGAACACGTAGCTAGAGTTGTCGGTCGTCCTGAACCTTGAAAAAGGCCAGAGATAATAATTGTCCGTACCGATGACGGTATCAGCAGCGTCTTTTTCCTTGGAGAAAATATTTTTCTGCGCGAAGAGGGGAGGCATTATATACATTCCCTTCTTGCTGTATGAAAAAGGAATCGAGAGGAAGGAATCCTTTTCCTTGCCGTAGATCGGGAATATGTAGCTCTCTCCGGTAGCGGTGTTGAATTCCGAAAACATCGCAAGGACATTGAGCCTTATTCCGTCCTTTTCATATTTCCATCCTGTCAGGAGTGCTGGGAGGACGACAGAGTCCTTGTTCCAGCATATGAGAGGAGAGATGAATTCGCTTCCATCCGAATAATAGACAGGTATGAAATAGCTGGATTTCTCCTTGGAGTTGTAGCCTCCCATATAGGCCAGATATTTGTATGAGCCGTTGAAATTGTCCACGGAAACCATGGGCCTGAAAGCCCATCCAACGTCGTTGACCTCGCCGATCGGCCACATTATCCCGTAGAAAAGGAGGTTCTTGTAGAAAAGAGGCCAGATGTTGATCCTGTCAGGCTCGAGCCTGTTCAGATCGTCGTTGAGAGTAGCCCTCTTGATCCCTGAAGACTCCGGATCGTCCCATTTGACCATTTTACCGGTTGACGACACCCCATACACGACTTCCCCGGTATAGAACGGAGTTGATTTCATCATAGGCGTGGAACAGCCGCATAGCAAAGCAGAACATGTGATGAAGAACAGCAATATGATTGAAGCAATTGCAAAACAGCTCCTTTTGCAATGGTTATTATAGTTGGAGTTCACAGCTTTAGCGTGCGTAACCTGTTGAATGCCAAGACACGCTGAAGCTGTGAACTCCAACTGGTATATTACCGAAAGAACCGTTTTATGTATTTGTGCCATCGTCTCAATTATATGAATCTTCTTCATTGTATTTGCCCAATATTTTACAACTTCTTCGCCACGCATACAAACCGGCCCTTGTTTTTGGAATCGAGATAGACGCGGTAAATTATTTGTCCTGTCTCCTTAATCCTATCAACCAACTCCTTCAGTTTGTCCTCAGGACAGTCCTGGTCGGCGAAAATGAAGATACGGCAATCGCCATATTCCGCCTGGGATTTCCTGATGATTGACATAAGGAGGCCTTCTGTTAACGCGCTACGGCATATGAATAGCGTGTTTTCTTTTGTCATGTCAACTTGAATGTCTCTCGGATCCGTTTCTGTCAAGACCTCACCGTCGTCGCAGTGAGGAAGATTGATCTTCATCTTTATCAGTGTGTCAATGTGCGGGATAAGGATGTTCTCTTTAAAATCATAGCCGAAGATCCCGTATCCGTCTTCAATCTTGTCTGAACCTTTCCTTGCAAAGACCATCTGCGTAATCTGCTTCCATTCTCCTTTGAAAAGGCAGCGGGCCTTGAAACCATAGCTTGTGGATACATTGAAGCTGCCTGAGAACATGCCTCCCTTTTCCTCCCATTTTATGTCTTTGACATCCCTCATGCTCAGGAAGCAATCATTCCTCTCTATAAAAGAATACATGTCATCGTAGCTGAAATCGGTGCAAATGTCATAGCCCAGTGGAATCCCCTTAATTTGATTTGGAACAGCGGAAAACAAATAAGCAGAAAGGGATTTTTCATCAAAAGACAGAGCTTGGTTTAGCTTATACAAAGGAGGGGAGAACAGCTCGTTTTTCATCTTTAGCAGTTCAATAATACTCAAATGTTGCCATGCCTTGAGCTTGTCAAGGAACGAACTTGGATACCGGATTTGACGAAATTCTATGCTCTTGCTGATGATATATGACTTGCTGGTGAAGTAAGCATAGGCGATGATTGCAATGGCAAATAGCAGCAGATATAATAGGAGCATCAACCATTGTCGGAGTGAGAATTTTCCGGTTTTGCCCATAGTTCTCCCAAATTCCAAAATCCTGTTATCCTGTCAAAAAATCTTCGTCTTAAAAGGAGTCTGAAAGTATCCGCACAAGTTCATCTATGTCTCCGGCGCCGATTATTGCCAGGATTTCTTTTTTTCGTTTCGTTTCAATCAGGGATTTCGCGAGAGCAGGCCAGTCGGAATCTGCGGATTTCGCGGGTTTTCCGATTTTGCCGGCAAGATCCTCGGATGACACTTTCCCCTTTTCGCTCCAGGCGGCGAAAACAGGGACAACGATCACTTCGTCTACCTTGCGAAGTTCGCAGGCAAGCTGGTCGATGTATTTCTCAAGGCGCGCATAACGGTGGGGCTGAAAGACGACACGCAGGTAATATCCAGGAAATCTTTCGCGCAATGCCGAGATTGAAGCCGCAACTTCAGTCGGGTGATGAGCATAATCTTCGATCAAGCAAAATTCCCCATTCTGGTACCTGACAGACATTCTTCTTTCAATTCCAGGAAAGGTCTTTGCATTATTTTCGGCCTCCACTCTGTCAATGCCGTAGGCAGTGACAGCTTCGACCGCGATTGCGGCGTTGATCTTTTGGAAACCGCCCCAGTCCTTCATGTCTGCGAACTTCGCAGAAAGCTTCTTTAGATCAAGAGCAGTCTTGTTCTTATGGAATGAGAAGATCTTGTCGGCGAGGGGGCTGGGACCATAGATCAGCTTCTGGGAATTTTCTGCGAACTTCGCAAAATTATCGTAAAGAACCTGCTCACCGCCGACGTTCCAGCTATGGTCGTCTTCGACGTTGTTTACCACAGCGATATTGCTTTTGAGGTGGATTTGCGTGCCGTCGCTTTCATCGGATTCGGTAACGAATATCTTCTCGGTGCTTGCACCGCCTGCGCCACCGGAATATTTCCAGCCAGTCACTTTTCCGCCGACCATGAAACCGGGGTTCTTCCCGCATTTTTTCAGGATATGAGCTATGAGGCCGGTGACGCTTGTCTTGCCGTGGCAACCGGCGACTGCGATGACAAAGTCATAGGTTTTTGCTATTTCCGCAAGGAACTCGCCGCGGCGCAGATGGGGAAGTCCAGCTGATATTGAGGCAGCGAATTCAGGATTGTTTTCGGAGATGGCGGAGGAACGGACAATGAATGTATCCTTTTCACTGGGGAGATTTTTCGGACTGTGACAAATGAATACAGGAATGCCTTTTTCTTCCAGGATATCGGTATTGGAACTTTGCTTTAGGTCCGAGCCGGAGACCTTGAAGCCTTTTTCATGCATGATGAGCGCAAGTCCGACCATTCCGGCTCCGCCGCATCCGATGAAGTGAAAGCGGCGAAGTGGTGTTTGTTTCAAAAGCGTTGTCATTGTCTGTATCTTTTGCTGGTTTCGTTGTTCTGGGGTATGCCCCGCCGCTTTATTAAAGTTTTTTCAAGTGGAAGAATCTAGATGCCGTTAAATGGAAAATCAAGAAGTGAAATCATTGAAGTATTGAGTCTGATCCTGCTGGAAACTTCAAATATGCGGAATAGATTTTAATATTATGAGAAAGCTCCTACAGAAAATGATAGAAAAGCTGTCAGGCCCGACGGGGCCAGGGACAGATTATCTCGAATACCGCATCAAATGCGGGAAATGCGGGGAAATCGTCACGGTAAAGGTCTTTCCGGAACGGGATCTTAATCCGACATATGAGGACAGCGGTCCGGCATATGTCCTGAAAAAGGAGGTCATGGACTCCAAATGCTTCCGCATGATCTCCGTCGAGATCTCCTACGACTCCTCCCGCCGCGAAATCCGCAGGGAGATATCTGGAGGCACATTCGAGACAGAGCTGTCCGGCAAAAAATGACTATTTGCGTTTGACTTCTGCAAAGACCTTGAGCAGTTCTTTCCTGATGTTTTCCGCTTCAGGTGAATTTGCGGCAACAGGATTCTTTTCAAGGGGATCCTTTTCGAGGTCGTAGAGGGAGCCGTCGTCGTAGAGCTTCCACTTTTTGTTCCAGGCAGCCTCCCTGGTCTTTTCCTTCTTCCTGCCGCTTTCCCAGTAGTGCAGGAAAGTCCATTCGCGCGGATTGCCTTTCTCGCCCTTGATCTGCGGAAGGAAGGATTTGCCGTCGATGATCCTGTCGGCAGGGATCTTTGCGCCTGCCGCTTCAGCCATGGTGGGGAGGAAATCAGAGAAATCAACGATGTCGGAGCACACGGTAGGCTTTTTTATCTCCTTCGGCCAGCTTGCAACCAGGGGGACATGGGTGCCGGCATCCGTCATGGTGGCTTTTCCGCCTTGCACTTTCCCTTTTTCAGTATTGGTTGTGATCACCTTGCCGGTGCCGTTGTCTCCTGTGAAAAGGACAAGGGTGTTGTCCCTGATACCGAGTTCGTCGAGTTTTTTCACGAGGTTTCCGACAAGCTTGTCAGCGTATGACACCATGTCGGAAAAATATTCCGGGGAATCATTTTTGTCGCTTCTCTCACCCTTGGCACTTTCAGGAGTGGGACAGAACGGATTATGAGTAAGGCACATCGGATAATATACGAGGAAAGGTTTATCCTTGTTCTCCTCCATAAATTTCAGGGCGAAATCGGAATTCACGTCCGGCCCGTATTTGTCGGCGATGTCTTCTAAGACTTTACCGTTGCACACAATCCTGGACTTCCAGTAGCGTGGGCCAAGCCCATTGATCTGCCAGAGGCAATACTCGTCGAAACCGCACTTCTTTGGCCCTTCGAGATCGTCCCCGAGCTGCCATTTTCCAGTGATGCATGTCGAATAGCCGGCATCCTTGAGGATGTTGGCGAAGGTGATCTCGTTCGGCGGCATGACTCCGAAACCCACATAGTTCCTGTGGGTATAGCGGCCTGTCATGAGTTCGACACGTGACGGCGTGCACAGAGGAGTTGAATAGCAGTAGTCGAACTTTACTCCCTTTGCAGCAAGCGCGTCTATATTTGGGGTCTTGTAGTCCTTGCATCCGTAGCATCCGAAGCATTCATAGCCGATGTCGTCCAAGAGGATCATGACGATGTTTGGCTTTGATGCACTGCCTTCCGCAGCGCGGAGCAGGCCTGTCAAGTATAATCCCGCCATTCCTGCGCCCGATATCTTCAGGAAATCTCTTCTGTCCATTGTGCCTCCTTGATCTTTAGGTTTCCTTAATGCCTTACATCCACATGGAAATGTTCCGTATGGTAACCGGGCCAGGGATTGCTGCGGCGTTCCTTCTCGGTGTCGTTTTTGACAGGATGGGAATCGAGATCACCGTTCTTCAGGAAAAGACCGCCACGTTCCTTCTGGCGGCGAATTATCTCGTCGCGGAGACGTTTCTTAATTGTCGAATGTTTCTTTGATGATGCAAGGTTTTTCAGTTCCTTCGGATCGTTCTTCAGGTCGAAGAGCTGTTCCGTGCCGCCTTCCGGATACCACATGTACTTGAATTCGCCGTCGGTGATTCCGAGATATGCGACATTCGGATTATCTCCCAATATGTTTCCAAGGGTTCCGTCAATATACTTTCTCGGGTTCTTGATTTTTCCGTCGAGGAGGTCGATGAGATTCTCGCCGTCGCAGTCGGCGGGCGCCTTCCCGCCTGCGGCCGCGAGGAACGTGGGCAGAATGTCGGCGTGAGTCGCGAGGTGCTCTACTCGCTCTCCATATCTGCGTTTGTCCCAGGACTTTGGCAGGCGCAGAATGAACGGGATGCGGGCCGACGGCTCATGGAAGAACTGCTTGCAGCCGGTATGGTGGTCCCCGAGGAATTCGCCATGATCGGACGTGAAGATGAAAAGCGTCTCATTGAACATGTTGAAGTCCTGTAGCGCTCCGAACACGCGGCCGATATTGTAGTCGATCTGGGTGATGAGCCCGTAATAGGCGGCGCGGGCCTCGCGGATCACTTCCGGCGGGACAAGATCGTCGGACCAGCATTCACGGTGACGCTTCATTGGAGCAGGAACATCATTTTCGCTCCAGTCGCTGATTACCGGCTCCGGAATCGGACAGTTGCGGTACATGGAATAATACGGCTCAGGCGGATCAAGAGGAGGATGAGGCTTCGAGAATGAGCACCAGAGGAAGAAGGGGACGTTCGGATCGCGCCTGTCACGGATGTATGAAACGCATTGGTTGGCTGTCCAGTTCGTGAGGGTCATCGATTCCGGGACTGTCGCCATCCCCGGATAGAGCTCGTTCTGCCCGAGTCCGTGCTGCATCGGTTTCTGTGGAAATCCGTTCTTGTCCATTTCGATGTAGTAGTCTGCCGGGAGGATCATTTCATCAAAGCCATGACGGGTACGTTCCGGACCAAAATGCATCTTGCCGATTGCGGCGGTCTGGTATCCACATTCCCTCAGACAGGAGGGGAGGGTCCCTTCGCGTCTGATAGCTTTAGAGGTCTCCTGGTTGCCGAGTATGCGGTGCTTCCAGGGGAACTTGCCCGTGATTATGCTTGCGCGTGCGGCTACGCAGATCGGACTGCACGTGTAGGCGCGGTCGAAGGTGATGCCGTCCCGCATCAGGTGGTTCATGTGCGGTGTGCGCATGAACGGAGGCGCATACGGTGGCAGAGTGTCATACCTCTGCTGGTCGGTCGTGATGAGAATGATGTTCGGCTGTTTGTTTGCTGACATGATTGAATCCTCCTCTAAAAGTATGTCGGGTTTTAACCCGACGATTAATTGGCGGTTTAACCACAGCCATTCGGCATGGCAAGAAACCGCCTTATACATAAGAAAAGAACAGCTCTTGCGAGCTTAACTACTAACGAATCTCAATTGTATTTGTAATAAGTTTGTAGTCAATGCCGCAAGGCATGTTCTTGCCTTGTGATTGCGACTTGCTATTACTTCTTATTTACCTTTTTTTATTACCGCCTCTGGTTCGTTTGCAATAGTCATGTATTTCTGCAACCTGTTCCGCATTTCCTCACGGACATTTGCATATGCTGGATCCACGATCAGGTTTTTCTTCTCGTGTGGATCCTTTTCCAGGTCGTAGAGGTAGTCTTCGACGTATGAATCGCTGAATCCTGCACCTCCGGGAACATTCGGTGCGCGGACGCTATACTTCCACTTATGGGTCCTCACCGACCTTCCAGTATGATCCTCGGAGATCTGGATATAAACATCATCCGGCCATGAAGATTTCTCCGATCCGTCGGCAAGCCCGTTCAATGGATTGCCTTTCATGAAGGATGGCGGTTCAATCCCTCCTGACTTGAGGAAGGTCGGCGGAATATCGATTAAGCTTACCATTTCGCTGATTCTCCCGCCGCCCTTGAATCCAGGTCCGCAAATTATCATCGGGATATGGGTGCAGCCGTCATGGCAGGCTCTTTTGTATTCATTGTTTCTCGTCCTGAAATGGGAGCCGTGGTCGCTGGTGAAGATGATTATGGTGTTGTCGTCGATCTTCAAATCCCTGAGCTTTTTACGGACCCTTCCGAGATTCTCGTCGAGGCTGTTTATGCATCCGAGATAATCGGGATAGTTTTTGCGCCAGTCGCCCTGCGTTCCTTCAAGATCTCCGGGCACAGGATAATCCTTGAATTTTTCCTTCGAGCACTTAGGTCCTTCATAACATTCATGATCGTTCTGATGGTGAGGCTCTATGTATGAAAGGAAAAGGAAGAAAGGCTTTTTCAGGTCCCTGGTTTCAAGATATTCCAGCACCCAGTCGGTCTGGGCATCTGCACGGTATCTTCCTTCTGGAAAATCGCGTCTCTTGCCATCTGCATCGAACATGTGTCCGTCATAACTGTGAGAAGTGAATTCCAGAACGTCCGATGCAAGCCAGTAGTCTAAATATCCTCCGCGTCTTTCCACCGGAGTAGGTTTCTCACGGAAATCGTCCGGACCTCCGCCCTTTCCGCTCGAAGCCAGGTGCCATTTGCCGATGTAGCCTGCCTCATATCCGTTCCTGCGCATTATTTTCGCTACGGTATCATCGTTTACCGGAAGCATGATGTTGTTCGTATGGCATCCTATTTCACTGGCGTATTTTCCGGTCTGCAGGACAGCTCTCGCGGGACCGCATACGGGCTGGCATGTGAATGCATTTTCAAAGAGCACGCCTTCCTTGGCCATCTGGTCCAGATTTGGTGTGATGTTTAACTTCTGTCCATAGCACCCGCAGGTGTCCCAGCGTTGCTGGTCCGTAAAGAAGAAGATTATGTTCGGTCGACTTTCTTTTTTCATGTCAGGCTCTCCTTATAAGTATGTCGGGTTATCCTTGTCCTGAGCATGTCGAAGGAAACCCGACGTTTGTTTGTCAATTATAACTTATCAAATGCTGTTGACGGGTTAAAACCCGTCCTACTTACTAATTCCTTACCGGATATGTCTTCACCCATTCGCAGACTTCCCTGATTGTCTCGGGCTTGCACAAAGGAGGCATAACACCCGCCGATGTGACCACTATTCCCCTGTGGTGAGGGAGGCTGCACAGATCCTTTTCGATCTGTTTTATGATTTCTGACGAATTCTTAGTCCATAGCATGGCATTTGTCCCTCCTATGAGGCACTTGTCCGGACAATTTGTGCGGCCGTCAAGGAGCGTCGTGTTTCCAAGGGTAGGGGAGGTGAACGCCTCGAAGGCCCTGACCGGTATTTTCGCCAGATCAGGAAGGATCGCCTTCAGATGGCCGCACATGTGAAGGACCATGTTCCGCCCAGCGTCCTTTGCGATCTTCGCACATTCTCCAACTTGTACGGAACAATATTTCCGATATTGATCTGGGGAGATCAAGGTCGTGGACGTGTTTTCCGTGAGATATAAAAGATCCACCGGACTCTGTTCGCAGGTGATCCTTGTCGAACCGGAAAGTTTCTTCTGCATCACGCTGAAAAGCTCCTCGACGTCGTCCTGATGATCGGCCAGGAGGAAATGCGCGTTCTCGACACCGGCCAGCCATTCGACCCAGTACATCATGGGCGATTCCCCCACGGAACTTGATAAGACGCCATTCTCTCCAAGACCGGCTTTTAACTTTTTCAGCTTGTCTATATTGTCCGCGTCCGGAACAGTTTCGATATCCTTGTAGAACTCGATCATCGTATGTATGTCATCCAGGCCCTGGACGGGGAATTTCATGGGATGCCATGACTGTGAAGGCTCATCAAAGACGCAGACCAATTCTGTTTCACCGTGACCTGTCCTGTAAATAGTCCTTCTTGTGTCACCTTCGCGTTTTTGCTCAACTGAAGTTTTCTTCCTCAGTTCCTTGACACAGCCGAGCGCCCAATTGTGCTTGTCGCTCCCGATCCAGCTGTGTATGGCATCAAGCTCCATCTCCTTAAAGGGTTGATTCTGGGCCTTGGGATATGCCCCATCAAGCTTGGGCCAGAACGGAAGCCTGTCGACAGGCTCCATCCTTACCGCAGCAAGCCATCGTTCCCTTGAAGTCATCTTGTCTTTCATTTTATATTATCCTTGTTTCCATTGCAGAGGAGGGAGCTTGCCTTCTTTGAAACCGTCTTCACATGTCCGGCAAGTTCTTTTATCCTCTTGTTGTCATTCCCCATTGAATAGAAGCTGACACCTATCGCACCTGCAAATTCACCCGAGTCTCCGAAAAATACAGGTGCGGTTATCCTCATTAGATTCTTTTTGTCATCGGTTTTGTTCACGAAAATACCCTCGGAACGGATCTTCTCAAACAGCTTGAGATATTTATCACGTGACATTCCCTTAAGCCTTCCTTTGGCAAGCAGCAGCTTGATTATTTCAAGGGGCTGGAAGGCGACGCAGGTGATCCCGAAGGCGTGGGTGGAAATATTTGGATTGACGCCGTTTTCATCCATATAGTGGAATCCGTCGGCAACCTCTGATTTTACAAGAAGCCGAATTGCATCGTTCTCGAACTCGGTGAAAAGCGCGGATTCACCGCTCGTTTCAGAAAGTTCGTCAAGCGCCGGCCTTATAGTTTCTGCAATTGAAACTTTACCGAGTATCGCGGATGCAAGCCTTTTCGCCTTTTCACCTGTCTGGTAGTTCCTGCTGTCATCGCTCTTTGCAAGGAGGGCCTCGTCCAGCATTGATTTGAGGAGCCGGGTGAGCGTTGCAGGCGTCATGTCCGGGAACTCGGTGCGGATCTCGCCAAAAGTCCGCCCGCCATTCTTAAGCGAAACGAATTCCAGCACCCTTATGCCGCGCCTGAGGCTGATTAATGAACTATTTCCGTTGACAAGACTTTTCCGCACAAATTTAATCCTTCAAGAATTTATAGACAGGATTACAGGATTAACATGATTGATTTCATATCCAGTAAATCCAGTTATCCTGTCGATTCAATTATATTTCTCCAATCCGAGACGAATGAACTGTTCCTTCGGGGAGTCATTCTCCTTCATGCATTTTACGAGAAGCTTTATCATTTTCTCCTCGCACTCAGGATCATTGATTGGATTCTTTTGCCCCGGATCCTTGTCGATGTCGAAAAGCATTGTCTTGAGCTGGTTCTCTTCAACCCAGGGCCTTCCCCCGGTTATCTTCATTGTCCTGCAGCCTTTGGTAAAGCTGAAAGGTTCCTGCAGGCACTCGATCTTATGCAGTTCCTCAACCTCAAATGTATGCCTCATGTGCGTCGGCATCAGCGTATATTCGCTCAAAGGCTGGTTGTCACGGGTTGCCGGAGACCGCATGTAGACATAGTGTCCGTCGGTGCAGTTGACATGCGCGCCATGCAGACCGAAGAGTCCGGCCTTCCTGACAGGCTTGTCGGATGCGATCGTCTCGCGGAGCGGTTTTCCCTGCATGTCCTTTGGCAGTTCAATCCCGAAGTATTCCAATATTGTCGCGGGAAGGTCGATAGTCTGGACAAGGCTCTGTCTGCGCTGGCCTTTCACACCGGTTCTCGGATCCCAGATGAAAAGGGGAGTCTGCGCGATCTCATTATAGAAAGGCATCCTGCACTTGCCCCACCAGTCGTGTTCGCCAAGGAGGAATCCGTGGTCGGTGTTGATGATCAGCATGGTGTCCTTCCAGAGGTTGAGGCGGTCCATCTCGTCGAGGATCCTGCCGAGGTGGTGGTCGCACATCGAGATCAGCGCGGCATTCGTCATCTGGTAGTGTTTCGTAAGCTTCGGATCTTTTGCCGGCACGTATTCCGGCCAGTCGTTCTGGAACTTTGAAAAATCATAGTCGTATAGCTTCTTGAAACGTTCGGGCGTGAAGTAGGGCTCATGCGGATCGAAGGTCTCGACCTGCAGGAACCATTTGTCATGTTTTGCATTCCTTCTCATGAACTCGATACCCATGGCGGTGGTCTTTGCCTGGGGAAACTGATCTTCTGCCTGCATGTATTTCCTGTTGATTGAATCCTGGAAGTTCCATTCGCCTTTGCGGTGCGGATTTGTGTTCGGTATTGACTTGTCCATGTCGGCGATCCACGGGTCGCCTTCCTGTCCGCGCGAGATTTCCCATGTCTTGTATCTGGTATGGTAGTTGCAGCCGCCTTCCTCCCAGTAATGGTAGTGGTCGCTGGCGAGGTGGCTCCAAACGCCGTTTTTCTTGAGGATCTCGGGCATGGAATCGTCGAAGGGCTCGATGGGGCCCCAGCTGCGGTGGAGGAAATTGTATCTTCCGGTATGGAGTTCGCGTCTGGCAGGCATGCAAGGCATGCTTCCGACAAACGCCCTGTCTAAGGTTACGGTCTTTTCCGCGAGCCTCTTGAAGTTGGGGGCGTGAACCCAGTCGCATCCGTAAGGCGGGAGCATATGGCGGTTGAGCGAGTCGAACATCAGCATTATTGCCTTCATCGGTATCATCCTTCCATGTAAGTATCAAAATAGATATTAGAATATCATAATAGATACTAATTGGAAAAAGTCAAGGGCTTGTCCGAAAAATTATTAAACCTTGAAATCCATATAGGGTAAGGATATTGTGATTTGCTTATTTTAAGCAAGTTGCTATACGATTGCCGTATACTGGAGAGTAAATGAAATATCCTGTTGAAAACCGAACAAGCAAGACTGTCAGGAAACAGAAAGTAAGAGAACTGCCCGCTGGATATGGCAGTCCGGGTATTGTCATATACAAGGCGCAAGACGGCAGGCCTGAAATAGAAGTAAAACTCAAAGATGAATCCCTTTGGCTCACGCAAAAGCAGATTTCACAGCTGTTCAACACGGAACGAAGTGTTATAACCAAGCATCTCCGCAATATATTTGCTACAAAGGAATTGCAGAAGGATTCAGTATGTGCATTTTTTGCACATACTGCCCAAGATGGCAAGACCTATCAGGTTGAATACTACAGTCTTGACGCCATTATATCCGTCGGCTACCGGGTGAATTCAAAGAGGGGGACGCAGTTCAGGATATGGGCGACACGCGTTTTGCGCGAACATATAATTAGGGGATATACCGTCAACGAACACCGGCTCAAGGAGCTTAACCAGGCAGTTATGAATAGTCGCATAATTGTATTGACTCTACAAGGGAGGGCGGGTTTTCCAACCCGCCAAGGCGGACTGGAAAGTCCGCCCTCCGTTAATTTATGTCCATCCTATTACGAGACTATTAGTAAGCTGATTGCAAGAGCAATAATAAAGTTTTGCATGGAGATAAGATATGTTGGAGTACAAACTTTAGTTTGTCCTGATATTCAAGAAAATGCACAAGCTAAAGCTTGCCACGTGAGTCACGTTCCGCGTGTCAACGTGGTCACGTGAGACTCCAACTTAATCAGTCAATGCGAAAAGATAATATAGGGAAATTGAATAATGTCCTTCAAGATAAAGCGTGGAACTAACATCTCCCACTGGCTGAGCCAGAGCAACCGGCGCGGGAATGAACGAGGGAAATTTTTCATCTGCGATGACATGAAGCGCATCGCCGACTGGGGGTTCGACCATGTCCGCCTACCAATTGACGAACAGCAGATGTGGGATGATACCGGAAAACAGGAGAACGAGGCCTTCGACCTTATGGATTCAGCCTTAGACTGGGCTGCTCAGTCAGGCATGAAGGCAGTTGTTGATCTGCACATCTTGAGGAGCCATTTCTTCAACCAGTCAACCGAACCGAAGCTGTTCACCGATCCCGTAGAGGCTGCGAAGTTCGCAGACTTTTGGAGACAGCTCTCTGCACGGCTCAAAGACCGTACCAACGACAATGTCGCCTATGAGCTCATGAATGAATCGGTTGCAAGTGATCCTCAGGGTTGGAATCGCGTCGCGATGCTTGCGTACAAGGCGATCCGGGATCTCGAATCCCAGCGGACAATAGTCCTCGGTTCCAACCGCTGGAACTCTGCCAAGACATTTGATCAGTTGCAAGTGCCTGATGACAGGAACACGCTCCTGACATTCCATTTCTATTTTCCGATGCTTATCACCCACCATCGCGCCCACTGGTGCACGGAAGGGAAGGTTTATGACGGACCGGTCCAGTATCCAGGTCAGCCGATACCGACCGAACATCTTGGAGAAGTTAAGAAACCCGACGGAGCCCGGATGGTGAGCTGGAACCTTGATGAAGTGAACAAGCATTATGACCGTAATTCCATGATAGCCGATATTGCCAAACCTCTGGCAGTTTCAAAAAGTACTGGCCTGCCTCTCTACTGCGGTGAGTTCGGAGTAATCGACCTGACGCCCCAGCCAGTACGCCTCGCGTGGTACCGGGATATCATATCAGTGTTCAATGAACATGGGATTGCCTGGGCCAACTGGGACTACAAAGGCGGATTTGGCATTGTCGACAGCCAAGGAAAAAGCACCGGCATCGCCGAAGCAATGCTAACATAAAATACCAACGGTATGGATATAACTAAATATAATACAGGGAGATGCCCAGCATGGCACCAATGCCGTTAACTTAAGCGTAACATCTTAATAATGGAGCTGTTATATTGTTTTTCTTTACGCATGGAATGCGTTAGGTAATAAAGCCTATGGTTTCAACCATAGGTATTGGATTCCAAAATTTGTTTTGCCCTGAAGGGGCAGAGTATACTCCGTCCCTACAGGACGAATCATTTTTCCATATATGTCCTGTGGTTGAAACCACAGGCTATATTACTCAATCCCTTCAGGATTAATATATGCATGTAACATGTGAGTCATCAGTATATTATGTCTTAAGTTAACGGCGTTGGTGCCATGCTGGGAAATTGGCTGATGTGGAATGAGTAACGATCATGCCATTGGATGGGGTTTTGCTAGGAGTTAGAACAAAATGTTGTGGAATTTTCAATTGTGTCTAAAATGATATTCTTTAGCTTATTACCTTAAACTGTCATTTCATCCTGGACAGGATGTCCCTGGCAGATGCCCTTATTTCAGGATCGTCGTCCTCTTTTGACAGTCTTCTTATTGCATCAACAACATTCCCGTAATCTCTCAGGTTCAACCCGAGTTTTTCCAGGGAGGTCAATGCTGTCCGCCGGGCCAGTGCCTCCTCGCCTGAGAGCTGTTTAAGGTACTCGGCGACGATGCTGTCATAACTGCCCTCTATCTTCGCCAGCGACCTGATTGCATTGATCTTGTCCCATTCATTCATGTATTTCATCCTCTCGCGGATGAGAGGAAGGGACTTCTTGGCGGAAGGGCCGATGATCCCGAGTCCCGCTATTGCATATCCCATTACAGGCTCTTCCGGCGCATCTATCTGCTTGATGAGCGCATCCAGGACGCGTCCATCCTGTGGGGCGATGTTGGCAATGGATTTAACCGTGGCGCACCTTATTATCTCCTGTCCTGCCATAAGGGGAAGAAGTTTGGGCAGCGCGTCCTTCGCATCGGTACCCATCAATCCCAGGACATCTATGGCCGCGACCCGCACCTTCGTGGCGCTGTCATCGACGGCGGAGAGCAGTATTGGCAATGCGGGAGCGAGCGATTGGGCGTATGGACGGAGATTGGTTGCTGCTCCTAACCGTACCCTTGGATCCGCATCTCCGAGTCCTTTCAGCAGGAGCAGGACTTTCTTCCGATCGCTTTCGGAAAGCTTGGGGAATTGAAGATTCTCTGGCTTAAGGGAGGACTGCTTTGCCGTCACGGAGCCTTTATTCTGCATTTCAATCTGCCACTCAATCCACTGCTGTTTTTCCTCGATGACGTGGTCTATCGGTCCGATTTCACGAGCTTTCCTGATGTCCGCATAGGCCCTTTCAAAGTCCCCTTTAGCGGCATAGCTTCCGCTCCGCAAGAAATATGCGTCCAGGAAGTCGGCTCTCAGCTGGATGGCCTTTGTGGCGTATTCGATCGCATCGTCATACTGTTTCAGGTTGTAATGGGCGAATGCGATATCAAGGCAGATTTCATCGTTGTCCCGGGGCAGCATCTTCAGGGCTCCGGCAAAGTTTTCCATCGCAATCCCGTAGTCCTTCTCGGACCAATCCCGGATGCATGAGTCCATATAGGAATATGCGTCCTGCATATGGCCAAGTCCTCCGGTGGACATCCCCTTGAAGCCGTCGATGGCCTCCTCCCATCCTTCGGCTAGAGCATTGTTCAGCTTGGGCCTTATCTGCCACACCTTGTTGTAAGACACCTCGGGAACTATTGTAAAAACCATCTCATTCTTGAATTTTTCAAGTTTGGTCTTCTTTGGGGGAATGGCACCCCACCTGAAAATTGCGGAATCCTCATACTGTCCGATGAAATTGACATATTTGACAAACCTTCTGGATCCCTTCAACTCATATCTTTCCAGACCCGCAAGGACATCTCTCTTAGGCAATGCAGCGACCTCCTCCAGCCGCTGGCTTTGCGGATCGTATTTCCAGAAGGCAGGCAGCTTCGACGCATCATCAGGGCGGTTCGGCTTTACGTTAATCCATATGCAGCTGTTTTTCTCATCCGCCACGACGGATAGTACCGAATACGGCTCCCCTCCGTCGAGCAGGGAATGTTTTTCACCCGAAGCATTGGAGCATATCGTCTTCACCTTCATTGTAGCGGGGTCGAATTCGGACAGCGATCCTGGACGGTTCTCCATCTCCGATTTTCCAGTACCAAGATAAACTTTTCCATTCAATGCGGCAAAGACATTGGTCACGTTTGTAGGCAGTCCATCCCTGACGGTGAAAACCCTGGCACCGGAGGCGTCGAAGAGAATCAGTCCGCCGGTCAGGTTGAATATCCAGACATAGTTTCCGGATACGGAGCGCTGTGGGAATATTTTTGTATCTGGCATGTATAGAACTTCAGCACGGTCAGTCCGGATGTTCCCGGAATCCGGGGAGATGCGGTGCAGATAAAAGACCTGCCTGTTGCCGGGACGAGTGCAGGCTCTCAGGACATCAAACTGCCTGTTGTGGGTGAAATAGGCCGGATGGCAGCTGTTATAATCCTTCGTATCATAATAGGTGTAGTATGAGCTACGCAGTGCTGAAGGAAAGATGTTCCTTGCCGGACTCAGTCTTATTTCATATTCCGACAGGCCTTCCGGAACCGGAGGATCCTTGTAGTTAGCCTTGCCCGATTTTACGGTGACAGCCTCCTCAAGCTTCGAGAGTGAGCTCAGCGATTCCCTGGCTCGTTCCCTGAAGTAGTAATCCATTGAGCCTGCACTCATATCCGGATCGTTGCGTTTTACAAATTCCTTCAGGCCATCGGGCAGGCTTTTTTTGCTGATGAACGCATTCAGCATCTCCTTTCCCCTAGTGACAAGTCCTTCCGCCTTCTCATATTTCTCGTTGTCGGCCAGAAGCTTTGCCCACTTCTCAAGGAAGTTTTCGTAATAGACCAGGATATAGGCGTATTCGTCCTTCATCATTGGACCTATGACCTTCTCAAAATAACCGTCGGCGTCGCTGAAACTTGATGTGTCAACAATCCTGTCCAGCGCCGATTCTATTCCTCTTTCAGGAAAAGTGGTGTAGCAGTTGAAGTTGAAGCTGTGGCCGGGTGGGAAATTCTTTGCATAGATGTCAAGGTATTTTTTGCTGTATTCGCCGTTCCGGCTGCCGGCACCGGAATGCTGGAAAAAATCACATCCTGCAAGCTGTACCATGGGGTCTGCATGCTTCAAGGCCTCATTAAGATACCTGTGCTGAACTGCTTCCGCGCCCGGCTTTTTCATTTGTAAATATGTGCTGAACCGGAAGTCCCCGAAGAGGTGGAAGGTCTGGTACGCCCATGACCTGGACATACGAAGGCCGATGTCATCGTCAGATGCCTTCTCGTTCAGGATATCAAATGCCTTTTTAAGCATGGAATCCCACTCTTCGGGATCCTCTGTCCAGAACTTGGCCCACGGAACAAGGTGTCCCAGCTCCATGACCATGGTGCGGACCTTCTCGGCATCCTTTTCCTTCGATATCTCGGAAATGAACTTCCCGTATTCCCTGACATGCAGTTTTTCCAGCTCATACCAGATCTGACAGGACTTCTCATCCCCCATGGAAATGTTTCCTATCTTGGGTTCGAACTCGTCCGATACCGCCTTAAGGAACTCATGGGTTTCAAACGGATCGGAAGTCCTCCGCAGTTCACAGTACATTCCAAACTGTCGGACTGCGACGTCAAGTATGGTACATATGCTTTCCGCAATCTCATAGCTTTGTTTGTCCTTCATCCACAGATGATATCGGTAGCAGAGCTCCTTCCAGAAGACTGCCGCCAGCTCGCGGTTCCCGGGACTGTCATCCAGTGCCAGTGCTGCATCAGCCAGACCGGAACTCTGATCGATGTTCCTGGTATACATCCTGCAATAGGCCTCCTTCCAGAAAACCTTCGCCTCATACTTGGGATCAAAGGGGCGAAGACTGGGGCTTTTTGACTGCAGTTCACCGCCTATCTGCTCGACCAGCTGACGCCGGAATCCAGATATGTCATCCCTGTCGCCAGTGATTTTAAACGCCTTGAGCTTGGTTCCTGCAGTGGTCTTCAGGCTGGCGTCGACAATAAGCTTGCCGTCGAAGTTCAGGCTTATCTCCCCGCCAAGGAACAGTTCGGAGGTCTGGAAAGAAGCCTCCTTCCCGGTCAGCTTGTTTTCTTCGGCAAGGGACTTCATGTCCTTGCGTTCAAGCACTACGATATCGGGATATTGACCGAGATCATTGAGCACAAGCATTCCCAATGCATTGCAGAATCCCCTAAGTCCGCCTTCCTTCTCAACATCGGCGGGACTGAAGCCGGTAAAGCCCAGGAAATACCGTTTGCCAGCCTTCCTGTCCGTTTTCTGGATTGCAAGACGTACCGCTTTCTCAAGCCCGGCCGGATCCTTCTCTGGAGAAAAACTTGCATAAGAGGTTAGGACAATACCCGTAGAGCTCTCCACGTTGCGTACTGCAAGAAAAGAATCCTTCGACTTTCCGCCCGTTGGAGCTGCATTCGGCTCCAGAAGCACAAGGATGTCCGCCTTCAGAAGTCTTCCGAGTTGTATCCTCGATACCTGATTTGAAATGACGGAGAGGTTCAATTCATGTTCGCCCAGGATCTTGTTGATCTGCTCCCGTTCCAACAGCACTAAGTTTGGATCGCTTGAAAGGCTTGTCCCAAGCTCAGCAACAATCCTCAGGATCTCGGTGTCCTTGGTGCCAATGGGGAGAATCGCTATTCTTTTTGCGTTGTGAACGGCCAGTTCCGTGATCTGGCTTTGCAATATCTCCTTTTCCTTGGAAAGGTATTCCTTGCCAAAACTCTCGGTAAATATCCGATCCTGCAGGTATTTCCTCCTCCTGTCGGGAACAATGAAGTCGCTTCCCTTGTAGAAATCCGTGGGAGTCCTGTTCTGCCTGGCCGTTGTCCTCTGAGCGCCGGCCCTGGCAGGCGCCTGCTGGCCGTTTCCCGGCGGAGAAGCATTCTGATTCCGGACAGCACCTCCTGCTGGATTAAAGCGCCTCTGGCTTCCCATGTTCCTGTTGATCCCGGAGACAGTTTTATTGGATGCTGTGCCGGAAGAATCAGAGAACTGCCTATAAATGAAATAACCGCAGGCCGAGATCACTGCGAAAAGGATTAGAACAATAAATGTTTTTATGGAATTTTTCAGAAAAGAAGATGGACTAGGATTTTCTCCGGTTTCATCATTCATGGCATGAAAATCCTCCTATTTTTAATAAAATACCATGGAACTGATGGAAAACAAACATGCAAGCATCCTTCGATTCCGCCTCCGGAAAGCATGCGATCCAGTTCCTGCATATGTGTCTGGAATTCTCTGTCTATTTCTATGCAATCTTTGGAAGGATGCGTTCGGCGGAAAAACGGTGTGTGGATTCAAGTCTGAGGTGCTACACCTGTCAAACCCCCGTTTCCAGAAAAATTTAAAGCGCAGACTGATCTGCTCATCCTGCTTAAGGCAGAACAAGCTCCAAGCTTGTCCCATAATTTGCGGGAGATTCGCTTTCCTTATCAATAAAACATTCGAAACTGGAATGCTCAATCATTTCTTTTCTAAGTTAAGGCTCAAGAACAAGAGCACGCTAAAGCTATGAACTCCAACAAAAGAGCTTTATCTTAGCAGTATTGATATCCTGATGACGAATCCTGAAGGGATTGAGTAATATAGCCTGTGGTTTCAACCACAGGCCATATATGGAAAATTGATTCGTCCTGTAGGGACGGAGTATGCTCTGCCCCTTCAGGGCAAAACAAATTTTGGGATTCAATACCTATGGTTGAAACCATAGGCTTTATTACCTAACGCATTCCATGCGTAAAGATAAAACAATGCAACCCCATTATTATTAAAATGTTACGCTTGAGTTAACGGCATTCGCATGGTACCGGGCATTGGTGCCATGCTGGGGAAGTTCATACTGTTTGGCGGGAAGACGGTGCCAAGCCAGGTTCATCAAGCATATCCTACACTGAATAAAGGTTTCCTGATGCCAGAGAATGTGCCCGAATGCACAAGAATCATCCTCCGAGTCCACGACACGCTTTTGAACTGCTCGTGCCCCTTGCTATTTCCCCCGACCTCGACAACGGTTTTCCTCTCATTTTCAGAGACAAGGTAATCCGGAGTTTTGGCACCGCGGTTTGTCTTGAGATAGCTGAATTCCAGATTCCTCATCCTCATCGATTCCACGAAAAAATCCTCGCGGAGCGCGCCTATGCAGTCTTCATACTCGGAATAAAGCAACCTATAGGGAAGGCACATCAGCACCTTTGGTTCCTTCAGCACATTGGTTCCTTCTGGGAAAATCATATTTATGACAAAAGCCTTTTCAAGAAGCTTCAAATATGACTCCGCCTTGTATTTTGTAATTCCAAGGTTCTTGGCCACGGAAGAGCAGTTGATCCCGTCTGTCGGAGATCTGCCTATGAACTTAAGCGCCTTTTCAATCAGATGCAGTTCATCCATGGTCAGCCTGGAAACAGTGGGTATGTCCTTGTGGATGATCTTTTCAAGATTGTTCCTCAGCAGGGGGAGCACGTCAGGCTCTTCAAGAGAATAAGGAAGGATTCCTCCTTTGATATAATCTTCAAAAAGATATCCGTATCTCAGATGCTGCGGACTCCATCTGTCATTGTATATCTGGTCGATACTCAAGGATTCCAGTTTCTCGTCCTTGGTGAAAAATACATATTCCCCGAAAGTAAAAGGGAAGATTGTGACAAGGTTTACGCGCCTTGACAAATCGTGGACAGACTCATACAGGGAAAGGGAGACAGAACTGGTGAATATTATTTTTATCTTAAGAAAATCATAGATTTTCTTCAACGAAGACTGATAATTACCCAGGAAATGAATCTCGTCTATGAGAAGTAATCCGATATCATATTTTTCGGAAAGAAGTTTGGCGGTCTCAAAAAGGTCGATGTCCTCTATCGAATCAGCGGACAAATAAATTGAACTTGGAATTTCGTGAGATATCTGTTTAAGAATTATTGTCTTTCCTGCGCCTCGTGGTCCGACAACACCAGTAAAATGCCTGCCTTTGACATTTGATATGGAAGCGTAAATCTCTCTTTTCCTGGGATATTTGCCTCCGTCTTTACGGGCAATATCTGCAAGTTCGAAAATCTGCTTTATCCTATCCATTTTGCCACCTTTGCTTTCTAATGGCAATGAATATAGCATGTATATGCATTATGTCAAGTAATTATCCATAATGCATATCATTTTGACAAATGATTTGACAAAATGACTATTCTAGCCTGATATGGCTTCAATGGGATTTTATCCTTGAGCTTCTCGTCGTTCCAGATGTCATAAAAATGCCCCGGGAGCGGGACATTTTTATAAGTGTTGGAATGATTGATGCAAAAGAGCAATCTTGTGTTTTTGGCACGGCGTTCGGATATTTCCACGCCTTCGGGGATTTTGCCTTCCAATATTTTGTTCACATTATATTTTTTGAGCGTCTGCTCAAAAAAGATTTCATAAAATTTATCCTCCGGGAAACATGTCAGAAAAATAAACTTGCCTTTGCCGTGTTTGATCTCGATTGCCGCCGGAAGGCCCTTGAATCTGCCTTCTGCGAACTTCGCATGAATTTCCGAATTGCGGGGCAATTCTGGAAATTCATAAAATAAGGAGCTTTTATAAATTTTCTCTTCCCAGGAAAAATTTATTGATTCGTTAGCTCCAGAAGTTGCATACTCACCTAGTTTCAAACCTAAAACCTTGGCAATTAGTGGCTCAAGGCGAGCTGGATAGATCTCCGAGTCCGTATTCTTCATTCCGAAAAGGGGATGCGCAATGAAAGTTCCTCCATGCTCAATGAAATCCAGTATCTTTTTTGACAGCGAATCGTCAAATGCCGTCAGAAAGGGTGCAACCAGAACCTTGTATTCATTGAAGTTGGACTTCCTGTCCAGAGTATCACACTGGTATCCGTTCTTCCGGATGGCGAAATGGATCTTGTCGAGAAGATCCCTGAACATCCCGTTCGGACCAGTCCATTCCGGACACTTCTTGTCCATCATCCACCATGACTGGAAGTCATTGAATATCCCGACTTCAGCGGGAACAGCCAGTCCTTCAATCATCTTTCCAATCTTCTTCAGCCTGTTGCCTACCTTAGCGCATTCCTCATATGTCTTGCCTGGGTTTCCATCATGTCTTATCAAAGTTCCGTGCGACTGCTCGATTCCATATGGGACTCCGCGCCAGGCGAAATAGTAGAGTCCGTCGGCTCCGTTGGCAATCGCGTGGACTGCGAGTTTTTCAATTTCGCCCGGGGCAGGGGTGTTGTTGGGTTTGCCGGGAACAAGATGAGGGCCATTCCTGAGTTCATGCACCTGGAACGGTCTTTTCTTGTAGCTGCGACAGTTTGTCAGGCCGAGGCTGTAACTGAAATTCTCGGTCCCATACGGCGGATAATAATTTGTGCCACAGATATCAAGGTTCTTCTGTTGGCTGAAATAGTCGGTACGCGGATTCCAAGTCTGGAAGTTGGTCGTGACATGCTTGTTCTTCGAATGCTGTCTTACAGCCTTCGCGTGAAGTCCGACGAGTTCGACATTGCAGTCGCTGACGAAACGACGCCATGCCTGGGTGAGACCGGGGTTATGGAAGGTCTTGGAGAATTTCGGAGTCGGCACCTGGCTGAAGGAATCAAATTCAATTCCCCAGAAGACGGTTCCCCATTTCTTGTTCAGTGCTTCAATGCCATCATAGTTCTTTTTCAGCCAGTTCTGCCATTTCCTCCTGCATATGTCGCAGTGACAGTCTGGCTCGTCGGCATATTCATTGTCGAGATGCCAGCCGCAGACGCCTGGATGGGAATCGAACTTCTTCGCCATCATTTCAGCGAGGGCGAGTCCACGCTTGAAAAGGTTCGGATTGTTTATGCAGAACGTGTAGCGGCTGCCATATTCCAAGGTGACGCCATTTTCATTCACAATAAGTACGTCCGGATGTTTTTCAACAAGCCATGCCGGGGCAGTGCGCATTGGGGGGCAGACAAGCGAAGTGATTTTCTTCTTCCAGGCGAGGTCGATGAACTTCTCCAGCCAGGAGAAATCGTATTTGCCTTCCGACGGCTCGAGGCGTTTCCATGCGAATTCCGCAATACGCAGGGAGTTGACACCTGCCTTTTCCATCAAGTCAATATCCTTCAGCCATTCCTTCTCAGTCCGGTGTTCCGGATAATATGCCGCGCCGTAATAAAACATATCTTATTCCTTAGTTAATCTTAAAACTCAGAAACTGTTATTTTCTACGTCAGGGGCTTTGCCCTGACCTTGGAGTGCGGTGATTCATCACCGCTTTGTGTCGCAAAATTCATTTTGCGATTTATAAACGAGAAATAAATTTCTCTGAACAAGGCGGTAATAAATTACCGCACTCCAAATGATTCGCTCTGCTCATCAAAAATGCAAATTTATCAGTTCGTAGTCAAGCTCGCAAGAGCTGTTCTTAAATTACCTGTCTTTTGCTTCAAAAATCATGAAAAATAATCTCATGAAGGCAAGTTTACGCCTCATGCCGATGCCCCGGAATAAAATTCAGGTTCAAGGCTGACTGTCTGTGGTGCTCCGTCTTTTCCTTTCATAAGGTCCAGCAGCATTGAAACAGACGCCTCGGCCGCTGACTTCATCGAAACAGATGCTGAAGTGATCGGAATCGGTGCAAGGGAGAGTATGAGGCTCCTTTCCGGACTCGCAAGCGCCATCCTCCCGGGGATTTCGATCCCGTTCCTTGCTGCCTCGTTGTAGACGCCCATCAGGTTGTTCTCGCTCAGGCAGACAATCGCATCTGGAATCTCATTCTCCGATAAGAGCTTCCTCATCATGGCCCCGCCGGCCTTGAGACCTGCCTCGGAGAGGAATTCATTCAGCTGGATGTCATACTGGGAGAAGGGGTACGACGTCTTTTCATCAACGCTTTTATCGGGTTTGAAATGTGCTGTTGACACCTCGTAATTACCAGAACCGGCCTCTTCAAGACCTTTGAGAAGCTCTTTCACATTCCTGTAGAACGGAGGAGGATGAGGAATGAGCAGCTTCACATTCTTCCTTCCTGTGTCAGCGAACCGCCGGCCAAGAATTTTTCCGATGCCGAACATGTCGATGTGGACGCATCCGAAGGGAGAACCTGAAATCGGATATCCGAAACTCACTACCGGCAGTTTATTTTTGGCGGCAAGACGGAGTGGATGACCTTCAGGAATATCCGCCCATCTTGAGAAAAGACTTTTGATTATAAGCCCAGAAGCCCGGTTCTCGAGGAGATATTTCACGGCCATCTCCTCCCTTTCCATTGTGAATTCCGTAAGGGATACGCTTGTCTCCATGCCCGCATCGGACAGCATCCGGAATCCGTGCTGGACATATTCACCGTAGGCGAAAAGGACGTTCGGCATCACGATGCCGACAAGATTGCTCTTGCCGGTGCTGACCTTTCTCGCGATGCCGTTCGCTACGTATCCCATCTCCTCGGCGGTCTTCCTGACAAGCTCCCTGGTTTCGGGCTTGATCGTCCCTTTTCCGGACAAGGCATAGCTGACCGACGACATGTCGATATCAAGCTTATCCGCAATGTCCTTGATTGTTACTTTCATCCTGCAATCTCCTATTGGAAAAATACGCAAACTAAAGTTTGTACTCCAACGAATGCATCCTCATATACCGTTAACTGCAGCACAAAAGTTGGAGTCCAAGCTTCAGCTTGTCTTTGCATCATTTTCCTGTGACTGGTGCTCCATAGAATATCCCGCGTCCGTTGGTTCCGACGAAAACTCCGCCGAAAACGCGCCAGTCGCCGCACAAGCTGTTCGGATCATTCCCGATGCGCTGGTTCGGCAAGGTGTCGATGCGGATCCAGCTTGCGCCAAGATCGTCCGATCTGAAATAGCCCTGGGTCTCCCCGACGATTCCGCAGAGGAAGATCGCAGAATGCTCCTTGCCGGGAGGATTCTTTCCGGCGCACGCGAGCCTGGCCTCCTTCGTCGCAGGAATCTGCTCCCATGTCACTCCCGCATCCTTCGAACGGAAAAGTCCTTTGCCTTCGCCTTTGGCTGCGATCCAGACATCATCCTTGACTCCGCTCGTGAAAATGATCTTTGAATCAGGAGTTTTTGTGCCGACAATCTTCCAAGTGTCTCCCGCATCATCACTGCGCAGGACCTGCTGCTTGTAATAGATATAGATCCTGTTGCAATCTGAGATATCCACATTAATCGGCTGCTCATAGGAGAAAATCCTGTTTCCGGGCATTGCGCCAGGCAAAGGAATTGGTGTCTCAATCTTCTTCCAGGAATTTCCAAGATCGTCCGAAAGATAAGGATCTCCGGTCTGAGGTGTCCAGATGATGCGTTTTCCTTTGCCGGCTATCACGACACGTCCGCGCGCAATATCCTTGTAAGGAAGTTTGTTTTTCGGGAACAGCTGCCAGGTTTCTCCGCCGTCAAGCGTGTATGCACCGCCGAGGCCGGGCTTGTTCCATACAAGTCCTCCGACTCTTACAAGGAAATCCTTGTCACTGCGGGACCATGCGATTCCGGTTGTCGTCTGCCATTTGTATCCTCTGTCGAAAGTCGCCTTCGTCGGAAAACTGTCGATAGACTCATGGTCGAATCCGCCTACATCTGCAACGCTGCTGTAAAGACGGAACTTGCTTTCCGGCGGAGCTTCAAGGGTTCCGAGTGTGACGATTTCCTCGTGGCCCTTCTCAAGGTTTGTCCATTTCACTGCTTCCGCCGTGATATCATCTGCGCGATAGACTCCGTACCAGTCGACAGCCCATACGCGATTTGGATGGAATGGATCAAAGCTCATGGCGAAAACATGTGCGAGCCGGTGGTTCTGCACGTCAGGATTCCACCAGGGGACGGTGTTTTCAAGAACATTTTTCAGCTGTGTCCAGGTTTCTCCGCCATCGGTGGACCTGAACATCGGTGGATCCTTCTTGTTCTGCAGGAACGCTGCTACAAGATGCTTTGGATTGGAAAAATCCTGGGCGATCCCGGAATAATTCCCTTTATGTGTTGGAGGCGTGATGTCCTTCCACCCGTCCTTCGCTGCGAACTTCGCAATTCCATCCTTGTGCGATATGAAAAGAACTCCGTCGGAACCGATGCATGTCCTGAACGAGTCCTTCGGTGAATTCTCCAGGAGCTTCCAGCTTGCACCGCCGTCTTCCGAACAGAAGACGCCTTTGCCGGCACCGCCTACATAGATCGTCTTCGTATGCGAAGTTTCAGGGACAAGCCCAGAGGACTTGTCAAAGACGGTGAAGAGGAGAGCGGTCACTGTGGAACTTCCATCTGCGTTCTGGATCTGCGAAGGGAAACTTGCGTTCTGCTTCCAGGTCTCGCCTTCATCATCGCTTTCCATAAGTCCTTTTGTCTTGGAAGCATAAAGAAGATGCTTTCCATTGTTTGGATCGACAGCAAGCTTTTCTCCGGAGCCGGAGACGTGTCCGCATGATTCAGGAAGGACGCGTTTCCAAGTCGCACCGCGGTCGTTGGACTTCATGATCACGCCGTTGGGCTTTGCCCAGGACTCATTGCAGTATTTGCCTGTCGAGAGATATAGTTTGTTTCCTGTCGCATCGCTCGGATCCACCGCAAGCGAATCTGTCCCATAAAGGTTCCATTCGGTAAATGGAATGCTGTCCTGAAGGGGGATCCATTCCTGTTTTGCCTCGTCCCAGCGGTATGCGCCGCCGACATCGGTCCGCATGTAGACGACATCTTTTGCCAGTGGATGGACGAGTATGCCGATCACGGCTCCCCCTCCGCCGACGGGCACGTTCTTCCAGGAATAATTTTCACCGGAAATGTTTTTAAGAGCTGGCGCATCCTCGGCGAAACAGGATATCGCAAAAACGAATGATGATGCCAGAACAATTGAAATTACTTTCATATATATCTATCCTTTCATGCCCTGAAAATAAGTTTTATCACGGCTCCTGAGAAGCTTTTATCAGCGTACGGGCGGCGACTTTGATCTCCACTTCATAAAAACGGTCCTTGCCATTCCCTTTGAGAGCTGCCTTCAAAGGTACTGCTCCATTGGCATCTTTAGCTTCAAGCTTCCAGTGTCCATTTCCGGTAAACGGTATACAGAGTCTCAGATTACCTGACTTGTTTTGTGACTGCGACGGATTCAAGACCACGCTTGCCGAACCGTCCTTCTCGCAGTTTGAAGCGGCGCAGTAGATTCCTTTAAGTGAAGTGCCGTCGGACGATACCATCTGCACGTCAAGCCTCCTGCTTCCCGGCTTTCCAAGTTCAAAATAATCCTCCATCACCTTGTATGCCAACCTTGGCTTGCCCTTCTCGTCGATCAGTCCGTAAAGGTGCTCGTCGCCTCCGGCATGGAAGACACTGAGCTTTGCGAGTCCAGAGGAAAGGAGGCGTCCGATAGCGACGTCAAGCTGTTCCGCCTGGACCTCCTGTGTATAGTCAGGCGGAGGCTGGAACCATTCGCCTGCTTTCCAGACGAAGCCGCTTTCGTTGCAGTAGATTTCGATTCCATCGCCCTTTGAATAAAGGTCGCTCTGTATCATTCCGTAGGGAACGTCCCATCCTGAGCTTTTTCCCGCGTATGGATGGAAACCGCAGAGATCAGCGTGCTTGAAGGCGTCGCTGTCATGCATTGTGTTTATGAAAGGCGCCCTGTATCCGGCCATACCTCCCATGATAACTGTCGCTTTCGGGGAGAGTTCCTTGATCTTCCTTGAGACAGCAATGAAGAATGAGGCGTATTCCTCTGGAGTTCCACGCCAGAACTGGGTGATGTTCGTCTCGTTCCATACCTCATAGTTATTTATCCTGTCCCCGTATTTTTTGATGACATGTTCGACAATTTCAAGATATTTTGCCGTGTCAGGAACGCTTGTGTGCGGTCTTCCTGCCTTCTTTCCTTCAGCATACCTTTGAGGAGAGATGGCATCCCATTCAGCAGTGCCCTCAAAGAGAAGATCGAGCCTTGGGCATATCGTCAGGGCGCGGTCAATTATGAAGTCAATGACCTTCCATCTGTCAGGATCATTTGGTGCACCTGCATACTGGGATCTTATGGTACAGCGCATAGTGCTCCAGTTCTTCCCGCCGCCTTCTGTCAATGAATTCCTGGTATCACCCTTTGTCATGTCAGGCAATTTCCTCAATTCTTCCAGTGTACCGCCCCAGAGGATGCCGCCGTTGAGCCCGATCCATCTCTCCGGTGCAGGCTTCGGGCGTGTCTCAATCTGGACTGCATCGAAATATATCGATGCTGTGCCAGGGTTTGAAATCTCAAGCTCCGTGGCCTGTTTCGCGGTGGACGGAATGTAGAGGATCCTGTTTGTGTCGATAGGCTGCTTGCTTGCATAGTCGGAGAAGTTCCCGGGACCGGAAGCATCCATGCATACGAACAATTCATCGATCAGCACGGCATCACCAAGCTTCGCCTTGAGACCGGTTCCGGGATCGACGAAGCAGAAACGGGCCCTGAGGAAGCATGGACTGTCTTCTGGAAGTTTCGGAATTGCCAGCTTGACGGATGCCTTTGGTTCAAGTGAATAAGGGAAATCCTTCGGGGAGGAATTGAGAGGAATGGCTTTTGACTGTCCTTCCTTTATAGGATCGCCCAGTTCAGCGCATGATCCGTCGAACATACCCCATCTGGCGACCGGCTTGGCCCCCTCAGGTTCGACGCTTCCGCTTGGCATCATTGATCTCATTGGCGTAGGCGCAGGAGTCTTGTCGCTTATCTCTATAGGAGTCTCCTTGGAAAGATCAATTTTCCTGTCTTTCAGATCCTTTGCGATCTTCGCAAACGCGACCACGAGCTCCTTTGAGGAATTCCAATGTTTCGGATTGCTTCCATCAGTAAACCATTCATTCAGGCAGAAGATCGCATTTTTGGAACCGTTCTTTGCGATGAATATCTGTGGTGTGGTGTCCAGACCATCCAGCCTTTTGCTGCGGATCAGGGGATAGACTCCACTGTCCGCATTCTCATTTATCGGGATTATCCACCAGCCACGGATATTGCCTTTTATCTCCTTGGCATCGTGCAGATATTTCCTGAGAAGATCCGTTGAGCGATGATCAACCCCCTTGTCATGCATGGCTTCATTGTAGGAATACTTCATATTGTAAAGCTTGAGGACTTCCACGTTCTGCCAGGCGAAGGCTGGTGTCTTCGGGCTCATGGTCCAGAAACCGTCGGGTTCCTTGGCGGCTGCGATCAGGAAAGGGATTTTTGCTCCGAGTGACACAAGTACGCCGCCTTTTTCCGCGAAGGTCTTGTATGCCTGTATGTTTATTTTCGGGAATGCGTCACCTTGGATCATGAGCGCATCGAAGCTGTCGGCATTGAATATTTTCGGATCGTTTATCTGTTCGGCGGTCAGGAGTTCCGCCTTACATCCCGACTCCTTGAGCCAGCCAGCGGCCTTGTCAATCGCCTTAAGATCAATTGAGAAACGGCTCTCATTCGTCCCTTTTTCAGGATTCCAGACGGCCACCTTCGGTGGAGCGGATTCTTCTGCAAATGTTTCAAACGTATACAAGGTCAGGACAGCAACAAGAGCCAGGATTTTCATTTGTCTTTCCTTAAATTTCTATTATGGCAGGTTGTTAAAATATTTTTGTTCGAAAGGCGGATCTGTCCATGAAAGCGGCACATGGTTGAAAGAGAAGAACTCCGCATGTCCATCGAAGAAAATTGCGTTTGTGCCCTTGTGGGGTACGCCGACCTGGGTACTGACGGACGTGGAACCGTATCGTGCCGGGAACATATACCAGCCGGTGTCGGGTGTGTCGAGAATCATGAACCATGAAGGCGATTTCGTATCAAGTTTCTCCCTCCAGTCGGTTGCTACTGCAGGATACCAGCGCGAGAACCAATGTGAAACCCCGTATGTCACATGGTTGGAGGGTGTGTTGTTAATGGCATTTTTAAAAACTGTATCATACATGGGATGGGAAGGGCATATGGCAAATCGGACAGGCTGGTAATAGCTCCAGAAGCAGTTGCTCGAATTGTTTTGGAACCAACGTATGATGGTCGCGTCAACCAGGCTTGAATCAGGGAAAAGTTCATCCTCATGTCCTGCAGCCTTTCCTCCCAATGTGATTGGAGGGAGATATCCGTTGAAGTCCTGCGCGAAACTCGGTACGCATAGTCCCAGCTGACGCATGTTGCTCTTGCAGGAAAGAGTCTGTGCCTGGTCCTTGGCGTTCTTCAATGAAGGTAGGAGCAGCGCGGCAAGTATCGCGATGATCGCAATTACGACGAGTAATTCAATCAATGTAAAAATTGAAAAAGTTACTCGTCGCCCTGAGCTTGTCGAACGGGCAACTCGAAGCAGCTCTATAAGGATAGAAGGATTTGCGATGCGTGAAGTTTTAAATGCAGAGGAAGTTTTTCCTGCGGGATTGAAATCGTTCATTTTCCGGAGCCTCCCCTGACTGAATTCACAATGAAATATCAAGCGCTTGATATTACAGTTACCGCCTCAGCTGAAACTTGTCAAGAAGATTTTAATAATATTTATAATAATTCTTATTTTTTATATCTTTCTCTATTGACAAAGTGTTTAATTGATATAAACTTAAGTTGTATAGATAACTAACTAACCGTGTGTTTGGAGCGGGCATGATAGAAAGCAAGTCAATTATACCTCCCTACATGAGAATCGGCATGATTCTCAAGAAAAGAATTTCCGACGGAGAATATACAAGCACGTTCCCCTCCACAAACGATCTCGTAAGAGAACTTGGCGTCTCCCCTATGACAATAAATAAAGCCGTCGGCGAGCTTGTACGTGAAGGTCTGATCTACAGGAAAATCGGTTCGGGGACTTTTATCAATACAAGGAAAAAGGAAAAGAAAAAGACAGGAAGGATCATCTATTTCGTCCCCGACAAGGCCTATGGGCTCCGTCATCCGTTCCACGCCGGAGTTTTTCTGGGCATGACTGCTGCCGCAATGGATGCCGGCTGCGAGGCGATCTTCCAGGACAGCGAAGCAAACCTTCTCGACATGATCTTCAAAAGATCAAAGGAGCTCAGCTTCGACGGCATCATCTTCAGCCGCTGGGACAACAGGAAGATGATCGATGAAATATCGAAGGTCATTCCCATGCTTGAAATAGGAATAAGCGATGTCAGCGAAAGAATACCTTCGGTTCACTTTGATGATGAGAACGGAGCATGCAAGGCAGTCAGATATCTTATCGGACTCGGACACAGGAGGATTGCTTTCATTACAGGATATATGACTTGGAAGGAAGGTGAACGCAGGTTCGAAGGATATAAGAAGGCACTCAGGGAAGCAGGTATGATATTTGACGGCAGCCTTGTCTTTGAGGACGAATGGAATGATCCCGCCGGATACAGGTGCGCATCCAGGATGTTCCAGCTCGCAGAAAGGCCCACGGCAATATTTTTCACAAGCGATCATATGGCGTTTGGCGCCATGCCCTGCATCAGGGAGAAGGGATTGACAATACCCGGCGATATCAGCATCATAGGCTTCAACAATGTGGAGGCGTCGGCCTATGTCGAGCCGGCGCTGACGACGGTGGAGATCCCGTTCCAGAACACGGGAGCCAGGGCTTTCAAATGCATGTGTGCCATGGCCTGCGGTGTCCGGCCTTCGGAGGAGGAGCTGATGCTTGAGACAAGATTCATAATACGCAATTCGTGCTGCAGCCCAAAAACATGGAGGGAGACGTGAGGAACATTTTCAAATGTCGATTGTCAATTGCCGATTTTAATACAAGGATAGAAATCGGAAATCGGAAATTGGAAATCAAAAATCATTTTACTTTAATTGAATTGCTTGCTGTGCCAGCCGTAGCTGTCGGACAGTTCTGGCCGATGCGAAGGCAAGTTCGAACAATGTTTACATTGATCGAACTGTTGGTCGTAATTGCGATCATCGCAATCCTTGCTGCGCTTCTCCTTCCCGCATTGCAGAACGCAAAGGATCAGGCCAAGTGTATTTCCTGCAAGAGCAATATCCGGCAGGTAGGTCTGAACTTGCTCAGCTTCACAAATGATTATGATGGATTTCTGCCTCCGTGGACCGGAGACAAAAAGAATGCAGGACATGAAGGTGAACTCTTTCCGGATAACGCGAACATGACGGCTGTAGTGGCATACAGGTGGTTCACCGATGAGAGCTATAACTGTTTCTGGGATTACTATCAGCCTGTCAGTCTGCTTATCTGTCCATCCAATCCAAGATATGATGCGATTTACGCGAATGCAAAGGCAGGAGGCTGGGATGGCAACAGCTATGTCGCCTCGGAACGTCTTTCGAGATGGCAGGTGACGAATGGAAAATGGAAAACTCTGATTACCAAGATGGATCCGGCGAAATTCATGTTGCTTGAAAGGACGGGAAATTCAACTGGCTCCACCTATTTCTTCAGGGCTACGAACGTTGGCAGCGCCGGAAACACTCTCACCGACCAGATCGGCATACATCACAGGGGGATAAATTCCGTATCCTATGACGGGCATGTCGACTTTTATTCTTTCAGGCATGTCCCCCTTGGATGGAACGATCCGCCATTCACGACAAATCTGTTCTGAAAGGCGATACTGCATGCATAGAATCTTGAAAGGCATATTACTTCTTATGGCAGTTTCAAATATTGTATCTGCCGAACAGAACTCAACAAGGAAACAGGATGCGTCTCCTGATTCCTATTTCGGAAAGCTCAAGCAGGAGTTCAAGGAGATCGGCGAGGCGTATTTCATTGGCGGTCTCAGCGAAGATGAGATCCTCGGCGGGATCGAGACCGGCGGCGGGATGGAGAAGTTCTTCGAGTCAACGGAAAAGGTGTCAAAGGAGATTATCCCTGCAGAAGGTATGCCATTCACAAAGGCGTGCAAATTCACAATATCCACGAAACCCAAGGTCTTCTGGGATGTCAGTTTCCAGCTGCTGAACAGGGAACCGGTGAAAAAAGGCGAAGCGATTCTGGTTGTTTTCTGGGCCAGGGGCAAGAAGGTTCCTCAAATAGTCGATGACGGCGCCGGCGCCACCTTCCAGTCTTATATCCAGTCAAGTATCGGAAAATTCCCCAAGGGCCGCGTAAACAACTTCTATGACTGCAAGATGCTCTCCGATAAATGGGAAAGATATTATATCAAAACAACTCCCCTGGCAATGGATTTCCCCGCAGGCAAGCTCGCACTGATCGGCATGATGGGGCATAAGGAGCAGACTGTCGAGGTAGGCGGTATCGCCTGGATGGCGTTCCCTGAAGGTGCGAATCTCGCAAAAATGCCGAAGCAGAGCTGGAATTATGAAGGACGCGCAGCCGACGCCCCTTGGCGCAAGGAGGCGGCGGAGCGGATAGGGAAGATCCGCAAGGGGAATATGTCAATAGAGGTTGTCGACGAAAAAGGACAGGCGGTAAATGATGCAGACGTCAAGATCCGGATGAAACAGCATGAATTTCGGTTCGGAGTCGCTGTCTCTGTGTCGGCTTTCACCGGCGGAAAGAAAAGTACGCCTGAAGATATTGCAAAATATCGCGAGACATCAACGGGATTCTTCAACTCAATTGTCCTCGACAATCATCTCAAATGGGCATTTTTCGAAGGTGACCGGAAGAATGGATGGAAAGACACGAAGGAATGCCTGAAGTTCTACCATGACAACGGAAAATATATTCGCGGGCATGTCCTGGTCTGGCCGACGGTATACAGGACGCCCGAATCCCTGAGGGACAAGTTCAAGGGGAACAAGGATCTCCTTGGAGAAACCGTGAGGAAACATGTCATCGAGGAAGTGTCTGAGTTCAAGGAATGGATCTCCGACTGGGATGTCACAAATGAAACCTCCGTAAACCGCGATTTCATGGATACGCTGGGGCCTGAATCAATGCTTGATTGGTACAGGATCGCCCATGAGGCCGACCCGAAAACCGCCCTCACCTTCAATGAACCGGCTTTCGGAGCAGATGGAATGGAACTTGGAAGCTTCCCGGAAAAGATGCTCAGCGACAAATGCCGCGGTTGGGTGGACTACCTGATCCAGAAGAAAGCTCCTCTCTACTATATAGGAAGCCAGTGCCATGGAGGATCGGTTGGCAAGGAATTCGGTGGCAAGACAGGTCCGGAGGGACTGTGGAAATATTTCGACCATCTATCCTCATACTATGGAAAGAAACTGCAATACACGGAACTAGACGTAGGAATCGGGGATCCATCCGATCCGGACCAGCTCGCATATCAGGCGGATCTCCTGCGCGACACGATGATCATCGCGTTCGCCCATCCTGCATTCGATGCGATCACTCAGTGGGGGTTCTGGGAAGGCTCACATTACGCTCCCGCCGCCGCCCTTTGGACGAAGGATTGGAAGCTCAGGCCTGTCGGAGATGCTTATCTCAATCTGGTCTACAAGGACTGGTGGACGGATGCGGACCTGAAATCCGGCAAGGATGGGAAATGTTTGGCAAATGCATTTTTCGGAGATTACGAGATAACGGTCAATGGCAGGCCAAGGCCTGTTAAATATTCCGCCTTGGAAAAAGACAAGACCATCAGGATTGAATTAAAACAGTAAGTCGGTTTTCAAACCGACATTTGAATTGTCGGGTTGAAACCCGACATACTTAAGAGGAAATATGAAAACAATATTTTTAACCATGTTCGTCCTATATGCTGCAATGGTTTGTTCCGCTGGAAATCCAAATCCCCTCCCAAATCCCGGATTCGAGGATGGCGACAGGATGTGGTCGTTCGGAGATTCTACCTCGAAGCTGGTGCACGAAGCCGCCCATGAAGGGAAAAGCGGACTGCGCGTAGGGGACGAGGAATACAATGCTGATCCGGGATCAGTGACCAGCGCAAGGCTTCCGGTGAATCCCGGACAGGAAGTGACTCTGTCATTCTGGGCAAGAGGAAAGAACAAGAGCAGCGGTGCCTACATTTACTTCTATGATTCGGGCGGAAAAGTCATTTCGAAGCCCCAGCCAGCCCTCTGGCCTGCCAATGAGGATGGAGAGTGGCATCAGTATTCCCTTAAGGAAAAAGCTCCGGTAAATGGAACCTCGGTCGCGGTCTGGGTTCATTTTTCACCGGGCAACATCGGCATTACCGACTATGACGATTTCGCTTTTGAAGGAATAGATTCCGGAGTGACTGCCATTCCTCCACAGGCGTCCAGGGACAGGGTGAAGCCGAAGGAGGCTGTAAAGGATCTCCCACCTCGCAAGGAGCCGGCAGTGATAATCCTCAAGCTGGACGATCTTTCACAGAAAAACGGAAAAGTGCATCCATCCTGGCAGAAAATTTCGGATTTCCTCGAATCACGCAAGATAAAGGGATCCTTCGGTGTGGTATGTGAAAGCATGCAGGATGCAAAGCCCGAATATGCGAACTGGATCAAGACGCGCCATGACTCAGGAGCCATTGAGTTCTGGTTCCATGGATGGGATCATGCTTCTCACAATGAAGGCGGAAAATCATTGAGCGAATTCGACACGAGATCCTATGAGGAGCAGAAGAGCCGGTTCGACAGGTCGCAGAAGCTTGCGCTTGAGAAATTAGGTTTTGCATTCGAGACATTCGGTCCTGGCGGAGGCGGCTCGGGGCAGCATTTCGACGCCAATACATGCAAAGTGATGCAGGATGATCCATACATGAAGGCATGGCTTTACAACAAGCCAATCGACGATGATGGGAAAAAACTCCAGGAGGCCGGCAAGATAACGATTCTTGATCGCGTCTGGGAAGTGAACATTGAAGGTGCGGTAGGGGTTCCTGATTCAAAGAAGCTGATTGCAGGATACAAGAGCCATCCCGACAGGAAATATTTTGTGCTGCAGGGCCACCCTCAGATGTGGGCTGGAGCAAGGTTTGATGAGTTTGTAAAGATCATCGATTTCCTGACAGAGCAGAAATGCGTTTTCGTGACACCGATGGGATATGTGAATTCAATTAAGGGGGTAAAGTGATTATGAGATTTATTGATTCTAGTTTTTTATTTTTTGGTGCAAAAAATAAAAAATATGTAATAGCCTTTACGCTTATCGAGCTCCTGGTCGTGATCGCGATCATCGCAATCCTTGCTGCGCTCCTTCTTCCGGCGTTGAAAGGCGCCAAGGACCAGGCGCAGGCGGTCATCTGCAAGAGCAACATGCGGCAGATCGGGATGAACGTCATAAGCTTTACAATCGACCGTGAAGGATATCTGCCGGTCTTCACCGGCGACGGCAAGACTGCAGGACACCGCGATGAAATATTTCCAGATGATGCCAACATGACCAGCATGACTAACTTCTACAGGTGGTTCACGAATTTCACGAACAACGACAATTGTTTCTGGGATTATTATCAGCCGCTCAGCAAGATGGTATGCCCGTCACACCCGCGGCATGATGCAATCCTCGCACAGGCCGGCTCCTGGGACGGCAATTCTTATGTGGTCAATGAAAGATTCTCCAGATGGCAGGTCGGTTACAAGCGCCAGACCATGATACATACTGTCGGTACTGAGAAGTTCATGCTGCTCGAAAGGACGGCCCTGACAGGTACGACATCGTATTCGTTCAGGTCGCTTTCCACCGGTACTCCGGGGAACATGATCCCTGACCAGATCGGGATACATCACAAGGGGACGAACGCCGTGTTTTTCGACGGGCATGTGGACTTTTTCCGGTTCACCCACATTCCACAATCCTGGAGCGATGCCCCGTTTGAGACGAAGTATTTCTGAAGGAAAATTTAAAATAAAGGAGCGCCGGCGTCTCGCCGGCAATGATAAAAATGAAAATCTTTCGAATGCTATCGATTGCGATCGCTTCCGTATCGGTTGGTTTTGCAGCCTTTTCCGAGGATGCGACAAAAAAACCGCAGGTCGTCATCCTGAAACTGGACGACCTTACTACGAAATTCCCGAGCAAGGACTGTCCTGCCGGCGCAAGATGGAAGAAGGTCGTCGACACCGTGGAGAAAAAGAAGATTAAGGCGTCTTTCGGGATAATCCTCAATTCCCTTGAGAAGGACAACCAGTCTTATTTCGACTGGATTAAAGAGCAGAATAAAAAGGGAAACATTGAATTTTGGAACCATGGAATGACGCATGCGGAAAACAAAGAGACCAAGGCACAGGAGTTCAACAAGGGTTCATCATACGAGGAACAGAAGGCGACAATTGAAAAAGGGCAGAAGCTGGCGAAGGAGAAGCTCGGGATAACTCTTGCAACTATAGGAACGCCGTTCAACTCCTTCAGCGAAGACACTGAGAAGGCGCTCGAGGATTTTCCGGAGATAAAGATATGGTTCTTCGGTCCTGGGAAACCAAAGATCAGCAAGAAACTTATACTTGGAAGGGTGGTCAACCTTGAAAGTTCCGTCGGGAATCCCGATTTCGACAAGTTCAAGGAGTCTTATGAAGCTAAGGGTAAGGACAAGGAATACATCGTCCTGCAGGGCCATCCTCCGGCGTGGGACGACAAGAAATACGAGAACTTCGAGAAGGTGATCGACTACCTGCTTGAAAAGGGCTGCGTATTCATGACTCCATCGGAATACGCCGCGGCGAAGAAATGAAGATATTGTGTTGCCTGTAAATGATGAGAAAGAAATCACAGGCAAGATGCCTGTGCTACATTGTGACCATGGAATTGGGCCCGGCAGGAATCGAACCTGCGACCAAGTGATTATGAGTCACCTGCTCTAACCGCTGAGCTACGGACCCGTGTCTGGAGTGATTTGACAGCCTGTAAAGTACACAAAAGGGCGTCAAAGGCAAGTTCAAAGCGCTGTTTTTCCTCCGAAATCATTATCAAAATACCGACTGGTGGTATACATTACCGGACAGACATTGCGCCATTGGAACCGGGGTGGAATTCAAAAATGATAAACAAGGGGGAAACAACAGCCCTTGCGGGCTTAACTACGGACAAAATTCCAGTTTTGGATTAATTCGTTTGTAGTTAATGTCGCAAGACATGTTCTTGAATTATGAGGATCTGCCATCTAATTCTTTGCGCTTTGCTGGTATTGTTTTTCAGTTCCTGTGATCAGGGGACTTCGGACGATATCAGGCATCCTGTCTTTAAAAAGGGACGGAACAAGAAGGAGGACGGCAAATTTGCTGAGTCGGCCAAGGCCTTTGAGGATTACCTGAAGATAAATCCTTATTCCGCCAAGTGCCATCTTGAACTCGCCTCGCTTTATTCCGACAACCTTGATGATCCATTGGTTGCCATATACCATTTCAGGAAATATCTCGAAATGGAGCCGGATTCCCCTGACAGGAAGAAGATTGAAACTTGGATACAGGCTGCTGAAAAGGAATATTATACCCAGTTGAAGTCCAGATATCCGGACGACGAAACGAAAAAACAGCTTGAGATCCTAAAGGAGAGGGAGAAGAGATATATCCTGCACCTGACTCGGCTCAGGAACGAGAACGAATACCTGAAAAGTCAGCTTGGACAGAAGCTTAATACTCAGATCTTTACCGAACAGCCTCCTGCTGCAGAAAATGTCGCGGTGAAGCCGGCTCCAGCTTCCGTAAGCGATTCCACCCCGAAAAAGAAGGAAATACCGGAGTTCTATGTGGTCAGGAACGGTGACACGCTTTCCAGGATATCAAAGGAGATGTATGGCGACATTAAATATTACAAGCTCATATTTGAAGCAAACAAGGATACTCTTTCTTCTGAAAACCTGCAGATCGGACAGAAACTGCGGATCCCGAAGCTTCCGGAAAAACCGCAGGAATGAAAACACCAAGGCACAAAACACTTATCACCGAGAAAAGAATCCGCAGGCGCGTGGCGGATCTTGCGGAACAGATAAATTCCGACTACAAGGGCAGGGAGCTGGCCTTGATCTTCATTTCAAGAGGAGCATTTGTTTTCACGGCTGATCTGGCGAGGAAGATAAGACTGCCTGTACGAATCGACTGTGTCAGTGCAAATTCCTACAGGGGGCTGAAGAGTTCGGGAAAAGTTGAAATTGACGCCAATCTCAAGATTGACATCAAACGGAAGCATGTGCTTCTTGTAGATGACATCCTCGACAGCGGCATTACTTTGAACAAGGTGATCCGCAGGCTGGAAAAACTCGGCCCCGCCGATATCAGGACATGCGTCCTTCTTGACAAGACGTCAAAGAGGAAAGTGCCGTTGAAGGCCGATTATGTGGGATTCGAAATACCGGATGTCTTCGTATACGGATATGGGCTTGACTACGACGAATACTGCCGCAACCTTCCTTATGTGGCATGTCTGAAGAAGTAATTCATACTTAGGATGGAATAAAATGTAATCGTTAAGCTGGATAAGATAGGGCTGTTTGTCATTGAAAGTATGTCGGGTTTTAACCCGACACGGGGTTGGCGGTTTAAAAACCGCCCTACTTATGGAGGCATAATAAAAATCTGGAAGAATAGCCTTCGGATGTATGCAATGATGATGAAAAACAGCGTATATTACTGTAAATTTAAAAAAGGACATACGGCCATGGAAAAATCTTTAGTGATTGCGGTTTTAGCTTTTACGGCAGTGTTCTCTGTCACGGCGGCTGACGAAGGGGCGAAACCTGATAAACCGGCAGTTGCACCAACGTCGACGCCACCCTCATCGATGGCGAATGCGAGGAAATCTGAAATGTTTGAGGCGCAGGTGCTCAAGGTTTATTCCGCCGAAGACGACGGTGCCAAGTTCAAGGCGTATGTGGTGAAGTGGAAGGATGCCGAGGTTGTCGTGGCGGATCCGATTGGGACTTCCGACAAGAAGGAAGGCGACACGATTAAAATTATGATTCTCCGCATGGATGTGCCGAACAGGGGCAAGATGTTCCGGTTCATGCTCGTGGATTTTACCGGATTCCCTTTGTTAAAAAAGCTTGAATCAAATGAGCCTCCGCCAAAAGCTCCGGAAGCCGCCCTGGAGGCAAAGCCTGACGCCGTCCCGGAAGCAAAAGCCGCAGAGCCAGAAGACAATCCAGCCGTTCAAGAGGATAGGCCTGCAAATCCTGAAGAAAAGCCCGTGGTCCAGGAGGAAAAGGTGGAAATGCCAGAAGATCTGAAGGAGTAAGATGATGAACTTCGAACATTCAACTTTGAACTTCCAACATCGAATGGATTAAGAAGCTTCAAGGGAAGATGAAGACAGGCTAAAACCGCAATTTTTCAATCAGCTCGGTTAAACTGAGTCTGGCAACTTTACTTTTCCTACACTGAAACTATATTAGCAGCTCAACAATCAAGTTTCATCAGGGGTTGGTAAAATGGAAGAAAAAGCAAACGGTGGAAAAGCTGTCGCCGATGGACAGAAGGAAGAAATTCCCCCATATGTGATAGAGCTGTTTTTCGAGAAGAAGCCGGATCTTAACAAGGACAGCCTCCTCGAAGCTTTGAAAAAATACACTTCGAATCCGGAGATAGACACTTTTTCCGAGACGGAGAAGACCGTCCTTTCGGCCGGTGATTCCGGAAATCCCTCGAAACGGATCAAGATCAACATCGAGCAGAGGAGCTTCGACAGGGAAGGCCTGCTTGAATATGCATCATCCTTCAGGCAGAGCTGGAACTGGCGTACCGCGAAGGAGACGATACAGAACTGCAACATGATAATCAGGATCAGCGATGAATATTCGGCCAAGATCCCTTATAACTTAAGAGTCGACCTCCTCCGGAACATCCTGAGGGCGATCGTGGAGAAGATCGGATGCAGCGCAGTCCATTTCCAGATGACCCAGCAGTTCACGAAGCCTGAAAACTATGTCTATTCGTTCTGCGATCCGTCCCCGGACAAGCTTTTCGGATTCATCAATGTCCGGTTCTTCAAGATACATGACAGCGACGACATGGTGATGGACACCCTTGGCCTGAACGCATTAGGCCTCAATGATGTCCAGTGCAGCTTCAAGAGATACAATCCCAAGGACATATCCAACATCCTGTATAACACCGCCTATTATCTCTTCGACAGTGGAAACATCATCATCGACGGCGACACCGTCCAGGGGCTAAAGAGGACAGACAAATGGGTCTGCAAGAAGGAAACGTCGCTTGTCGCCCCGAAGAGGAAGGTCATAGACATTGCACCTGGGCTGTACAAGTAAAACCTGTTGGGAAATAAAAAACCTCACCGGAAATCTGCAAGGTGTCTTAAATTATTTGTATTTGATGCGTAGCATCTTTGGAGTGCGAAGCCCCTGCTTCGCTTTTTAACCCAAAGCGGCACGGGGGTGCCGCAGTCCAAAGACGCTTTGCGTCAAAATTTTAAAAATACGGTAACGTTTTAATGTTGTCGTAAATATTTTCGATAAGATTTTTAATTTCCTGAATATCAGAGTTTGAATTCTACTGTGACTATCTTCCCTTTGCCAGCTTTTAGTTTGATGGCTCCGCCCTGCAGGGACAGCTTTTCAAGTCTCTCCTCGCTGAGTTTCGCCATATATGCGCTCTGGAATTTGAATCCGGGCTTGATAAGGCAGTCCTTCGGTTCCTCAGTCGGATTGTAGAATCTTACGATGACGCTGTTCCTGTCCTCGGCCTTCTTCACCGAGCTCAGGATGATATTGTCGCCTTCGATCTCGAGGAAGCTGTTTTGAACCGGCAGGATTCCATGCTGTTTCCCGAACTGGCAGGCCTTCATTGGAGCATTGAATGAGAGAGACTGGTTGTAGAGTCCGGCCTTCTCCCATGTTCCCTTGTGGGGCATTACGGCGTATCTGAAACTGTAGCTGCCGAGTGACTGCGAACTTTCATCCCCGGGATATTCCATCCAGAGGCGGTTGTCGCAGGGGATCCTGAGCCTGACGCCCCTGATAAGCCCCATCGCCATCGTGCCGTTTGTGTCGTTCTCGAGGATCTCATAGTCCTTTGCGGCGTCCGAAAGGATCGCGAGCCCGTCCTTGCCGTCGCTCAGATCGAACCAGAGCTGGGCAGGATGGCGTGCAAGTTCGTTGCCTCTCATTTCGCCGGTGACTGTCGGCCTGACCGGGAATTCCGTCACCGAGAATGAACCTTCTGCCCAAGTCTTTTCCGCCTTGAGTCCTGTCGGGAAACATACTTTCAGGTAATGATCCCTGATGGTGTTTGTGATGGAAGTCTCGACTTCGAGATACGGGCTTCCCTTCTTCAGGAGGAGTTTTACGGTGACAGGCATATCCTTCAGGCATTCGGAGCGGCGTTGCTTGATCCAGTCGAGTTCGGAAGGAAGCTGGAGCGTCTGCTCGATCGTGAAGGAGACGGCCAGGGGGCCGTTCACGTTGACGGATATCCTTGCTGATGCATTCAGGCTGTTGACCATGCTGTCGTTGCCGGGATTGCTGGACATCCACATGTTCCCCTTGTCGCCATGATCAAGGAAATAATTGAGGTTCCCGTAGGAACGTCCGGTCTTCTTGTCTGTGACGTTGAAGGTTCCATTGGCGTTGATATTCACGCGGATGAATTCATTTTCCGCCTCGCAGGGTCCGCTGAGGAGGTTCAGCGCATGTATGCGCGGGGCATCCCAGCCCTCGTGAGGGTAGGGGTATTCGTTCTTTTCAGTCCATTTGATCTTGTAGGTCTTGTAGCCGAGTGCGGGTACGTTCTGCGCCAGGAAATACAGATGGACATTGGTGCAGTAGAAAGGCATGTTGCGGCTGCGCGGGTGATAGATGCCTGCGCGTGTCTCATGCCGTTCGACTTCCTGCATCTGTACCGGTTTGCCGGACATGTCCTCTATTATGAGGTAATTGAGCCTTGCGTCGCGCGGAACGTCGACATAGGCTTCGACGACTTCGCTGCGCGGGAAGGATGACGGATTATTTACGCTGAGGAAGAATTCCGTGTCTGAAACTCCGCTGGTGTTGATCTCCTTCGTCAAGTTCTGGAGACCGCGGCGTTCAATGCCCTGTGCGATGACATGCGCCTGCTTGAGCCTGCTCATTTCGCCCTCGCCGAGGGTTTTCGGACCGAGTCCGTGCATGGAATCATGTGCGTGGCTCTGGAACATCAGCTTCCATATCTTTTCAAGATAGGTTGTAGGATATCTTTCAATTCCGAGGAGCCAGGAGAGCGTAGAGAGCGGCTCCGACCAGCGCATGATCCTGTTTTCAGCATGGCTGTTTTCTATCATGATCTCGGGATGGATCGTGAATACGTCGGTGTGGATGGCGCCGACAGGACCGTCGCGCATCGGACCCTTTACGACTGCAAGATCCTTGCGGTCCTTCAGGATTCCCTTGATCTCGTCCAGATAATCCTTGAGGGTGCTGTGCACGACATCATATTCGTCCTTGAACTCCTCCTTGAAGGCCTTTATCATGTCGGCCATCAGGGGATGAGGCTCGGTGAAATCGGTGCCGTCGAAGAAGAGCACGGCTTCCGGCGCGGCAGTGCCTTCGACTGTCTTCAGGGTGCGTTCCATCGCCATCCGCAGATTGTCCTTGTTGAAGGATGTCTCCGGATCAAGTATGTCGTAGAACCATCCGTGTCCTTCAGGATCCGCGGTATGGAAGACCTTTCCGAGTTCGCCCCATTTGAACTGCCAGTCCTTGTGCCAGGCATCCTTGTCGTATACGAGCGGGATATGTCCTGCAAAGAAGAAGTTCCAGCGGGCTTCGCGCCCGAGCCTGGAAGCGAGTGCGCGCGTGCCGTCGGGCGCCTCCCATATGAATTCATGGTATTTGGACTTCTTTGGATCCATGTGCTTATAGAATAGGATTGTATCGATGCCGAAGTTGGCGTAGATCTGCGGAAGCTGGGCGATCTGGCCGAAGGAGAAGACATTGTATCCGCATTTCAGTACATGTCCGTATTCCTTGGATTTCCTGACGCCGTAGAGGATGTTGCGGACGACGGATTCGCCCTGGATCGGGGCGCAGTCGGCGAGGGTGTACCAGGGGCCGAGTTCGAGGCGGCCGTCTTTTGCAAGCTTCTTGATCTCTTCGGTCTTTTCAGGCCTGATCTCGAGGTAGTCGTCGAGCATGGTGACCTGTCCGTCGAAGAGGAAGGACCTGTAGTCTTTTTTCTTCTTTATGATCTCGAGAAGCTTGTCGACACAGTCCACCAGACGCATGCGCGTCCTTTCAAATTCCCAGCGGAATTCCCTGTCCCAGTGAGTGTAGCTGACGATATGGATTCTCTTTTTCCCGGTCAAATTCTTCATTGTCAGAGGCTCCTTTTTATGTGAAATAATTTTTTAGGTTCCTTTTATTTTCCTGATAAACATATCCGAAACAGGAATAAAATCAATACAATAACTATAAATAAATACAATATTGTATTGATTATTGTATTTATAGTCTGCTTGATGAGGACAACTGCAGGATAAATGAAAATATGAACATGGTTTATAAAATATTAATACAATAGGGAAATATATAAAATAGTTTTAAAATAGTCTTGACAATAACAAGTGATAATGTTATAAATTACATAATTAATGTAATATACGACATTCATATGGGGATGCTATGGTTAAAGTAACAAATATAAATGGAATTGCGAAGCTCGCAGGGGTTTCAACTGCGACTGTCTCCCGCGTGATGAACAACAAGAGCATTGTCCACGAGGATACCAGACGGAAGATCCTCCAGATCGCGAGGGATATGAACTACCGGCCAGGACTTGCCGGCGGGAAAAAAGATGGCGGGATCAGGACCATCGGGCTGATCATGCCCAGCAATATCAGCGATTTCTTCTACGGAATTGAAAATGAAATCAAAAGAATGAAGCACAGGCTGCTGTTTTCAACTTATCATGGAAGCGAGGAGTCTCTGAGGGATATTATGGAATACATGGAATCACTCTGTGTCGATGGAATAATCCTCATGGTTCCGCAGGCGGAGATAAATGTCAGAGATCTCCTTTCCGATACGCTTGTCCCCGTCGTGACTTTCAGCACTCCGTCCGGAATCGGCTGCTGCACTTCGATAAGAATTGACAATGCCCAGGGCGCATATGTGGCCGTAGAGCATCTGATCAAGAACCACAGGCATAAAAAAATTGCGATGATAAAAGGCCCTGGAAGGAATATTGATTCGGAAGAACGCCTGCAGGGCTTCATGGACGCGCATGGGAAGAATGGGATTCCGGTGAAGTCAAATTTCATAGTCGAAGGCGACTTCACCTACCAGTCGGGCTTCTACGCGTTCTCCCGTCTCGTCTCGCTTCCGGAGAGGCCGGATGCGGTATTTGCCGCGAATGACGTCATGGCCGCCGGTGCATATGAGGCCGCGAAGGCGAGGGGGCTTGTGATTGGCAGGGATATTGCGATCGTCGGATTTGACGACATCCAGCTGTCCGGACTGATCAAGCCGTCGCTGACGACAGTGCACGTGCATTTCAACGAGCTCGGAGTCAAGGCCCTCTCCCATCTTGTCAATATAATAGAAGGCAGGACCGACCGGAACGAGATGCATGACGAGAGGATTTCCTCCGGCCTTATCATCAGGGAATCGTGCGGCTGCAAGGTGGAGAACAGGATTTTGTGAATATCGAATAATGAACAACTAATATCGAATGACAAAAGAATAAAGGTGCCCCATGCTTATCATCACGAAAAAATTTAAAAAGGAGTTTACTTTAATCGAACTTCTAGTCGTGATCGCGATCATTTCGATTCTCGCCGCCCTTCTCCTGCCTGCGCTCAAGCAGGCGAAGGAGACCGCCTGGGCCACGGTCTGCAAGTCGAACCTGAAACAGCAATTTACGGGTTTTCTCATATATGCAACAGACAACAGGGATTACCTCCCTCCTAGCATGATAAACTATCCGGATTTCTGGTATGATGGAGTCGATTGGAACAACCAGTGGGTCAAATGGTACTTCGCTCCATTTGTCGGCCAGTATATCGGCATTGCAAAATATGGCGCAATTCCTGAAAGCAGTGTTGCCTACTGTCCCAAGGGATATACCAAATACAATCAGAACAAGGACTGGTGGAACCGGGGCTCAACTCTGGGATATAACTGCAAATGGCCCAACAACGGCAATGGATACGAGACCAGCGAGCTGAGGAAATATCCATATCTGAATTTCAGGAACCCCTCCAAGCTCTACATTGTCGTCGATGTGGACGGAGGAGACTTCTTTGCCAGTTTCGGCGTGAACGATCCGGGCGGGTACTGGTCCGGACAAGGTGTTGAATACCGGCATCTCAATTCCGCAAACATGCTTTTCCTTGATGGACATGTCGATATATCCAAGAACCTCCAGAACGACTACCAGAACGGTGAAAACACATATAAGATCCAGCGGTGACATCAGCTGTCCACCGCAATTCAGCCACAGACTTGCACAGACTAAAGATGCAGACTCATATTTTCTCGCACGGAGGCACAAAGCTCACGAAGAAACAACTTTCCCATAAGGAGGAATCGGCAAGGAGGAATACGGAACGTGTCTGAGCCGATTAATTATTTATTTCATCTGAGCGATCCGTGGGCAAGGGAATTTCCCTTCGTAAACTTCTGGTATTCTTCGTGGTGATGTCTGAGTTAAGTCTGTGAGAGTCTGTGGCTGATTTTGCTTCCGAGTTGCTGTATCTTCTCAGGATGGCTATATTATTGAAAGCACAATATTTTCGAGGGATGCTGACTGAGCATGAATAAAAAATGGCTTTTGCAGGAAATTGAAACCTGGATCAGTGCCGGGATAATCGACCGTGCCCAGGCCGACAGGATTTCCGCGATTTACCCGGAGACAAAGCCTTCCCGGAACTGGGGAGCCCTGATATTCTCCGTAATAGGAGCGATCATCTTCGGCCTTGGCATAATCCTCCTTTTCGCCTATAACTGGGATGCTATCCCGAAATTTGCGAAGCTCGCAATTATTTTTTCCGCCCTGGCCGGTGCGCACGGCGCAGGCTTCTATTTCAGGACTAGGGGTGAAAAATTCTCCGCACTTTCCGAAGCGATGTTCGCACTTGGCACCATGCTTTTCGGATCAGGCATCTGGCTCATTGCCCAGATCTACAACATCGATGAACATTACCCGAACGCCTTCATCGTGTGGGGTGCTGGCGCGCTCCTCCTCGCCTGGAGCCTGCCGTCGGTTGTCCAGGGGACGATGGCGTCAATCCTATTCGTCCTGTGGAACTCCTTCGAGAATTTCGACTTCGACTCGAAGACCAATATTGCACCTTTCCTGATCCTGATCTGCATATTTCCGCTGGCCTGGAAAATGCGTTCAAAGATCCTGATGGCGGTTGCAATACCCGCATTCGTACTGTCCATCCTGTTCAACTGCCACTGGTTCTTTGAGCGGGTCGGTCCCTCAATATTCATATCTGTCGCCGGGCTTCTCATAGGACTTTCCATAATAGTCAGGAAAAGGGAATGGTTCCCCGAGACCTCCGGGCTTTTCACATTCTATGGGAACATTCTTTACTGGTCCTCCCTCTACGTATTCACCTTCCCGGCTGCCGACAGTCACATTTTCAGGAATTACTGGTATCATGATATATATGCGACGTTTTATGTCCTTGCTTTTGCGGCTGCGGCAATCGTCGCATGGTCGATGGTGATACTGCCTCTCGGAAAAATCAAGGAGGACCTTGGCAAGCTCTACCGCGTGGACCATTTTGCAGTTCCCGTGACAGTTCTGGCGGTGACGCTGAATTTCGGCTGGCTGTCAGAATTTGGAGGATGGGGAGGGGCTGCTGTCTTCAACCTGGTTTTCCTGTTCCAGAGCGTTATGCTCATCGCGTTCGGATGCAGGAACCTGAATTCCAAGCTGACCGCAGCCGGCACTATCATGCTCGCATTCCTGGCGTTCGCGAGATACGCGGATCTCTTCGACAGCCTTCTCGTCCGGGGAATTGTCTTTCTCGGAGTAGGGGCGGGGATCTTCATTGTCGGAATGCTCTATGCGAGAAGGAAGAAAGAAGCGGTGAAGACATGAGGAACATATTCATAGCGGTTTCATTGATTCTCCAGCTGGCCGTACTTCTCTACATGGCCGGATACAGGGAGATGATAATAATGACCGGCAAGACTGTGTTCCTGCGGACCATGCCCGTCGATCCGAGGGATCCTTTCCGCGGCGACTACGTCAGCCTGAACTATGAGATTTCCCTGGTTTCAAGGAAAGATGTGAAAGGATTATATTCAGATGAAAAAGGGGGGAAGTTCTACGTCCGGTTAAAGAAAGAAGATAACGGCCTGTACTCATTTGACGGCTGTTCTGCGGAGATGCCGGCAAAGGATTCTGTCTTCATAAAAGGAAGGAATGTCGATTGGTGGGGATGGGGGAATAAGAGCAGGATACTGCATCTGAAGTATGGGATCGAGAAATATTTCGTCCAGCAGAAGAGAGGACTGGAGATAGAGAGGAAAGCCGGATGGATGAACGAAATACACATTCCGCTCGAGATGGAAGTGTCACTTGGAAGCGATGGTACTGCCGTTGCCAGGGGATATCGCTGGAGTCCTCTCGGGATAGGCCTCCAGGTAATTGAAAGCCCGGTGCGGACTGGCTGGCAGGACGGTACGGTGCAAAATCCCGCGTTGGCCAAGGACAGCAAGATACGCAAAAGCCCAAAGATCAGGATTACGCTCCAGAATGTCTCCGGCAAGCCGCTTGCAATTGTGAACCTTCCGGACTTCAGATCCTTTGCCATTGAGACATCAGAACCATCTATGAAGGAATGGAAGTTCACCGGTACTCCTGTAGCTCCGGTCCTGCCTGCAAATGAAAATGTGATTGTTCTCAAGCCCGATGAGAAGTCGACATTCGACTTTGATTTTGCCGAACCACGCTGGTTCGTAGAAGGTAAGAACGGGCCGGAAGAGATCGGCACCGCCACCAACCAGTGGAGCGACATGTTCAGGTTCATCTATGCTCCTCCTGCTGCCGAGGAATGCAAGAGCCTCGATCGCAGGGACATAATCTGGCATGGGAAGCTCCAGTCCCGCCGCTTCAGCTCCGGAAGAATGGATTGAATCCGATTGCCTGGATAGAGAACAAAATGACCAGAAAAGAATCCTTTAAAATGTCATTGGCCCGGAAAATAGCCGCTCCGGTGCCTTTTTCTGTGAAATTCACTGTGGAAGCCAGAAAGAGATATTCTTGTTACATAGGCAGGACTTTCAATGAAGTCGAGGATTCTGGCACCTACGTTGTCGTTTCCCATACCAACAACGGCTGGTGGGAACTAAGGCCCGGTTATTTCAGGGACTATTTTGGCGTGGTATGGAACAAGACCGTTGACAGGACTCTCGGTGTCGTTGAAGAGCCTCTCATAGTGGAGCCATCGATCGACTCCTATGACTTTCCATCTCCTGGAAATCTGCCGGTCTACAGGTTCATTGAGGAGAACAACCGGAAATATCCGGAACATTTTCACATGCTGTCGATCGGATTCACACTGTTCGAAAGGGCATGGTCGTTGACCGGCATGGAACAGCTGATGATATGGATGATTTCCGAACCCGGATTCATACATGAATTGTTGGACGAGATCACCAAATACAATATAGGAGTCATAGAAAAGGCTGCCGGGATGGGTGGTATCGACTGCGTTCATTTCGGTGATGACTGGGGTTCCCAGCATGGTCCTCTGATCGCTCCGGAAATGTGGAGGGAATTCATCAAGCCACGCTTTAAAAGGACCTGCGATGCTGCTCGGAGGCATGGATTGTATGTAAGCCTCCACAGCTGCGGAAACGTAGAGGCGCTGATTCCCGATATGATTGACTGCGGAGTTGACGTCTTTGATCCTTTCCAGCCCGAGGCTATGGACATATGGAAATTGTACAGGGAATACAGGGAGCGGATAGCGTTCTGGGGCGGACTCAGTGTGCAGAAGACGTTTCCCTATGGAAGCCCTGATGATGTCAGGAACGAAGGTATCCGCCTTCTGAAGGAAATGGGCGGAAAGGGCGGCTACATACTCGCCCCTTCCCACTCGTTGAGCGGGGATGTGCCTCCTGAGAATATAAAAGCCTTCCTTGACCTGGCGAATAATCAAGGAAACCTCTGAGCTTCCCTCTGAGGCTGCCTTAAAAATTCATTATTTCGCATAATCCCGTTTGCATTGGATTGCTGGGTCATTAAATTAAGGTGCGTGCACCCGAGTGCATGAACGGGACTAGGGATGACCCGTCTTCGCCTCAGAGGCTACGCCGAGGCAGGATGGGTGGTTGGAAATTTGAAATTGAAAAAAGAATGTGGAACAGGCGTCTCGCCTGTGTTAAGGAAGAAGGAAAATTACAGGCGGGACGCCTGTACCACGTTATAAAATACAAATCACAGACAAGACCTGTCCTGAGCATGTCGAAGGATGCCTGTGTTACATTAAAATGAAAAACCTTACAAGAAAAGATATTGCGAAAGCCGCGGGAGTCTCCCCTTCAACGGTGTCGCGTGCGCTTTCAGGAAGTCCGCTTCTGCCGAAGAAGACCATCGAGCATGTCACCAGAATCGCTGCAAAACTCGGTTACAGGCCGAACATCCTGGCAAGGCGCCTCGCTTCAAACAGGAGTTTCCAGATCGCGTTCGCGGTCGAGTTGTGGACAGGCACCCGAAGAGGTCCGATCCAGATGTCATACTATTCCGCGATCCTCGATGCGATGGTCTCGGAGGCCTTCAAAAGGAACTACAGCGTGCTTGTACAGCCCTACACAAAGGATGAAGAGTCTTTTGTGGAGCATTTTACGAATCTAATACAGACGAAGCATGCCGACGGACTTGTATTCGCCGGGCTTGCAATTAAAAGTGGAATTCCCGCCGAACTCACCAGAAGACAGCTCCCGTTCGTGGTCATAGGATCAAAACCCGGGAAGGATAAATTTGTGTCTGTCAATGCCGATCCTTATCCGGCAATGGTGGAAATGTTCGAGGTGCTGATGGCAAAGAAATACAAGAGGATCTTCTTCGTCGAAGGCGACATGAACTTCTATCATGCCATTTCACACAGGGACGCGTTCATGAAAGCCCTGAAGAAGAGCTCGCTGAAGCTGGCCGGATTCATCGAAGGTGACTATTCGAGGAGGCGCGGCTACAGCATGGCACCGGAAATCATCGTCGATAAAAGGAAAGGTGACTGTGTTTTTTTCTCAAATGACAGGATGGCCACCGGATTCTACAGGTACTGTTATGAGAACAAGGTCTCCATTCCTGATGAGATAGGGGTGGTCGGCAGCGACGACGATGAATCGGCGCTGGTGCTTTATCCTGAGCTCAGCACGATCCGCCAGCCGCGTGTCGAAATGGGCGCGGCGGCAGTGAACCTGCTGGTTGACGTGCTTGAGAAGAAGAAGCCGGAGCCGGTGGTCATCCCGAACAGTTTCATTGCAAGAAGATCAATTTAAAAGAAAGAAAAGTTGACAGGATAACAGGATTGGCAGGATTGTTCAAAAGGATTAAGAATGGAATTTATTGATATGTCGAGATTGATGATTGTATTGTTTTAAAAACATCCAGTAAATCCTGTTATCCTGTCCATGTAAAATAATTTAATTAAGAGGTAAAAATGAAAGAGAAGATGAAAGTTGGACTGATAGGTTGCGGCAATATCAGCGGCGCCTATCTGAAAGCGGCGAAGACGTTTGAATTCATGGAGATCTCGAAATGCGCGGACCTTAATCCCGCGGCAGCAGAAGCCAAGGCCAGGGAATTCGGAATGCAGGCTGTATCAGTGGAAAAGCTGCTCGCAGATCCTGAGATCAGGATCATCCTCAATCTCACAATCCCAAAAGCCCACACGGAAGTTAATCTCAAGGCTCTAAATGCCGGAAAGCATGTCCATTGCGAAAAGCCTCTCGCGATCACACGCGCAGACGGGGCGAAGGTTGTGGAGCTTGCAAAAAAGAAGAAGCTCCTCGTCGGATGCGCACCCGACACGTTCCTCGGCGCAGGAATCCAGACCTGCAGGAAGCTGATTGACGACGGCTGGATCGGCAGGCCTGTCGCAGGCACAGCGTTCATGATGTGCCACGGACATGAGAGCTGGCATCCGAACGCAGGTTTCTACTACCAGACAGGAGGCGGACCGACTCTTGACATGGGGCCGTATTACATCACCGCGCTCGTGAACCTTCTCGGTCCGGTGAAAAGAATATGCGCCTGTACTTCCAGGGCGTATGACAAAAGATTTGCGACATGCAAGGAACTTTACGGACAGAAACTTCCCGTGGAAGTCGAGACGCACCAGGCAGGTGTCCTTGAGTTCGCCAATGGAGCTGTCATTACGGTCGTCATGAGCTTCGATGTGTGGAAACATGATCACTCGAACATTGAAATCTATGGGACTGAAGGAAGTATGAGGGTTCCGGATCCGAACGGCTTCGGCGGCCCAGTGAAGCTTTCCAAGCCTGGAGCTGACTGGCAGGAGATCCCCCTTTCACACTGCTATGCCGACAACATGCGGAGCATCGGTGTTGCAGACATGGTGAAGGCGATCCAGGACAGGAGGATCAACCGTTGCAGCGGAGACCTGGCGTTCCACGTGCTCGATGTCATGCTGGCGTTCGAGGAGTCATCAAAGAGCGGGAAGCATATTGTCCTGAAAAGCAGCTGCAAGAAACCTGCGGCCCTGCCGCTCGGACTGCATAAGGGGGAGCTTGATTAAAGACCGAACCGGAGAATCGGAGTATCGGAGAAGGGGATTTGAAATTAGAATGTAACACAGGCGTCTCGCCTGTGGATATTAAAAAATAGGAGCGCCGGCATCTTGCCGGCAATAAATTAATGCCAGCGAGACGCTGGCGCTCCATAAAGAAAAGGAAATTAAAATGAGCAAGAAAGCTTTGATCGTGTGGGGCGGCTGGAATGGCCATGAGCCCGAACAGTGTGGAAAGGTTGTCGCAGAAATCCTGAAAAAGGAAGGTTTCGAAGTTGAAGTGTCAGCTACCCTCGACAGCTATCTCGATGAGAAGAAAATGATGGCTCTAGATCTTGTCGTTCCTGTCTGGACAATGGGGCAGATAACAGGAGACCAGGAAAAGGGTCTCATGAATGCCGTGAAGAGCGGCGTTGGAATCGCCGGCTGGCACGGTGGAATGTGTGACTCCTTCAGGAACAACACGGGATATCAGTTCATGACTGGCGGGCAGTGGGTCGCCCATCCCGGCGGAATAGTTGAATACGAAGTAAACATTGTCAAGGCGAAACAGAATGATCCTATAGTCAAGGGGATCGCGGATTTCAAAATGAAGTCCGAGCAGTATTATATGCATACCGATCCGGGCAATGAAGTTCTTGCCACGACGACTTTTTCAGGTGCGCATGAGGACATCGGCTGGATCAAGGGCACGGTGATGCCGGTGGTCTGGAAACGCATGTTCGGGAAAGGGAAGGTGTTCTATACATCGCTCGGACATGTCGCCAAGGACTTCGATGTCCCCGAGGCGAAGGAGATTGTCAGGAGAGGCTGCCTGTGGGCGACGAGATAAGCGAACCCGCCTTCGCTGAGATGCTACGGCGTGGCAGGCCGGTGATTGGATTGTAATTTGGAATTGGAAATTTAATTAAGAATGTAGAACAGGCGTCTCGCCTGTGACATTTATTAAGAAGGAGAACATGAAAAAATTCAAGAGTGCTTCTGAGATCAAGGTCGGCGTGATTGGCTACGGCGGTGCTTTCAACATGGGGCGCGCCCATCTGAACGAGATGAAGAAGGCGGGAATGACCCCGACAGCTGTTGCGGAAATCGACGAGGAGCGTCTGAAGGTCGCTGAGGCGGAGTTTCCAGGAATTGAGACATACACGTCTGTTTCTGAAATGCTGAAGAAGTCCAAGGTGAATCTTCTCGCGATCATCACTCCTCACAATACACATGCGAAACTCGCACTCCAGTGCCTGAAGGCTGGAAGGCATATAGTCTGTGAGAAACCTCTCGCGATAACTACCGCCGAATGCGATGCGATGATCGCAGAAGCGAAAAAGAGGAAACTCGTGGCAAGCACGTACCATAACCGTCACTGGGATGGCTGCATCCTTGATGCGGTCAGGAAAGTCCGCAGTGGTGCCATAGGGGAAGTTGTCAGGATCGAAGCTCACATGGGCGGCTGGGGAAAGCCGGGTGACTGGTGGCGTACGAGCCGCACGATCTCCGGAGGAATCATGTATGACTGGGGAGTTCATCTTCTTGAGTATTCGCTCCAGATATTGAAGGATGAGAAGATCAAGGAGGTATCAGGTTTTGCAAAAACAGGCTTCTGGGCCCCGAAGACGAAATGGAAGAACGATTCGAACGAGGATGAAGGTTTTGCAGTTGTCCGTTTCAAGTCCGGAAAATGGCTGACATTGATCATTTCTTCAATTGAGTCAAAGCCTAAAGAGGGAACTGTCGAGATAACGGGTACCAAAGGCACTCTGGTGATGAACCATGGCGACTGGAAGCTCATCACGCACAAGGATGGAGTGACTGTCACTGAAACAGGCAAGAATCCCCAGAGCGAAGGATGGAAGCTGTATCAGAATGTCGCGGACCATATTGTAAAGGGCGAAAAGCTCATCATCACTCCCGAATGGGCGCGCCGTCCGATACACATACTTGAACTTGCCTCCAGGAGTGCGAAGGCCGGAACGGTCCTCAAGGCGAAATACGAATAAATTCAGGCGACAGCCTGAATTTATGATATGAAATCTTCTGATATCCAGATACGGGATCCTTTCATCCTTCCGGTCCCGGAGGAGGGGTGCTATTATCTTTTCGGGACGACTGACAAGAACGCGTGGGGCGGACCGGGAACAGGATTTGACTGTTATCGTGGAAAGGATCTGGAGAACTGGGAAGGGCCGATAACTGCGTTCAGGCCTCCAAAGGATTTTTGGGCGACTACCCAGTTCTGGGCGCCGGAGGTGCATCGGTATGAAGGCAAATATTATATGTTCGCATCATTCAAGGCGGACGGAGTCTGCCGTGGGACACAGATACTTGTCTCTGAAAAGCCGGAAGGCCCATATATGCCATTGACATCCGGACCTGTGACGCCACGCGACTGGGAATGTCTTGATGGGACGCTTTTTGTCGATGATGGGGATGATTCGTGGATCGTGTTCTGCCACGAATGGCTCCAAGTTGGGGACGGCACAATCTGCGCCATGAGGATTTCAAAGGATTTGAAACGGGCGGCTGACGAGCCGCTTCTTCTCTTCCATGGTTCAGAAGCGCCTTGGGGAAGGGCTAATCATGAAAAAAAATACGTGACTGACGGTCCGTTCATCTATCATACTGCGAGCTCCGGTCTCCTGATGCTCTGGTCGAGCGACGGCAAGGACGGATATGCGATGGGAATTGCGAAATCCGCAAACGGGAAGATAACGGGTCCATGGACGCATGAACCGGAGCCGATATACGGCAAGGACGGTGGGCACGGAATGATCTTCAGGACTTTTGAGGGCCAGCTGATGATGACGCTTCACCGTCCGAACAAGACGCCGGAAGAAAGGCCAATTATCATGAGGATAAATGATCAAGATGGAGTTTTGAGTGTTTTTCAGACATGTTCATGATTCCATATCATTTCTTGCCTTTAAGTGATGGGAGCATTACGTTATCTCCGTGAATAAACGGGGGTATTATGAGAAACTTTCACTGTCATTTGATTTGCATCCTGCTTTTACAGTTCCTGTTCTTTTTGATCCCGTCAAATGCTGAAGATTATTACGAGCCATTCAGCAAGGCGGAAGTGCTTGAGAGTGAAGGAAAGGCCGAAGAAGCCTTTTTAAGTTACTGCAAAATTCCGGGAGCCCAGCATAAGGCGCTGAAGATTGCCCTTGTAAAACCGGAAAAATATCTTGAACTCCTGCAAAAGAACCGTCAAGGAATTTCCTTTCCTATATCTAATGCATTGGAAGGCGACTTGCTTCTGAAACTTGGCCGCAAAAATGAAGCTTTGATGTCATATCGGGCCGCCAGCAGTAAAATTGGAACCAAGCCCGATGAAACCTGGGAGAAAGGTTTTATTCCCGAATATGAATACATCACAGACTGTCCTATAAAAGTGGAGCAGGCCGGGGATTCCGGCTTTGATTTCATAAATGAGAACAGCCTGTTAAAACCGTTTGTCACTGGCTGCGGCAGTCATTCTGACAACTGGCTCATCCGCCGTTTTATCGCCCTGGAAGCATGGGAGGATGCTGAAAGGGAGTTTGACAGGATATGGAATATTCACCGGAAATTGAGCCGGCCTTATATTGCCAGAAATATCCATTCCGGAGCCCAGCAAAAAGATACGATACGGAAATTTATTGTCCAACCTTATGGTTTTGACGGACAGGGATTGAGGTTTTCAATTGATTACGCATTTTTTGAGAAGCAGTGCAAACGGCCGGAAAAAGAATTAAAGATACTATTGGAACCTGTTCTACTGATTGACATGGACAGGAATCCTCTGCTTGTCAGGCCGACGGTACTTGCTGAAAAAGACGCAAATACTGCTCTTCCAGAGATAGAAAATGCCGCAATAATCGATCATTCGCACATTTTTGAGGGATATGGCGGTCTTTCCCGCGTGGAATTCATACGTCTCGCCTATGGCGCGTTCAAGGAACTGGGGAAGGAAGACGAACTCATAAAACCTCTTGAAGAACAAGTCCATAAGGGGGAGAACAGGAGCTTGCGTGTCCTTGCGCAAATACGGTCATGCCAGAAAAGAAATGATGAGGCTCTCAAGCTTGAAAAAGAATATATTGAAAAAATGAAGTTCGATGGGCTCAGTGCGGCATATCGTCTTGGAACCGTCTATGAATGTTATGGGAAGACACGGGAAGCCGCAGGAGAATATGAAAAGGCTTTGAATATGCCGTTCGCGGAGACGGATCTGCCAGACAAGAATGAGGACTATTTCATGTCTTCGAGATTTTCCCAGCAGGCGAGGCCGAGGTTTCGCGGGCTGGAGGAGAGGGACAAGCTGTTGTTCCAGAAAAAGCTTTTGGAAAAGCTGATTTCGCTTTATAATGCCGCCGGTACGCCGGAAAAGATATTGGATTATTCCTTGAAGCTGTTCGACGCGAATCCTGATCTGCTGGATGATTTTGAGCTGGTTGAAAGCATATCGAAGAAGTTTTTGGCCGTAGAAAGGGAAGCAGAATTCAGGAAATGGGGGGGTGAAAAAACTTCGAGCCTTAAAAGCCCTGAGGCCAGGGCCAATCTCCTTTGGCTTTCCGGTGACATCAGGATGTGTGCGAAAGCCGTTGCAGAAAACCCGGTCGGCATGGACAGCTGGATTAGCCGTATTGATAAAGAGCCGGCAGAAAAGAAAATGATGTTCCTTTCTGAAATTTCCAAGGCGGGATCCCGGAATTCGCTGGCGCTTTTGGAACTTCTGGATTCAATGGCGGATTCAGGCTCGGACACCGGAAAGGAAGCCGTCGTTATCATGGAAATCCTCCTTCAGCCAAACGAAAAGGATGTCTTCTGGAGAGGCAAGGGAGGTGCTTATAACCGGACGCAGTTCAAAAGTTATTTTGATCTTGCCTACAGGTTATTGCGCATTTATCTGAAAAACAAGGAGGATGAGAAGTTCTTCAGCCTTGGAATGAAGATGGCTTCCGGCGACAAGCCTTTTGGAAAATGGTGGGAGAAGGATTTCCAATCCTCCTATGAGTCAGGAGGTGCGATTGGCTACAGGTCATATCTGAACTCATCCATGGGGCTTCTGATAGATCGCGCCGACGAGAAGCTGCTCGTGGAACTTGGGAAGCTTTGGGACAAGATCCCCGATTGCCCGTCGAAACGCCAGTATCTGCGACGAATGGACAAGTCGATTGGCGGAAAAGCTGGTGAAACACCATGCATATGGCGTGATATTCCCGATGGCGTGAGTATTATCACCTCATCGGACAATATTCTGAGTCTTGCAGGAAATAAAAGCTATTTCTTCACCGGACATCCCTGGGGGATAACTGTGTATGGAACTGATCTCAAGGTAAAATTCAAAATACCCCTTGAAGCCGCGGTGATTTGTCTGGAATCAGATAACAGCAGTCTCTGGGCCGGAACACCTTCAGGTCTTTTCAGGATAGGCTTGAGTGATTGGAACATAAAGCATGTTTTCCTGGACAAGGATGTAAGTGAAAAGGATCGCAAAAACGAGGATATCAGCCGTCTTAACAGGGTCGAATCCCTGGTGCTTTGCAAAAATGAACTTTGGATAGGGACGTGCAGGAACATCCAACTCTTGAACACAGACAATATGCAGCTCAAAGTTTTTTCTTTAGACGAGCTTGGAGTGCAGAACAATCAGGAATGGAAAATTCTTCATGTGGACGGGAATCATGTCTGGGCAAACGACAGGAGGTTTGTAAGGAAAACTGGCAAATGGCAGAAGCTTGTTTATAAAAGTTCTCCGGTATTTCCGATTTCATTTTCCAAGAACAAGATATACGGTCATGTCAATCTTGGAGAACCTCTCCGTGATCGTCCATGCATAATCAATCCTGACACTCTGGAAGTAACGCCTTTCCTTATTGAGGATCAATCGCGAGGCGAATCCTGTATCAACGGCCCGTTTTCATATTATGGGGAGCTTGACGGACAACCTGTGTTCGGTCCGGGTTATGGCAGATATGTCCTTAATGGCGAGACTGGTAAATTGAGAATGCTCAGTGATTCCGCCGAGGTTGCGATCAAGGGGGATATGCCCGGTTTTCTCATGTATGGAACTGTCTTCCAGAAGCAGGACAATATACTCGAATGCGATAATTTAAGCCATGAGTGCAAGCTGAAGAACATAGTTGTACATGCGACAAGATGGTATCTCATGAAAACTTCGGACGGCAGGTCCGTCCTGGCGGCACAGCCTTCAGACTCATATGATTATAAATATGGACAAAACGACAATTCCCATGGATATAGCCAGATGAAAGATTATCCTGGAGGCCTGTATCTTATATCCAAGGATGGAGATGCTGAGAAGATTTCCGGTGGTGACGGATCCATTCCAGGTATCCATGTATATTCCATATTGAATGAAAGTCCTTCCGGAAGAAAATGGATATGCACGGACTACGGCCTCTCGGTTGTCAATAAGGCTGACAGGCTGATCGGCAATTTCACGGTTAGCGACGGACTTCCGGCAAATATCTTTTTTTCAGGCTGCAGTTTCAAGGAAAGGCTTTATTTTGCGACCGGATTTGGAGACCATGGCGGTGGACTGCTGGTATTCAATCCTGAAACCTTTGTTTTCCATTCATATTTCGACAGTGACGGATTGGCTACCAACAAACTTGCCGATGTGAAAGTTTCCGAGGGCGGGCAGGGGCTTAAAGTAAAGTATGGCCCGGAATATATGAGGGAGGCCGATTTCAGATACAGGCTTTATCCTGAATCAGTTTTCAATCCCGGAAATGCTCCGTATTGGGCGAACGCAAAACCCAAGTATATTTCACGGGAGGAAGCGGAGGACGGCAATGGATTGAAGAAGGCCAAATATGAAAAGATGCCCTATATCGGTGGAGCAAAAATCTCACAACAGGAGTTTGACGGTAAGATTTATATCTGCGGGACAAGAGGGCTTGTTGTCGCGGAGAAGGGCGCCAGCCTGGTAGGTTGCAGATATTCCGAGCTGAATCCAAAACTGACAGGTTCTGAAGACAGGAAATTCCTTGAGGAAGCGAAATCGATAAGATGGAAGGATTCGCAAAGTCTGAAAAAATACTTGGACAGCGGCAATCCATATTTGAAGGCTGAAGCCATTATTGCATCCCAGGGAGATGCAGAAGGCAATCCCAAGGCCTTCATTCCTGTGTTGTCGGCCGCCCTTGACGATCCAAATCAATATGTCAGAGGCTCCGCTCTTATTGTGCTTATGAGGATGAAGGATAAAAATGCGATTGATCCGCTGAGGAAGTGTTTGAAGAGCGAAGACGAGTATTTCCGGTCTGTTGCAGCAATATCGCTTGCAAGACTCGGAAGTCCCGTGGAACTTCCGGTCTATGAAGGTATCCTGAAACAGAAAAATTCCGGATGTCTGTATTATGGGGCGGGAATGACAGGTGGCGGGGGCACGAACAAGCAGGATGTATTCGAGGCGCTTGCATCCTGCGCGGACAAGGAAGTCTTCAAGATGCTGATGAAGTATCCGTTAGGCAGCGATGATTATGAGCCCAGGCAGAAGGTTTTTGTTGAACTTGGAAAATCTCTTTTGAAACATCCAGACGCGGCTCCGGTCCTGCTTGAGGCATATCCGGAAAGCGATCCTGGCCCAGATTCGAATTACGGCGAGGCGATCTTTTCGCAGAAGGTGTTCAAATATGCGGGGAAGGACATTCTTCCTATCCTGCACAAGGCGCTTGAAAGCGAGAACCGGGTGGTCCGTTCGAATGCCGCGCGCGCCTGCGGTGAAATAAGGGACAACTCATCAATTCCCTATCTCATAAAGGCTCTTGATTTTGAAAGCGGGCTTTCACAGGCGTCGATAATATGGGCACTGGGGAAATTGAAGTCAAAGGAAGCTCTTCCTATTATAATCAGCGCGTATCCTGAAATTAAAAAGGAGAAGGAGTCCAGAAGCAATCAAGGCTATCTCTTCGCACAGGCTGTTTCAGAGGCTAGGACCCGCTATGACTATTTGAGGGATATAAAAGCCATTGGGAAGGAATGGGGTGAAATAATGGTTTCAAATACAAAACTCCCGATCAATCCGGCTAAGAATGAATTTCTTATCAGTACAAAGGTTCTTGTTGGAGCTGTCAGGGACATAGGTCCTGAATTGTCACAGGACTTTTTCAGGGGATTGGCGGCTGACAGCGATAGCGATGCCAGGGAGGAAGCGGCGGAATGTCTTTCCATGTGTAATCCGGGTGACATCCAGCAGAATATAAAAACACTTCAAAACATGCTGGACGACAATATTTATGTTTCAAGCAAGGCGGCTGGCAGCCTTCTTCTGCTTGGGGATACCAAGGTGCAGGGATTTGTTCTGAAATGTTTGAGTTCTCAGGATAAAAATACTGTTGACAGGATGATGTTTCAGCTGGAAGATGTCAATGATAAGGATCCTGCAAAGCTTTCCTTTGCGCATGGAAGGCTGGAAGAGATATCCAAGGATGGCCGGATGAGCGATCATTGTCAAAAGATGTCGATAAAGATCATTAAGAAGAACCTCAAATAACAGAGCCTCAAAAAAATCGTTTTTTTTATTGTAGAACTATTGACATTGCCCGTGTAATCGGTTATACTAATGTGAAATCGATTATACAACTGGAGTGGTTCTATGAGTGTAACTCTCAGAGATGTGGCGAAGAAAGCAGGCGTGTCAATAGTGACCGCCAGCAGGGTTTTCAATGGAAAGGAATCCGTAAAGCCCGCTTTCAAAAAGAAGGTCTTTGATGCTGCAAAGTCTCTCAACTATACTCCTAATCTGCTTGCCAGAGGCCTGGCAAAAAGCAATCTCAAGATTATTTCCGTCTACATGGGCGAACTTGAAAATCCATATTTCGGCAGCCTCGCCACCAACCTCGCAAAAGAATTCACGAAATACTCATATGAGCTCATAATCTGCGACTCCATCAGCAAGACTCTCGAACTGAACCGAAGCCTCGCCACTTCAGGAAGCGTACTCGTGTCATTCGGCAAAAAAGAAGTCCTCGAGAAAATCACTGAAACGCATCCGGTCGTCGGCATCTCCTGCACCATGACCGACAATGCGAACATACCCAACATTGATCTGGACTTCAAAGATGCATATACGGAGCTTTATGAGAGGGCGGTTTATTCCGACAAGGACAAGATCGCATTTTATTCACCTTTGCTGAGGCAGTATCCGCATCTTTCCGGGAGCAAGTTCATCCATGTCTATTCGGCAATGAAGAGAAAAGGGCATACGCCGGCCGGAGACCAGATCTTTGCGGATGATGATGCTGTCATCTCCTTCATGGAGCTCAGCCCCGGCTCGATTAACTGCGTTTTCTGCGAGAATGACATGCAGGCGGCCAGGCTCCATGGAAAACTTATCAAAAAAGGATACAAGGTTCCCGAAGATGTAATCGTCATCGGATGCGACGGGACCTTAGTCCTTGATGGAATGTGGTCCGTAAAGATAGACACGGCGAAGATTGCGGCTAAGGCGGCCGAACTTTTCAGGGATCATGCGATAAACGGTGCAAGCAATGGAACTCATACAATAAAGCCTGAGCCGATTTACAAATGAGGAGAAGAAGCTGGATTGCTATTTGACGACCCCCCAAGTATGTCCGGGGGTCTAGGTGTAACAGCCTTGCCCCCGGGCGTACTTCTTAAATTAGGAAGTGGCGAATGGAAAAGATGATGGATATAATTTTCAACGACCCCCCAAGTATGTCCGGGGATTTAGGTGTAACAGCCTTATCCCCGGGCGTACTTCTTAAATTAGACCCCCCAAGCATGTCCGGGGATTTGGGTGTAACAGCCCTGTCCCCGGGCATGCTTTTTATTGAAGCATTACAGATGAGCTGACATACTTGAGAGAAGAGCGGATGCATGGATTGTTGGATGATTGAGTAATTAGAGGTTCGACTCCTTGTTTACTTTCCCGCAATCATCCAACACTCCAGTCATCCGCGACAAAAATGAAAAAGGGCGTGCGAATTTCGCACGCCCTTTTCTTTTTCCACCCCGGTCATCAGGTAGGGTTAAACCCCATGGCAGAAAACCGTTTGAAGATCTATACTTCTACATTAACATTCCAGTTAATATTAAAATTCGGATCAACAAGGAGGGTATCATGATCGAGCAGCTGAAGAAAAACATGTTTATCGGGATCGGCCTGATGGCAATGACACGGACCAAAGTCATGGAATTCGGGAAAAAACTTGCCGAAGAGAGCAAGCTTTCAGAAGACGAGGGCGAGAAGCTTGTGAACGATCTGCTGAAACAGGCGGATGACATGAAAAATTATTTTGAGAAAAACTTTTCCAGTATCGTCGAAGAAAAAATGAAGAATGTCAAACTCCCGTGCAATGTCGGGTTCGAGAAGATGGGAAAGGAGATTAATGAGCTCAAAAGGACTCTCGCCAGGATTGAATCAAAATTAAATAAAAAGGATGCCCGGCCTAAGGCTGGGTCTGCCTGCAGCCCAAAAAAATAAACACCAAACATGATCGTGTAGAACATGGAGCTGTGAAACAAAGGCATCGATGTATTTCCGCAAAAGAAAATCAGGATGGCGACACCATCAGTACAAACGCTACCAAACGGTCGTCGGCGTTCTAGTCAAGCACGGATTCTATGATTTTGTCGACAACAGCAACCTCCTCAGATTCATCCCGTTCAGGCACAGATACGTATCCGGAGGCAGATTGCTGGATGATGAGGAAGAGAAGCTCAACCACTGGCAGAGAATCAGGCTCGTACTTGAGGAGCTTGGACCCGCCTATGTCAAACTCGGACAGTTTGTAAGCAACAGACCAGATCTCCTCCCGCAGGAACTGTGCATTGAACTTGAATCGCTTCTTGACGAAGTGCCACCTTTTGACAACGCCGAGGCTGTAGCTATAATAGAGAAGGAGTTCAAGGCTCCAATCAGCAAGATTTTCAAGCAGTTCACCGAAAAACCGTTCTCATCGGCTTCAATCTCCCAGGTCCATAAGGCAAAGCTCCATGATGGGACCAAAGTGGCCGTCAAGATACAACGTCCCGGCATAAAGGAAGTGATCGAGGCGGATCTTGAAATAATGGGGGAAGTTGCAGGGCTGCTGGAAAAATACGTTTCCGGCATGGATGTCATAAATCCCGCCGGGATTGTCGAGGAATTCAAGGTCTGCATCAACGAAGAACTCGACTTCATCAACGAGGCGGACAATATTGAAAAGTTCACCAGGAAATTCAACGGGGACAAACGGGTATGTTTCCCGAGGGTGTATAAGGAGTATACGACTACGCGCATACTTACAATGGAGATGATTGAAGGAGTGTCCCTCGCCACAATAAAGGAAGGCAACAATCCGGATTACAATCTGGATCTGATTGCAACAACGCTGAGCGACCTCCTGATGGATCAGATATTTGAGCATGGCTATTTCCACGGGGATCCGCATCAGGGGAACATCATAATCCGTGAAAACAATGTCATCTGTTTTGTCGATTTCGGCCAGGTTGGAATACTTTCACCGAGAAACAGGCAAGTTCTCCGTGAAATCATTATTGGACTTGTTCAAAAGGATCCCAGGAGAGTCGCAAATGCTACAATGAAACTTTCCACGAATTCTGAAATCATCAACAGGGAACAGTTTGAGAACAAGGTATTCAAAATCATTGATAAATATGCCGGCGTAACGTTGCACAACCTCAACCTCAGCAAATTTTTCAACGATCTTTTCAAGCTGGTTATCAGCAGCAAGCTCATGATCCCGTCGGATCTTTATCTCCTCGGAAAGGCAATAACATCGCTTGAAGGAACACTCAGAAAGTTAAAACCGGACTTCAATATCATAGAGCACATCGAACCATTCGTCAGGAAAATGATTTTAGAGAACATGAGCCCGTATAACATTTTCAAGGACGTATACACCAGCCTTTCCGATTACTCAGATCTGTTCCGCAATCTTCCCGGAGGGCTCAGGGACATACTCAACCAGTTCAAAAACAGGAATATCAAGATCCAGTTCGAGCACCGAGGGCTGGAGCCGATGCTGCACAAGCATGACCAGATCAGCAACAGGATTGCTTTTTCCATAATCTCCTCGGCAATGATAGTCGGCTCCTCCCTTATAATGCATGCAAAGATTCCGCCTCTTTTATTCGGAATCTCCTTCCTCGGATTCGCCACATTCGTCTTTTCATTGCTCTTAGGGAGCTTCCTTCTCCTGTCCATCCTGCGCCATGGAAAGATGTGAATGTATCGTTCTTGAAAATTATCCCTTGATTCTTCCCCCATCCGTAGTAATTTCACATGAAATTAAATTAGGCATTGGACAGGGAGAATTATAATGTCAACGGCAAAAGATATTGTCAGGAAGATTGAAGAATGGTCCAGACACCGGCTGAACAAGGACGAAGGAATATTCCATGGAAAGGACACTATTCCGCTTACAGGAGTTACCGTATGCTGGATGGCGACTCCTAACGCCATCAATGCGGCAGGAAAAAAGAAGAACCAGCTTCTCATCGTACACGAAAGCCTCTACTATCCATATGATGTCCAGAAATCGGACAATCCTCCTGCGGGCTGGGAAAAATGGGAAGTAAACAGGAAACGCAGGGAACTTCTTGACAAACATGGCCTGGGCTGCCTCCGCATCCATGGTTCCGCCGATGAGATCTGCATACTGGATGATTTTGCCACGCTTCTCGGACTTGGCAAGGCAGTGGTCTCCGACGGAGTCCTGAAAGTGTATGAGATAGAACCTTGTTCGCTGGGAGAGCTTGTATCAAGGGTCAAGGAACGCATGAACATGAAATCTCTTCGGATCGCAGACGGCGGGGATCCGAGGAAAATAGTGAGCAGGGTGGGGCTCCCGTGGGGAGGACTCGGTCTCTTTGTCAATGTCGGATACCAGCAGAGGCTGGTGGAACAGGACTGTGATGTGTTCATAGCCGGTGAGTCCGACAACTACGGTTTCCGCTTTGCGGTCGAGTCAGGAATCCCTATGATCGAGACCGGACATGAACTGAGTGAAAATCCGGGGCTCCACCATCTGACGGAAATGCTTGCAGACGAGTTTTCCGATATTGAATGGCAGTTCCATCTGAACAGGAACGTCTGGAAGATCAAGTAGCAAATTGCCGGCTCCGTCAATTTGCGGTGTTCAGGTGTCGGGTGTAAGTGACCTTTGGAAAGAAAGACTTCATTGATATTGCAATTTGAATAAAGTATGTCGGGTTTCAACCCGACGTTTAATTGGTGGTTTAAAAACCACCTTACTTATCAATAAAAAAAGGCGTGCAGTTTCCTGCACGCCTTTTGATTTTCTGAGATTCGGTATCTGTCCCAGGTATTTACTGACACCTGAAACCCGACACCTGGTCTACTGACTTAGTAGTCCATTCCTCCCATTCCACCCATTCCGCCGCCGCCGTGAGGCATCGGCATCGGTTTTTCCTTCTCAGGAATTTCCGTGACCATGCACTCGGTCGTCAGGAGGAGTCCTGCGATGGACGAGGCGTTCTGGAGGGCTGAACGTGTCACCTTGGTCGGATCGATGATACCGGCCTTGAGCATGTCCACGTATGTTCCTGTCTCAACATCGAATCCTTCGTTGACCTTGCGGTCAAGGACTTCGCGGACGACGATCGAACCTTCATACCCGCCGTTTGCGGCAAGCTGCCTGAGAGGTTCCTCTGTCGACCTTAGGACGATGTCGGCGCCGATGGATTCGTCACCTTCGAGCTTGAGGGCCCTTACGGCCTTTGCAGCACGGAGAATGGCTACGCCGCCTCCGGGGACAATGCCTTCCTCGACCGCAGCGCGTGTTGCGTGGAGGGCGTCTTCGACGCGGGCTTTCTTTTCCTTCATTTCAGTTTCAGTCGCGGCTCCGACGTTGATGACTGCCACGCCGCCTGCGAGTTTCGCAAGGCGTTCCTGGAGCTTTTCGCGGTCGTAGTCGGACGTCGTCTCCTCGATCTGCTTGCGGATGAGATTCACTCTTCCGATGATGGACGACTGTTTGCCAGCGCCTTCGACGATCGTGGTGTTTTCCTTGTCGATAGTGACCTTCTTGGCCTTGCCGAGGTCGTCGATCTTGACGTTCTCGAGCTTGACACCGAGGTCTTCAGTGATGCATTTTCCACCGGTGAGGATTGCGATATCCTCGAGCATGGACTTGCGGCGGTCGCCGAATCCGGGAGCCTTGACTGCGCATACCTGGAGGGTGCCGCGGATCTTGTTCACGACGAGTGTCGCGAGGGCTTCGCCTTCGACTTCCTCTGCGATGATCAGCATGGGTTTGCCTGTCTTGGCGACGGACTGGAGAAGAGGAAGCATGTCGTTGAGACTGCTGATCTTCTTCTCATATACAAGGATGTAGCATTCTTCGAGAACTGCTTCCATCGTCTCTGCGCTGGTCACGAAGTACGGGGAAAGATATCCCTTGTCGAACTGCATTCCTTCGACGACGTCGAGGGTTGTCTCGATTGACTTGGCTTCTTCGACGGTGATTGTCCCGTCCTTGCCGACCTTGTCCATCGCGTCCGCGATCTTGCTTCCGATTTCCCTGTCGCCGTTCGCTGAAATAGTGGCTACCTGGGCGATCTGCTCGCGGTCACCGACCTTCTTGCTGATGTTCTTGAGTTCCTTGACGAGTGCTTCGACGGCCTTGTCGATTCCGCGCTTAAGGGCCATCGGATTCGCACCTGCGGTTACATTCTTGAGACCCTGGCGGTAAATCGCCTCGGCAAGAACTGTCGCCGTGGTTGTCCCGTCGCCTGCGATATCGGATGTCTTGCTTGCGACTTCACGGACCATCTGTGCGCCCATGTTTTCAAAGGGGTCCTGGAGTTCGATTTCCTTTGCGACGGTCACGCCGTCCTTTGTCACGAGAGGCGAACCGAATTTCTTGTCAAGAACTACGTTGCGGCCTTTCGGTCCGAGTGTGGCCTTCACGGCCCTGCTGAGCTGTTCGATGCCGAGGAGGATCTTCTTGCGGCCCTCTTCGCTGAACAAAAGTTGTTTCGCTGCCATATTATTCTATCTCCTTTTATTGATTTTCTGGTTATTTCTCGATTACGGCGAGAATGTCGCTCTGGCTGAGAATCTTGTATTCCTTGTCGTCATACTTGACTTCAGTACCGCCGTATTTGCTGGTAAGCACGATGTCTCCGACCTTCACGTCGAATGCAATCCTCTTTCCATCTTCATCGACCTTGCCTGTCCCGAGTGCGATGATTTTCGCCTCAAGTGGCTTTTCCTTCGCTGAATCCGGGATGACGATTCCACCCTTCATCTGCTCCATGTCTTCGATCGCTTCCACCAGGATACGATCTCCAATTGGCTTGATCCTCGATTTGCTCATTCTTCTACTCCTTCTTTATTGGTTAATGGTTATCTTTTGTCTTATAATTATAAAAATGCCGTCCGGCATTTTTATTTGTCGTCGTCTACAACTTCAGCATCTACCACTTTTTCGTCGGATGAAGAGCCTTTCTTCTTCGAGGACTTCTGTTCCGATTCGTCCGGCCCCGAGGATCCTGGCTGTCCGCCCGCAGCCCCGGCTTGACCGCCTGCTGCACCGGCTCCTGCCTGGTTCGCTCCTGCCTGCTTGTAGATCTCCTCGCCGAACTTCATCAGATGCTCCTCGATTTTCTTCATCGTACCCTTCATCTTCTCGATGTCGTCGGCCTCCTTGGCCTTCTTGAGCTCCTCAATCCCTTCCTCGACCGGTTTCTTCACGTTGTCAGGAAGCTTCTCGCCGAACTCCTTCATCTGCTTTTCAGTATGGTATATCATGGATTCGGCCTTGTTGCGGGTCTCGATCTTGTCCTTTTCGCCCTTGTCCTGCTCTGCGAACTTCTCTGCGTCCTTCACCATCTTCTCGATGTCCTTGTCGCTGAGTCCCGAGCTAGCAGTGATCGTGATCTTCTGCACCTTGCCGGTGCCGAGATCCTTGGCCGTCACGTTGAGTATTCCGTTCGCATCGATGTCGAATGTGACTTCAATTTGCGGAACGCCGCGCGGTGCGGGAGGAAGTCCTTCAAGACGGAACCTGCCGATGCTCTTGTTGTCGCGCGCCATTTCGCGTTCGCCCTGGAGGACGTGTATATCGACTGACGGCTGGTTGTCCGACGCCGTGCTGAATATCTCGCTCTTCCTGGTCGGGATCGTGGTGTTGCGTTCGATAAGCCTGGTGGAGACTCCGCCGAGGGTCTCGATTCCGAGGGAGAGAGGTGTGACGTCGAGAAGAACAATGTCCTCGACGTGTCCAGTGAGGACTCCGCCCTGGATTCCAGCTCCGACAGCCACGACTTCGTCGGGATTTACACCCTGGTGCGGTTGCTTCCCGTCGAAAAGCTTTTTCGCGATCTCAACGACCTTCGGCATCCTGGTCTGTCCGCCGACCATTATGACTTCGTTTATCTTCGAGGCGTCAAATCCGGAATCTTTCAGGCAGTTCTTGACCGGAGTGAAAGTCCTGTTGAGCAGGCTGTCGCAGAGCTGTTCAAGTTTTGCTCTTGTCAGCGTCTGTGTAAGATGCTTGGGTCCGCTCGCGTCCGCCGTTATGAACGGCAGGTTGATGTCGGTGCTCTGGTTGGATGAAAGTTCGCATTTGGCCTTTTCAGCGCCTTCCTTGAGCCTCTGTAGGGCCTGGGGATCCTTTGTCAGATCCATCCCGTTTTCCTTCTTGAACTCATCGACGAGCCAGTTGATTATTGCGCGGTCGAGATCGTCGCCGCCGAGATGCGTGTCGCCGTTGGTGGATTTGACTTCGAACACGCCTTCGCCGAGCTCGAGTATCGAGATATCGAATGTTCCGCCGCCAAGATCATATACTGCGACGATCTCATCTTTTTTCTTGTCGAGACCATAGGCCAGGGATGCGGCGGTCGGCTCATTGATGATTCGTTTCACATCGAGACCGGCGATCTTTCCGGCATCCTTCGTCGCCTGGCGCTGGCTGTCGTTGAAATATGCGGGGACAGTTATGACAGCCTCCTTGATCTCCTCTCCGAGATAGGCTTCGGCATCGGTTTTGAGCTTCTGCAGTATCATCGCCGAAATTTCCGGCGGAGAATAAATCTTGTCGCCGACCTTTACTGCGGCGTCGCCGTTCTTGGCCTCGACTATGTTGTAGGGCACGAGCTTGATCTCGTCCTTCACTTCGCTGTATTTGCGGCCCATGAAACGCTTGATCGAGAAGATCGTGTTTTGAGGATTGGTGATGGCCTGGCGTTTTGCGGTCTGGCCCACAAGCCTTTCCCCGTTCTTCGTGAAAGCCACGACCGAGGGGGTTGTGCGCATGCCCTCTGCGTTGGCTATGACTTTGGGTTCACCGTGGTCCATGACAGCCATACAGCTGTTGGTGGTGCCCAGATCTATTCCAAGTATTTTTCCCATTGTATGATTCCTTTCATTTGTTTCGAAGTCTGTGTTTTCATGTCAGTGCAGACTCCAAGACTTGTTTTTGGTCATAGTATTAGCAATACCTATGCCAAGTAAATTTACTTAGTTGCAAGTTTATAATGATGAATAAGATATAAATTCAATATTCAAAACGCTTTTGCGAAATTCGCACGGCATTATGTCGCTGACTGTGCCAATATGCGACAAAATGGCGCAGTAATGTGGCACAGGCAAATTCCCCGACCCTTGGGTCGGCTTTGATTTTCTTTTGTTATAAAGAATCTCCGGCCCGCCGTGAGGCGAGGGAGGGCGTCCGTAATACCCCGTTGCTTGCGGCGGAGATAGGATGGGCGTCAGGAGATTCTTTATTCATCCTCTTGGTAATAAGTGGAAAACGCTGTCTATTAGGAGCTGAAAAATAAATAATAAAAGTACCTATGCATTTCCAACAGTTCAATCTTGACCAGCGGCTTTTCCGCGCAACAGAGGAAGCCAATTTCAAAATCCCAACCGCCATACAGAGGCAGGCCATTCCCATTTGCATGAAGGGCTCTGATATAATAGGCACGGCGGCCACCGGCACAGGCAAAACTGCGGCATTCGTCCTGCCGATGCTCAACCATCTTCTCAAGGGACATTCACATCCGCGTTCCCCAAGAGCTCTGATAGTGACGCCGACCCGCGAGCTCGCGGAGCAGACCCGCGAAGTTATCAAAGTGCTTGCCCGGCACACGAACATCCGGTCGGCCGTTGTCTACGGAGGAGTCGGAATGAATGATCAGAAACGGGCTCTTTCAGACGGAACAGATATAATTGTATGCTGTCCGGGCCGCATGCTCGACCATATGGGCAGAGGCTATGTCAATCTGAAGACCATCGAGATCCTGGTACTCGACGAGGCCGACCGCATGCTCGACATGGGATTTCTGCCGGATATAAAACGTATTCTGTCGGCTTTGCCAGCCAAACGCCAGACACTTCTTTTCTCTGCAACATTTGCAAATGAACTGATGGATCTGATAAGACACCACATGCGGACACCGGAACGGATAAGCATAGATATTGAAGCGCCCGCGGAAACCATTGACCACTGTTTCTATCCTGTCCCGAAAATGCAGAAGACCGCCCTCCTGATCGCCCTGCTCAGGAAAATGGATCACAGGTCGGTACTTATCTTTACGCGGACGAAGCACCGGGCGAACCGCCTGAAGGACGGCCTGATGAAAGCAGGTTATACTGTTGGAATTATCCATTCGAACAAGTCTCAGAACCAGCGCAAGCTCGCATTGGACGGTTTCCGGTCCGGACATATCAAGATCCTGGTTGCCACGGATATCGCCGCAAGGGGGCTTGACATAGAAAGCATTTCACATGTCATAAATTATGATATTCCGGATACGGCGACAAACTATATCCATCGTATTGGAAGGACAGGCCGTGCAGAACGTTCAGGTGACGCGATAACATTTATTACTGCGGAAGACGCCTCTGAAGTCCGTGACATCGAGCGCCGACTTGGAACCAAGGTTGAAAAGAAGAAGCTTGAAGGCTTTGCATATGGAGCCGATGTCCAGGTCAATGCTCCTGATCACGCTCCCCAGCACGCTTCCGGCAAACCTCACCATGCTCAAAAGCATCATGGGCATCAAGGTCATGCCAGTCACAAGGATAATCAGCATAATGAGGGATACTGGGGCAGGCACCGCAGGCACAGGAGTTGATCGCTGGTTTGGACGGAAGAATTATTTCTGGAAGATTATGCGTAGGGGAAAAGTATGCGCATCCCACTTGACATGGATGTTTATTTCTTTTTCTTGGAACCGCATTTGCCCTTTGTGCATTTCTTTACTGCCTTTTTCTTTGTTGCCATTTGCTTGCTCACCTCCTTCAAATTTTTGAATTTTTACTTTCTACCGTGTGCTTTCTCAACAGATATTATCTATCGTGCATGACAAATTTAAGTCTTGATTTCCCACATAATCCGCCTGAAAGCTATAACATATCATATTCTGAATACAAAGCAAGTTGTTTATCCTGAAGGACAAGGATTAAACGCGGTATTCTGCTGTACTGGAAAACGCAAATATTCGTCGATGACATCATGATTTTACGGGCGATATTTAAAAGCTTTACTTGACTCAATAGGCTTTACTATTTGACGGATGAAATTCCAGATATAATAAGTAAAGGATAAATATGAAGTAAAGGACAGTCAATGTTTATTTCAACTGTATCAAGCAAGGGGCAGATAACCCTTCCGGTGTCGGCACGGGCAGTTCTTGGCATAAGGAAGCACGACAAGGTCTGCATAGAGACCGGCAAAGACAGGATAACAATCAAACCGGTTTTCAACATCCTGTCGTTTTCTGGTTCCTCAGGCAGGGCATTCTCTTCAGCAGACGAGAAAAAAGCTGTTAAAGGACATGTTTCCGCGAGGCATTTAGCAAGGAAATAACTTTTAAGAACACGCTAAAGCTGTGAACTCCAACTTAAGAAATCAGCCAAATTGCCGGCAGATAAAATCATTCCCAGTTTCGACAATCTCCTACGACGGACTGTTGTGAGCCACATCTCAATATTCTCAGGTTCTCTTTGTTCTATACCGAGCCCTGGAACTGATATTTCCCTGAGACTATCTTGAAAACGGCGCGATCATTTTCCATTTTCAGGAATTCAACTCCGGAGGAATTGCTGGCAGGTTTTCCGCCTTCGAGAACTGAAGCGGAATCTTTTGCCGGGACATGGATCGTGGCAGTTGAACCTGCAGGAACCGCAATGCCCCAGATGAATTTTCCGTTTTCAATTTTCCAGGAGCTTGAGATTTTTCCGCGGACGGACTCCAATGAAGCTTCAGCTTGAGTCAATCCTCCTCCGGGAAGGGGCCGCATTATTATATTTTTATATCCTGCGGAAGAAATGTCGATGTCGATTCCGGCAACTGTCTGATAAAGCCATTCACCAACTGCTCCATAGGCGTAGTGGTTGAAGCTGTTCATGCCCGGATCCTGGAACCCCTTGTCATGGCGCCAGCCGTCCCATCTTTCCCACATCGTGGTCGCACCATGCTTTATGGGATAGCCCCAGGAAGGGAAGTCATCATTAAGCAGCAGTTTGTATGCGAGATCCGCATGTCCGGTCTTGAGCAGCGCGAAAAGCAGGTATGGCGTGCCGAGGAATCCTGTCGAAAGATGATTGTTGCATTCACCGATGCGCTGCACGAGATTTTCTCCGGCAACCTTGGTGCGTTCTTCTGAGAGCAGATCAAAGTGTATCGCCAGCACGTAGGAAGTCTGTGAACCGTTCACAATCCTCCCGCTGGGAGTAACGAATTCATGGTTGAAAGCCTTCTTGATTTTTCCAAACAGCGAACAGTAGCGTTTTGCATCCCCCTTTTTCTCCAGGACATCTGCGACATTCGCCATTATCTTCACGCAATAGGCATGGAATGCAGTGCCAATGAGTTCTTTCGGGGTATTGTCATTTATATTCAGCCAGTCGCCGAAGCAATGGCGTTTTTTCAAGTCGACAGTCGAAAGATAGTCGAGATAACTGGTCATTTTTTTGTAATGCGTCGCGAGAATCCTCTTGTCTCCGTAGCAAAGATAGATTGTCCACGGGCATATGATTGCCGCATCCGCCCAGCCTGCTCCACCATCACCCTCCCTCTTTCCAAGAACATCAGGGGCGACCATGGGGAAGGCGCCGTTCGGTGACTGTGAATCGGCTAGATCTGTCAGCCATTTGGTGAAGAAGGCAGACACGTCCATGTTGAAGCAGGCGGTCCTGACGAATGCCTGCGCGTCGCCTGTCCATCCGAGTCGCTCGTTCCGCTGAGGACAATCCGTCGGCACTTCCAGGAAATTGCCTTTCTGTCCCCACTGGATATTATGCTGGAGCTGGTTCAGCATCGGATTTGAACAGCTGAACGAACCGGTGGGAGGAGTGTCTGAATGCAATACGACCGCAGTTAGGGTTTCCGCTGAAGGCTTGCCGGGGAAACCTGTGATCTCGGCGTAGCGGAAGCCGTGGAATGTGAAGCGTGGCTCGTATGTCTCGACGCCTTCACCCTTCAGTATGTATTCATCCGTGCATCTGGCGCTCCTGAGGTTTGTCGTGTAGAGGGTGCCGTCGGGATTCAGGATTTCGGCAAAACGAAGTTTGACAGTAGTTCCCTTGTCCCCTTGGACTTTCAATCTTGTCCAGCCGACAAGGTTCTGCCCGAAATCGAAGATGAAAGTTCCCGGCGTCTGTTCAGTTTGCAGGGAAGATTTCAGTTCCTGGATCTTATGGACACGCGGCGAAGGCGAGGCGTTCAATGTGGCTGATGTCGCAGGATGTACTTCCACGGATTTCCACTGGGAGTCATCGAATTCCGGACAGCTCCATCCTTTCATTTCGAGGCGTGCGTCATAGATCTCGCCGTTGTATATGTCGGACTCAAGGATGGGGCCGGTCGAACTTTTCCAGGAATCATCCGAGACAATCAGCTCCCTTCCTCCATCAGAATATTCGATTTCAAGCTGGGAGAACAGGCGAGGGGGATGACCATATGTGTTGCGGTTGTTTTCCCACACGAGGAAACCGCAGAACCATCCATCGCCCAGGATTCCACCGATGGCATTGTCTCCTTCCCATATGAGAGGAGTCACATCATAAGTCTGATATTGGACGCGCAGGTTGTAGTCGGTCCATCCAGGGGTGAAAAGGTCGGTTCCGACACGTCTCCCGTTTATTTCCATCTCATAGAGACCGAGAGCCGAAACATAAAGGCGGGCCTTTTTTACAGACTTCTTCAGCTTGAACTTTTTGCGCAGATAAGGAGCAGGCGAACTTTTGTCCACGGCTGCCTTGATTCCGCTGGCGATCCATTTTGCCTTCCAGTCGGCAGGCTTGAGCAGTCCCATCTCCCAGCTCGCAGTCTCGCTCCAGGCGGATTCCTTTCCGTCCTTGTCCCATATTTTGACCTTCCAGAAACAGACGTCGCGTGATTTCAGGTTTTTACCGGAATATTCAACATGGGATGACTGATCAGTTTCCATTTTTCCGCTGTCCCACAAGTCCCCCTTGTCCTGGGAAAGCAGTTCGGATGATGATGCAACCAATATCTGACAAGAGGATTGTCCCTGTCCGCGCACATCGGATCCAACGATCCATCCCAGGCGCGGTTTGACCACATCTACTCCGACTGGATTCTTCAAATATTCACAGCGTAATTTGCCTATGTTCATGATAATCTCCTTATGTTCAATTATATTTTTTATATCAATGCCCCTTATCTTAACTTGCGGCAGCAGGCATTCCTTGACTCAAGTATCATTTTATAGCACAATAATCCCATGGGGTCAAGCATGGGCTAGGTGTATATCCCCTTGTTCTCGGCCATTCAGGAAATATATTGTCAGATTGAGCATAATATTAAAGGAGGACTGATCATGGGAAACGTATATTTCGCAAGTTCTGCGTTCAAGAGGCTTGAAGCCGAAGCGACTCTTCCAGCAAAATTCAACAGGATGCTGAAGAAATCACTGCCACAGGACAGATTCAAGAACAAGAAAATCTGTATCAAGATGCATCTCGGTGGGAATCTCGGTTACACTACAATCCATCCGTTCTTCATCAGGCAGCTCGTAGAGCACATCAAGAAGGGGAATCCGAAATCCGTCTTCGTATGCGATGGAGACGCCAACAACTGCGAATGGCGCGGTTACACCGAGAAATCCCTTGGAGCTCCGATCGTAGGCCTCTTCAGGAAAAATCATCCTCCGCTGAAAACATTTAAAATCGGCTTCCAGACCCTAAACGAGGCAAAGGTGTCGCAGGAAGTCCTTGACGCCGACATGATGATCGTGCTGAGCCATGTCAAGGGGCACGGAGACTGCGGATTCGGCGGGGCATGCAAGAACATCGCGATGGGTGTCGTCCCTGGAGAGACTAGGGCGAAGATCCACAAGCTCGAAGGAGGAATAAAATGGGACAAGTCAAAATGCATCCATTGCGGGAAATGCATTAAGGAATGCAGGAACAAAGCCAACAAATTCACCAAGGACGGCAACTACGAGATCTTCTACCACCACTGCACATATTGCTGGCACTGCGTGATGTCCTGTCCGGTGAAGTCCCTGACCCGCACTGGAAACTCCTTCCAGCCTTTCCAGGAAGGGTTGGCGCTTGTTACCAAGGCTGTGGTCGACGATATGGGCGCGAAGAACATCTTCTACATAAATGTCCTCATGAACATAACGATCTTCTGCGACTGCTGGGGCATGAGTACGCCGTCGCTGGTTCCCGACATCGGGATCCTTGCATCGGACAATCTTGCCGGCATCGAGAAGGCGACCCTTGATCTGATCAAGACGGAGGACTTGCTGAAATCAGGACTTCCCGTCGGGCGCAAACTTCTTTCCGGGAAACATCTCTTCGAGAAGATCCACAGGAAGGATCCATATCTTATAACTGGGATACTTGAGAAGAAGAAGCTTGGATCGAGGAAGTATAAGATGCTGGAGATAGGATGAAGAACTGCCGGCGAGACGCCGGCGCTCCTTTAGATCACTTGACTGTCAGCAGGTGGCTGAATACAAAATAGGCTATAGCGGCGAAAGTCGCTGATGCAGGAATTGTTATTATCCAGGCCCAGATGATCTTCCGGGCTGTGATCCATCTCACCGGTGCACGCTGCGTGGTGCCGACGCCCATGATTGATCCGGCTATGACGTGGGTAGTGCTGACCGGAATTCCGAAATGCTGCGTTCCGAGGAGTACCACAGCAGCGGATGTTTCGGCGCAGAAGCCTTCAGTCGCATGAATCTTGGTTATGCTTGTTCCCATTGTCTTCACTATACGCCATCCTCCGCAGATAGTGCCGAGTGCAAGGGCGGAATAGCAGGCCAGTATGACCCATTTATCGAGTGTAAATTCCTTGTTTATCCCCCCTGCGAAAAGGACCAGTGCGATTATTCCCATTGTCTTCTGGGAGTCGTTGGTGCCATGTCCGATGCCGTAGCATGCTGCAGATACAAGCTGCAGCTTCTTGAAGAGGGAAGCTGATTTCTTGTGGTCCGTCTTTCTGAACAGCCACAGTACAATTGCTGTGAATATCATTGCTCCGAGCATGCCCAGGAAAGGAGCGACCAGTATGAAGGAGACAATCTTCAATACTCCGCCCCATATCACTATCTTTGTGCCGACTGCGACCAGTCCGCTTCCTACCAGACCTCCGATAAGAGCATGGCTGCTTGAAGTCGGAAGTCCGAGAAGCCAGGTGATGATGTTCCATATTATCGCGCCGACAAGGGCTCCAAGGAGGATATGAAGACCAAGACCAGCGTCGAATCCCTGCCCGCCTGGTTTCAATATCGCGGATTCTATCACGCCCGTGCCGACCATTTTGGCGACGGCTGTTCCGAAAAGGAAATAACCGACGAAATCGGCGCAGCCTGCGAGAAGGACCGCCTGGAACGGAGTGAGGGTCTTTGACACCACGACGGTGGCGATGGCGTTCGCGGCATCATGGAATCCGTTGAGGAAGTCGAACATGATGGCGAGGGCTATGACAATTACAACTAGAGTGAAAGTCGTTACCATGGATTAGCCCTGTTTTACTACTATTCCCCTGACTATCTTGCCGATGAAGTCGACGGAGTCGACGACGGCCTCGAGATGTTCATATATTTCCTTATACTTGATGATATCGACAGGAGAATGATTCCCATGGAAGAGTTCTGCCATGCTTGTATGGAAGAGTTCATCAGCCTTGTTCTCAAGCTCATGTATCTTCCTGACTATCAAATTCAGGTCGTTCTTTGATTCAAGTGCGGCGAACAGCCTCCTGAGTTCGACGGCGATCTCGGTGATGAGGTCGGCGAACCGGCATATGTTCACCGGCACCTTGTCCACACCGTATATCTCGAATTTCCTGGCGATGCTGTTTAGGATGTCGAGGGATTTGTCGACGTTCAGGACTATCATGTGTATGTCCTCGCGGTCGAGGGGGGTGATGAAGGTCTTGTGGAGTTCGTCGATTATGTGATGCTCGAGATCGTCTCCCTTCTGCTCCAGCTCGTTTATCCTCTTGATAAGATTGTTCCTGTCGGCCACGCTCATGCTCTCTATGTTGGAGACGAGTTTCTTGAAGGCTTCACAGCCTTCTATGAAGATCTCCGCCTGCTCGGTCAGATACTTGAAGAATTTAATCTCCCTTGGCAGAAGGAGATCAAAAATGTTGAACTTCATGTTTTACCTCGTTATAGTAAGAGTTTTGGAAAATAATAAAATGGATTACCATATCCTGACAATTTTTTAACAATACATTATAAGAATTATTTTAAAAGCATGAAATACGAAAAATATATTTTAAAGAACAGGGGCGGACACAGACTGGAGGGGCAGCCCTGCCGGAAGTATAAAAACGCCGTTGTAATTCCCGCCTACGCCGAAATGGAATTCCTCCCGCATGCGCTCAAGGCGCTTTCGGAGAACAATCCCGCAGAGTTGGAAGAGACGATGATCGTGGTCGTTGTCAACAACCCCCCGCCCGGGGCCGCGGACCCCGCAAAGGTCCGGGAGAACACTGAAAAGCTCGAAGCGATGCGGAATTCGCAGTTCCCGTACCAGTACAGGCTCCAGTTCTTCTGGATCGACGCTTCAAGCCACGGACTGGAGATCAATCCGAAGGAGGGGGTCGGTGCCGCGAGGAAGATCGGTATGGACGCGGCACTGGAATTCCTTGATTTGGACCGGGGAGCTCCGCTTATAATTTCCCTCGACGCAGATACCATGGTCGAGAAAAATTATCTGGAAACGATACATGGCTATTTCATCTCGAATCCGGGAATGGCCGGAGCGACGGTCAATTTCAGACATCAGCCCGGCAGGACTCCAGAGGAAGACGCAGCCATCACACAATATGAGCTTTTCATGAGATATTATGTCGAAGGACTGCGGATTTCGCAGTCTCCCTATGCCTACAACGTTCTTGGTTCGGCGATGGTATGCAAGGCCGAGGATTATGTCAGATCAGGGGGCATGCGCAGGCGCAACGGCGGAGAGGACTTCTATTTCATGCAGGCGCTCAGGAAACTCGGAGGGATCGGACAGATAACGGGAACGACAGTCCATCCTTCGCCGCGGCCTTCAGACCGCGTCCCCTTCGGTACCGGCCCGCGGATTTCGCAGATTTTGAACGGGCGTCAGGAGCTCATGTTCTATAATCCGGAAATATTCTTCATATTAAAAAAATTATTTTCAATTGTCGACGGTCTGGATATTGCATGTCCAGTTTTTGATATAGAGATGCTTGATTCCATGGTCAGGGAATATCTTATAGGAAATAAATTTTTTGATGAATGGAAGAAGATCCTGCTGAACACGCCGAGGGAGAAGGGGAAGATACCCTTCGCCTTCCATACCTGGTTCGATGCATTCAGGACCTTGAAGTTCGTGCATTTCTGCGAGAGCAGATATCCGAGGATGCATCTTATGGAGGCATATGTCGGGATATATGAAAAATCTGGCAGGCGCCTGCCAGACCATGTGAGATCTTCTGAGAAGAATCTCCTTGGGTTTATGAGGAATAAAAAACGGAGGGTCTTATGAGGAAAAATGTTTTGATTGCGGTTGCCGCTGTGTTTTCACTGATTGCATATGGAGATGGGGCCGGGTTGATTGAACAACCAAAGCTTCCGTATGAGGAAAACGCGCTTGAGCCTGTGATAACTGCAAAGACCATGGGATTTCATTATGGCAAGCACCACAAGGCCTATGTCGACAAGCTGAACTCCCTTCTAAAGGACTCGCCGCTTAAAGGCAAAAACCTTGAAGAAATAATTCTTGCGAGTGCGGGCAAGGATGACATGACGGCAATTTTTAATAATGCGGCCCAGGCCTGGAACCATACGTTCTTCTGGAAGTCGATGAAGCCGTCCGGCGGTGGTGAACCCAAGGGGAAAATGCTTGAACTTATAAATAAATCATTCGGTTCATATGCTGAATTCAAGAAACAGTTCGCCGATTCCGGAATGGCGCAGTTCGGCAGCGGCTGGGCATGGCTCGTACAGGACGGAGACAAGCTCAGGATCGTAAAGACGTCAAACGCAGACACCCCGATCGCTCACAAGCTGAATCCCCTGATGACATGCGATGTCTGGGAGCACGCATATTATCTTGACTACCAGAACCGCAGGGGAGATTTCATAAACGCATTTTTGGACAAGCTGGTGAACTGGGAGTTTGCGGAAGCCAATTTGAAATAATTTTGTTCGGTAGTAGCGCAATTTATTGCGCGTTGAGTAGGTACGTGCTTTAGCATGTACCATCTTTGTTTTAAGAATGGGACAGGCTAAAGCCCGTCCCTACTTCAAGAACGCTCGAACACGAGATACTACAAACGAAAGAATTAACATAAAAGGGAAAAATGAAAAGATTTTGTTGTCTTATTGTAATCTTCCTCATCTCATTTTCTGCGTCCGCGCAGAAAATGATGCCGAAGAACATCATCTTCATGGTCGGAGACGGCATGGGGCCTGAGCAGGTGAAGGCCGCAGGCATGTATCTCACCGGACAGGAAGGGACGCTTAGTTTTGAATTAATGCCTGTAAAAGGTGAAGTTACGACAAAATCCGCAGACAGCTCTGTCACCGATTCCGCCGCTGCCGCTACCGCTCTGGCTACCGGAGTGAAAGTCAACAACAAGGTCGTCAGCGTCGCCTTGCCCGGAGACGGCAAGGACTTGAAGAACATGGTCGAAGTTTTCAAGGAGCAGGGGAAGCTTACCGGAGTTCTAACCACCAGCTACATGAATGATGCGACTCCCTCCTGTTTCAGCACGCATGGGCGGAAGCGCGACGACTACGTCGAACTGAGCAATAATATGATGAAGGTCAGCCACCCGAATTTGCTTTTCGGCGGCGGTTGCAAGGGGATGTCTCCGGATCTGCTCAAGGAGGCCGGGTATTCCGTCTCCACAGACCTTGAATCGATGGAAAAGCTTTCTGTGGAATCCAAATACTGGGCTGGGCTTTTCGGTGCCTCTCCCATGCCATTTGAGAAAGGTGGTGATTTTTCAAGACTGCCCCACCTCTCGCAGATGGTTAAAAAGGCCCTTGCACTCCTCGAGAACGATAAAGGATTCTTCATAATGATCGAAGGCGGCCGTATTGACCATGCGGGACATTCTAACAAGATAGGGGAGAATGTCGCCGAAACTATTGAGTTTGCGAATGCCGTCAAGATGGTTGTCGACTGGGCTAAGGACCGCAAGGATACTTTGATAATTGTGACTGCAGACCATGAGACCGGCGGACTGAGTGTCGTCAAGAACAACGGCAAGGGCGTCTATCCTGAAGTGACATGGAAGAGCAAAGGGCATTCAGGTGTGAATGTCCCGTTCTACGCCTGGGGCATGAACTCCGAAGCCTTCGGTAAGACGCTTGACAACACCGACTTCTTCAAGATAATCACTTCGTGGAAATAGGGCAATCCTCGGCGAGGGTAAATATTCACTGAATCCGCCGCGGCGGATTCAGTGAATATTTACATCTAATAAAATGCGAAATCAATACTTTTTTCATGACAAAACGGATTTCAACGTGAAAGACATGGTGTACCAAGCCAATTTTTGCATTTTCTTTTTAGTACGGATTAAGTAAACGACATAGTTTACTGAATACGTACCATCGAGACCTGGCCTACTTCTGGAGTTCTATGTATAACATGCGGCCGACCCATGCATCTGTGGCGGCGTACCGTATCTGGGCCTCCGTAAGGTCACTCCTGCTCCAGTTTGTTGTCTTGGCGGATTTTGTGATTCGGAATCCAAGCAGGACGGCAGCAAGCCCGCGCAAACCGTGGTTCTGTATTCCTTTTTTCTTTGCAAGATCCCCGATATCCACAAACCCCGCAGGTTCGAACTGGACCAGGCTTCTGAGCTCGTTGATGTCATGGTTCAGGGAAACTCCCGCTTTGATAATATTTGGATTGGCAAGAATATCGAGGAGGGGGCGCGGCAAACCTGTAAATTTAAGCTGGAAGAGAAATACTTCATTGGCCCCGGCAAGTTGCAGGAGCGCTGGCGGATATTTCTCGCCTTTCTGATAAGCCGGTCTTGTTTCCGTGTCAAAACCTAGAAGGCTTTCCTTTTCAAGAAGTCTGACCGCATCAGGCAGTTCGATTTCGGAACGAATCAAATGGACTTTCCCTTCATATCTTCCGATGGGACGCTCATTTATTTCATCCTTCTCCATTCTCTTCCATCCGGAATTGACCTGCTGGGCCAATCCTCCGGAACCGCTGTTGTTTTCCATTATATTGTCCACGATCCATAGGGGTTTAGTTTTGATGTTGACATGATACAAGGTGACACTTTCCAGAAGAAAGGCAAATATCGGATTGGAGCACTATGGGGAAACAATCATAGAAAACTCCTGGACCGACTTTTCCTGAATAGGGAAAACACCGGAATGGGCCACGGAGGCAGCGCCTATGAATACTGTAAAATCAAGATGATGGTATGTTTCATGTCTCTGCCGAACGCGCAGGCATCATGACGGCGTACTCACCGTTATATGAATGCCATAGTTCGCATTATTTCAAATTATATTTTTGAACACCAACTGCTAAATAGTTCTCAGGTATATTACAATATTGCTTAAAATCAGCCAAAGACACCTCTTTTCCGTTTATATAGGAGTCTCCTTTTTCATTCTTAGTGAATGAAGAAAAAGCCCCATTCCACGGTTTCCCATCCTTGTATCCATCATTTCTTCGATTCTTAACTGTCGCTTCGCGTGACATGTAAATTTTGAATTCAGGGATTAACTCGGCGGCTTAGTGCCTTTGTGCGAGGATATCCTTCCTGATTTCTTAAACACCTGTGATAGCCGGCTCCTGTTTCAGTCCTTTCGGATGCAGATGGTTTAAAGTCTCCTCGCGGATGAGCGCGCCCATCTCGGAGGTAGAGACCCTGCGGTAGCCCTCGTGCCAAAGATCGCCTGTACGGGAATTCCCGCCCATTGCCGATGCAACTCCATGTCGCACAGCTGCTGCGGCATGCGCTTCACCGAGTTCCTCCAGCATCATGGCTGCCGAGAGGATCATTGCCGTCGGATTGGCCTTGCCTTGTCCGGCGATATCCGGAGCAGAGCCATGTACGGGCTCGAAGAGGCCAACTCTTCCACCGATGCTTGCCGAGGGTAGGAGGCCAAGGGATCCACCGAGGGTGGCGGAGACATCTGATAAGATGTCCCCGAAAAGATTTTCCGTAAGGATCACATCGAACTGCCGTGGCCTGATCACCATCTGCATGGCGGCGTTGTCGATATACATGTGGCCCAGTTCTACATCCGGGAACTCGGTTGCATGGAGCCTTTTTACGGTGTCGCGCCATAGGCGTGAGACCTCCAGGACATTTGCCTTGTCCACCGATGTCACCTTGTTGCGCCGCTTGCGCGCCTTGTCGAATGCAACACGGGACACCCGTTCTATTTCTCCGACTGAATATCGCATGGTGTTGAAAGCCTCGTTGCCATCGTTGCCCACCGGCTGTCCAAAATAGATTCCGCCTGTCAGTTCGCGTACCGTGAGCAGATCAATCCCGATGACCTCGGAGGGACGCAGTGGCGATGATTCCGCAAGCGAGGGTGAGACCGAGACAGGGCGCAAGTTGGCGAAAACACCGAGTTCCTTGCGGATTTTCAGGAGACCGGATTCCGGGCGCATGGCACCGGTCAAATCGTCCCATTTCGGACCGCCGACGGCAGCAAGGAGGACGGCGTCGGAGGATTTACACAGCTCGAGTGTCTTTTGCGGCATTGGATCGCCTGCCTTGTCGATTGCGGCCCCGCCGGCGAGTGCTTCCGTATAATTGAATTCCAGATCTGTCTGTGCTGCTATCGCATCAAGCAGTTTGACGCTCTCCGCTATCACCTCAGGTCCGATTCCGTCGCCTGGAAGCAAAGCTATCCGATATTGTTTTTTCATCTGGATTATTTTCCGCCTGTCGGAGGCTTGAGTTCGAAGTCATTGACCGGTTCGGCCTTCTTTTCGGCTTCAGGTTTCTTTTCTCCCTCAGCTCCTGCTGCAGGACGCTGCGGGCGGAGTTCGTCCATGGCGAGCTTCCCGTCACCGTTCGTGTCAAGTTTCTTCAATGACGCTGCAGATGCTGCGATTTCTTTTTCGTCAATTGTCATGTCGCCGTTTGTATCAAGAGTGGAGCTCATGCGAGACGGACGTTTCACTTCGGCGCCTTCAGTGGCTCCGGGGCGCTGGAAACGATATTCTTCATAAGAGAGTTTGCCGTCTTTGTCCTTGTCGAGTTTCTTGAGAGCTGCCGGAGCGCCGGCGATTTCCTTGTCGTCGATTGTCATGTCGCTATTTGCATCAAGGGCTGAAATCAGCGGTGGCATCGGTCGTTTGACTTCAGTACCGGGCGCACCACCTCCGCCATGCTGTTTTGCCTGGCCGCCGCCGTCCTGTGCGAAAGTGGACAGTGACGAAATGAGCAGGCCCGATATGGCGAGAACGAGAATCTTCTTCATAAGCAGCTCCTTTCCGATGTTTTGAATATATGATTGCCCTGAAATCGAGCTTTTCAAGTGCAAATCACAACTGCAGCTTATACACGGACACGGAACTTCCTTAGGGAGTGGTCCAGTTTCCGGAGGATGTCCTTTGCGAAGCTTGATGAAGCAGCCCTTCCGCACTACTTTATAATTGATTATGTGCGGGTATGGCAAAAGGAGGAATGAATATATGGAACGAAGGGATTTCCTGAGATTGATGGGATACGGTGCGGCTTTGGGAATGCTACCGACGCTTGTTTCAGCGCAGGAGAAGATAGCAAAACGTCCGAACATACTCTTTGTCTTTTCCGACATGCAGAGGGCGTATTCGATGGGTTGCTATGGTGACAAAAACGCCAGAACTCCGAATCTGGACAAGTTTGCGAAGGAAGGGATCCGTATGGATTCCGCCATTTCAAACACCCCCGTGTGCTGTCCTTTCCGTGCCTGCCTGATGAGCGGGCAGTATGCGCACAACCACGGCATGATCAGCAACGGCACCGACTTCTATCCGAAAGTAAAATGCATTGCCGAAACATTCCGTGACGCCGGATATGAGACCGGATATGCGGGCAAATGGCATCTCGAATTTCCAAAGAAAGCCGCCGACCGCCGATTCGGTTTTCCAGCCGAGGGAACCGAATACGGAAAATATACGCATGAGAGGGAGCCTGTTCCAGACACTGAACTTGCAATGAAATTCATCCGCGAAAAAAGCAAGGCTGAAAAGCCCTGGATGTTCTTTGTCTCCTGGATAATGCCGCATACTCCTTATAAGGCGTCTGCGGGATTTGCTGAACATTTCTCCAAGATTGAAATTCCGCCGAACGTTCCCGAAGGAGCCGCCCGGGAGCATGCGGAAAAGGCCTTGCCGGAATATTATGGGATGATTGAGGGCATTGATGTGCAGTTTGGAAGGCTAATGCAGGAGCTTGAGAAGGCGGGCGCCGCCGAGGACACGATCGTGGTTTTCACGTCCGACCACGGCGACATGATTGGTTCTCATGGCTACAAGGTCAAACGCTGGCCGCATGAGGAATCCGCCCGCATCCCGTTCCTGATCCGATATCCGCGCTCATTGCCGGCGGGACGAACCATAGAGGATCCGTTCGGAGCTCCGGACATTTATCCGACGCTTGCCGGACTTGCCGGAGTAGAGGTGCCCAAAGGTCTCGACGGAATGGACTATTCACAGCTGCTCATTGGGAAATCTGACAAGCCTCCGCGCGACTACGTCTACATGGAGATGCATTATGCGTATGTGCCGTGGCCGGGATGGCGTGCAATCCGCACACGCGACATGATGTATGCGCGTACTGTCGACAAGCCATGGCTGCTCTTCGATCTGAAAAAGGATCCATGGGAGATGAAAAACCTGGTCGATGATCCGGCTCAGCAGGAACTCGTCAGGAAAATGGACGACAGGCTCCAGTCGATCATGAAGGAGACCGGCGATTCCTGGGAGCTCAAGGCCACCAGCGGAGATCTGGAAAACTGGGTTCCGGGAGGGAGCAAGCAGGATTCGCAGAATCTTGGGCATTCATATCCCGGAGAGATCAAGTCAAAGGAACCGGCTGGCAAGAAAAAGAAGAAAGGTGACAACGGAGAATAATGACGAATCTACTATTCATATATACTGATGAGCAGGCGTTCAACACGCTTGCAACCTATGGCAACAGTAAAATCCAGATGCCCAATCTCAACCGTCTCGCCGGTGAAAGCGTTGTCTTCGACCAGGCATATGTGACACAGCCCGTGTGTACGCCTTCGCGTTCGACTTTGCTGACCGGACAGTATCCTCACACCAATGGATGCACTGAGAACAACCTTACGCTCCGTCAGGATACATGCTGTCTTCCTGAGATGCTTTCAAAGGGGAAATATTCCACAGGACATTACGGCAAATGGCATCTCGGAGATGAACTGTTTGCTCAGCACGGATTTGATGAATGGATCAGCATCGAGGACAACTACAATGAATATTTTACCGTGGGAAGGGATCGCACGGTAAAATCTTCATACCATGATTTCCTTATTGCAAACGGTTTCAAGCCACGTAAAAGGGACCGCTTTGGACGCGACGAGGCCGCGCGACTTCCGGAGGAATTCGGGAAGCCGGCATTCCTCGCTCAGAAGTCTTCTGAATTCCTGAGGAACCACCGCAAGGATCCGTTCATGCTTTTTGTGAATTTCCTCGAGCCGCACATGCCGTTCTTCGGGCCGCGCGACAACCAGTATGTCCAGGATGAAATTCCTCTTCCTGCGAATTTCGCACATGAACTCACGGAACTGAATCCCACAAAGGCGAGACTGCTCAGGGAGAATTACGTATGGCATGGACACAGCGGTCTGCCGCTCAAGACCGAGGCCGACTGGCGCCGTATGATAGCTCACTACTGGGGGCTGTGCAGTCTCATCGACACCCATGTCGGAACTATATTGAACACACTCGACGACTGTGGACTTCGCGACAATACGATAGTTGTCTTTACATCCGACCATGGCGACATGATGGGCTCCCACAGGCTGATCGCGAAATGCCTGATGTTCCAGGAAGCCGTGCGCGTCCCCATGATGATCCGTTTGCCCGGACAGCGGAAATCCTGTCGCGCAACTGGACCTGTGAGCCAGGTGGACGTTGTCCCAACGCTTCTTGATCTTATGGGTCAGGAAATTCCAGATTATCTCCAAGGGAAAAGCCTGCGGAAAAAGATCGAATCAGGGAAACCAATTTCTGAAGACGACGTCTTCATCGAATGGAACGGTCCGAACAACGGACTTGGGGATGTAAAGGGTGACGTAAGCCTTCCCGACTGGATGAAGCAATTTGCCAGTCCTGAGCGGATCCGTGCCGCCACGATTGATCCGGTCCGGACTGTCATTACTCCTGACGGCTGGAAATTCAACTGCAGCCCTCTTGGGGAACACGAGCTTTACAATCTCTCCCAGGATCCACTTGAGACACGGAACATATTCAAGGAGAACAGGGAGCTTGCAGGAAAACTCCGCGACAAAATTCTCAATTGGCAGGAGCAGACAGGAGATAAGATCAAACTGCCGAAAATATAAAACCGATAGGAATTTGTCTGCAATCTGACATTGAACGGGTATTTTTAGCAGATTTGTTTGTAGTTAAGCCATTATTGGCTGTGATTTTGGGAGGATTAAGAAGACACGCAATAATGCGTTGACTACGAACGAAAATGAAAACCACGTTTAAATGAGAGCACTATGGAAATGTGAAAGATATTGGTCAATCCTTCATTTTGAGAGGTAACCTCTAGCCAAAACTTATCACCAGAGAGTTCTCAGTCCGAACTTCCCGTAGCTTTCGAAGGCTTTGTCGCGGCTCACCAGGATCATTCCTGATTTTATTGCCTCCCAGGCGATAAGACGGTCAAATGGATCCTTGTTGTCGGTCTTTGGAAGCTTATAGAATGTTGAAACGGTTTCGGGCGACAGTTCCTGGATTGAAAAGCCCATTTCCATGGAGATTCTCGGGAAGTCGTCCGGAAGGATACCTTTGAGCTCGAGCCTTCCCATTGAATATTTGAGTGATATCTCGAAAAAGGAGACTACGCTGACATGTATATTGTTTTTCCGGTCGATGATGCTTGTCCTCGCGGTCTCGCTTAACTTGCCAGTGTCCATCGCTGCCCAGATGAGGGCATGGGTGTCGAGGATGAGGTTCATGAGTTCAGCATATCCTCATCTGAGATTTTGAAGTTGTCCTTGATCCTGTAGGAGGCGCTTTTTTCCTTGACGCCAAGAGTGCGCTTCTTTGTACCTGCATAATCAGAATACGGGACAATCACGGCGACCTTCTCCTTCTTCCTGCCATAATTGATAGTGACCTTCTCTCCTTTGATCACCTCTTCGATGACATCCGAGAAGTGCGTCTTCAAATATCCTACCTGCATGTTCTTCATTGCAATACTCCCTTAAACTTAACCACAGAGGACACAGAGAGCACAAGATCCTGAATAATACCGGGGAAATGCAATATGCTCTGAGCCCTCAAAATACTATAAATTCTTATTCTTGTCTTTGAGAACACAGAGCAAGAAATCTCTGTGAACTCTGTGGTAGTATAGTATCTTCGTAATACTTGTCAAGTTGTCAAGATAAAATCAGCCATGAAAATTCCGGCAAAGGCTTGCAAAAGGAGGCTCCGGATATTCTTTTGACGGGATGAATAAATGGATCACAAAAGAAATATGCACGCTCCTCGCAGAATGCGGCGACATTGCGCTGAAGCACTATGAAAAACGCTCCTGGAAATTCAAGAGCGACCGTTCGCTGATTACTGCCGCCGATTCCGAGATAGAGAACCTTCTCAAGCAGGAGTTCGACAGGCCTGATGAATCTGCCTATCTGATCGGCGAGGAGACTGTCGGGACAAAAAGCGAGAAATATATCGCTTCGGCTATGAAGGAGACTTCCTGGATAGTCGATCCTATAGACGGCACCGCACCTTATGCACATCACGTTCCGACCTGGGGGATTTCAATAGGATTCATGCGGGGCGGGGTGCTCAGGGAAGGCGCTGTCTTCCTTCCTGCCACCTGCGAACTTTTCATCACCGAAGGTGAGAAAGTCCTCTATGCCCGTACGGAAATTAAGAACGGAAAGACTAGGATTCTTCCATTGAAAAAGCTTTGCTCAAAAAAAATGGCCCTGACCGACGGTGGTCTGATAAGTGTGAGCCAGGACGTCGCAAAGAGGGGCCATCTTGCACTTCCCAATCCTGTGCAGGCAGTCTGCTGCACTGTCTTTTCCGGGGCATATCTCACCATGGGCAGGTATCTGGCGTATATCGGCTGTGTCAGGCTCTGGGACATAGGAGGGATTCTGCCGGTTTTGTTCAAGTCCGGTTTCAAGGGCAGGCTCATCAGCGGGCAGGAACTCACCTTGAAGATCGACGAGAAGATCTACCATCTCGGCAAGGGCCATCCCGAACGCTGGCGCATGAGGAACCAGATGATCCTCGCGCCGGATTCCAGGACAATCAGATATATCGCCGGGAAACTGAAGGATCCAGGGAAATGAGTTCGGCGTATTTGCTGGTGGCGTATGAGCGGTTTTCAATTCTGAATACGGAGGAACTATGGGTAAAATCCATCTATTTCTGCTAGTAGCTTTCATGTTCATGTTCTGCACTTCCTGCATCGAGTTCGAACGCCAGGACTTATGGTTCCGCTATGATCAAAAGTCAGATGTCCTGCGCATTTTCAGCCTCTACAAAGGAATATTCGCAGAAGGGGAGGAGTTTGATGGGACTGAGAAACAGGAGCTTTCCAGTGTGATGGTGGGCGGGCGGACATTCTTCTTTTCCAACTGGATTACTGAATATCATGCAAGCAAATTTAAAGAAATGTTGGACGAGTTGTCATCTAATGTTAAAGATGAACAGGAAATAGCTGCAGATTATGATAAGTCCGCTAAAGCCATTCCGCTTGAAGAATACCGCAAGAATTGGCTTGCTGCCAAGGAGTCTTGTTCGGGTTTACTGAAGTTGCTCCTGGATAATGTTTCAATCCAAAATGGCAAGTTCTTTATTAAAGAGGAGGGAAAGCTGTCTGGATGGCAGTTTGTAGAAATCAAAAATGCTTCGGAACTCGCCAAGGCTTCCAATCGGGCAATCAACCAGACTATGGGTATTCTTCCAGATGTGGATAAACTAACGGAGTTAAGCCCTGAATCAATTGCCCTATGGCTGAAGGCTGGAAAGGAGAATCACCAGTGGCTGAGTTTTGAAAACGGTGTGCTGATTGTCAGGATTCCTTTGTCACAGGATGATTTTGTCAAGTTCAAACATGCAAAAGGGCGGGAAATTGCCAGTTCACAAAAGGAGTCGGAAGGCTTGGGTAAGCTTGGCTCAATATTGGAAAGCGACTGGTGGGTGGGCTGGCGGAATGATGAGGCGGTTTTTAATATTGGTTTCTCCAGCCAGGAATTCAACCATCTTGGGATGCCGGTCTTCTCCGGATACAAGCCGAATGTGATCGAATGGGTGAAGAGCGAATACGGGCTGCTGGAACAACAACCGGACATTAAAACGCTTCGCGAGAACTTCCTGAAATCAGGCTCTGTGCCGGATGAAGTTGTGACTCCGCTGATTCCGGAGCGACGTTAGCGCATTGCAGTTCCGCCAGGCAAGGATGCCCGCGCTTCGTTGAAGATGAGACGCATCGGGACTCCTTGTTAATTAAATGCAAAAGGCGCTCTTCTCAGCCCTATAATGTCGGATTTGGACATCGCAATTTGCGATCTCCATTTTTCCTCATTGCCCACGTGAAATGTACAACTGACATCAGAATTATCAAATTATTGTTTGTAGTCAAGCCATTATTGGCTGTTGCCTGGAGAAGCAAAGAGGTTTATGATTATTTTGGTCTCAAAAGGGTTTTACGATGAGTCCTCAAAATGAGGACGAATCCGTTGGAGTGCGCAGACGGGATTTAAAAAGTCTGCGCTTTTGATTAAAATATGAGGGGGGGGAGCGGTGACTTTGTCACCCGCACTCCAACGGTCAGGCCAGGGTGCCTGACGTAAATGCAAAAATGAAAACAAAATTATATTTCCAGTTCGCGGAAAAATAATTGACATAATCCTGCTTGGAGATACTTTACCAGTGATTTTTACATGTGATGAAAAAATAAATAATATAATACAGTAAAGAAAAGGCGGGGCAAGTATGAAGAACGTATTGATTCCGACAAAGCTTGAAAGCGTGGCGAAGGAGATCCTTGTCGCCAGGAACTACAAGGTCACACAGGATACAAAACCTCTCGAGGAGCTCGTCAAGGCTTATCCTGAGACAGAAGTCCTCATAGTCCGCAGCGAAAAGGTCACACCTCAGATCATCGACGCCTTGCCGGGCCTCAGGCTTGTCGTAAGGGCCGGAGCCGGCTATGACACGATCGACATCAAGTATGCGCGCCGCAAGAACGTCGATGTGATGAACACTCCCGGTGCGAACGCCAATGCGGTTGCCGAGGAAGTTGTCGCGATGATGCTTGCCGCGGCCCGTCATGTCGTCCAGGGCGACGTCACCACCCGTGAGGGCAAATGGGAGAAGAACAAGTTCATGGGCACCGAGCTCACCGGAAAGACCGTCGGCATCCTTGGCATGGGAAACATCGGAAGGCTTGTAGCGAAGAGGCTTGAGGGGTTCGAGATGAAGTTCCTCGTATATGATCCTATTCTTTCCGCGGATCTTGCAGAGAAGATTGGCGTGAAGATGGCTACCATCGAAGAAATATTCTCCAAGTCCGACTATGTATCATTGCATATTCCGCAGACGAACGAAACCAAGGGGATGGTGAACAAGAAGCTTCTCGGCCTCATGAAGCCCGGCGCCTGCCTCATCAACTGCGCGAGGGCCGGAATCATCAACGAAAATGATCTTCGCGAAATCCGCAAGGAGAAGAAGATATTATTCTGCAACGACGTCTATCCGAAGGACGAGGCCGGTGCGAAGACAGTCGCCGACATCGCCGATCTCATGCTCCCCCATCTCGGTGCGAGCACCGTTGAGGCCAACACGACGGCTGCAAAACGCGCCGCCGAGCAGACCATCGCCTATTTTGAAAAGGGCATTACGAACTTCGTCGTCAACAAAGGCGTGCCAGACGGCCTTGATGAGAAGTTCCAGGAACTGGCATTCGTGCTCACGCGCCTTGCACGCTGTTATCTCGGTCCGACGACCGCTCCGCACCAGGTGGAGACCAGCTTCTACGGCAAGCTCAGGCAGTTTGGCAAATGGATGCAGGGGCCGATCGTCGCCGGAATCGCCCCGGAATTTGATCTTTATCTCGATGCAGCCGACGCCGAAGCTTTCCTGAAGGACAGGGGAATTGTCTTTGTGAACAGGGAGCCTGATGACACGAAGCAGTATGGCGAGGCTATGACCATTGATCTCTTCGAAGGGACTTCCACGATCAAAAAGGTGAGTGTCCGCGGGACGATTGCGGAAAACAACCTCATGATTTCAAGGGTGAATGATTTTGAAAAGCTCTATCTCGAGCCCACTGGCAACAATTTGTTTGTCGAATACAAGGATCAGCCCGGGGTGATCGGCAAGATAGCGAGCCATCTCGGCAAGAACAAGATCAACATCATCGATCTGCGTGCTCCTCAGAGCATAAGCGGAGACAAGGCGCTTGCCGTAATAAAGACCAATGTGCCTGTACCCGAGGAGATGGTGAGGGAGATCAAGGAGCTTGTGAAGGCTGATTTGACCTTCAACTTCATCTACTGATAAATTTTCCGGACGGAAAATTTATGATTTAAAAGAACGGCGCCAGTTAATGGCGCCGTTCTTTTTTATCTTCTGGCGATGATGAAGAGGAATATGGCTCCGCCAATCTGGTAGAAGATGTTTGGTATCCAGATGAGGAGCTGCGGATGCAGTGCAGGACGCGTATAGAGGGCCGCAAGTATCATGATGGAAATGAAATAGGCTCCGGCGAGAAGGACGCTCAGGAAAAGTCCGACGGATGTTTCGCGTCTCGACGTCCTTATCGCGAGAGGCATTCCGAGGAGGAGGAACGCTATCGGCGATATGGCAAGCGCGATCCTCTGGTTCAGCTCCACTTCCAGCCGGGTCACGTCCATTCCGCGTTTCTTGAAGAGCATTGTCCTGCTGAACAGCTCCTTGGTGGTCAGATACTGCGGCTTGTCGCCGACTTTTATTTCATTGAACTTGTGGCCGTAGTCAATTGTGAACTCCATCTCCTTGCCTGCGGTCCTCCTGGGGGACTTGTCGCTGCCTTCATATGCCTTGATGATTGTATTGGCAAGTATGATCTTCATCACCTGCCTGCTCTCATCGACCTCTATTTTCCCGCTTGACGCAGTGATGTCCTGCTCCACCTGCTTGAGGTCCTTTGAAAGAATATAGACCTGTATGTTGGAGATCTCATCCTTCTCGTTCTTGTCGTCGATATAGATGTTATAGTGCTCATATTGGACGGGTTTGCCCGGCTCGAGGATGGCGGCCGGCCTCTTGATACCTGCCTGCTTGAGCAGATCCTTGGCCTTTCCCGAATAATATGGAGATACATCCATCTGGAGATAGACGCATACGCAGGTGAGAAGGAACGTCAGGATGATTATTGGCGATATGATCTGGAGTATGGATATGCCGCAGGCACGCATCGCGGTGATCTCATTGTTCGCCGACATCCTTCCGAAAACAAGCATGGTGGCTACAAGGACGCTGAAGGGGATGGTCAGTGAAAGCGCAGTAGGTATTATATACAGCAGGAAGGAAAAGGCGGCATCCGCAGGTATGCCCTGGGTCAGCGCCTGGAAAATCTTGATCAGATGCGTCCCCAGCATTCCAAAAGTCATGACTACAACAGCCATGACACCGGTTAGGACGAAGTCCCTGGTCACATAGATATTTAATATTCTCATTTAACCTTGCAATGGCTTTTCAAAAAGTCGGCTGAGGAAAATCTCCACCTTCATCCGAAGGTTTTGATTGCCTGCCGCCCTGGCCCATTCCGCCGCCTTGTCCGCCCTGACCCATTCCTCCACCCTGGCCTTGTCCCATGCCACCGCCTTGACCGCCCTGTCCCGGTCCGCCCAGATTAGGCATCATTCCATATTTCTGCTGGAATTCCTGCATCTTCTTCACGAATTCCTGATGCAACTTCTTAAGATCATTGAGATCCTTGATCATCTGCTTTGCATCTTCCTCGGTAAGCTCTTTTTTCTGCTGGCCTTGTCCCTGTCCCTGGCCTCCGCCCTGTCCCATGCCCCCACCTTGTCCAACCTTTCCGGATTTCGAGTCGGCGGCCTTTACCATCATGGAGATAGATACAGCAAACAGAAGAGCAATCGCCATCGACATTGCAACCAACAGCTTTTTCATGTTGTTTCTCCTTATTTTAATTTATCAGTTACGAGTTAAGTATTATGCCTTTAATCTTAAGTCGAAAAACGTTTTTTTCAAACTGGCCATGGGAAAAATACGGCAAATGGATGTTGAGAAATCAGCGTTTAATGTGTATTGTCTGTGCTTGTCAACCACTGGGAAGGCCGATGCATAATGAATATGAATAGAATTATTACACTTTTGTTTCTGATTTGTTTTCTTCATGTCATTCTTTCCGCTGAAGAATCTGCCGACTACAATGCCATAGCGAAATGCCAGCAGGCGCTGGTCACGCGGAAAGTCGCCAACGGCGAGTTTCCGGAGAGCATCCTTGAAAAGGCCCTCACGCTTCCTCCGGAGCAGTTTGTCAGCGAAGATGAGGAGAAGCTGGTCAAAAAGCTTTTCGACCAGCTTGGTGCGGACAAGTTCGAGGACCGCGAAGCCGCGACAAAGGAACTGATTGAAAAGCATAATGCATCGGGATATCTCAAGCTTCTTTTGAAACAGACCCGTGAACCCGAGTCTGCCGGCCGCGCGAAGAAGATAATAGACGCCTGGAAGGAGAAAAATCCTGATGATGAATTCCTGCTGAAGCTCAAGATGTGGATGAACTGCCCCGGCAGCATTACAAAGCTCAAGATGCATTCAGTTATTTATACGCCTGCGCAAAAACATAACAAGCATCAGCTCCTCTACGATGCAGTAAAGGGGATGAGCCTTGATGACTTTCCCTCGGACGACAGGATAAACGCAATTATTTTCTGGATGAATTCCTGTCAGACTAAATCCCAGAGCCTCAACGTTTCATTCTTCCGCCAACTCAAGGATGAGGAGTGGCGGAACAAGGAACTTCTTGAAGCCGTGAGGAAGGCTCTTGAAGACGAGAACAGCAGTTTCAACGGACTTGAATTCGAAGATCTGCTCGTAAACATTCCTATGGGCATTGATTTGAAGGACTGGCTGCCCATGCTGGTTTCTTCTACAACGCGTAAAGGCGCAATTGCAGCATTGCTTGTGAAGACTGGAAACAAGGAGGCCCTTCCTGACTTTATTGAGCTGCTGAACCAGGAATGGAGCAGTGCGACTGCTGAAAACGGAAAGATCCGCGGTGGCGGACACAGCCTGTACTACAGCCCGTTCTACCAGTTTGAGATTTTTAAAATTCCAGCCTACAGGAAGTTCGCGCCGGAGATCCTGAAGGGTATAAATGAGAAGTTCGCCGATGACCGCATAGCCTACCATGACGCGTACTTGAATGTCGTCAGATATTTTGCGGCCACCGATGCCGGGATTGAGATGCTTGAGAGTCTGAGCTCCCACAAGTCTCCGCAGACGGCCATCGGCGCCTGTCTCATGCTCTACGGTCAGAACGGGAAGGATGAGACTCTTGAGAAGCTGCTGGCCGCCCTGAATGCCGCATCGCCCCAGGATATCATGAGCAACTACGCGGAACTCGCGGACCTGCTCCGCTCGCTGCGCGGAAAGATGCTCATCAGCCCTGAAAAGGCCGGTTTTTACGGGAAGCTGATCCGTTCGGCAGGAGAGGCGTTCATGAAGAATGTCCTTGATGCCGACAAGTATTCCGTACAGAAGGACGCGTTTGATTTCTTCATTGGCGAGCTGCTTCCGTTCGGCCTGGTGGCGCCGGAGAGGCGGAAAGTCATCGACATGCTCGCCGCCTGCACCAAGTTCGAGTGGTGGGGCTATCCTGAGTCGGCCGTGCGCTTCCTCGTGCAGGACGCAGCCGCCAAAGGGGATTCGGATAAGCTGCTGGAACAGCTCGCGGCCTCTGCCGGTGAATTGGGCGCCAAGCCCGGGGCACTGGTCCTCCTTGTGGATTTCGCAATGATTTCAGGACAGTATCGGAAACTCGAGCCGATGAAGGGGAAGTTGACCAAGCTCCTTGAGAAGACGGATGAAAAGGAAAAATTCCCTCCACAGGTGAAAAAAGCCTGCTGGATCCTGTTCCCCGAAGCGTTCATCTCGTCCCCGCAGCCGTTTGAGTGGGGACCCGACTATCTCCTCCTTAATGGTAAAGGCATCGCCTGCGACAGGCTCGCAGAGAAGCTTGACGGACAGGGCAAGGACTACAAGGCCCAGTTGTTCCGCCTCTCATATGGATTGGAGGACGCCGACCTGTCAAAGATTAATGAAGTAAAGGAATATGATTTGTTCATAATATTGTCCGAGATGGCATGGAAAAATCCGCCTCCTGAAAAGGTAATGAGGGACAAGCTGCTTGATCTCTGCGAGAAGATGAAGGAGGCGGAATATGGCTGGCAGGTCAGGGAGTTCCTGAAGAACACGCCAGGACTGATCAGGAAATTTGGAATACGGATCGGCGAGATCAGGAGTGACAACCCCATGCTCATGCTCCTGGAGGCGGATATGGCGCTCCAGCGCGGGGACATCAAGGCTTACAGGGAATCAGTCCGTAAGGCCCGGGAGAGTCCCGAACTTATCCCTACCGATTACATGAGGAATGACATCCGCGCCCGCGAAACCGTGCTGGAACTTGCCGATGGCGTCATAAGCGATGAACTGAAAAGGCGGATGGCCGCTGCAGGGGTCAGCGAGCCTGAGGGCGGTAGATATAGGCTCGTGAACATCCTGTATGAGAATGGATTTACTGAGAAGGCCCGCGAACTGCGCAAGATTGTGCCCAAGCCGGACGTGTATTACAAGTGGGAGCTTTCGGAATGCTGTCTGTCATGGGCCTGGAACGAGGCCATCGCCGGAAATTCCACGGAGGCGCTCTCGCTTGCGGAGACGGCGCTGATGAATGCACGGTCCAAGGAGATGAGCGACTATGCCCTCATGATGAGGCGCCTGCTCAAGGAGAATCCGGCAGAGCTTGGCGGTTTCCTGAAAGCGCTGGCAATTAGGAGGGATTCCTCGAAGAAGGCAGAATACGCCGATGCAGTTGCGAAGGTCGCGGAGAAGGCAGTTGACAAGGATCTGAAGGCGCTGTCGGCGTTCATGGCGGCGCGTCTGGCGCTAGCATCGGGGAAAAGGGAAGAGGATGTCCGGAAACTCTGGCAGTTAGGTGCCGAGGCTGTCGGACTTCACAGCGGATACTGCAGGGATGCCATGGATGCCGTGCCCGGCGAAAAGACGAAATTCACCGTCTCTTCAAGCTGGTACAGCCGTGACACTATGCCAAAGGAGATGACCCCGTTCACCAATTCCTTCGGACTGTGCTACAAGGCCGATGAGCCCTGCCTGACGGTGAAAAGCCTGATGCTCATCGGTCCGTACGGGATCGCCTCGGCAAGCGAGAAACTGCAATATTTCTGCGATGGCAGCGGATATTGGAGCTCCATAAGGGACCAGGGGAAGGCCTTTGTCCCAGGCGAATGGTCGGCTATTATTAAATATCAGGACGGCATTGAATATCACCAGCGGACGTTGCTGCCGTATACCGTAAAAAAATAAAGTAGTACAGGCATCCCGCCTGTACCACGTTCTTCTTCAGATCCCATTGAATTCCTCCTGTTATCAGCTATATTATCTGTTCTTTCTGGAGTAACAATGAAATATCTGATTGCTTCCGTAAATCTGGTCGTTCTGGCGGCTCCTCTTTTCTCAATGGAGCCTCCTCGCGTTTTGGACGTTTCAGAGCCGCCTCCGGCTGGAATTTACATCCTTGATCTCCCGCAGGAGGATTTTGACAGGGCTATTCTTTCAAGCAGTCAATTCCCCGGAGCCGACGAGATCGTGAACGCATTGTTCGAAGCACCTGCAGAACAAGTTCAAGCAGGACAGCCGGTGGTCAAGGAAGAGCTTGCCGGTATTATGCCTCTTGCTCAGGCATTCGCCATGGCCGATGCCATTTCCCTGTATTCAGGACAGACCGTCTTTGCGAACGGGACCGCTGGATCATGCCGATATTATTCGATAGATGTCCCAGTTGGAACTTCGCGGCTTGTAGCCGGACTTGCCGGTACAAGCATGGTGCTTGAAAACAATTGCGACATATTTGCGAAACTCGCAGTTTTTCCTACGGAATCTTCATATAACGCCAATGGACTAGAAAGCCTGAAGGGAGAAGTCCTGACTGTAAGCAATCCCGCTCCGGGAACTTGGTATCTCATGCTCCGAGGAACTTCGGACTACAGGGATGTTGCGCTGACCGCCACCTGCTACAGAAGCACCGACATAATCCTCACAAAAGTTCCGGCCAACGACCAGGAAGTCCCTTTCAAGGCGGAGTTCGAGGGAAGGGTGCTTGACTGGGAATCCAAGGGCGTGACCGGGATTACAGTCCGTATGCGGGATCCTATGACAGGGACAATCTCATCGATCAACGCGAGCACCGATGCCGACGGTTCTTTCAGCTGTTCGGTTCCGATAGACATGGAAGGGGAGTACACATTTGACTTTTTCTTCACAGGGATTCCTGATGCAGCCGGAGGCACCGCATGTCATACTGTTGCTACATTGAATGGAGCGCTCGATCCGAACGGTCCCTTTGATCTTTATGCATATCTGGATACAACTCCAGTCCCGCTTGATGCGGCAGATACCGCAGGCATGCAGGAGTTCCTCAGCATCCGCAACGGATGGGAGAGCGACAAGATAAATCCTGCATATGAGGAGATGTGGATAAGCAGGACAGCCGCTTCCATATCGGCCGATGCGAAACTTTCGGGACAATTTGAGGAAGGGCTCTACCTGCTGCTTTACGGAGTCGAAGGCGCCGGCGCCGGAAACGGCATGAATGCCAGGCCTGTGCTGTCAACAACCCCTCTTGCGGTACATGTATCTCCGGAGAGGAAGAAGGCTGTCCTTGATAATCTGGCCTCCCTTGGCCTGCTTGGAGAATCTGCGAAATCCGCAGTAATGGCTGGTAATATCGGCATCATAGCGGTTGCCGCGCTGGAAAGCGGAACTGAATCATCCGACCGCGACATGGACATCGCCCTTTCAGCCGCAGATCAGATGGATGTCCTTGCGAGCATCGCCGATGGCAGCGCCGGACATGTCGAGTCCAGGAAGGTCGGAAACGTCAACCTCAAGGTCTTAAGCATTCCTTTCGGCCCCCGCAAGCTCAACGTCATAGCCTCCGGATTTGTGAAGTAATTCCGTGTTACTTCGTGTCAACTGGAGCGTCTTTCTTCTCGTTCTTCGCAGGCTGTGAATCCTTCTGAACGTCAGGAACCTCGTCGTATTTCTTCAGCAGCTTTTCTATCTCGGCAATAATGTCCTTGGCCTGCTTTCATGTTATAACCGTTTACCGGGTAAGGGTAATTTGTTTGTAGTAGCGCATGCTTGCGCGTTCTTGGGCCTTTTAGGTTTTCGTGAGGCTTCAATGGATCTATATATGTTCAGCAATGCTGAACGATAAATCATTAAAATATGAGTGGAAATGCTTGACATGGGAATAAAGGCATATTATAATCAGAATAGCTGAACACTATTATGGAGATCCGGATGAAGATAAGGTTTGACAGGATATATGAAATTCAAGAATATCATGAAAATCCTGTAATCCTGTCGATAAAATCCTAAAGCTATAATAATTGGAGATATGAAAATGAAATTCCCGGGCTTGTTCATGGCGTTGGCTTCCTCAATCCTTCTTTCAACGGCTTCCTTTGCACAGGAGTCCATCAAGGGCAACATCGAGACCTGGTGCAATGTGACATGTCCGTCAGAGATCTCAGATTCAAAGCAGTTTGAAGTCCAGGTGGATCTCAAGGGAATAGCGTCTGCGACGAAAGTCCAGGCGAACCTCATGTACATCAAAAGCGACGGGAAGTTCGGCGGAATGCTGAAGGTGGGAAAGGCTTTTGATGCTCCAGCCGGAGATTCCACTCACAAGTTCTCGTACAAGTTTGCGGCGAAAGCCGACGCTGGCGAGGGCATCATCGCCGTCTTTCTTTCGCCCGACGGCAGCTGGGACAAGAAGACTAAAAGCGGCAACGGCCCGAAGATGAAGATAATCCTGAGTCCAGCAGCAAAGGTCCTAGAGGAGAAAAAGGCTCCTGAAAGCGTTACCTTCAAGAAGAGCTGGCTGTGTTTCGTGTCAAGTGGAGATGACAACAAGAAATATGTCGAGGGCGATGACTGGGAAGTGAAGATAGACTATTATCTCGATCCTTCGGAAGACTGGGGTGGAACCCAGATCAACCTTTGGTGTCTTGGCCCGTGGATCGACTGTCCGGACAACAAATATACGATGAAGCGCGGTCACGAGCGTTATTCCGGTCTTGGCGGCAAGACGAAGATCGCTCCCGGCAAGGGGAGCTACACATACAAGATGAAGATGCCTAAGGCGATGGAGAGGAATTCACTTCTGCTGATCGCGTTCTTTGTCGGTGCCGACGGACAGAACTGGCCGTGGCAGGTGAGGTCAAATGGCCCTTGGTTCATACGCAAAGATGGTTTTTTCGAGCTTGGATCCGACAAGGCAGGCAATCTGTTCAAATATGGTGAAGCCATACAGCTGAAGGCGGTTCTCAAGAACGCCGACAATTCCGACAAGACAATGAGTTATCGAATATACAATACTAAGGGGGCTGTGGAGGATGAAGGCAAGGTGCAGTTCAAGGCCGAGAAGAGCGGCCAGGCTGTTGATATAAAGCCGAACATCAAGAGCAAGGGGACATTCCTGCTCGAAGCAGAAGTTGAAGGATGGGAGAAGCGGTCGGTTTCCTTTGCAGTAATACCTGACGTGCTGAAGATCACCGGAGGCAGGGAGACGCAGTTCGGATTCACGGTACACGACGGGACCCGCGAGGAGGCGGTGAAGATCGGAGCGATGCTCGGATTCACTTCGTGCAGGTATTTCTTCGGCTGGAGGAATGTCCAGCCTGCAAGGGATGTATGGAATCTTGAGGAGCGCGACAAGAACATCGACATTCTCAACAAGTATGGAATAAAGCCCTGGCTCTGCATAGTCCAGCCGCCGGTATGGGTGATGAACGCTCCGGCGCAGGACGTCGGATATTTTCCATTCCCGTTTGACGAAGAGGGATGGAGGGGAGCCGTCAAGGAATTGTCAACCAGATACAAGGGGAAGATCATCGGGTTCGAATGGCTCAATGAGATCATTCCCGGAAAGATATGCGTGAATCCCGTCGAGGACTACATGAAGTTCTGCAGGATCGGGAACGAGGTGTCTAAATCGGTGGATCCGTCCATGAAATCCCTTCTTGCCGGCGGCCTCTGGCCTCAGGACTTCAGGCAGAACCTGTTCAGGGCAGGAATCGGGCAGTATATAGATGTGCTTCCGGTCCATTATTCCAACGGCAGCGCGATCCGCGAGATCAAGAACGACCTTGCGGCGAACGGGCTCGAGAACAAGGTGAAGATATGGGACGATGAGACCGCCTGGGGAATTTCCTCATGGAAGAAACCGCCGGTGGAAGATCTGACCGACTGGAGGCAGTCGAACTGGGTGCTTACGAATTTTACTGACGAGCTGGTAAACGGCACTGAGAAGATAATCTATTTCGGCGGGGCTCCGAGTCCGACAGGCGACTGGTACTACATCTACGACGATTGCACTCCGCGTCCATCCGCCGCGGCGCTTGCAGTCTATACCTCGAAGATGTTCAACGCGAAACCCCTCGGGGCCTTCATGCTAGGGGAATCCGGACTCTTTCATCTTTTCGAGAGGGACGGAAAGGCGCTGCTCGTGTCATCCAGCTACCAGGATGGAGGAGAGGACATCGACATCATCTGCGGCGGCACTTCGCTCAGCATGACGGACTGGCAGGGCAACGAGTCGTCTGTCATGGTGAAGGAGAGATCTGCGAAGCTCGCACTCAGGCCCCTGCGCTGCTATGTCGAGGGAGGGGAGCTTGACGTCCTCAAGAGATACATTGTTCCAGTGGTGCATGGCGAGTTGCCTGCGGCCGGCCGCGGCAAGTCGATGGTCGAATCGACGCAGATCTCATACATTCCACAGATGTCGGTGCTGAAAGGGACGCCCGCGAAACTCTATGTGACGATAATGAACCTCTATGATTTCGATCTAAAGGGAAAGATCGAAGTTGAATCTAAGACCGGACTTTCTAAAAAGCCAGAACTCGTATTTTCAGTTGAGAAAGGCAAGGAAAAGCTGTTAGATATCGATCTGGCGTTCAGCGCCGATGTCAAGCCGGGAGCTTTTGAGATGGAACTGAAGACATCGTTCGAGAAGGAGAGTCTGCCGCCGGTTTCGAAGCCGTTCAAGGTGACCGTGCTTTCCCCCGACTCAGTTGGAAATCTTTTGAAGAACAGTGGATTCGAGGAGAAGGGTGGCACGGAAGGTTCTGCGGCTGATTGGAGCGGCAGCGGAAAGAACGGCAGGAGGGTGGATTCGCAGAAAGCCGTTCCGGGCCTCGGGGATTTTGTATATGAGTTTTCAAATACCAATGGCAAATACGAGACGATATACCAGGGGAGGAACGTGGAGCCTGGCAGCAGCTATCTCTACAGCGCATGGATAAATGCCCAGGGCATTCCGGCCGGAAGCAACATCAACCAGGTACTGACGGACGGTGCAAAGAAGGATCTCCACGACGTCCGAGTCTTCAAGTCTGCCGCCAAGACCAACGGCTGGCAGCTTATACTGATGAAGTACAACGCCGACCCGATGCTTGCAAGCTCCGCATTCGCGCCGGTGGTGAACGGAAACGGGAAAGTGTCCTTTGACAATATCAGGCTCTCAGCGTATGACGGATCCGAATATGCTGCGGAATGCGTGAAGACAGACAAGGCACCGTCCATCGACGGGAAGCTCGATGAATGGAAAAAGTCATCTCCGATACCGCTGATCGGCGAGAACCAGCTTGTGAAACTCAAGCCCGACTACAAGTGGGAGGTCAAGAACCTCTGTGGTGCGGCGTATCTCAACTGGGACAAGGACAAGCTTTATCTTTCAGTTGAAGCGAGGGACAATGTGCATTCAGTTCCATCTGCCGGCGAGAAGGCGGAGGAGAGTGATGGATTGACGATTGCATTCCAGCCTGCGTTCCGTACCCCGGGAAGCGACTTCAAGGCGTTCTCTTATTATGTGTCGGCGGCGGTTCCCGGTGGCGGAAGCGGCAAATACACCTTGTACCGTCCCGAGAAACAGAGCGGCGGATTCAAGGCCGGACACCTTGCGAGGGATTCATCCGTCTACCAGCTTGAAATCAAGCACGCGGAAGGAACTACGATATATGAAATCGCAATACCTTGGTCGGAGACTGGAATAGTTCCGGTGTTCGGAACCAAGTTCGGAATGAGCATACAGTTGAACGACAACGACGGTTATGGCCGGGAAGCGTTCATGGAGTGGGGTGGCGGACTGCGTCCCGCATGGGCTCCGGACCATTTCGGTGTCGTGACGATAACGGAGTAGAGTCAGTAGGGCAGGCTTTCCAGCCTGCTCGGTAAACAGCTATGACGGGCTGGAAAGCCCGCCATACTTAATGAAAAAGATAATTACATGAAGACTGAAAAAAAGCAGAAATGGTACCAGGTGCAGTCGGTCGACAGGGCTATTGAGATATTGAACCGGGTTGCCATGTTCCCGCAGGGGATAGGCGTACGTGAGCTTGCACGGCAGGTGAAACTGAAGACACCGACTGCGTATGCGCTTGCAAGGACTTTGGAGTCGAAGAATTATCTTGAGTTTGATCAGGCGGAGAAGAAATACAAGCTGGGGATCAGCGCGATAATACTTGGTTTTGGCACAGGCACGACCTGGTTCAGCAGGATTGGAATGATAGTTGACGAGAAGGTAAGGAAGCTGGTGGCGGAAGCAGGCGAATCAGCGGTGGTCTACGGGCTTTTCGGCAATCTTATCGTTTCCCTGAATGCTGTCAATGCCGACAATGAGATCGGGGTGAATCACAAGTCCGGACACTTCATGCAGTATCCGCACGGAACGGCTTCAGGACTTGTCCTGATCGCCAATGCGAATAAGGATTTCATCGACTATTACGTGAAAAGCGGACTTTCCAAAACGAAGGACGAAATCTCGCCGGAGGAGCTGATGAAGAAACTTGAATCAGTACGCAAGGACGGATATGCGGAAATGAACAATTATCGCAATTCGGGTGTTTATGCGGTGGCGTTTCCGATAAAAGGCTTTTTGGGCAAAAACGATCTCTCATTGGCCGTTGCAATGCCGCTGGTCCGTTTTAGTGCCGCAAAAAGGAAGTCTTTTCTTGTGATGGTGGGGAAATATGCGACCGAGATATCCAAGGAGCTTGAGAAATATTCCTTCATGTCTTCAAATCCAAAAGCAAAGGCTGGAAAATAAGTGAAAAAGATAAATTTTGAAGTTTCGTTGAAGCCGTTCACGGATCTGTCGCACGACGGGATCATGAACACCTGCGCCAGGATATATTCCAACTGGGAGATCCTGATGGAGCGCTTCGAGGAGATCGGGATCCTTCTGTGGGTCGGCGACGGCAACGAAATCCTGGAGTGGAGCGGGAACCTGAACGACGAGCTCAGCTGGGGAAAGACGATCGGCTTCTGCAACTACAACCTCCATGAGGTCTATGATCCGGAGGTGACAGGATATGGGATGCAGAAGGCGGTGCAGTATAAGGACAGGATTCCTACGCTCCACTATCGCGACTTGAAGAATATCATAGGCTGTCTCCGGAAGACTTTTTCGATCAGGAGCGGAAAACGGATCTACATTGGCGCGACAATCGATCCGGGACCGGAATTCGCATTGGCAAATTTCAAATTGGTAAGGCATCCTGAATGTCTGGTTTCAAAAGAGCTGAGGAAAAGGTTCCCGGTGCCAATGCTGTTCATGACCCATCAGGCGGTGCTTGAAGGGGATGATTTCAGGTATGCGGCGTTTCCAAAGGGTCTGCCACAGGATACGAGCATGGGCAAATTCCTGGGAATGCAGCTCAAGGAGGCGTTCAAGGATCTCGGATACGACTATGTCTGGTTCTCCAATGGTTTTGGTTTTTCGCACAGCCCGTGGTGCAGCAGGGGGGAAGTGTTCGACGGAAGGTCCTTTGACAGGAGCGAGGCCGACCGCCAGCTGAAAAAGCATGCGAGGTTCTGGGCAGATTTCAGGAAGGCCTTCCCGGACTGCCGGATTGAAGTGAGAGGGACGAACTATTCGGTCGGCATGGATATTTCAACTGATGCGACATCGCACAGGCTTGTAAAGGAGAAAGGGAAGATTGCAACGCTTCCTCCGAACCTTCCAAATCTTTCCGAAGCTGTCGGACTGGAGATGTCGGTGTTCATGTCGAGGAACTGCAAGAGCGGAGACGGAAAGTTCCTCTTCAGGTATTACCTCAACGATCCGTGGTTTATGTCCAATCCCTGGTACGACCGCTACTGCCGCGATCCCTATGACATATTCTGCCCGCTGACGATCTCAAGGGTCAATGCAGATGGAAAAGTCTCCGTGCCGGACAGTTTCTCAATCCTCACCATTGACACTGAAAGAGGCGAACTGATAAAGGACGAAGCTGCGGAAGTGACTGGATATTTTGTCAGGGCCTTCAACGAGATGCCGGACGAACCGGCTCCTGTAATACTCGTATATCCTTATGACGAATACCATGATATCCTTGAGAAGAAGACAGGATCTCTTTCAACGCCTTTTGCACATGACTGGTATCTGACTCAGGCGATCACTGGCGGAATGCCGTTGAACACGGTTATGAGCACGGACACATTCGTGAAGCTGAAGAGGGACAGGCGTCTGCCTGATGCTTCATATGTAATGCCTGTGCCTGAAAAAGATTGGGCGTTCAGCAAGAATGTCTGCGAGTTTGCCAGGAACGGCGGAAAAGTCCTGCTGTATGGTTCATTGAAAAATGCATCAGCGGAACTTCTCGAGATGCTTGAAATCAAGATCGGCAGGGAGATTGAAGGTGATTTCAAGGTTGAGAAACTCGACGGGATCGACATAAGTCTTGAAAGTAAAAAGGACGTACACCCCCTTAGGCACAGGTCCATTGTGAGCGGTGGAGGTCTTGCAGAAATTTCCAAAGGGGCGAATGTCCTGATCTCCGTCTCGCTGAAAGGTGAAAAGAGGGCATATGCGGTATCGTGTTCGAACAAGGCCTGGAAGAACGGAAGAATAGCCTGGATCAGGGGTACGGCAAGCTTTGAGCCGGTATCGAAATCAGCGAACCCCCAGTTTGACAATTCCTCCAAGTTCCAGACGCCTGGCAGCTGGATGAGGATAATGCTCTCGGAACTTGGATGGACTATATCGAACATCAGGCCGGACGGCAACGAGAGGGAAGCATATGTGTTCATAAAGCGCTTTGACAATGCGTTCTATTTTGCAGGGCACAAGCCTGATGCAGCCGTGCGCTTCAAGATTGGAACACCGCACGGAGCACCTGTTTTCAGTGAAACTGAAACTGTGATAGATCGGGAGGGCTGTTCCCTGGACACATTCGGCAAGACTTTCTATAACGAGGTCCGGCTCTTTGTCAGGATGAAATCAGGAAAGATCAAGGCCAAGGAGTCGCCGTGCCAGATTGGTTTCAAGAGGCAGACGGGGTATCATGGATTCAAGAACGCCGACATAAGGATATTCCCAGGGAAATCGGCGATCGGGACAAGGGAACTGGCGGTCTTTTCTAAATTCTGGGAACAGGAGAAGGTGAAGCCGAAATATAATCAGAAGGAAAAATGCTTCGAGATCAGGAACTACACTGGAGATCTGCATGTAACATGGTAAGGAGCCGGCAATGAATTTCATAAAGCGCAAGTTGATGGACTGGGCATACAAGGGCATAGAGCAGCGGAACCGCGAGTACAACATGGAGCTGGTCAAATCGTCGCCTGGCATGCATCCGTCTACGCAGATATTGGGGCCTTACCGGATAACTATCGCCGGAATCGAAAACTTGAAGATAAAGGAAAGGACGATCATACATGTCGGACCGAACACTCTCCTTTACGCGGTCGGCGGACTTGAGATCGGATCATACTGCCATTTTGCCAGGAACCTCTGCGTATTCACGACCAACCACAATTACCACGGAGATAGGCTTCCATATGCCACGTCCGAACAGGATATCAAAAAGAAGGTTGTAATTGAAGACTTGGTCTGGATCGGGATGAACGTTTCAATCGTTCCGGGGGTTACTGTCGGTGAAGGTGCGATAATCGCAATGGGGGCGGTCGTTACGAAGGATGTTCCCAAATACGCCGTAGTCGGAGGGAATCCGGCAAAAGTTCTGAAAACCCGTGATGAGGAACATTTCCTCAGACTGAAGAAGGAAGGGAAGCTTGGATGACAGGGACTGGATTGATGGATGAGTGGATGGCAGGATGAATGGGTTTGAAACAAGGAAGATGAATATGATTGACGGGATAAGAGGATTGACTGGATATAATAAATTAAAAATCATGTAAATCCTGCCTGCCTCGCCGTAGTCATACGAAGGCGGGTAATCCTGTCAGAAAAATCTAATAGTTTTATCAAAAGGAGATGAGAATATGAGCAAGATACAGATTGCCAGGAAAAAACCTTTGATTGCAAATGTCGGTGTCTTCGGAGTCGGACACCATACCTACTGGTCGCAGTTCGACGGACTGCTTGATGACCTGAAGAAGAAGCTGAAGGTTTTCGAGGACAAGGTTGCAAAGAATGATGTAAAGGTCTTTGACTTCGGGATAGTCGACAATGCACAGTCGGCTTATAAGCTTGTTCCGAAGCTCAAGGCTGCGGATCTCGACTTGATCTTCATCGACATGGTGACGTACGCGACATCATCGACGATAGGCGCGATCTTCAGGGAGGTGAACGTGCCCATGGTGATGGTCGCGCTCCAGCCTCTCAAGGCGATGAACTATGAAAAGGCGTCGACATATGTCCAGCTCTGCAATGACGATTTCTGCTCGGTGCCGGAATTCACAGGCGTCGCCATCAGGATGGGCAGGAGGGCTCCAGAAGTGATCATCGGAACCCTTGAGAAGGATCCGGTTGTCGATGCGGAAATCAAGGAGTGGTGCGGAATAGCACATGCGATACATGATCTCAAACGCGCCAGGATCGGACACATGGGGCATGTGCTTGAGGCGATGCTCGACATGCACACGGATCCGACTTCGCTCACTGCCGCTTTCGGCTGCCATGTCGTCCAGGCCGAGCCCGACGACATCATGAAGCACTACAGGAAAGTTGACATGAAGCTTGTCGAGCAGAAGAAAAAGGAAATCCTTGGATTCTTCGACACTCCTGAACCTGTCTCTGATCCTCTGACATCAAAACTTAGCGATGAGGATCTGATGACGGCTGCGAAAGTCGCAGTTTCACTCGACAAGTTCATTGATGATAAAAAGCTTGACGGGCTCGCATATTATTACGAGGCAGAACCGGAGTCCGAGATGAGGAAGCTTGTGACGAACCTTATCGTCGGCAATTCGCTCCTCACGAGCGCCGGCTTCCCGATGTGCGGCGAGTTCGATATCAAGACATGCATTGCCATGATGATCATGGACAGGCTGGATATAGGAGGAAGCTTCGCGGAATTTCATCCCGTGGATTTCGAGAGGGATTCCGTGCTTGTCGGACACGACGGTCCGCATCACCTCAATATCGCCGATGGAAAGCCTGTTCTCCGCAGTCTGAAGAAATACCATGGCAAGCCTGGCAAGGGCGCGAGCGTGGAGTTCAGCATCAAGGCCGGTCCTATTACGATGCTCAGCATCGGCGTGAAGGCTGATGGCAAGTTCAAGTTCATAATCGCAGAGGGCGAATCGATGAAAGGGCCGACTCCACCAACAGGCAACACAAACACGCACGGGAAGTTCCAACCGGACATCAGGACGTTCCTGAAACGCTGGGTGGCGGAAGGTCCGACGCATCATTTCGCACTTGGCATCGGACACAAGGCCGGAACGCTGAAAAAGATCGCGGATATTCTCGGAATAGAATCGGTGATAACTACTTCTTCAAAAGAGTAGTAGGCGGGTGTACGGCAATGCTGAACAGTGTGATGTGTAAATCATTGATAATTAAGAATATGTGCTTGACAAGGAGATGTGATAGAGGTATAATACCCATAAGGTGTATGGCGATGAATGAATGGTAAAGGGGGCGAACGATGGAAAGGCGTGGAAAAAGTTATTCGATCAAGTTTACGTTGATCGAACTATTGGTAGTTATTGCGATTATCGCAATCCTCGCGGCGCTTCTCCTTCCTGCATTAAAGAAGTCAAAGGAACAGGCGAAGAAGGCCTTGTGCATCAGCAATGAAAAGCAGGTCTACACGACCATGCTGAATTTCACGACTGACTTCGACGACAGGTTTCCCGGCGGAGCCCATCAAGTGATTCCCACGTCGGGCGCGGTGACTTGGTACACTATACTGAACGAACTGATGTATGATGGCAAGCCGAGGATTGTAGGATATTATATGCCGACTGATCCATATGCCGCCTCGAAAGGCGAGACCACATACGATTCAGGTTCGTATCTGCTATGTCCGACAAAAAATTTTGTTGGTGCGGGCTACAGTCGTTACTGGGGATATAATATCGATGCAATGGGCGGTTACAACTGGGGTGCTTATCCTGAATGCGGAACATACGGAAAGTCACTTGACGTCAGTTCTCAGACACCGCCGCCATATGTGGCTCCAAAGTATGACTCGTATTATCTCGGGGCCAAGACATCTCTGTTCCAAAAGCCCTCATCGCAGTTCCTTCTTGTGGAAACGGAGTTTTCAGGTGAATGCGTCTTTGCCAAATCGCCATACACCTTGACACTCGGTGACGATTCCGCGTTTCCTGCCTATACCGCATATCATGGCTGGTATTCATTCCGGCATGGCGGATTCAGCGGGAATTTCCTTTTCATCGATGGTCATGTCGAAGGCCTCGGTCCGTATGACGAGATCAATACGAAGGCGAGATTCTACATTGATATTGCAAGCCCGAAATGAGAAAAAATACAAATGCCAATAGGACACGCTGAAGCTGTGAACCCCGACATAATTATGATAACCTGCAAAAGGCTATTTTTTTTAACAGCAATATTATTGTTGTCTGCGAATTTCGCATCAGCGGAAAATAAGAATAAGATTCTCGCAGGTAAACCGGAAAAGCCGCGTTTCACAGTAAAGGATATTGAATGGCCAGAAAAATTTGGAGATGCATCTGTTTGCCTTTGGAAGGACGATGCAATTGCGGCATTTTCCCTGACGATCGACGACAACTGCGCCCCGGACCACGAGTGGTGGCTGGAGACCGGAAAGAAATATGGATTCCCGATCACATGGTTCGTCATCACCGACAGGATCAGCGGTACAAACTCATTCAACGGCACCTGGGAAGGCTACAAGAAATTGATTGATGCCGGGAACGATGTAGGCTCCCATACCGCCATGCATCTCCACATTGATGAGCCGGGATGGAAGGATATTGAGACTGAGTATGCTGATTCGAAGAAAGACATAGAGGAAAACATAAAAGGGCACAAGGCTTTTGTGCTTGCTTTTCCCGGAGGCCCTAATACCAAGCTGAATGATCAGGAGATAGCCGCGAAATATTATATCGGATGCCGCGCAGGTTCAGCCGCAATCAATCCCGCGAACATGATCAATTACACGTCAATAAACAGTATTGGTGCCATCAATATCGGAAATGCCCAGTTCGAATCGCAGGACCTGCTGACGGCATTGGAGAAGGGCAGGGCGAAGAGGGCGCAGTTCTACAGGGGCTGGTACTGCTGCCATTTCCACCTTGTTAAACCCGAATTGAGGGAAGAACTCTCAAAGCCGTTTGAGTTCCTGGCTGCAAAAATCAAGTCAGATGAACTCTGGGCCGGGCTTTTCCGCGACATTGCAATGTATGGACAGGAGAGGGATACTGCGAAGTTGACCGTAAAAGAAGTTGCAAAGGACAAGATTGTTCTCAGCCTGAATGACGAGATGGATGATTCGATATTTAATTATCCGCTGACGGTGAAGGTCAGGCTTGAGCCTTCATGGAAAAGTGCCGAGGCCATGCAGGATTCGAAGAAGGTAAAATGCAGGCTTGTGACAAACAACGGTGGCAACTACGCATTGATACAGGTCGTCCCCGACATTGGGGATGTAACAGTAACAGGGAAGTAGCTGGAAAATGAATGCTGGCAGGGAAAACAAATTCACTCTTATTGAACTTCTGGTCGTGATTGCGATCATCGCAATCCTGGCGGCGCTGCTTCTCCCGTCACTGAAAAGTGCGAAGGAGGAGGCGAAAAAAATTGTCTGTCTGAGCCAGATCAAGCAGTTGAACCTGGCTGCCCAGATGTACTTGGAGGAAGGAGGCATGCATTTCCCTCCTGGCAACAATGGAGGTGCCTATGGAGTCGGTGACCAATGGTATCAGGCCTCATTGCTTGGCTCTTATTTCAATGCGGACTTGCCGCGATACTACAAGATAAACGGTGTTTGGTGTCCCCCTTATGACAGTATCATCAGATGTCCATCCCTTCCGGTGCAGAAGGGTGCCGAGGAGGTACGTTCCTGGATAGCTCTGAACAGTTCCTGGTATTTTGCAGATACAGCAAAGGCTTATGAATATGGGCCAAGTATTACGGAATTCAAGAGTCCCGAGAAGGTGGTAGTGTTTGAGGACTGTCCATATGCCGCTTTCAGCTACATATGCAATTATGCAACCGTCGGAGGGGCATGGATTGAAGGCAGCACCACCTCCTATGTCTGCGATTACAGGCACAAAGGCGGTGTAAATTACGGCTTTGCCGATGCACATGCGGCCTATATAAAAAATCCGAATAGCGCATTTAATGCAGGAGAGATCAGGGCAAGACCGAATCTGAGCAGGTGAAAATCATAACTGAGGAGCTGAAGATTAAGATGAAGAACCGAATTTTATCGGCTATTGCCATGTTGTTTTGTATTACCGCTGTTTCTTTTGGCGCAGATAAGAAATTGGATGGCGCGCCCTATGTGGATTCGAAGACAATCAAGGAACGGTTTTCGGAGATCACGGAAAAGGACATGGACATGCTCCGCACCAAGAAGATACTCTTTGCGAGCCGATCATTCGGACTCAACATGTACAAGGGGCTTTCAGCGCTGGCTAAGAAAGATAAGAAATACGAGTTCCTGTCCTCATATAAGCGTTATGACGTGTTCAAGGCCGGAGGGGATCTCAGCATAATACCTGCGGACGCCTTCAAGGAGACGAACTTCGTGCATTTCATGGCGACTTATTATCCGCATACCAAGCGAGTGGAGGAGATGGACACGCTCCTGCGCAAGGCCCCGCACAAGTTCGGCGACAAGGTCGATGCCGTGATCATCTTCTACCATACCGCGACGACCGATGCATTTAAGACATACTCCGAAAACATGGATGCATGGAGGAAAGATTTCCCCAAAGCCCATTTCATATATGTAACTGCCGGATTCATGGGGCCGAAGTACGCCAAGGACAATGAAAAGGCGCACGCCTTCAGTGAAATGGTCCGGGCCCGCTACAAGGGGAAGGCGCCCCTCTACGATATGGCGGCGATCCTAAGCGACGATTTCAGGGCAGGGCATTTCTATTGTCCGGAGTATAGCAATGATCCTGCCGATGTTCATCCCAACCTCGAGGCGGGTGAAACCATGCTTGCCAAGGGATTCCTGCTCGTGCTCAGGGATGCCTTCCTGCAGAAGACTCCTGATGCAGTGAACGGCAAGGCAGCTGTGAAGACTGAAGAAGCAAAAACGCCAAAAACTGTTACCGAGACCTTGGCGCCGGATAATCCGGATTACAAGGCAGTCCGGAAGATACTCGATGCCAACCAGCTGACAAAGAAGAAAGTTGAAAATGTGGCTGTGGTCAGCAATGGCAGGATAACTGAATTGTTCCTTCAGGAAGGAGGCATATCGGAACTTCCTGATGCCATTGGAACCCTTACCGCGCTCAAGAAGCTGCATCTGTATGGGGACCGCACTCTGAAATATCCTCTTCTGAAAAAAATATCCCCGTCAATAGGCAAGTGCACCGAGCTTGAGGAACTTCTCCTGAACCAGAATGATCTAAGCGGTTTGCCCGAGGAGATCGTCAGCCTGAAGAAAATCAAGAACCTTTCTCTTGGCGACAACCGTCTCAAGGGTTTGTCTCCAGCGGTCCTGGAATGGGTAAAACGCTACGATCCCAAAGGTGTTGAGGATCAGAAAGGCGATTGAACCTGTATTCCAGGAGTTGACTTCATGACATGATTACCGTATTTTCCTGTCTTTATGAATTCAATTTATCCTGTTAATCCAGTTATCCTGTCAAGTTGTTAAAGTTTAATAAGGGGAGTTCTTATGTCCAGCAAGTCGGAAATGATCAGCAGGCTTATCGGGAAAATGACTCTTGAACAGAAGGTCGGACAGTGTTTCGTGATCGGATTTACTGGTACCATGATCACTCCGACTATCATTGAAAGAATAAAGAGATATTGTCCGGCGGGCATCCGCTGCGGGCTTACGTTCAGGATAAAGACTGCATATTATGATCCCTACGCCACTTCACCTAAGTTCGCTCACAGGGTGATCCGTTATCCGGTCGGTACCGTAAAGGATTTCGTTCCCGGGCTTCCAGTACCGGAATGTACGAATGAAGAATATTGCGCATTCCTGAATACAATGAAGAAGGCGTCGCTCAACAATGATCTTGGAATTCCAGTACACATCACGATGGACATGGAAGGCGATGCAAGCGCAGATTACCCGAGGGATGGAATAAGGTTCTTCCCGTCGTGCGGTGGAATAGGGCGCACTGGTGATACGAAACTCGCACATGATGTCGCCTGGGCGGTTGCGCGCGAACTGACTTCGCTTGGAGTCAGCTGGCTGCATTCGCCGGTGATAGACGTCAATACCGAGCCTATGAATCCGGAGATAGGCATCAGGAGTTATTCCGATAAGACCGATGAAGTCGTGAAGTTCGTGTCAGCCGCCCTGAAAGGATTCAAGGAAGGGGGAATCGTTGCGACCGGCAAGCATTATCCCGGACGTGGCGCCTCGTCGCAGGATGCGCATCATGGTCTGCCGGTCATCAAGCTTTCAAGGAAGAAGATGATGGATGCACATATCAGGCCGTACGCGGAAATGATCGAGAAGGAGATTCCTCTGCCGTGCGTGATGACCGCGCACACTGCCTATCCTGAAATCGATCCTTCAGGACTTCCAGCTTCGTTGTCAAAGGTCTTTATCACGGATATTCTCAAGAACGAACTTGGATTCAAGGGGACGGTCACTACTGATGACATCACGATGGGTGGAATTGCCGCGAAGTTCGAGATCGTCGAGGCATGCCTGAGATCATTGAACGCCGGAAACGATCTCATACTCCTCAGGGAGGAAAGCCCGCTGATCGATGAAGTCATTCCCGGGCTTGTGAAGGCCGTGAAGAAAGGACAGCTGAAGGAATCAAGGCTTGATGAGGCCATCACTCGTACACTTTCTGTGAAATATGATTATGGTTTCTTCAAGAACGGCGGGATAAGGGATGTGAAGAAGGCGAGTGACGGCATCAGGGATCCGAAGGTGATAAACATTGCGAGATCCGCAGCAAAGAAGGTGCAGGTGATCCTGCGTGACAAGCAGAAGCTGCTGCCTGTCGCCAAATCGGAGAAAGTCCTGTTGATCGAACAGATAAATCCTCTCCACAAGCTTGTTAACACGCAGGAATGCCATCCATCACTTCTCTGGGAGCAGATGCTGAAATATTCTGACAATGTGATCAACGTCGAGACCTCCATGGACTACACCGAGGACGATGTGAAGAGGATCAAGCGGCGTCTTGGCGAGGCTGAACTTATCGTTGCGACAAATTATTATTTCCGCAGATCGGCCGACGGCGGTGATTTCATACAGCGCCTGCACAAGATGACGAAGAAACCGATCATCGTCGTGGCGAACACTCACTATCCACAGGCCCTTAAACCTGAGTTCAAGACGGTCATACTCACCTATGGTTCGTCTCCGGAATGCATCGCAGAAGCCGCGAGGGCGATATTCAGGAAATAGGACAGGATAACAGGATTGGCGTGGTATATATGAAAAGGTTCCTGATAATTCTTCTTTTCTTTACGGCTGCCTGGCTGCATGGGCAAGCCGGTTCTTTCACGGTGTCCACATACAATCTCAATTATGGTAATTTCAATCAGAAGCTGATCAAGACGGCGATTGAAGGAGCCGGCAGCGACATTGTAGCATTGCAGGAGACCAATAAGGACGTTGAAGGTTTTCTAGGAAAGACATTTACAAAGCAATATCAGTCAGTCAGCTTTACCGGTAACAGGGGAAAGCATCCGGGCGAACGGTTTGGCTTCCTTTCTAAATATGCGTTTGAATCATTGAACTTCATCAAGCCTAAAGACGGAATCTTCGGCTCCTATGTTGCGATAACGGCAATTAATGGGATCAAGCTGCAAATAGTGAATGTGCATCTGCAGCCTACGAGATTGAGCAAGGAGAAGGGTTTGACCGAAAATCTTGCGCTGTTAGCTGAAGCCGATGAAACCCACCTGAAGGAAATCAAGAATATTTTGGACATCATAGACAAAAAGTTGCCCACAATCGTCCTCGGAGACTTCAATTCCATGTCATTTTTTAAGACGTGTAATTATATGAAGGAGAACGGTTATATTGACTGTGTGGCCGGCTTGTCTGAAAATCCTGACATGATGCACACATGGAGCTGGAAATTGAAGAATGGCTACGAACTGCCTGCGAGGATTGATTTTATCTTCTGTAATGATGCCTTTGTTCCCAAGAACATGAAAATCGATAAGGAGACCGGTTCTGATCATTTCCTGATGACGGTGGAACTGGAATTCAAGAAATCTGAGAAGCAGGGAAACGAGAAAAAATAATCGCCGGCGCTCCGATAAGAAGATCTCGGGCAGGAATGCCCGAGTTACTTTTCCTTCTTCGGCGGATGGCCGCGGATCTTCCTGTACTGGCGGCTGAAGTAGTTGCTGTCGGTGAATCCCGAAGCGAAAGCCGCCTCCTTCACGGAAATATCTCCAGACTTCAGAAGCTTTGAAGCGTGCGAAATTCGCAGGCGGAGCTGGTAGTCTATCGGTGAGAATCCCGTGGATTTCTTGAAGGCCCGGAAGAAGGTGCTGCGCGACATCGAAGACATCTTCAGGAGACGTGGAATGTCGAGGGGCTCCCGGAAATGCTGTTCGATATGGCTTATTACGCTGGCGAACTTCAACATTGGGCTCTGGTTCTTCTCGTACATCTTCGAATAGCATCTGGAGAGGAAGCCTGCGAGCCGCATGAAATGCGCGGTCGCCATGAACTCGTAGCCGGGAGTATGCCTTTGGGTTTCATTGGTGATGTCCTCGATTATTCCGGAAGCGTGCGCTAGCTGTTCTGGAGTCAGCTGGAGACGGTGCTCGAAGCGTGCCTGTCCTCTTATTTCCGGCTGGATCATGAAGAGCGCATGGTATCCTGGGAGTTTCTTAAGCTCGCTCCTTGGCATGTTCATCGCTTCGAGCTGGAAGAGGATGTTCACCAGATGCATGTTCGTAGTGTCGCGGTATCCATGGCTTCTTCCCTTGCGGATGATGAAGACGTCCCCCGCCGACAGCTCATAGGATTCGTTGTCGGTGAAGTGCACTCCTTTCCCACGCTGGATTATCACAAGCTCGTCGAAGCCGTGTCCGTGCAGGCTCATAGGCCCCTGCGGATACTGCAGGTTTATTACCAGAGGGAATTCTTCGGGCAGATAACGATGGACTTTGTTTTTCATGCTCTTAATGAATATTGGTATCGTGCGGTTTTCAAATGACAAAAAGGACCTAAAGGACAGAAAGTAATACAAAATACTGGAAAATCGGAAGTCGTGAAGTAATTTGTATGAGTCCTTTATGTCGCTTGAGTCCTTTTGGTCCTTTGATTTAGGAGAATCATCCATGCCCGAACACTTCATCCCGCCGCATGGCGGGTATAAGAATCTCCTCTCTTATAAAAAGTCTGTGATAGTCTATGATGCGACGGTGTATTTCTGCGACCGCTTTTACAAGAAAAGCGATAGGACTTATGACCAGATGATCCAGGCCGCCCGTTCTGGAAAACAGAACATCATAGAAGGAAGCATGGCTTCAGCGACATCCAAGGAAACCGAAATTAAGCTGACGAATGTAGCCAGGGCCAGCTTGGAAGAACTCCTCGAGGACTATCGTGATTTTCTTAGAAACAGGAAGCTTGAGGAATGGCCCAAGGAACACCGTTACGCGAAACGTTTGAGGGAGCTCAACCGCAAGCCTGATGCTGATTACGAGACCTTCCGCAAAGGCATAGAAAATCCAGATCCTGCGATTTCCGCAAATGTGATTATCGGACTGATCAAGGTCACCAGCACTCTCCTGAAGAACCAGATAAGCCGGCTCGAGGATGATTTCGTGGAAAATGGCGGACTCCGCGAACGGATGTTCCAGGCAAGGCTGAAACAACGCCAAAAGCAGACTCTCAATTCTTGAAATTCTTTGTCCTTTATGTCCTTTGCGTCCTTTCTGTCATTTTTATAGCATGGGACTATCGTGCTAATAAATGGGATTCAAGTTAAGGAAGGCTTCTGGAAGCCAGCTAAAATATAGCTCAGACATAAAATGCACGATAGTGCTTAACGAAAGGAAATATATAGATGAAAGACGATAATGGAAAGTTCATGAATCCAGATTCCCAGTACCGAGGCAAGCCATTCTGGGCGTGGAACGGGAAGCTCAAGGAGCACGAGCTCCGCAGGCAGCTCGATATTATGAAGGAGATGGGGCTCGGTGGAGCGTTCATGCATTCGCGGACAGGGCTTGACACGGCATATCTTTCCGAGGAATGGTTCAAGCTCGTCAACGCATGCGCCGATCATTGCAGGAAGAACGGCATGGAGGCGTGGATGTACGACGAGGACCGCTGGCCGTCCGGCGCAGCAGGAGGACTTGTCACAAAGAATCCTAAATATCGTCTGCGCATGCTCAGAATGACAATTTCAGAACCTTCCGGATACAAGGCGCAGGGCGGAGAGCTCGCAGTCTTCGTTGCAAAGATGGTCGGCAACAAGCTGATCAGCTACCGTCAGGCGAAGTCCGCAAGGAAGCCGGACGCTGCAGCCGGCGAACGCATTCTCTCGTTCAAGGTCCAGATCGAGGACAACTCCCCATGGTACAATGGTTACACATATCTCGATACGATGTCCGACGAGGCCGTCAAGCAGTTCGTCAAGGTAACGCATGAGGCCTACGCGAAGAACTGCAAGAAGAATTTCGGCAAGCTGATGCCGGGAATATTCACCGACGAGCCGAACTACGGGCACCTTTCCGCGAACAAGGACGGAGTCAAGCTCCCATGGACCGGCAAGCTCCTCCAGACCTTCAAGAAGAATTATGGATATGATCTTACTGACAATCTCCCTGAAGTGGTATTCAGATTGAACGAAGAGGAATTTTCCAAGGCGAGGCATGACTATTTCGAGACATGCACCTCCTTGTTCACCGGAAATTTCGGCAAGAAGATCTATGACTGGTGCGACAAGAGCAATGTTGCGTTCACAGGACATGTGCTTTCCGAGGAATCCCTCCAGTCGCAGACACGCGTGGTCGGAGCGGCGATGCGTTTCTATGAATACATGCAGGCTCCCGGAATCGACATCCTGTGTTCCCAGGGGCTGACACGCGAAGGCAGTCCGAAACCGGAATATCTTACGGCAAAACAGTGCAGTTCGGTGCTTGACCAGTTTGGCAGGAAATGGATGCTGAGCGAACTTTATGGATGCACGGGCTGGCATTTTACTTTCGCTGAACACAAGGCTGTCGGCGACTGGCAGGCCGCTCTCGGTGTCAACCTCCGCTGTCAGCATCTCTCCTGGTACACGATGGAGGGCGAGGCGAAACGCGATTATCCGGCTTCGATATTCTTCCATTCTCCGTGGTGGAGGGACTATCCTGTGGTCGAAGATTATTTCTCCAGGGTCAACTACATGCTTACTCAGGGCAGGCCTGTCAGGGACATCGCCGTGATACATCCGATCGAGAGCGCCTGGGGCCTGGCGTACCAGGAGATGATTGACTGCGGATGGGATTTCCCGCAGAGGAAGGAAGGCGACAAGAAGCAGCCTCTGATAAACCTCGACGAAAACCTCAAGAAGGTCCAGCAGATACTACTCGAGGAGCATTTCGACTTCGAATACCTTGACGAGGAAATACTCTCCCGCCATGGCAAGGTCAAGGAAGGCAGGCTGAACCTCGTCAAATCCTCATATAGTACTGTCGTCGTGCCTCCGGCATACACTCTCAGGAAGAGCACCTGCGAGATGCTTGCGAAATTCGCAGCAGCCGGCGGAAAGGTGATCTTCGTGGAACCGACGCCAACTCTTGTCAACGCAGAGAAATGCGACTGCATCAAAGGAATTCTTGCGAAATCCGCAATAATTCCTTTGGACAGGGAAGCCCTGGTAAAGGCAATCTCAAAGGACAAGGAGATCAGGAAGATTTCAGTTAAAAGCGCCGACGGCAAGGAATACAATCCATGCCTCTACATGATGAGGCAGGACAAGAACGGACGCACGGTCGTCTTCATCTGCCACACGCTGCAGGACAAGGATTCCGGAGAGGTTACGGTTGAAATCCCGTTTGACGGCGTGGCGCAGGAATGGGATGCGATCACCGGCGACGTCTATCTCGCCGATGCGCAGAAGACATCCTCCGGAGTGAAGCTGAAGACTGTCCTTTATGGATATGGAAGCAGGTTGTTCGTCGTGGATCCGAAAGCCGACGCCTCGCTGAAGAAGCGTCGCGGTTCAAAGGAGACAGGCAGACAGAAGATTGCATGCGGAAGCGTTGAAATCTCCAGGGATGAGCCGAATGCTTTCCCTCTTGATGTTCCGGAATATTCAGTGAACGGGGGCGAGTGGAAGAAGGAGAAGGACATCTTGAAGGTCGATAATGCGATTCGCGATGTTGCCAAATGGCCTCATCGTGGCGGTTCAATGTGCCAGCCATGGGCGCAGAAGGAGAGTTCGGAATCGCAGAAGGTTAACGTAGGTCTTCGCTATACGTTCGAGGTCGAGGAAGTTCCGGCAAGCCCGTGCCGTCTGGTCATGGAAAGGCCGGAGAAGTTCTCGGTGGTGCTTAACGGACATGAGCTGAAGCATGACGAAGGAGAAGGCTGGTGGATAGACAATTCATTCAAGAGGATTCTTGTCCCGGCAAGAATCCTGGTTAAAGGCAGGAACGAATTAATCCTGAATACAAGATACGGGAGGAAGGACAATCTCGAGTGCATGTATTTCACCGGCGAATTCGGATTCAAATGGGTGAATGGGAATTGTCCGGTCATAACCAGGCTTCCGGTACAGCTTAAGCTCGGGGACTGGTGCGAACAAGGATTCCCGTGCTATTCCGGCGCCGTGTCATACGCCATGGAGATTGACGTCAACGCAGACTCAGGCAAGAAGATCGTGCTGGAAGTTCCGGAATGGAAAGGTGCGCTGGTTAAGGTGCATGTGAACGGCAGGAAGGCCGGAAACATCGCCTGGAAGCCTTACGAGATCGATATCACCAACTTCATTGTCAAGGGGAAAAACAGGATCGAAGTAGAGGTGGTTGGAACAAGAAGGAACCTTCTCGGTCCGTTGCATCACAATGTGAAGTATCCGAACTGGACCGGCCCCTGGGAGTTCAAGAAGGAAGAGGCGTGGACCAACGACTACGTCAGGTTTCCATACGGGCTGATGGGCGAACCGACTGTATCCGTCAGGGAGTAAACAGGAAGAATCGGTGAGCCGGAGAACCGGCGAAACGGAGAATATAAACCCGTCATGGTGCAATCCATGACGGGTTTATTGCTCAAATGCTCATTGCATATCTCCCTGCTTCCTCTGGATATGCCTCAAAAGTTTGTAATGCGTCAGCATCGGATTTTCCTATAATAATATATTTTTCCGGTTGACATCCGGGAAAATATTGCTAACATGTAATAGTCTAAAACATTATTAGCGTATACAGGAGGTGGAATATGAGAGGACTGACCGACAAGCAGAGGAACATGCTGGATTTCATAGAGAAATTTTCGGATTCCAAGGGCATGGCGCCGACCGTATACGAGATTGCCGATTATTTCAGGATCAAGACTTCGACCGTCTTTGCGCATCTGCAGTCCCTGCAGAAGAAGAAATTTATCACCAGGACCTCCCAGGCGAGGAGCATTACGCTTTTCGGAAAGACGAAGCAGCACCGACATACATCCTTCGTTTTGGCAATTCCGCTGCTTGGCAGGATAAGCGCCGGGCTTCCGCTGGATTCTTCGGAACTGAGGGAGGGGGAGGTTTATTGCGATTCGTCGATGTTCAAAGGCGAGGATACTGCCAGGCTGTTCGCCCTGAGGATAAACGGTGACAGCATGAAGAATCTCGGGATTCTCGATGGAGACTATGTCATAGTAAGGAAATCCTCGGTGGCCCAGGAAGGAGACATCGTTGTCGCTCTTGCCGGTGATGAAACAACGGTGAAGAGCTATTATCCTAGGGGCGGGAAAATAGCGCTGAAGCCGGCAAATCCGAAATTCAAGACGCAGATCTATGTTGCGGAAGAAGTAAAGATACAGGGCAAGGTCATCGGCCTGCAGAGAACATTCGCCTCCTGACACCGTACGTATTCAGTAAACTATGTCGTTTACTTAATCCGTACAAAAAATACGGGAAATCACTCTTTTTTTATTCTACATGAAAATGCCAAAATTGGCCGGGAACATCATGTCTTTCACGGTGAAAGCCGTTTTGTCATGAAAAAACCGTTGATTTCGCATTTTATTAGACGTAAATATTCACTGAAGTATGTCCTTCAGTGAATATTTACAACTTGTCAGCTTACGTTCTGCTTGGAGACCTTGCGGAAATGATATCCGTAGATTGCAAGCGTTATCGCAAGCGGGAAAAGTTTCGGCTTCCTGAGCTGTGTCCAAAGTATAAGCTTCCAGTAGTAATAGCGCCCGTTGCTGATGATGCCAAGGTGGTAGATTGATTTTAAGAACGCCATGACATGTGAAAAACTCACTCTTGATTTTACAGAAGGAGAAGGCTTATACTCCTTGAGGAAAGTCTTCACCCGCTGGTAATACTTCTTATGTGAATAAATCTCACTTAGTATTTTCTTGTAGCCCTCCTTTAGAGTGCCTGCATTCATCTTGCTGGGCACAATATTAGTTGTGCCGTCGACATTGTCCCCGGTCGTCAATCCGACAAGTCGGCCTTCGCTTTTCATTCTTTCATACAGCCTTGTACCGGGTATCGCCTGGAGCAGGCCGACCATGGCGGTGGTTATTCCGCTTTTCTGGATGAAATCAATCTGGCGCTGGAAGATGCTGGTTGTGTCGCTGTCAAATCCGACAATGAATCCGCCCTGGACCTGGAATCCGGCGCGCTGCATCTTCTTGATGTCGGCGAGCATGTCCCTGTTCCTGTTCTGTTTCTTGCTGCACTCGGCGAGACCGCTGTCATCGGGAGTTTCAATGCCTATGAAAACCATGTCGAATCCGGCATCGACCATCATTTTCATGAGTTCGTCATCGTCCGCCAGATTGATCGACACTTCGGTCAGGAATGAAATCCTCTGCCTGGTCATGTGCCATTTTATAAGGGCTGGAAGAAGATCGGACTTGAGCTGCTTCTTGTTGCCGATGAAATTGTCGTCGACAAAGAAGATTCCAGCTCGCCAGCCCTGTTCGTAGATGCAGTCCAGTTCGGCAATGATCTGTTCCGTGGATTTTGTCCTGCACCGGTGTCCGAAAAGAGAAGTGACATTGCAGAATTCACAGTTGAACGGGCAGCCTCTGGAGAACTGGACGTTCATCGTCACATATTTCTTCATGTTCACAAGGTTCCAGCGAGGAACCGGTGTGCAGGCTATGTCCGGGAATTCCGTAGAAGTATAGAACCTCTTCAGAGTTCCATTGCGCAGGTCCTCCAGGAAAAGGGGCAGGGTGATCTCCGCCTCGTTGAGGACGAAATGGTCGACATCAGGGAACAGTTCGTGTTCACTTATGAAAAGAGGCCCGCCTGCGACGATTTCGAGTCCTGCGTCCTTGCAGATCTTCACCGCCTCTATTGCCGATTCCTTCTGGACGATCATGCCGCTTATGAATGCAAGATCCGCCCATTCCAGATCTTTTCTTTTGAGCTTGCCTGTGTTCATATCTGTAAGACGTATGTTCCATTCCCTGGGCAGCATGGCGGCAACCGTTAAGAGCCCGAGGGGAGGGAATGCGGAATTCTTATGGACGAATTTCAAGGCGTGCTTGAAACTCCAGAAAGTATCCGGAAATTCAGGATAGATTAATAAAATGTTCATTGCAATTCTCCTTTAATGTAAGGCGGGCGAGGCGGGATGCAGGATTAATGCAAGTCTCTCAATGGCTTGTTCCGGTTTATCGGGGATTCAGGAATTAAAACTCAAAACCGGCAATTCGTGCAAATGTCAAGTCCGTCGGTTGAACTCTCTACCCGCAACCTATCCCATGGCATCGGAATTTCAAGCGAAGTTGACTAGATTCTTCAGATATAGATCAGCCGTTCCAGAGGCCTGTTCCAGCATCATTTTATTTGAACTTGTCATAAGGAGTTGTCCTCTCCTTCTTGCTGACATTGTCAAGAGTTTTGACATACTCCTCATAAAGTCTCTTTTCAAGTTCCTTGGAGTACTTGTATGATGCGAGGAGATCGTTGATGATTTTTTCACTGCCGAAATCTATTTTCTCCAGACTCTTTCTTTTAGAGGATTTCCAGGAATCGGAATTAAGGATTTTTGAGGCTTCATACCACGTATCGATATTCTCCCGCCATTCTATTTCACTTATTTTCAGCCCCTTGTAGACTATTTTGTTGTCCTTGAAGAAGTCGATATGCTTCTCGAACGCCCTGTGATACATGTTCCTGAGGGATTCTTCGGTGATTCCGGCATTCTGCAGGCCGAACACCGAGCTGCTGCTCACATTGAATTTCGTAAAGTTGCACAGGGTGATCTTGATGAGCTGTCTCTCCTCGTCAACCTCCGTGTTCCAGACATTAGGAAGTTTCCTGACATGATCTGCGATGGCGGCGAGGATCGTCCTGTCCTGCGGTGGCGTAGGCCCCTTGTAGATGAATTCATAATAGGAGAATGTGTCGTTGATGAATTCGGTGGTCATATCTCCGTCGCTCCACATGCCTATATCTGGAATTTCCGGCAGCTTTTCCGGAACTTTTTCATTTATGGATTTCCATTTCATCGGAGCAATCACCATTATGTCGTTGATATGCAGCGAAAGTCCTGCCCTCCTGATAACGTAAGGCGGGGGGATGTACCTGCCCTTGTAGATGAAATATCCGTTGTTTATGGGCTGGCTCGATTCCTCGCCGAATATTTCAGTGCGGAATAGGACAGGATCCACTTTTACAGGTATGGAGGGATCCTCTTTTGGTTTTCCCCCAATCGGAAAAGCGTTGCATCCGGAAAAAATGAAGCAGGATGAGGCGATTGCGAATGTCGCAATTATCCCCGTCAGGAATCTCGAAGACAGCGTAGGCAGATAGTTCATGATATTGCTCCTTGGCCGTTACCAGAGCCTCTTGTCGAGTGTCCGATATTGTACGGCTTCGAAAATATACTCCTGTTTTACGTTTTCGGAAGAGTCAAGATCCGCAATTGTCCTTGCAACACGCAGAATCTTGTCGTAGGCCCTGGCGCTCAGCTGGAGCTCCTTTATGGAATGCCTGAGGTATGACTGGCTCTCCTTGTCGAAGGAGCAGTGCTGCTGGAGATGTGATTGTTCCATCTGGGAATTGCAGTAGATTCCCGTGTTTTCAAAACGTTTCAACTGGGTGCTCCGGGCGCTCGTCACCCTTTTGCGGATTTCGCAGGAACACTCGCTGTCCGGGACCTTGAGCATTTCATCATCGTTCAGTGGAAGCAGTTCGACATGGATGTCTATCCTGTCCAGCAGAGGACCCGAGATCTTGCTCCTGTAGCGCTGGATCTGCGGAGGCGTGCACCGGCAGACCCTCTGGATATTGCCATAATGCCCGCAGGGGCACGGATTCATGGCCGCGATAAGCATTATCCTCGCTGGAAACACAAATGACCCGGAGGCGCGGGACACCGTGACGGAACCGTTTTCAAGAGGCTGGCGCATTACTTCAAGGACATTCCTTTTGAATTCCGGAAGCTCATCGAGAAACAATACTCCATTGTGCGCCAGGCTGAGCTCGCCTGGTGTCGGCATGCTCTGCCCGCCGAAAAGGCCGGCATCGCTTATCGTATGGTGGGGTGCGCGGAACGGCCTTTGCGTCAGTATGGGGCTGTCAGCCGGAAGAAGACCCATGATGCTGTGGATCTTGCTGACATCCAGGGCTTCGTCGATATGCATCGGCGGAAGAATTCCCGCAACTATACTAATCTAATCCGACTGCTATACGCCCTCCCTGAAGCCTCTTAACATTGAGAGATATACGCGATAATTCACTGTTTGCAGGCAAGATAGGATGACTTCAACAGGAAGTACATAACTTATATCCCTTCCAATTCTAATAAACCCGAGGAAACCACATGCAAATGGGAATTACGACAATGCCTGCCTAAGCCTCTATTGACCTTCTACGTTTAAGGCTAAAACCTTGACTTTCCAGCTCCGGATGGTCTATTCTGTAGTGTTTCGAAAATGATAATTTTATAATAACAAGTTAGGCATATGAAAGCCCTCTCAGGTAGAAAGATTAAATTTACGAAGGCCAATTTGTCACATTTCTCTGATGCCCAGATGACCGCGTTTTATGTATTTCCACACATCCTGAACAAATTAAAGTTATTAGAGACACAGATATTCAGTCAATGGCAGACGGCAACGGACTCAAAACGTTCTCAAATTGAGAGAGAGGCCGCCTTGCTGGGTGCTTTCGAGTTCATACTGTTGCTGGCTGGAGAACTGAAAGAGGGATGGGAAGCAATCCAGAGTTGCTACTATGGAAATAAGTTATCAAAGACACTCAATACTAAACTACGTAAAGACGCACAATATGCCCTCAAGAGACTACCAAGCCACTTCACTAAAACAAGTATCGCCCTCCGACTTCGGAATGATTTTTCATATCATCACTCGCCAGACAAAGTACTATCCACGACTAAAATACTCGAAAAAGATGACCCTCATACGGCCTATCTTTTTAAAGATGATAACAATTATTTCGACTATGCTACAAAACTCAGAATTGCATCAGTTGCCGAGTCGCTTGAATTGTCAGATTGGCGCAAAGTTATTGAACATCTTATCTTTACCGTCGTGAAAGAAGTCTATCAGGATATGGCCATTGCACTTAATACAATACTTGGCGAGCTCATGAAGACTGTTTCATGTGGCCAGGAGGTTGTAGATTTACCTAATGTCCCAAGTGATGTCGAACTTTCTGGCCATTTCTTTTTCTATGTATCTAAATCATAGTCCTAATAATATGTAGTACCATTATGCTCTGCCTGCAACTGACAATGTTATCGATAAGCTTATTTTAATGGAGGTGATAAATGACCTCTGAGATTGATCCGATTAAAGTTGAACACAAGTACGTTTTGGTCTTCGATATATGTTCATCTACGACAATAGTTGAAGATCTAATACGTTCTGAAAGACAAGAATTATGGCGCTCTCTATTAATTATAATGAAAAACCATCTTGTTGAAGAGAGAGCAAAGAGTAATTTCATTATATATAAATTCATTGGCGACGGGTGGATATTATTGTTTGAAGAACATTTTTCCATGACTGAATTGTTCTTAATAATGAAAAGGATTTGCGAGAAGTATGATGATGCATTTAGACGTAAAATCAAAGGGGTGCTGTCAATCCCTATAGATGCAGTTGGCATTACATTTGGGCTGGAAGAAGGAAGTCTTATTAAAATTGTAATGAATTCTCAAACCGAATATGTCGGGCGTGCTATAAATATCGCCACACGGCTTCAAGGGGCGATAAAGGATAAGGATAAAAACCCGCAAGGAAAAGTAATGATGTCAAATAAAGTATATGTGGATGCAAAACATGAGATAAAATCCATATATAGAGTTGTCGGAGTTGAGAGAAACTTGAGGAATATTTCTGGTGGGAATAAATATCTCGCGAAAAAGCTGTATTTATTCGAAGCGCCAAAGAAAAAAGCCTAACTACCAGATTAAAGCAGAGGGAAATAAAATGGAAGATAATTCACAAATCTTTCATGACAGGGCATATAATGCAACCTTGGAAATAAGAAAAATATTAATGTCCTTATCTACAGGGATACTTGCAGTTTATTTCTTTTCTTTAACTCAGGAAATTAAGCCACCTTTGAATATTGCAGAGAAAATTATTCTAACTATAAATATAATATTGTTTTCATTCAGTATCCTTTTTGGATTATTGGCTTGGTTTTCAGATAATAAAAGATTTTTTTATAAGGCTAAGGAACTAGATAATCTTAATGAGAAAGAAAAATATACGAAGGCTAAAGATCGATGGTATCGCATGAGAAGACTTTCGGATATTTTATTTTATTTCCCATTTGCTGCAGGGATTATTTTCTCTGCGATATTTTTAATTTTAAGGATAATATAGGATCTATTGCACATCCCTCCAGCCTCAAACGCAACATGCCATTTAGCCTCATAACGATGTTGGAAAAGCCCCGCGATAACGGGAAGCAGTAGGGCGTGGGAAAAAAGGAATACTTATTAATATATTACTAATAAGAATTTAAAGTTATGACAAGAAACTTATTAGTTAATAATAAACTCCTCCAAGGTCAGGTTATGGCTATGGGACAGCCTTAATCCTATCAATTCCTATCATTTACAGGCGGAATACTGCAATTTTTCATTAAGCCCCATGCCCTTTCCCATAAAACCATGAAAACGCTGAAGAATCCGCCTCAAAACACGGTTTTTAGCGGATGTAACCCTTGCCCTGCCCGAAGCCTCTTAATTTCTATCATGGCACATTGAGTATACGCCCAAGATACCTGTTTGCAGGAAAGATAAGACGGGTTCAACAGGTAGGACACCCTTTTTCCCCTTAAGCCTTGAAAACCCTCAGCAACCCGTATGCAAATGGGATTTGCGATAACGCTTGTATAAGCCATCTTCCCTTTAAACCTTAAACCTTGACTTTCCAGCCACCGATGTTCTATTTTGTAGTGAATTATGCCAATGACATGCCCGGAGTTCTTTCTATAGGTAATGCCTTTAAATGAATATGAAAATGTTATAAAATAAGGTTCAAGATATAAAGGAAGGAATAACATGGACAACAGCCTTGGCAAAACATTCATTTCCGCATCCGATATTTCTTCTGGCCTCTATGATGGGATCAAGGGAGGCATGAATGGGTATAAGGACTTCGTTGATATGGTTCTTAATTCAACTGCTGAAAAATCATGGACAAAATTAAAAGATCCACAGCTATTATGGAAAATTCCTAAACTTGCCCTACTCCTTTCCGATTCATGCATAATGTTTGGTTGTGGTGGTCCAGAGCTTAAGATGAAAATTCAGCACAAATTTGCCCAACCATTTTCCTTTGTATTACCAAAAGACTTGCTCCCTCGCATTCAAAATAAATCTATATGGCCAGCTCTTACTTACTTTCAGCCCTCTGTCGTAACCACATGGATTAACGATGCTAAAGACCTAATCGCCGATGGCAAAGCAGTATATGTACCAGAACGTGGCTTATTGGTTGAGGGTGAGGCAAAAGGCAGTAAGAAGAGCTGGGATTTAATGCCGATGCATCAGTCATTACCATTAGACGCCCTGTTGCCATTAGGATATTATGGACGGCCAGAAAACACCGCCATTATTGACTCCGCACATGTACAACTTTCTACAGATGCCCTTGCCAGCATCTTAGATGTATCACTTCCATACATTGAGGATATTTCCCTCACTGATTTTTATAAACTTTACAAAGATGAATATAATTCTGTTGTTCTTTTGCGTAAGGCTCTACGCTCTTCGCTTGCAAAAGCATTAAAGGAATTGAACAACACACAAACTCCAGATGTAATTCATAAGCTTTGCCTCAACCTCAAACACGATGAGATTGACCCAGAGTTGGCAAAGCTCAATCTCGCATATAAACGTGTCGTAAAAACCAAATCATTTTCTGCTATTGGAGCAGCGGTATCTACTGTCACACTTTCTGCCGCTGCACTTCTTGCACCATCTATTCCTGCATATGTCGCCCTTTTTGGGACATCCGGCTTGGTGCTGACTATGAAGGAATTCTCCGAGTTTCAGAATAATAAGGTGATGCTCAAAGAGAATCCCTATTATTTTCTCTGGAAAATGAAGATGACCCAAAAGAGTTAAGGACAGCAATTCCTCAATTACGAACATCCTCCCAGCCTCGAACCAAAATGCCTTTGGCCTCATTTCGATGTTGGGAAGCCCCCGCGACAGCGGAAAGCAGTAGAGCATGAAAAAAGAATACTTGTTTAATATATTACTAATAAGAATTTGTGGTAATGGCTAAAAACTTATTAGTTAATAATAAACTCCTTACTATGCAATAAGCTGAGGATATAAGGCTATCCTCCCAAATCCCCTGTTTGCAGGCAAGATAACATGGGTTAAAAGGACAGGACACACCCCTTTCCCCCTTAAGCTATGAAAAACACAAGAAAACCACATGTAAACAAAACTTTTCCTAACAAATTATCCTGCCTGTTATGGTTTTGGAATAAAATCATGCCAATTAGGTGCAATGCATTTTCTCTCATCAAAATCTAATTGTGAATTAGGCCAATATCTTTTAGTTAACTTCTCATAGGTTTCTGTTACAGACCAATCAGGCAAAGTGGAGGTTTCACCACCGGATGTTAGCTTAAGAGAATTAGTGCGATATCTATTGTTTAGAAAAACAATATTATCCATGACAGATTGCTCAAGAGTTCCCATATTATCACTATCGTATGGATCTGTTGGGGCAAAATGAGCAGATATTTTATTACGCCATTCCCTTAAATCTGGAATAATAGATTTGACATAAGTATTACATTCTTTTTTGATATGCTCTTTATTTTTGACTATATCTGCCGTTGTCCATGAATTCATTGACAATACTTTTATTAAACCAACTAATCTTGTATAATTCACCATTGATGTACCAAACCAGTGGAATATACATGGAATTATCGGATCCATCTGCATAAAAAAAGCTGTAATTTTAACTTGGGGATTCGTTGGCATCATTTTACCTTCTTGAAATTTAATTATTACAGCTAATCGAAACAATCCATGAGGTATATAATTAAGAGCATGAAGGTTATTTATTGGAAGTTTTTTAAGGTCAACTTCTATCCCGTCTATATAATCTATTTTGATTTTATTCATTATATTCTTATAATCTAAACTTTATTATAACTATCGTACTTCTTATATTTCCTTGCTGAATGGCAACGACTTGATATAATTCTCCATATATTTATAATCTGGCTTATTGTTATTTTTTACAGGTACTTTTATTTTAGATTCTTTCATTCGCTCCACATGCCATTTCCGACCGTAATTGAATCTATATTTCTCCATTTTAATCAATGTTACAAAAAATAAAGCTATATATTGATTCATGTTGAATTTAGGATATAAAACATTTACATCGTCTGATGCGCAAAAGGGCTCAGGCTGATAAAATGCCTCAGCGACAGAACCATTATAGTTAACTGTAATTGTATTCTTCTCATGTATTGGCTCGTGTCCGATTAGTTGACGGTATCCATTATTTGAGTCAATGGAGCCAATAAAAGGTATATCCCCTATAGTCATATTGGCTTTCGTAAGGCGTTTACCTTTTTTAATATCAAATAATTCTTGCAGTTGATACCATTTCCATTTTGACATATCTAAAGGCAATTGGGATTTTTTTAAAAAAGGCTCTTTTGCATTATCAAAACAATGAATGTTGGATTTATAAACCCAATCAGGTATTTCCATTTTATCTGGCAACATTAAATTTTTAAGAGTTCTATTTGCTTGTCGTCCATAATTATATCTGTATTTATTGGCATTAATACACACGCAGTAAAATAATTTTTCTTCTGTAGAAAGCTCTATTTTAGATGTCAAACAATATATGTGATACCCTGTATAATATGGTTGAGGTTGTAAAAATGTTTCAAGGACAGAGCCACCTAAGGAAACAGTAATTGTCCCTGCTGGCATTGGTTCCATTCCTTGAATCAAAGCTACAATTGCAGAAATCCCATTATTACTTGATGTTCTTGATACGTAATTTATACCTGATGGTACTTGCCTAAGCCTATTAAGCTCCAAGCTATGTCCATATTTAATATCGAAAATTTCTGTAATTCTTATTTGTTTCATGTCAGTCCATTAATTAATTTAAAAATCATATATTTTTTTAAATTATCTTCAAAATTATCTTTCTTTATTAATGAATAATCCGTTTCCATATAAGCTTCTGCACACCACTCATCTTCATGAATTATATATTGTTTAACACATTCACCTGGTATATCATCTCTATTGCGATACGATTCCACCCAATGGTCTCTTATTGTTGTCCACTTATCATAGAGGTCGATTCTCCCCTTATGTTTTGTTTTAACAAAGCCATCATCTTTCCAGTATCCAAACCAAGTTTTTTGATTACTTTTCTTATGCGGAATATGGGATTTAAAAACCATTATACAAGGCACTGTGCCAACAGGATAAAAAAGGTCATTCGGCATAGACATCACTGCATCAAGAGTATGATATTTTAATATTTCTTCTCTTTTAGCATGAGGAGAAATAGCGCATGACATCGGAACTATGGCAATTCCTACGCCACCTTTTATTAAACAATCAAGCATATGTTTAACAAAAACTAATTCATGCAAATCTTCATCACTTTGCGAATAAGGAGGATTTAGCATTCCTATGGTGCATTTATGCTTTTTAATTTCCCTTGTAATAGCCTCATCAAAACAGCTGCCTTGATGAAGATTTGCTTTCCCATCTCCTCTTAAAATCATGTTACTTGCAGCAAGAGCATACATTTGTGGTTGATTTTCAACGCCAATAAGGCCTTCATTTTTTATCTTATCTTTTTGTTTTTGCGTGACTGCCTTTTTAAACATCTGATGCATTGCTGATACTAAAAATCCTCCTGTTCCAGCACATATATCTAAAACTTTACTATCAGCTTGAACATTTCCAATAAAAGCAAACAGTTCAGTAATATGCCTTGGAGTCAGTACGATGCCCAAAGCTTTCTTATCCCCTCCTGTATACTTTAAAAATTCTCCATAAAATTGACCTACAACATCAAAATCATGATAAACGCTAATAAAAGGCCATACCTTCTCATTAAGCATTTTAATTATTTCAAAAAGAACACCTTTAGGAAATTTTTTATTGGACTTGCCAAGGTTAGGATGAACGGCAATAGATGAATATGGCTGAGTCATGCTATATTCTTTTGAATGAGGTATTTTTGCTTTTTGAAACTCCTCTTTTATTACTCTCATCCATTCTTTTTGCAATTCTTCTGGCCTATGCGCATCATAGCTTTTTGCAAAAGCTTTATTCTTTAAAGCAATTAGTGTTCCACTAACAAGTAATGGCTTCTCACTTTCGGTAAGTTTTGCATGATCTCTCATGAAATCGTGGAGTTCTCTTGAGAATTCCATAAGATCCTGATGTCTTTTTTTAGCCACATCAGAATCAAAAGTTCCATGCTCGACATAATCTTCCAGTGAAATAATTGAATCTATCTTTTCTCCAGACTTATTTCTAAGTTCCTTATATAAACTTGCCCCTTTCGGGTAAATAAAGTTTGATATTTTTAATCCTGACCTTGTTTGACCACTAACTGCTACAGCTATTACATTATATGATTTAGAAAGCCACTTGGCGTAATGAACAGCCCCATCTACTGCAAAATCAGCGGGCTTATCACGTTTCGCACTCTCATGACGCCTTGTGTCTGCCTTGCACTCAATAATTATAATAAAATCTGGAGTTTCAGAAGTTGTAATAATGAACTCTGGAGCACCAATTCCACCTTTTCCTGTTTTACTTGCTCCTTTAAGCAATCTTTTTAGGCTCTTTCTCAGATCGAGTGGGTAACTCGATTAGAAAGACTCAATATCCAACAAGGAATATCTAACCGATGAAGGGA
>MHBH01000034.1 GCA_001804805.1 Lentisphaerae bacterium GWF2_49_21
TGCATTATGCCGACCTGGTTGTCCATCAGATCCTTGTCGGATGTGAACGGAGATTCAACGGCATGGGGATCGGGCCATGACGCGAAGGTCTCCTTTCCATACTTGTCACGGAAATGCTCATTTCCAGGCACAAAAAAGTCTGTGCCGCCAAAAGAAGCAATTTTAGTGGGAAGGCTACCGCAGAACCAGTTGATCAAGTCCAAGTCATGGCAGCATTTCTCCAGGATATGCGGTCCGGCATATTTGGTCAGGCGTCGCCAGTTGCGCATTATATACCCGCCGTGCTCAGGTGTGATATTTTCATTGGCGTCTATTGATATGATCTTTCCAATTTTCCCCGACTCGAGGATTTTCTTTGCTTTCTGATATAGCGGTGCATAACGCAGCACAAATCCTGTTGCGAAAAGAAGCCCTGATTTTTTATGGGCCTCATTTATGGTCTGGCAATCTTCAATCGAAGTTGCAAGCGGCTTTTCGGTAAAAACATGCTTCCCTGCGTCAAATGCGGCAATTATATGTTCCTTATGATAGGCGTTCGGGGAAAAAACCATCACCCAGTCAACTCCAGATGTATTGATTGCCTCCTGATATGTCCCGCAAATCCTGGTTGAAGGTGATTTCCAAATATCCAAGGCCTGCAAAGCTACCGCCCTGTCAGGTTCAAATACTGACAGTATCTTTACATTCCCTTTTGAGTCTTTCAATAAATTACCGGTAACGTATACTCCTCGCGATCCGGCACCAATTACCGCAATGTTTATTGACTTTTCCTTCGTAGACATTTTATATGCTTCCTTTATTTTTTCATCATTTCACCGGAGAAACGTAAAGAACAACGGCCTCGCCGTTCTTCAAGGCAACTCTGAATTTATTCAGTTCCTGGGCTGTGAATTCACGATTACCGCCTATTTGCATTTCGTATGCGCCCTCAATGTTCCTCATGAGAACCTTGTATTTCGCCGACGGCATTTTTATTCCCAGATCCACAGTGGCATCCTTTCCGCTCCAGTTGATCAGTGTAACAAACTTCTCGGAAGGAGATTTTTCGAGACATCCAACCTGCACATCCATCCCGTAGCTGTTGAAGTCAAGTGTCTTTCTTTCACCGAGCAGTTCATCCAATTTCCCTTTGAACTTCTTATTGAATTCAGGGAAATCTCCAACATCCGCGATCTTATCGTCGATAAATTCTATTTTCTTTTCTTCGATGAGCTTCTTAAGGGGTGAGTCATTGTAGGCGCTGCCTATCTCGTCTGTCTCTCCCCGCGCACCCATCGCAATGACCTTCGAGCCGGCTTTCAATGCCTCCTCAATCTTCGCGCACGCCTCCTTGCTGACACTGTACGGGAACGGAAGTATGATAAGCCTGTACTCCGAGAGATTCTTGTATGATTCCGGCTGATCCAGATAGAAAAGCTCATATGGATAACCTTTGGACATAAGGAACTTTGCAGTCCAGAGATATTGGATGTAGGGAACTATCGAATCCTTGCTGAAGTCGCTTGCATATTTCAACTGCCACCAATCCTCTGAAGCTCTCGAACGGAGCACGGCAATGTCTTTCGGCATTACGGCATCCCTTGATCCCCATGCGGCCATGGTGTCAAGCATTTCATAGGCTTTCCCTACGTGCTTGCCATACTCCAACGCTACGATGTTGTAATAACGCCAGAAGGCGTATGCCTGGCATCCCTGCGATGCGGCACCAACTACAGAACCGATTATGCTGATAGGCGGACACACCTCAAACGCTCCAGGCTGTTTCGCCTTCCCTCCCCAGCCCCAGGGACCGTTCAGCGTAATGATTGTCTGTTTTTTGCGATTACCTGCCATGAGGGATTTCGACATTATCGATGCTGTATAGACGCCAAATCCATCCTCCTGTGTATGATAAGGATCTGTACCGAGATAATCAATATCGGCGTTCCATCCAATGATGTCTTCTGCTACTCCCCATTGTGCCCGGTTGTTGAATATTTCAAAAGCTACCAGGTTGCTCACAGCTTTGGCTTTAGGATTGCTCTTCTTGACATATTTAGAAGTTCCATCCATGAAAGATGCAATCTGTTCGTAATAGAAGATCTGCCATTTCCTGAAAAGCTCAGTATCCTCACGTTTCTCCGGATAAACTGGATTGTCACCCAGTTTCCAACGCTCGGCAAACGCCTTCCTTGCCACCTCCACGGCTTTGTTCTGTTCGATTATCTTCTTGTTTTCATCCTCTGTTTTTTTAGGATCCTCCTTGCCTAACTTAAATGATGGACCGCCTCCGAAATATGCTTCGTCGACGCAGACGGGAATTCCATCAACGCCCTCGGCGGCCATTTCCGCACCGCTAAGCTTGAATACTTCCCGTGTGAGCCATGGAATCACAGGTGTCTCCGGGACATTGTCCGGCTTGGTGATCTTGCACGAATTATCCCTGTCCTGCGTGAATACCTCCATGCCGGCGGCATGCAGCTCATCGCAGAACTCTTTCAGTAAATGATCAGCATGGCTGTATGTGTGAACCTGGCTCGGCCACATAACGTCAGACTTATATGTGCATTCCTTTCTGCCTTTAGTAATAGTCTCATCCCATGTTTTCGGGGGAAACAGCCAGACCAGATTGCAGTGCATTTCCTTTAATCCCGCCAACATTTTCTGGAACGGAGGCCAATCCTTGAGAGGCGGCCTGGGAGTCTTCTTGAGCCATCCGGGACAGTCGAACATCCAGGGTTCCACATGGTAGCCCTGGAGATATCTGCGTGCGGAACCCAACTCGACCGGAGGCAGAGCCGCTCCCTGTTCGAGGGATGGAACTCCTGCCGCCAAAACAATCGGCGCCAGCATTTCCGGAGAAACTGTTTTCGATGGGGAGAGAATTTCAAACTCGAAGACAGGCTGCGACTTGCTGAACGTCGTGAGTTTTACCGCATACGCCTTGATATTCGGAGAAAAGGCCCTGCTGTAGAATGGCCATTCAACAGATCCCCAGTAGCCTCCGGGAGTATAACCCTCTTCCATCACCAGTTCCTTGTCATATTTCCCATCACCCTTCGTATCAGCCCAGATTACGAATCCGCCTGACGCCAGGGAGAATCTGATACCGGCTATGGTCTGGGCCTTATCATATCTGAACGCATAAGAGCATGACTTTTTCCAAGGATGCTTTGAAAGAGAGAGGCCTGTATATTGTATGCCGTCAACCATTCTTCCTGAATTGAATCCCCAGGGATCAGTGCGGATCTTCGCATATGCGGCTATGTTCACAAGCTTGTCATTCTCCGGCGCCGGAATAATGTCTTTCCCCGTTGAAGTTTCGACCTTCTTTACAGTTTCTCCGATGGTGACGGTCACATCATCAATGTATGCCTCTACTGCATGGCTCGCGCCTATATGGGTTCTTGAATATTCTGTGCCGGCTGGAATCGCCATTGTGTAGGAATACGGCATGTATTCGTCGCTTAACGCAAAGAACGCCTGCCTGCTATTCCAATCACCATGGGTCCCACTATCCTTACCGTCGACTTTTTTCCCATGTGAGAAAAAGAACTGCAGTTCGCCTTTTCCCTTGGCATAGAATCTCACAGTTATATTCTTCCCAATGTCTTCAGGAGCTATTGAGAACAGCTGATCCGTCCATTGAAAGTTTCCAAGCTGTAAAGCCTTAGAGCCTGAATGAGCCTGAGAGGATGACTTCCAGTTATAGCCACCCCAGGCAGCCGGTCGGTCCGGATTCTTGTCGTTGGCCTCCTCAAATCCGGGATTCTTAATCTGAACCTGTTTGGGCGCCTGGACGCTCGGAGCCGAATCAGCAGCCTGCAACATCAAAAAGCAGAAGCTTGAAGCCACGGTGATCGCCAGGCACATTGAAATTCGATTTTTCATACTCAAATCCTTATATGTTTGTTTAGTGTTTTTAAATTCATCCATTCAAGTAACTCGGAATGTCATCCAGAGAGCTCTGCGGGACGATCCCCCCTCTTTACCCGCTAGATGGCAGTAAAACCGTAAAAACCGTTCCCTTGCCGGATTCAGAATCAACTCTTATGGAACCTTTATGCCTTCGAACTATTCCAAGGCACACCGAGAGTCCCAATCCAGTACCAGTATTTTTCAATGTAAAATACGGATCGAACAGGTTATCAATAACATTCCTGTCTATGCCAACCCCATTATCTGAAATTTTAATTTGTGTATATTCACCTGGCAGCAGGTCTTCAAAAGCTCCCTTTCCAATGATTTTCCTGGAAATGTCAATTCTTATCGTATTCCCTTTGTCCAGAATAGCTTCTTTTGCATTCTTCAGGAGATTATGGAACAGCTGATAGAGTTGTGTTTCATCCCCTAAAACATATTCAACCGAATTATCCATTCCAAAAAGAAAGTTTATCTTTGAGTCCCGCAATAGCATCTTTGCAGATTTCCTTGCAATATCTACCACATCAACCTTCTTGCACTCAGAATAGCCGGCTTCACCTTTTAGCAGCATGGAATAATTTCTGAGAAGGCATATCGAATTATGCGAAGCTTTCGAGCAATCATCAAGTAAAGCATCAACCTCACCATTACTTTCCTGCAATTCAGCCTTTGCCAGATCAATCCCGTTTTGGATGCATTGCAGAAAATTATTCAGTTCATGTACCATGACTCCGCAATATAATTTTTGAACCTCCAAAGGCCTCCCAAGCAGTGCCACACTGTTTCCAGCTGGCACATCTACAGGCAGATCTTCCAGGGCTCCAGGGAAAACATTCTGCCGTAAATTCGTTTGTATATTGGAATCACTCATTTATTACGTTCCTTTTCCAACGTTTCTATGTACCGAATTAAATCATTCCCAGCCTGCCTCGTTAGGCGGACGCAAAATTTGGCCGCTTGTTCTCGAAAACCCCGACAACCCGGTTCTTGCTAACAGAATCCCCAGCGAAGCAGCGTCCATTCATGGCAACGTAGACGCCGGGCGCAAGCACCTGGGCGAATGCCAGCGCGCTGCCAAGATTAAAGAGTCCATCGGAACTACCAAACTTGTACGGAACCATGGCTCCCGTCAGAACCACAACCTTGCCAGATAGTTTCTTTGCCAGGAAACGTGCTGTAATCTCCATTGTATCCGTACCATGAGTAATCACAATCCTATCCTCCTTGGCCTTCCGGCATGCCAGCACAATCTTTTGACGGTCTGAGACTGTCATGTCCAGGCTGTCCTTCATCATGATGGTCTGAATCCGTACCGGAACCCTTGACCTTCCGAACGCCAACATCTCAGGAATGTGCGTCTGCTTGAAATACAATTTGCCGTTAAGCTCGTTGTACTCCTTGTCGAACGTTCCTCCGGTAGCAAACACGGCAATCTTCATTTTTACCTTCGCCACGGTTAATACTTTCGAGTCCATACGATTCCAAAGTAACGCTCTTTTATCATCTCATTTCTCGACACCCATTGGACATGACTGTCGCCAAAAAGCACATTCATTCCTTTGCTATGATATGAATAGTCGAGATAATCCGGACTCCCGGTCCTGTTCGTATCATCAATACCGGAAGACCCGTCATTATTACTGCAGAAAGGAAAGTAGGAACCGTAGTCGTGAAACTGCGAATCCCCATGCGTTCCAGCCCTGGATGGATATTTGAGACTGGCCAATGTCCGGTGCCATGTTCCGATACCGCCATAAGAAGACGTCTGTGCAAAATAATATGACTCTTCTCCATAGGTGGCAAGATTTGCTCTCTCGGGAAAAGCCGGACAATTAAACACTCCCCTGTACGCTTGAGCTACGTAATTCCCATATCCTAGATAAGGCTGTATGAAAGGCACCCAGTAGCCGGCATTGCCAGCATTTGTGCCAGGATAATCCGTAGGAAGAGTCCAATGACCATTTCCGGTGGGATCTGGCAAACCTGCTGCAACTTCGGCCTGATTATATCCGGTTGGGAATTCATCATTGAAGTCGATTGCATAATTCAGCACAGCCGTACCCATTTGTTTCAAGTTGGATACACAGGCAATGGAGTGTGCTGTATCCTTGGCCTTTTTCAGTGCAGGAAGCAGAAGCGCGGCGAGAATTGCGATAATCGCTATCACCACCAGCAGTTCGATTAATGTGAATGTCCTGCGCTTTTTCATTGCCTCCATCCTTACTCTCTGTAGAACCTGTCCTTGCCTGACATGCTCATTATGGTTTCGACGATAAGCTTTACTGCGCTGTCCACGTCTGCGATGTCGCATATTTCCGTCTGGTAGTGCATGTATCGGTTCGGGATTCCGATCAGCGCGGTCGCTACTCCATTGCCTGCCACCTGTAGAACCGAGGCGTCGGTCCAGCTCACCGGTTGATAATGCGGAGCCAGCTGGTATGGGATATTTTCACGAGCGGCGACAGTTCTCATCCTGTCGACAAGAAGCCGCGTATTGTTGGGATTCTTGAAGATGCCTGGTCCCTTCCCGAGCTTGGCCTCTCCGCCATCTGATAATTTCGCCTCAGGAGTATCGTTTGCACCCCATACATCAATGACGAAACCGGCATCGGGCCTTATGGCTTCAGCAGCAACTTTTGCCCCGCGGGATCCTGATTCCTCCTGGGTGGCAGCTACGCCGTACACAGCGACCTTAGGTTTCCTGCGGGATAGTTCCCTCATCACTTCCGCGACGACATAGACTCCGATCTTGTCGTCAAGGGCCTTTGATACGAAACGCCCGCCGTCGAGGAACTTGAAGTTGGGGCGCGTTACCGCGTAGTCTCCAACCTCCACCAGCTTTGCGGCGGCGGCCTTGTCTTTGGCTCCGATATCGATCCAGAGGGCGCTGGCTTCATAGGTGTCGCCGCTTTTTGGCGCTTCCTGGCCCTTCTTTGCTATAACTCCTGGAACCTTGCCTTTCGCTCCGAGTATTTCTACTTCGATACCGATCCATGCCGCATAATTAGGCGCCCCTATGCTACGGAAGCGGAGAAAACCGTTCTCGTCGATCTGCGTTATCTGCAAGCCGATCTCATCGGCATGCCCGACTATCATCACCTTGAAGGGCGCCTTTTCATTGATCACAGAATACGCATTGCCTATCACATCACCCCAGGTCCGCTCCGAGAAAGGAGCAAGATACTCGCGGAAGAGATCGTGCGCCTCGTCCTCGAAACCAGACGGGCTGGCGCAGAAAAGCAGCTTCTCGAGGAAGGCTCTAGAACTTGTGTTCTTCAAATCTGAACTCTTTTTCATACCCTTATATCCTTTTATAAATCAAAATTCGTCAATGCGTTATCTTGATTTGTTTCAGAAATAACGACGTATCCATTTTATGCAATTATACTTATTGGTCAGAATATCATTTCTTGATTCCCTGGACACATGAAAATCTCCCCAGACAATATTGCAGCCGTTATTGTGATAAGAAAAATTCACATAATCCTTGCTTCCATCCGTCGGAGACCTGGTGTCATCATCTATGCCTCCAGGAGCTACGAAAGGGTAATAAGACCCATAATCATGAAAAGTGCTGTCTCCATAAATAAATGCCGTCGACGGAGAAACAAAGTTGGTAACAAGGCTGCGGTAGCTTCCAATTTGACCATACCCCTGTCCCTGGCACATATAGTAACTGTTTGCCCCATACGAAGCAAGGCTAGATTTTTCCGGGAAAGCCGGACAATTAAACACTCCTCTGTACGCATTGCCCACATAAGTCTTATATCCTAAATACGGCTGTATGAAAGGCACCCAATACCCTCCGGCCCCGGAATCAATAAAAGTGCTGTCTCCAGGTTTGACCCAGTAAGGTGGAGTTGCATTCTTTACCGCAGTTAGATTGTACCCGGTGGGCAATTCATCACCATAGTCCTGTGCATACATGGCAACTGCCGTCCCAATTTGTTTCAAGTTGGATACACAGGCAATGGCGTTGGCAGTATCCTTGGCTTTTTTCAGGGCAGGAAGGAGAAGCGCGGCAAGAATTGCGATGATCGCAATCACTACCAAGAGTTCGATTAGAGTGAATGGCTTTTCTGACTTGGAAGATTTTAATTCGATTGTCATTTTCTTTCTCCATGAATTCACAACAAATTCAAATAACTTTTCTTAATCAACCCTAGGAAAAGTGGATCAATGTCTTTTAATATCTCTCAGTATGATAAATATTACGCCTGAGAAATAAAATGCAAGAGATTATTTTGATTATTTCTCATTTATTTTAGAGTAGGAATCAACCTTCTCTCTCTAGACATCGGATGGTATACACGAACATCGGTACTCTCAAGAAGATAATGATTTTGAGATCACGTGGAAGTGAAGCGTCTGGAAGCCGGAGCCATTATCTGCTACAATCCTCCTGGAGGCAGAGTCGTTTTTGAGCTTGGAAAAGATGAAAAATCTCTGATCATTTCCTCCCAGAGGATAAAAGTGGAGGCGGGGTGGGCGAATATAAAATCCCGCAATCCGTTGCAAACCAGTCAATTACAAAGCCCTGTCAAAAGCCCAATGATGCAATCTTATCCCCGTTTATACCGGTTTCAACCGTTTTTGTGTCAAAGATTGGTCATGGTTGAACGCAGCATAGATTCTTATTATGGGATACCCTTGTCTGATTAAAGGGATTTTTCCATAGAATGAGTAATCGCTCCTACCACCCACGGGCGGACTGACCGATTACATACAGTTATCTAAATCCATGCCTTGATTCAAATATAGGCTTGCAATGCTGATAGGCTTATCATATAATATTACTTATACGCGAAAGCTTAATCTATTGTGAGAGGTGAAGGGATGCTAACCCCTATAAAATTGGTTCATCTTCAAGTGACCCTCAGGTGTAATCTCCGCTGTTCATTCTGCGGGCAATGGGGAGACAATGGGTATGCTAGGAAAAAGCGCATCAGGCCTGAAGACGAATTTTCCCCAAATGAGTGGATTCGGGCGATTGACCAAATAATGAAATTGACGCCAGGGATTGGGAATAAGCCGGGGTTTGTTGTCTGGGGCGGAGAGCCATTGCTTTACAAGGGACTGGACAAGGTACTCTCGTATATTCATAAAAACGGATGCCGGATTGGCCTTGTCAGCAATGGAGTTTTGCTCGAAGATTCTACAGACGTTGTCAAAGATCATGTCTCAACATTATATGTTTCCTTGGATGGTCCCGGTTCCATGCATGACAAAATAAGGGGCGTCGAAGGAATACACACCAAGATTGAACGCGGCATGTCTGCGCTTGCAGGATCAAAAGTCAAAAAGGTCTGCCTCTCAACAATAAATGCCGAAAATTGGAATGTCATGGGCGAGACTGCAATTTACGCCCAATCCATGGGCTTCGATAAAATTGTCTTCCAAAATCTTATCTTTCTGCTTCCTCCAGAACGCGATGCCTATGATGCGTGGCTTCGGGAAGGTTTTGGAATCAATGACTCAAACAGCAGATCCTGGACCTTTGAAGGAATCCCTGAATTTGCATATAGACTTCCGGAGGCGCTCTCCTCAATGAAAAAACGCGTTGACAACAAGGAGTTCAATATGCCGGTGGAGTTCCAGCCATTCGGGCTTGGCAGCCACAATATAATCGACTGGATGGAGGGGAGAGGCAATATTCTTGAAGGAAGTCCTCCATGCTGCCTGGCTCCGTCCTGTCATTTTACCGTTTCGCCGGAGGGGCTTGTCAGATTTTGCATTGACTTCAGCGATATGCCTTTGGGGTCTTTGCGCGACAACTCAGTTTTGGATATATTGCAGTCTGAAAAGGCAGTCCGTTTCCGTGAGGATGTTGTGGCGGGGAAAAACCCGGCTTGCATACGATGCTCATGGAGGCATAATAAAACATATGATATTGACTGATCAAGGTAATTTTAATCTTTTGGTCCTGTTCACCGACTTTGTGGGCTGGACTATCGCAATATAGCATAAGGAATAAGTATGAAGTCATTTAAGGAACTGGCAAAGGAGCTTGGTATCTCAAACACTGTGGTCTCCAACGTCTATCATGACAAGTGGAGACAGAACCACATCAGCGAGGCTCTGGCGAAAAGAGTCAAGAAGGCGTTGGAACTCTCAGGAACTCGTCCAAGCCAGGCAGGGATTCAGCTTAGGACGGGGAAAAGCATGATGGTCGGAGTCCTCCTTCCTGATTTTGGAATGTCCTATTGGATGAATATCATGAAGGGAATAGAGGGAATCATGACGCCTTACAACTATCTTATGATCCTTGCCAATACTAAGCTTGGGCTCATGGAAAGGGAAGCTTTTTCGTCCGTAGTCTCAAGGGGGGTAGATGGAATAATACTGACTCCATATTCTTCAGCCCTGAAATTTAACCGGATGATGAAAACCCTTGGCAAAAAAATTCCTCTCGTCTTTGTAGACAGTTCGCTGGCGGGAGTCAGCATAGATTATGTCGTGAGCAACAACCGCCGGGGAAGTTTTGAGCTTGTCAAGAGAATGTTCTCCGCAGGAAGAAAAAGAGTCGCTTATCTTGGAATTGCATCAGAGGTCAGTGCAACTGAAGAGCGCTTTTGTGGCTATTTGGATGCACTTGAACTTTTCAATAAGCCATTTGATGAGCTCTTGGTGCAGAGGGCGGATATAGGAAATGACAGGTCGGCGGAGACTTTGGACAAATGTCTTTCAAAAGCTCTTGGCAATCTTCTCTCTCTTAAATCACCTCCTGACGCAATCTTCATCGAAAGCCTGCTTCACTTCAAGAATGGCTTTGAGATGCTTGCCGCAAGGAAAATTAAAGTGCCGGAAGAGATATTGATTGCGGGTTTTGACAATTTTGCCATAAACTGGCTGTCCAATTCCAACATCGATCCCAATTCCATTTTAAGGGCAGAGCAGGATGGCGAAGCAATTGGCAAATTTGCCGCCTCCCGGCTGAAGGAGCTCATATCAATGGAAAGCGCAGAGGCAGGCAATTCGCGTTTGGAACTCCATGTCGAGCCTAAGATAATAATCCCGCAGTCCCCTGATTAAGGGTGATAGGCATGCGTATCTGATGCTCTCCGCCTGAAATAAATTCTTGATGTGTTGCACTCTTTTCAAGTTTCCATTTTGTTCTTTACCCTCGGCGTCTACCAGCATTGGAAAGAGAGCGGCACGCTGGATTCCCTTCTTGTATCAAGTGCGCGGTTCAGTGAAAAGCTGGCGCTGAGTTCAGAACGTCAGACGGGGAAAACAGGCCTGTCTCACGCAAGAGGATAGGCCCTGATCTGATTTTTGGTCGGCAATGGAGCGAACTCGGGATTGGGAATATCATCAGGGAATGCATGTAGCTGGAGTTTCAGTTTTGGCATTTAAAGAGCTGTTTGCTGTACTTTCATGCATCGTATATTTTTAGGGCGAAGGAGGACTGGGCACCTGGCGAATACACCTACAGCAAGGCTCAACAAGAAGGAAGGACTCCCTGCCTCTCCTCTTTGTACGGACAGCTGGTGAAAGAGAGTAAATTATTAAGAGGCCATTTGATTATATGACTCTGCTAATAAATGACATGCAAATAAAAGCATTTAAACATATTGACAGGATTATTTTTCAATATACATTAACTTATACGTAAAAGTAAGCTATGTGAATATGCGTTCTTGGCATAAAATACATCATGGAGGAGTCTAATGATTAGGGGTAAGACCAAGGGAATTTCAATTGCCACCATCATGACGGCCGTCATTGTTTTTTCTGGCTACTGCGGGGAGAATCTCGTGAAAGATGATTTCACTCTCTCAACCGGATATCAAAAGGATGCGATCTGCCGGAGCCCTGCATCTATGAGGCTCGGTTACGGCTCTTTCAACCCGATCGAGGTGGGCGAGTTCTACGCTGCAACTCTGACATGGGGAAAAGTGTTTCCCCAGTCCGATAAAATCGAGTTGTGGGATATCGAAAAGGGAGCCGATACGGTGACATTTAAATCGAAAGCCGGCACTCCTGTCAATGCAGTGGCGACCTACACCCTCCAGCACAATGCGCTTTCGATGAAATTGACCATTGATGTCCCGGCGGGCACCAAGACCGGTAATATTGTATGGGATGTTTTCTTGTCGGCGCCTGTCTTCTCCGGCGCCTCCATCATGGTTGACGACGTGGATAAAGGGACATTGAAATTGGATGCGTGTCCCGACGGGGCATGGGCTCCCATCTTCAAGTCCATAAAGAAGCTGACCGCGAAGACGAAAATCGGGACGTGGCAATTCGACCTTGGCTCGGATCCCGAGACGAGTTGGATGTTGCGAGGAACTCGGGATTCGTGGCGGCCAGAGAACTTGCAGACCTTCACTTTGTTTTATGACTATAAAGGAGATGTGCCGAATGGCATTAAGCTCAACCTGTCGGTAGATATGAAGTTTACGCCTGTTTCGTCCGAGGAACTGGAGAATGTCAAAGCGGAGACAAGATCCGCTTTCATGGAAAATGTGTTGAGAAGTTACCAGTATCCGCTGTCTTCCGCCGAAATGCCGGCACGGCCTGTGGATAAGGCCGACTGGTTGGCAAAGAAAATATGCTCGGTTTCCGCCAATCTGAATGAAAATGGATTGGATCCGTCCGCCGCCACGGTGATTCCGGAGCCGAAGATCTACAAGAAGGGAAAAGGAGCTTTCAAACTGCCGGCGACGCTGGAGATTGCCGCCGCGGCAGAACATGAAGCAGCCATCGAAGTGCTTTCGGGAGATCTTGCCCTGCATAGGGTCAAAGCCACTCAGGTCACTCCGGGCAAGAACGCGCCCATGGTCATGGGAGTGGCCGCCCTTGAGCCGGCCCTGGCGAAACTGTGCTCGGAAACGGCGGTTAACTACCAACTTCTCAAGCCCGAAGGATACGCCCTCGTAGTGACACCGGAGCGGGTGATTCTCGCCGGAGCGGACGAGCGCGGAGTGCTGTACGGCGCACAGACGCTCCGCCAGCTCATCTGGAACAACAACGGCAAATCTGAGATTCCGGAGACGCTGATCGTAGACTGGCCCGATCTGAAGATGAGAGGATGTTATGTCGAAGGGGCTACTCTTTCCACGTTCTCCGACGAGATAAGGCACCTGATACGGGATACGTACTCGTTCTCGAAGGCGAACACTCTTGTGGCTGAGATCAAATGGACAGATTGGCAATGGGCGACGCATCCTGAAGTGTCCGCTATTCCTATAAGCAAATATAGGCGCGAACCGGCGCGGTCACTTGCAGAATTGAAAGAACTCGCGCAATATGCGAAAAAATACAAGATGGATTTCATCCCCGGTGTCTTTACTTATGGGAAAGTGGAAGCTTTGCTTCAGTCACATCCTGAGATATCCGAAGAGCCGGATAACAAGAAAGGACTCTCCTACTGCCCGAACAAGGAGGAAACGTATAAATTAATCTTCGACCTGATGGGGGAAATTATCGACGCCACAGGTTGCTCGACGATGCATGTCGGACATGACGAGATTGCAGGTATGGCCAAATGCCCGGTCTGCAGAAATATTCCCCCTGGCGATCTTTTCGCCAATGACGTGAACAAGATCTCCAGGTGGCTTGCCTCGAAGAATGTCCGGACCATCATTTGGGGGGACATGCTCCTTGATGCCACATATTGGGAGAATAAGAACGTGACGTCCGCACATAGCAACTGCAAGACATATGGCAATCTGCCAGTTCATCTGGGCTTGGAGAAAATCGACAAGAACGTGATCATTGACGACTGGCACTACAGAGACATAGACAAAGAACTTCCCACCTTCAAATACTTCGTCAACGCCGGGCATGAAGTCATCGGGACACCGTGGTTCAGCGACTACAACAACTATTACTCCGCGCTGAGGATCAAGCAACACGGCGGCGACGGCATCATCGGCTCGGACTGGGGTTTCCTCATCTCGCGGAGTCCCTTGGCCACATCCATGCTTGGCATAACGTATGCGTGGAATCTTTTGTCTCCTGGACCGGATAAGCTTCCTTACAACCCCGATCGCGTCCTGGCGGCGTCGACATGGAGGAAAGACCGGCCTTCAAGAATTCTGGGGGCCGTGTTCAAGCCGGTTGATTTGTCAACGGCGGGAAACAATCAACTACGCGGAGGCGCGGACGCATGGTTTCGACTTGGGGCTGAAAGCGATCTCTCATGCCTGCCGGTGGGTTTCCTGAAACTATTTGGAACGGATTACCTCATTGGCAAGTCCGGAGTCGTCGTTGGAAAAGAAGACAAGGAACAAGGCGTATCGGAAAAATCAAACCCCATCATCGTGAAGGAAAGGGCCAGGAGCCTAGTGTTTCTCCATGCGATGTCGCTGGACGAGCCGACGAGTGACATGAAAAACTATGGGAACTATCGCGTAACCTTTGCAAGCGGGAAGACGGTCGACGTTCCCATCAACGGAGGAAACATAGCGCACTGGCTGCCGGGAAGCATATACAAAAACGGCTGGGGGTTTAAAATGACCTACCGGATGGATGCCGTTCTGGCCTGGCAGGGATGTACGCCGGCCGGCAAGGAGATAGGTTTGCATGCATATGAATGGATAAACCCTTCACCCGAAGACACGATCGCTTCAGTTGACATGTCCGCCGAGCAGAGTGTTCCGGGGTTGAAGATTGGCCTTGTCGCCTTGACTGCGGTCAAGGAAGTTGCAGGGGAGTGAACCAGTTGACAATGATTCATATAATTGAAAATGGGGTCTGAGAAGCTATTTCAAGGTGTTAACGGATGTATTGCTATAGAATAGGAAAAGGAGGTGGACAATGAATATGGGAACACCCCGTATTTCACGAGGGCTTATGCCATTTACGCTCATTGAGCAGCCTGTGATGGGGAAGCGCTTCACTCTTATCGAACTACTGGTCGTCATCGCCATTATTGCCATCCTTGCAGCTATGCTTCTCCCGGCTCTCAAGCAGGCACGGGAGAATGCGAAGATGATATTATGCGCGTCGCAATTGAAGCAGCTTGGTGCGGGATGGATCATGTATACGGGAGATCATGATTCGTTCTTCCCCACCAATGACTACGAGGATATTGCCACTCCCCGGTGGCAGGACGCCCATGAGAAGGTGATGGATACCTATTTCAACAATGCCTATGAGTTGCTCATTTGTCCTACCGCAACCGACGTTGCCGGACCCTATAACTATAGTCAGTATTATGTCAAAGACCATGGAACTAAATTGTTTGTGATCTCCTTGGCGTATTGCTCTTTTGGAGACTCAGGAATCAAGAAGGACTGGGGGGTGACTGGACTGGCCAATCAAATAACTGGATGGCACGTGTCTCTGAGAACAACTGCAATAAGACGCTCAACGTCTGAATTTGGCTTGTTGACAGACGTGAATAGCTGCGGTTTTTGGAGTAATAGCGGACTTTGGCAAACTATCAAGAAGCGCCACCTGAACTCATGCAACGTCATATATCTTGACGGGCATTCCTCTCCATGGAATGGACCGGTTGACAGTGCTACGTATAATTACAAATTCAACCTGAGAAGCTATTTCAAGGCGTCAACTGATGGATTGCTATAGGATAACAGGAAAAAGAGGTAGGCCATGACCCCGGGAACATCCCTCATCTCACGATGGTTACGGCGAATTTTTTATCGCACAATTACTTATACGTAAAAGTTAACTAAACAAGGATGGCAGACATGAAACTGGCAGTGGCGCTATGGGGATTCAGGGAAATGCCCCTGGATAAAATTATCGAATCTTGTCCGCAGATGGGAATCCGAAGGCTGGAGGCACAACTGCATTCGGCTGTTCCACTTCATTTCGATGCTAAGCTCCTATCCCCTGATACGGATCGGATACTCTCTCTCGCAAACTCAAAGGGTGTTTCCTTTGTATCTTTGGCAACTGCGAATGATTTCACATTGGAGCAGGATAAGCTGGAGGCAGAGATGGCCTATGTTCGGGAGGCGATAAGATTCGCCGCCAGGATCAATGTGTCTATACTCAGGATTTTTTCAGGATTTGAGCCCAGAAACAAGGTTTGTGGAAAGACTTTTGACAGAATGGTCGCAGCTCTTGCCAAGTCTGCTGGATACGCCAGTGAACATAACGTCAGGCTTGCCTTGGAGAACCATGGAGGGATTGCATCGACCGCCGAGGATATGCTTAAAATCCTTTCAGCCGTCAATTCTCCAAATCTTTTTTTGAATTTTGACCCTGCGAACTTCGTCGCCGAAGGAGTGGATTGCATTAGAGCCTTCGAGCTTCTGAAGGACAGAATTATCTACGTCCATCTGAAGGACGTACGGACTTCAAACGGACACAAGGAGTTTTGCGCCGTTGGAGAGGGCATGATCGACTGGCGGAAATTGCTGTCACTGCTTGAAGACCGGTACAACGGGGTCTGTGCGATAGAATATGAAAATGCGGAGGATCCCGTTGAGGGAACCACCCGCTCACGCGAATTTATCTCGAAAATTGTCAAGTGCGATTAAGGAGGTGAGAGATGAAACCATACGAGAAAGCGAAACTCATAGTTTTCGAAAGACCGGGCTGTGTAAAAATCGTGACCGGAAAAATGCCCGGCCTGACAGACGACTCAATAGTTATAGAAACCGTGATGAGCGGCATTTCGCTGGGCACCGAAATGAAGCTTTACCGGGGGCTATCATGCGACAAGGCGCCCAATGTATGGTACCCTATGGTGCCAGGCTATGAGTCTGTAGGCAGTGTTTTGCATGTCGGTTCCAAGGCAATACCTCAGGATGCGGGATATATTCCTCAAGTTGGCGACAGGGTCATGGTCAACGAAATCCGGTTTTTTCCGGAATACTGCGCCGCATGGGGAGGCCAGACCGGCCTGGCCATAAAGAACTCCGTAACTGCGCGTGGAGCAGCCGATGGACTATCCAGAATTCCCGATGACGTATCTTATGAGCAGGCTGTATGTGCATATCTCTCCTCCGTCGCTTTGAAGGGTGTCAAGAGGTTAAATCCCAAGGATGGTGAGACGATCCTTGTCACGGGATGTGGACAGGTCGGGCTCTCTGCAATCCAGCTTTCCAAGGCATACGCCAATTGCAAAGTCATCGCCATGGATAACATGGCTGTAAGGGCCAAAAGGGCTAAGCCGTTCGCGGACTTCATTGTCGACGCCTCTTCTTGCGACCCGGTAAAAACCGTCAGGGAGATCACTGAAGGCAGAGGTGTGGATGCAATAGACGAATGCAGTGGCAACCCGGACATCATCGACACTCTCAAGTTCTACCTTAAGGATGGAGGATGGAAAAATGACGACGAACCTGGCCGGATACACCTCCAGGGCGATTATCCAAGACCGATAATCCTCAGCAGCTACGAGAACTGGTTCTGCACTAATGCAACTATAACCATGACCTGCGCCACCGCACCTGGCTGCAAAACTGAAATACTCAAGCTGATTTCACAGGGAAAATTGAAAGTTGCGTGGGGACCTATATACGATGTGGACGATGCCCCTCGCGCATATTCGGAAACCGACAAGAACTACTTTGATACCGTCAAGCCTGTTTTCAAATGGAAGTGACAGCTCGATATATTGAAACATGAACAAAAAGGAAGTCGGCATATGAAGTACATTATGGTTTTCCATGCAAACCTGCATTATTCTGGACTGCGTCCTGAGAAATTTGAATTCTGCATCAGGAAAAGCTACGAAAGGATTTTTGATCTTTTTAACACGCGATTCAAGGGTCTGAAATATTGCTTCGAGGCATCGGGTTTCACTCTCGACGTGATGGCCAGGCTGACCCCGGACGTACTGAAGAAGCTTCGCGATGCGGTGGAATCAGGGCAGTGCGAGTTCATGGGATCGCCTTATGCCCACTCAATCATGAGCAATTTTAATTATGAAGACGGACTCTGGGCATGCAAGTTCGCGATGGACACCTACAAGCGTCATATCGGCATGACTCCGCGCACGGCGTGGAATCCGGAGTGCTGCTGGAACGAGGATATCCCGAAAATATACAAGGAGGCAGGCTTCGATATAATGAGTCTCGACTGGGACTCCTACCTGATCTCCTCGCGGCCTGAGATTGCAGCTGTGGAACGCAATCCGGACTCCAATGCAAAGGACGGCTCCGGCATGCCGTGGTATGATATCGATCCCGACACTCCGACACTTCATCATCCTGTAAAGATATTTGACGGAATGACCGGCATATATCGAAGCGACAGGGTCAGTGCCCAGACCCTCTATTATCTGATGTCCACAAACAAAGTTCCCGTGGATGATTCCCAAAAGAAGGTTGTCACGCTTGATTCATTGCTTAAGACAATCGACCATTGGAGTGGGAATAGGAAGGAGGGCTATCTGATCTGCTATGCGGAGGATGCCGAGTATGTCGGAACTACCGGCTATTTTTTTCTGAAACATTTCGGAAAACATCAGGTTTTCGACGACAACCCCGATGCAATCAGGCTCCTGTCGCAATACATCGATGCCCTTTTGGAACGAGGCGAACTCGCGCATGTCACTGAGGCCGTCGATAAAGGCCCTATCCTCAACGAGCCTGTCTTCATAGAGAGGAATATGGCCTGGCACAGAACTTACGCCACTGCCTGGGCAAAGACGCCTTCCGCCTTGGCTTGTGACCCTTATTGCAAGCTACTTTCCGAAAAGTTGCGTGAACTGAAAGAATCGGCGTTTTCACAGGAGGAAGCACTCCTTTATGAAAAGGCGTGGTTTCATTTGATTTGTGCTGAAAATTCCGATGGCCGTTGGCCGCCGTTCCCCAAGAAGCCAGGAAACTTCAACGTCTACTACATATGGGATCAGCTTTTCAAGGCGCAAAGCGCCATCCAGCAGATGGGTTGCACGGATTTCAAGCTGATCCCCTCTACGGAAATTAATCCCGAAACAGATGAGTTGATATGATGCATAAGGATAAGGAGCTACACGCAGCTACTGTATCAAGAGGATAGTCAATAAAGTAAATAAACGAAAGGCAATTTCTATGAAAGGCAAAAGAATCGTGGCAACAACAGGGATGATGATCATCATGCTGGTCTTGGGATGTCAGGTATTTGCAGGAGAGGAATTGGTAATTTTTAGTGACAGTTCATTGAAAGGATTTTCTCCCAGTGGTTGGAAGGGCGCACACTTTGAAATCGTTACTTCGCCAGCATGGAACGGTTCTGCCTCCGCGCTCCGCATCAAGATGGACGAGAAAGTCGAACCGAACCCCGGTGTATGTTTTAACACTAGCAAAGCGGAGAACTTTATCAATATTTCAAAATTCCAAGAGTCAGGAGGCTCTCTTGAGTTCTATATAAACACATCCAAACCCACGACTACGGATCTGATAATTTGTCTGTATAATGCGGCGGGAGAGTTCGAAGCAACGAAGAAAATATCAATCAGCAATTATGTCAAGCTCGACGGTGATTCGGCCACATGGCAGAAAGTCTCAATACCACTGAAGGATTTGACTGGAAAGCCGTATACGCAGTTCAGCGGCATGCTGTTCCGATTTTCTCCCCCTACCGCCTCCGATGTTGAGTTCTATCTTGATGAAGTAAAAATTATAAGCGGTGCCTCCAAATGAAGAAAGCTCGGGGCATCTATTACCGAGGGGAAAGAAACGCCAGGCACCAAAACTAACGCTACTTCGACGCTAAAAATCACACCAAACGCATCAAGTGTGAAATTATAATTACCGCTGAATTGGGCGATTATGTATGTTCGTCTTCAGGTTTAACGGTGGACGTGGTGACTCGATGCTGCAATTCACACTAACGTTTCTACGACCAGTGGAGGGTGTGCAGAATTTGTTGCTCTTCCGACAACTGTTTAAGCCTCGAATCCTGGAAAAAGTAAAGCAACTTTTAGGATAAAACGAATAACATAAGATAATTATGGACCAGAAAACTTTAAAAAGCATACCCTCTGTTTCCGGGAACAGGCACGTTTATCATTGCGGGACTTTGACTTATGGTAAGGCTGGGCTTGCCATGCTTTTTGCATTTCTTCTATGGGGCGATTTCTGCTTTACATTGATGGAAGCTGTCGTCCCGAGTATTCTGCCACTCAAGTTCAAAGATCTGGGGGCACCGAACTGGTTGATGGGGGTCTTCCTTACTACCGTGCCTGGAGGCCTAAGCATGGTCATGGGGCCCTGGGTCAGCTTCAAGAGCGATCGTTTTCGTAGTCGCTGGGGCCGCCGCATCCCTTTCATCGTGCTTACAATGCCGTTCCTGTGCATCTCCCTTGCGCTTATGGGCTGGAGCGACGACCTCACCGGCATCCTACGCCAATGGTCTCCAGCCTTGTGCGAACATGCGCCTGCGACCACCACCATTGGCTTGATTGCCCTGTTCCTGGCAATGTTCAAGTTTTTCGACTGTTTTGTAAATTCGGTCTTCTGGTATCTTTTCAACGATGTTGTCCCTCCGGAGTTTCTCGGTCGTTTCATGGGGGCGTTCCGCATAGTGGGTATTGCGGCAGGAGCTTTGTATAACTGGTTTATCTTTAAATATGCCGAAAGCCATATGCGTGAGATATTCATCGGCGTGGCGATCCTCTATTTCATAGGCTTCAGTATGATGTGCCTCTTCGTGAAGGAGGGCCAATATCCGCCGCTGGAGGGCGAGACCGACAATGAGAACAAGGGATGGGGCGGACTGAGGACTTTCTTCAAGGAGTCCTTCTCTCACAGGTTCTACTGGTTCAGGTTCGCGTGCGCGGCATTTGGCACGATCGCCGGGAGCATCAAAATATTCGACATCTTTTTCAACCGGGAGATGGGACTTACTCTCGATCAAATCGGCAAGATGTCCGCCGTTACTTCAGTAGTTGTGATGGTGGCTATTGTGGTGATGGCGTCTTTTGTCGACAGGTGGCATCCATTGCGTCTTACTGTCTATGCGGCAGTCTTCGGTTTGATCGGAACCCTCGTCACCGGCGTCTGGCTATTTGTAACCTTGCCCGGAGACTACTTCTTTTGGATAAGTCTTGGTGGGGGATTGGCTGGAATATTGCTCTCGGCGATCGTCGCAGTCGCAGGACTGCCATGCGATATGAGGCTTTTCCCGAAATCCAGATTTGGACAGTTCTGCTCGGCCCAAGGTCTGTTCAGGCATGTCTGCAATCTCGCTTCCGGCATAGCCGCCGGGCTTTTCATAGACGTCATGAAGTGGCTCTACCACGGTTCCGATTTTGCCTATCGCTTCAATTTTGCATGGTCCTTTGTCTTTAACGCGATAGCAGTGTGGTTCCTTGTCCTAGTATACCTTGAATGGCTACGGCTGGGAGGAGACAGTCATTTCCATCCGCCCGCGCCTTGGAGTCCGAAGGGAGTCGAGGAGATGCCCATTACTTCAACGATTGGGCCGCAGTCAAAATGGTTGAAATTATCCTTCTTTTTCTTCGACGGTGTGATGTTGCTCTCAGTGCTCTGCACCCCCTTCATGATGTGGTGGATGCACTCGAACCATGCGACCTTTGCATTCAAATGGTATGGGCTGTTGGTGTTGCCTCTTTCCATCCTGGCCTGGTGGTGCTGGATCGTCTTGAGGAAATCCATCTGCAAAGACATTGCCGCCGCCCATGAGGGAAAGTCTTTGCGTAATGGCATTCCGCATCATGGTGTGCTGCTGCTTGTCGGCAGTAAGTATCTCCTCCTCTTCGGCATATGGATAGTCGAAGTCGTGGTGTCGGTTTCAATGGATATGGAGACAGGTGCCCTTGCCTTCGGGATCACAAGAGTCGTCACAAACTTCCTGCTGCTCGGAGCCATCTGGCTGCTCTGCCGCATTGAACGCGGATATTCCACCCGGATTGATATCAACCTGTCCGTCTCGGAAGACGACGAGTTCAATGAAAAATCGCCGGTAACGGCATAAGAGTGTTTCGACGTAAATCAATATGAATAACAGGAAAATTCTTGAATCTTATCGAGGAGATAACTATTTTGAAGGTAGATTTCTTATAGGTGCTTTAAGGTAGAGGAATATTGCGAATCTCGCAGGGAAATGGACTGAGTTGATTTCAAAAATACGATAATCGTTAGTCGCGGGGATATGCCCGTTGGTGTTCACAACTTTAGTGTGTCTTGGTATTCAATGGTTTACGCACGCTGAAGTTTACCTGCCTCTGGCAGCGCCAAAGGCGACCAGGGCCGTGAACTCCAAACTTAAGAAATCAGCTCATTAGAGGCAATTTTGAAATTGCCTCGACTATTAAGATGGCGTTTCCACAATTCGCAGAATTGTGGAAACTTATAGATTTGCTTGTGCGGAAAGACTTCCGCCAAGCAAATCTAGGAACAAGGGGGGCGGGACACTTGCTGATATTTCAAAAAATGAAATATGGGAATACATAATAAAACAAGGAGATGATTTTTTATGCCGAAGGAAATTAACGTGGCACTGATAGGACTTGACACAAGCCACACAGTCGAGTTCGCAAAAAGAATCCAAGCTGCGGACTGTCCCGCAGATCAAAAAATAACCGGCCTCAGGGCATCGGCATGCCTCCGCTTTTCCACTCCGTTCCAAAATGAGGATGGGCTGAATGTACGACAGAAACAGCTTGAGGCCTGGGGCATCAGGGTGACTACTGATTTTGATGATGCCGTGAAAGAATGCGATGCCATAATGATCGAAATAAATGATCCGTCGCATCATCTCGAGTATTTTAAAAAATGCGTTGCATTAGAAAAACCTATTTTTCTAGATAAGCCACTCGCAGACAACATTGAAAACGGCTTGGAAATTGTGCGTCTGGCAAAAGAGAACAAGGTAAATGCAATATCAGCGTCTCCTCTTCGTTTCGATGCAAATCTTATTAAAACCTGCAGCGAGATGCCGAAACCGGCACAAGTGAATGTTTACGGTCCGCTAGGACGTCCGGCACCTACCGGAAGCTCGATAGTATGGTATGGTGTTCATGCGTTTGAAATGCTTGAGAAAGCCATTGGGAAAGGAGCGTCATGCATCACTGTCAGGGTGGACGGCTCCGGAGCCGTGGCGATTGTGGATTATCCTGACAAAAGAAGAGGAATTGTCGAGCTCACGAAAGGTGTATATATCTACGGGGGGACGCTTCGCGACTCAAAAGCGGCAATATCATATTCCGTAGAAGCCGGAAAGTTTTATACAGGCCTGATGAAGGATGTTGAAAAGTTTTTCCGTACGGGCGAAGCAAGCTTCACTCTTGAAGACGCTGTCGAAGTAATGGCGATGCTTGATGCAGCGGATCGTTCCTTCAAAAGTGGCAGTACTGAAACAGTCTATCGCTAAAACAACAAAATTTAACTTTATAATTTAGAAGGAGAATAAATGAGAAAGCTTCGTGTTGGAATAATCGGACAGGGACGTAGCGGACGGGACATACATGCAAACACTGTCATCAAGCTGGTGAATGACAAATTTGAAATTGCCGCTGTGTGTGATTTGATTTTGGAAAGATGCGAGCCTTCTCAAAAAGATACCGGATGTGCCGTCTACGCAGACTACAGGAAAATGTTCAAGGATAAAAGTATTGATCTTATTATAAATGCGACTACCAGCGAACAGCATGTTCCGGTTACTATGAAAATACTTGATGCTGGCTTCAATGTGCTGACGGAAAAACCGCTTGCACGCAAGACGTCCGATGTCGACAAGCTGATTAAAAAAGCTGTAGAGGCTGGCAAGGTTTTCGCGATTTACCAGCAGTCCCGTTTTGCCCCCTATTTCACCAAGACCCGGGAAATTATAGATTCCGGCGTACTCGGTAGAATCGTAATGGTAAAAATTGCATTCAATGGTTTTGCAAGGCGCTGGGACTGGCAGACTCTTCAATGTATGGATGCCGGAAATCTTCGGAATACGGGACCTCATCCGCTTGATCAGGCGCTCCAGATTTTTGGAGACACAGACCCCGATGTTTTCTGCATCATGGACAAGGCCAATTCCTTCGGTGACGCCGAAGATCACGTGAAGCTCATACTGCATGGCAAGGGACATCCGACAATAGACCTGGAAATATCCTCATGCTGCGCATATCCACCCTATACTTACCAGGTATATGGCACAAATGGAGGGATTACGGGTGACATGAAACATCTTGATTGGAAATACTTTAAGCCAGAAGAAGCCCCGGAACAGGAACTGATAACTGGGCCAATGCCGAATTTGGCGTACTGCAAAGAAGAGCTCAAGTGGTACACCGAAAAATGGGATGCGTCTGCCGAGGAGGCGAACTTGTTCGATAATATGGCTACACGCTTCTACAACAGGCTTTATGACACCATTGTAAATGGAGCTCCTCTCGCTGTGACTCAGCAGGAAGTCCGTCGCCAGATAGCTGTAATTGAAGAATGCCACAGGCAGAATCCTATGCCTGTACTGAAAAGAACATGACGCCATTCGGCAGGCGATAGGTGTTTTTCGATGGTCTCCCGCAGGAACTGTATGAGGCGGCCCAGATCGACGGTGCGAGCGAGATGACAATCTTTCTCAGGATGGCGCTGCCTCTCACAAAACTTATTATCGCCATTATAGCCCTGGGCGCATTCACTTACGCCTACAGCGCCTTCATGTTCGCCTTCCTTACCTGTTGTCAGTATCCGGACATGTGGGCACTGATGGTTTTCCTTTATGAGTTCCAGCAGAACTACCCAAACTACCTGGTGATGGCATCGCTGGTAGTGTCCGCAATACCGACTCTGCTTGTCTTCATTTTCTGCCAGAACATCATGCTGCGAGGTATTGTAGTGCCATTGTTCAAATAAACTGCGTCCTAGGATTTCCGACACACAATGAAACATGTCGAGGTGCCGGTCCAGGGCATTCGATAAAGTCTATTGCATTTCCTGCTACTATAAGCTACGCAAGCACCAGCATGCTGAAGAAAAAAAGAATCAGAATGATAATACTTTTGTGTCAAAGATTGGTCATGGATGGAGAAATTGAGGCTGGAGAAGTCAGAGTTCTGAGGATATTTTTTCAGGATGGAGGAGAAGATTGAAGACATTGGTCTCGTGAAAAGAAAAGCTTCTCTCTCCGTTGTAGAGGACCATCCCGGGGCTTGACTTGTTTCCTGCAACTGTATTGAAGTTTTCTATTCCCTTATGGAATTCATCATTGAAAGTGGAAGAAGATTTAATCTCTACAGGAATCAGTGTGCGTCCTTTGAGGATTAAAAGATCCACCTCATTTCCGTGTGTGTCTCGGTAGAAGAAAAGATCCGGCTTTTTCCCATGGTTCAATCTCTGCTTCATGATTTCAAGGATAATCATGTTTTCATACAGTCCGCCACGTATGGGATCCCTGGTAGCCTGTTCAGTCGACCGGATTCCCGCCAGATGCGCTGCCAGCCCAGTGTCAGTGAAATAGAGTTTCGGGGACTTGACCAGCCTTTTGGATATGTTCTCAAAATATGGCGGAAGCTCAAACACTACAAATGAAGCGATCAGGACGCTTATCCAGTCCTTTATAGTAGTAGATGAGACGCCTACGTCATTAGACAGCGAAGTATAGTTTATAAGTTGTCCCACCCGTCCTGCCAGAAGTGTAAGGAACATCTGGAACCTGCGGAGATCCTTGAGATTTATCATCTGGCGGACATCGCGTTCTATGTAGGTCTGGACGTAGCTGTTGAAGAAACGTTCAGGTTCAAGGTTCTCCTGGTGTAATCTTGGAAAGGCACCCTTGACAATAAGTTCAAAAGGATCTGAGAAATGTTTGTATTTTCTAAGTTCCTGCATGCTGAATGGAAGCAGAGTCAGGATGGCGCTGCGTCCTGCAAGCGATTGGCTGACCGCCTGATGGAGTTCAGGTTGATGACTGCCCGTGAGGATGAATTGGCCGGGGCTTCTTTTTGTGTCGACAATGCCCTGTATATATGAAAGAAGTTCCGGGACACGCTGGATCTCGTCAAGAATGGCGCCATCAGGAAGTCCTCCAAGGAATCCCCTGGGATCCTGCTGGGATGTCAGGCGCATGTCCGGATCTTCAAGGGAATGGTATTTTTTCTTTGGAAAGTTTTTCTGTGCAAGAGTTGTCTTGCCCGATTGCCTGGGACCAAAGATTGTGACCACCGGATATTCGGATGATGCCTTTGACAGTTCATCTGTTATTTCACGTTTAATCATGCAGTAAGAATAGAACATTCTGTGAAATATTCAAGTGCAACTTTAATAATTCACAGGACGTTGGTTTGAAAAGTACGCAGATTGCATAGATTAATTTTTGTGTCTTGAATTGGTCATAGTTGAAGAAAATAGCTTTGTAACAAATTAATTGCGAATGAGTTATAATAGATTATTGAGGCGGGGGGGGGCGAATATAAAATTCCGCAATCCGTTGCAAACCAATTTAATCTTTTTTCGGAAGTAACCCCGGTTTTCGAGGCATCCGCGTCGAAACATCGGTCTCCCGGCAGATTTTTCTTCTTTGAGAGAAAAATCTGGGTCAATTGCAAAGCCTTGTCATAAGCCCAATGATGCATTCTTATTCCCGTTTATCCCTCTTTCAATATATAGGTTAACAATAAATGCTTATACAAATGCTTATATAAGCAATAAATAATGCTTATAATGGCTTGACATATAAATTACAGATAATATTTTATTGGCAGGAGCAAGGAATAATATCAATGAGGTTCACATCATGGTAACTCAAAAGACAATATCCAGGAACATAGGGGTTTCCCAGGCCGCAGTATCATATGCATTGACAGGTTATCGGAACGGTTCCAATGGAGGGAGAATTTCCAAGGAGATCAGGGATGACATCATCAAGGAGGCTTCACGCTTGAAATATAATCCCAGAAATCCCCCGAAAAAGAGGAAGAAGCAGAGCATTGCCCTCTTGAACAGTTTCGGCAGGGAAGGATTCTGGTTCCCCGGACTCCTTAAAGGTATTCAGGATTATGCCATAGAATCCTCATATCTTGTGACACATCATATATTCCATGTAAATGACACGCTTCCGGAGCAGCTTATTTCCTCGGTTGATGGATTCGTTGCAGTCGAGCTTCCCCGGCCAGAGGAACTGGAGCGAATTGCCAGACACCTTCCCGTTGTCCTGCTGAATATCAACGATTCAAGTGAAAAATATGACAGCATCCTGCCTGATCATTACAACGGGATCAGGAAGGCTGTAAGGCACCTTTATGGGCTGGGGCATAGGAAATTCGGTTTCTTCGGTGTAAGGGACTTTCCGCTGCATCACGCGGAAAGATATGGCGCTTACCAGCAGGCTGTCTCAGAGTTGAACCTCCCATCCCCTGATCCATCCTGGATATTCACGCCGTTCAGGAGAGAGAGCTCAATGAACGATCTGGAGCTGAAGATCAAGGAGACGCTGTCATCGCTCAAAAAAATGAAGGACCGTCCTACAGCCATGATTTTTGCCGCAGATGCCTATGCACTGGCATTCATGCGTTTTGCCGTCGACATGGGGATCAATATACCCAAGGACATCAGCATCGTCGGTTTTGACGACGTTAATGAATGTGAGAGCAGCATGCCGTCATTAAGTTCAATCGCGCAGCCGT
>MHBH01000035.1 GCA_001804805.1 Lentisphaerae bacterium GWF2_49_21
AGACAAAGCACAATCCCCCATATCCAGAAGAGATGAATCTTGCCTTTGAGTCGCTGTATTTTTTTCTTAATTGCCATAAAATCTAAAAGTCTAACGTTTCAGGCCTACCGAACGGTACCCCGTTCGGTGAGGCCGATAGTTCAATAGTAATAAATATCAGATTGATTATCATCTGATCGAACAATTACTGTGGATTCTGTTTTTTTTATCTTAAATATTTTAGATCCAATGTTTATTTGAGTTAAGTCTTTAATTTGATCAGGTGTCTTTACGTTCAGATATTTAGATGCGTCGATTTTATTTTCTTTGCCATCTATCAATGCAGTAATCATTAGGCCTTTAACATAAAATGTTCCAAGACTTTTTTCATCTTTAAATCCTAATTTACTAGCTCCCCAGCCCCCATCAGCTTGTTTAGTGAAAGTGAGACGATTATTGGGTTCAATCCCTATAGAAAATACTTTTATATCTCCTGGCATTAAATTTACAGCAAGAACAAGCATGACAATGAGTAATGTTGACATTAATATTAATTCTCCATTTTTGTTATTGAACGCTCAGGCATCTCCTACCCGCCTTGGCGGGTTAGGAGAATGCTCATAGTTGGCTTTCTATATTCTAAGTGTGATAATTACATCTGGTGAAATATCATCAACATAGTCTTCGAGAATCAAGTGATCGTAATGGACATGTGTCCCCTTGTCTCCTTCTAAAGGCAAATTATCGACAATATTCTGTAAACATAAAGGAGAACCCGTGATGTATAGGGCGCATCCATCGATCTCAAATCTGTTTTTCCCATTTCCTTTTCTTAAAATAATTTGCTCTAAAGCAAATGGATATGGTGAAGGATTGAAGCCAGACTCAGCTTTTATTATTGTCTCATTATCTTTGCTAATAATAAATTGGGTAATATCATCTTTTAAAGACAGTAAGTCCTTCGATGAGCCTGAAATATCAATCTCTTTTTTGGTTGCTTTAACTTTAATCATTGTATGTAGCCAACTGTTATTAGGCGTTGCGACGCTTTTTCGGGAAACCGCTTAAACTTTCTTCCAAAAAACTTGATAAATCAACAATAAATCTTGCAAAACTGCGTTATCTAATATAAAATAGACTAAGATAAGACAGTGCAAGTACGCTTTACGGGGGAATTTCCATGTATATGCGAAAGTACGCATATCTTGAAATCCTTAATATATAAAATACAACATGAAGCCAGAAAGGCAAGGGGGGAACATGGATATTATCGGTGCAAAATTGATGGAATTCGAGAAATTCCTTAAAAGCAGGAAGCTTGTCCAGGAAGATAAGATCAAGTATTATTCCAATTGGGTGGACAAGTATCTTCATGGAATAGGCTACAGGACGGAGGCGATAACCCGGGACAGCATTGTAAGATTCAGCAATAGCATGCTGCAGGACAAGAGATATGTCGACTGGCAGGTCAGGCAGGCAGAGAATGCAGTAAGGATATATGTGACAAATTTTCTTAATCTGAATTTAAGGCCTCAGGTGCCTGCGAAGGAGGATGGGAAAGAGGTACAACTGGAGCTTTCATGGGTTGATGCCATATTGAGAATGAGGGAAAGTCTGCGTTTGAGGCATTACTCCTATAGGACCGAGCAGACGTATGTTGAATGGATAGAAAGGGTTAAGAAGTATCTGGGGAAAGGGAACGTATTTTCGATTACCGATGATGACGTGAGGAACTATCTGACAAATCTTGCAGTGAAAATGAGAGTTTCAGCCTCAACCCAGAATCAGGCATTCAACTCCATACTATTCCTTTTCAGGTATGTGCTTAACAGGGAAATGGGGGAGATGCGTGACAATGTCAGGGCGAAGAGGCCGTTCAGGCTGCCGGTGGTGTTCAGCGTTGCGGAAGTCGCAAAGATCATATCTCACCTTGAAGGGACGGCGGCGCTCATGGTCAAGCTGTTGTACGGTTGCGGGCTGAGGCTCAATGAATGCATGCGCCTTAGGGTGAACAGCATCGATCTGGAAAGGGGGCTTCTGCATATAAGGGCCGCGAAAGGTGACAAGGACAGGATGGTGCCGATGCCGGGGATATTCTCGCACAAAGGCACGGAGGCACTATGATTATTATGAATGAAAACCAGATCGGGAAAATTGTCGTTGATTGTGCCTTGAATCTTCATAAGGAGCTTGGACCGGGCCTTCTTGAGACCGTTTACGAGGTTCTACTTTCCCATGAGCTTGAATTGAAAGGATTGGAAGTAAAGCGGCAAGTCCAGATCCCCATAGAATACCATGGGATCAAGTTCAACGAAGGTTTTAGGGCGGACATAGTGGTCAATGACAAGGTAATATTGGAGTTAAAGTCTATTGAGGCCGTGACACCTGCTCATAAGAAACAAGTAATAACGTATCTCAAGCTGACCGGCTGCAAACTCGGTTATCTGCTGAACTTCGGAGAAAGCCTGATGAAAGACGGGATAACGAGATTAATCAATGGCGAAATTCATTAAAACTTTCTCGCACCCGCTTCGCTCAAGGCACGAAGTCACTAAGGGAAGGCTTGGAGTTTGAATATGAAAATTTGCATGTCGCCTGGAATCAGGCGACAGTTGGCGGATGAAAAGGAAATAAAACAAAGCCATGCGGTTTTGTTTTATTTCTTTCTTCATCCTTCAGCGAAGGCGAACCCTTCGCTGCAAATTTTGAATCCAGGGATTAATTTTGTGGCTTAGTGCCTTTGTGCGAGGAAAAAATTGAATATGAGGTTTTTTATTGAAAAAGGACTTAGTGCTCCCGACGCCCTTCGGGGCCGGGATCTTTGACTTTGTGCGAGAAATGCATTTTGAATATTAATCGCAGATGAAGTCTTCGAAAAGCCTTTTGGCCGACTTTGAAATGCTTACCGCCAGCTCGGCCGTGCCGTCGTCGTCATACTTCGAATCCAGGACCTTGCCGTTCTTGTGCGCCGCCGCGATGAGGTCGTGACGCGCCGGAGGAATCCTCATCTTCACGATTTCCGTCGTACTTCTTGTCCTATGTGTGATTTCTGAAACAAGCCTGTCCATGCCCAGTCCGGTCTTCGCCGATATGAATATGCCTTCCGGTTCCAGTGCCTTGAGCTTTGCCCTGAGCACGGGATCGTCGGCGATGTCGGACTTGTTGAATACGGTGATGATATCCTTTTCCCCGGCACCGAGCTCTTCAAGTACCGCAAGAGTGGTCTTCCAGTGCTCGTCCACGTACTTGCTGCTTATGTCCAGCACATGGATTATGAAGTCCGCAAGCACCGCCTCTTCAAGCGTCGACTTGAAGGCATCGACAAGGGTATGCGGGAGCTTCCTGACAAATCCGACAGTGTCTGTAAGAAGTATGTTCTGATTGTTCGGGAGGGTGAAATGGCGGGTCGTCGGATCAAGGGTCGCGAAAAGCTTGTCCTCGACAAGCACATGCGCGCCTGTCAGCTTGTTCAGGAGCGAGGATTTTCCGGCGTTCGTATAGCCGACTATGGCCGCATTTGGCGTAGCGGTCTTCTCTCGCATCTTCCTCTGGGTAAGCCTCTGCTGTTTGACGTCCTTCAGCTCCTTCTGCAGCTGTGAGATCTTGTGCTTGATCATCCGCCTGTCGATCTCGATCTGCTGTTCACCTGCACCTTTGACGAACTTTCCGCCGGTCTGCCGCGAGAAATGCGTCCACGCACGCGTTAGGCGGGGCAGTGAATACTGCATCCGGGCAAGTTCGACCTGGATCGCGGCCTCCCTCGTCAATGCGCGCGATGCGAAGATATCGATTATCACTTCCTGCCGGTCGATCACGCAGAGCTTCGTGAACTTCTCCCAGTTCCTCTGCTGTGAAGGTGAAAGATCGTGGTCGAAGACGATGCTGTCGGCCTTGAGATCCTTTGCGATGTTCGCAATTTCCTCGGCCTTTCCGCTGCCCATGAGGAACTTCGGGTTCGGGTTCCTGAGGTTGACGGTTATCTCCTTTATCACGGGGATTCCGAGGGTCCTCATGAGTTCCTGGAGCTCGGAGAGGTGCTCGGAGGCGTCAGCCGGGGTCACTAGGAAATCATGGAACCCTATGAGTATCGCCCGTTCAAGAAAATTCCTGTTCTTTGTTTCAAACATTTTCCGTACCTGCCGGCTCCTTTTTTGATTTCAGTGACATAAAGATAGTTGATAGTTGAAAAAAAACATACTTCAAGCGGAATAGTTGAAGAAAATTAATTCCGGATAATCCGCGTGGATATTGGATTTGCGCCGTTGCCGGAATGTCCTTGCCGCCTTGAAATCAGCTCTTTGCCGGACTACTGTCCATTGCTATTGAAAATCGTAATTTACAGCGGTTCCATTCAGGAGCAAAAATGCGCTTTCAGAGGAAAATGGCTTTTGGCATTCCACGACTGGCCTTCCTTGCTGCCGTCCTTGCCTTTTTCATTCCTTTCCTCTTCATGAAACATTCCAAAGCTGCCGATCCGGTATTGCCAGAGCCGGGAAAATCAGCGATGACGCAGGAAAACTCATCTGCAATTTCACTTACCGCCGAGGAGCGGGCATGGCTGCGTGAGCATCCTGTCATCCGTGTTGTCCAGGATCCTGGATGGCCGCCTGTCGAATTTGCAGATGACAAGGGGGGGGGTATTGGTATTTCAGGGGATTACCTGAAGCTGCTCGAGCAGAGAATCGGGATTAAATTTGAAAGAATTCAAGGACTCACCTGGCAGGAGGCGTATGCCCGCCTGAAACGCCATGAGATCGACATGACCACTTCCGTGGCGGTGACACCTGAACGTCTTGAATTCTGGGTGTTCACCAAGCCCTACATGAAGATACCGATTGCCATATTTACCCAGAGGGATGTCACATATATTTCAAACATGCGGGAGCTTTCCGGAAAGAAGGTGGCCATTGTCGAGGGATATGCGGTCAACGACTGGATCCCGAGGGATTTCCCTGACATCCAGCTTGTCAAGGTCAAGAATGCGAAGGAAGGACTTGACCTCCTGCAGGAAGGAAAGGTGTTCGCATACATCGACAATATGCTTGTCGGAGGATATTACATCTCAAAGACAAAAGCGATGAACGTCAAGATCGCAGGTGAAACCCCATATATGAATGCGCAGTCCATGGCCGTACGCAAGGACTGGCCGGTCTTGGAGGGCATCCTCCAGAAGGCCTTGGATTCAATTACCGAGGGTGAACGTGATTCTATCTATCAGAAATGGGTTCCTATCCGGTATGAACATGGTTTCAATTATGGCTTCTTATGGCGGATGGTGGCCATATTTGCCGCAATTCTGCTGTTGCTGCTGGCTTGGAACTGGAAGCTGTCCAAGGAAATCAGGCGGCGCCGGCTCGTTGAGGAATCGTTGCGGAAATCAGAAGAGAGGTTCCGCAGCGTCGTGGAATCCTCGCCGATGGCAATGCATTTTTTCCATCTGGAAGACGATAAAAGCCTTGTGCTTACTGGAGCCAATCCTGCGGCTGACCGGATAACCGGGATCGAGCACCATGCCCTTATAGGAAAGAGAATCGAGGAGGCGTTTCCCGGCCTTGTCAACACCAGTGTTCCTGCCATGTACCGGAAAGTGGCTGCCGGAGAAATCGGGTATCAGTCGGATGAAGTTGCCTATAAGGACGAGAGGTTCGGCGGAATCTATGAAGTCCATGTATTCCGGACGGGGCAGAATACCATAGTGGGAGCCTTCTTTGATATCACCGCGCAGAAGCGCATGGAGGAACAGCTCAGGCAATCGGAGAAGATGAAGGCTATAGGGCAGCTTGCAGGCGGCGTCGCCCATGATTTCAACAACCAGTTGTCGGGCATAATGGGATACGCGGAAATGCTGGTGGCCCGCCTCGACGACAAGACCCTCAGGGAATATGCGGAATGCATACAGCGCGCGTCAAGACGTTCCGCCGACCTTACCAGGGATCTGCTTGCGTTTTCAAGGAAGGGCAAGATGCTGTCCGTCCATGTGAATATCCATAAGGCGATCGAGGAGGTCGTGGCAATCCTCCAGCACAGCCTGGACAAGAGGATCGAGATAAAGATTAACTTCAAGGCGAATCCGGCGACGATCATGGGGGATCCATCACAGATTCAGAACGTGCTCCTCAATCTTGCCATCAATGCCCGTGATGCAATGCCGACAGGAGGTGAACTGGTTTTCAGTACGGAAAATGTAAAAGCCGGGGAATCCCGGATGGGCGAAGGATTTCCTGAAAATCTCAGAGGCAGATGCCTGAAAATATCCATTTCCGATACTGGGATCGGGATGGACAAGGAGACTGTCAAGCATATCTTTGAACCCTTCTTCACCACCAAGGAGATCGGCAAAGGCACAGGGATGGGGCTGCCATCCGCCTATGGCACTGTACAGAACCACCATGGAGCCATCAATGTCAGCAGTGAACTGGGACGTGGGACTGTGTTTTCCATCTATTTCCCCCTTGTTGATGACAAGGCAGAGCAGGAGATTGCAGAAAAGCTTGGAACTGCGCCAGCCATGGAGGCGAATATAATGCTGGTGGAAGATGAAGAGCTTGTCCGTGGAATGGAGGTCAGGATACTGGATTCGCTCGGGTATAAGACCATTGTCTGCAAGGATGGAGCCGAAGCTGTTGAAATCTACCGCAAGACTTGGAAGAGCATAGATCTTGTCATCCTTGATCTGATAATGCCCAGGATGAACGGCAGGGAGACATTCCTTTCCATCCGGAAAATAAATCCGGATGTAAAAGTGATTGTCTCATCAGGGTTCAGCATTGACGGGGAAGCCCAGTGCATAATAGACATGGGTGCAAAAGGCTTCATCCAGAAGCCATTCAATATCGCCGAACTGGACAAGAGCATAAAGGATGTCTTGATTGATGGGGGGAAATCATAGATTGCTTTTCCTGCAACGTAGAGATATGGAATCCTGAAGGGGTTGACATGCTTGTCCACAAGATAATTCATATTGACATGGACGCCTTCTACGCAGCCATAGAACAGCGCGACAATCCACATCTGCGCGGGAAACCGGTGATCGTGGGCGGAATGCCGGGAAGCCGCGGCGTGGTCGCGACCGCGTCCTACGAGGCCAGGAAGTTCGGAGTCCATTCTGCTATGCCGACAGGCATGGCGCAGAAGCTCTGTCCACACGGAATATTCATGCTTGTCAGGATGGATGTGTACTGTGTCGAATCAGAACGCATAAGGAAAATCTTCCTGGAATATACGGACCTGGTCGAACCGCTGTCGCTGGACGAGGCCTACCTCGATGTCACACACAACAAGAAGGACATCCCCTCAGCCACGTGGGTGGCGAAGGAACTGCAGAAACGTATTTACACTGAGACCAGGCTGACTGCCTCGGCCGGAGTTTCCTTCAACATGTTCCTTGCGAAGATCGCATCCGGCATGCATAAGCCGTCAGGTCTCACCGTGATCACTCCGGACCAGGCTGATGACTTCATCTGCAAGCTTCCCATAGACGATTTCTGGGGCGTCGGCAAGGTGACCGCCGACAAGTTCCGCAGCGTTGGCGTCCATAACGGTGCTGACCTCAAGAAGCTGTCACTTGCCGATCTCGTCATGGCCTTCGGAAAATCGGGGATCTACTACTACAATATTGTGCGCGGCATTGACGACAGGACCGTGACGCCAGATATGCCAAGGAAGTCGCTTGGCCGGGAACTTACGCTCCAGTACGACACGGATCAAATGGATGAAATGCTCAAGCTTCTTGACGATCTGTCCATGGAGGTCTGGGAGATGCTGCATGAGGAGAAACTTTCCGGCAGGACAGTCACGCTGAAGCTGAAATACGACGATTTCACTTCGATAACGCGTCAGCAGTCGCTGAATGAATCCGTTGATTCAGCCAAGGTTATCTTCAAGGTCGCATCCGGGCTGATGAAGAAGACCGAGGCCGGGAAACGGAAGGTCCGCCTCCTCGGGGTTTCTGTTTCCGGATTCCCCCAGCCGGAAAACGACAACGGCCCCGTGCAGCTCAGCTTCCCGTTTTGAAACCACTCGGATTTCGTGAGTAGTTTTTCAACGTACCTTGGTCTAGCGCCGAATGAAACGAGGTTGCCAGCACCAGAATGGTTAAAATTCTAAATCCTTTGTTCTCTCACAGAGGCACGAAGGCACAGAGACTATTCGCACCACGAAGAAAACTGAAGTCCGCGAAGTAAGCCATTAAGTTTATTTTTCTTCCTCTCTTCTTGCTCGGGCAGAGACAAGACCTTTTGAAAAATGTCTTTTCTCTGACTCTTTTCCTAAAACTTTTGCTCCATTTATTTGCTTTGTGCCTCTGTGCCTTTGTGCGAGAATATCTTTTCTGATTTTAGTTCAACCTTTACTTCAACCGGAATGCCGCCCATTCGGAGAGCTGTTCGCGGAAGATCTTGGCGTTGTGGCGGATGTCGACCGGGAATTCCGAATGAAGCAGGAACTTCGTGATCCGCGAGGTGATTTCGCTGCTGGCGGCGATTTTCTTCAGTTCCACGATCATCTGATCGTATTTTTCAGGAGTCTGAGGCGCCTTGTCAGGTTCTAATTCGACTATTATCACTGGTGTCTGGCTTGGTGGGCGTCCAATCCCGACAAGCGCAGTTCTTGCAATATCAGGATTCTTGTTGAAGATCGCCTCGCAGCAGACGGAGTACAGGATCTCATTCGTTGTAATGACACGGTGCGCCTTCCTTCCGCAGAACCAGAGACGGCCTTTCTCGTCATAGTAACCGACATCGCCCATGCGGTGCCAGATATTGCCGTTGGAATCTGCGATCTTCGCATTTTTCGTGTGCTCCGGCTCGTTGTAATAGCAGGGGGGCACAACCGGACCTTTGACGATGATCTCTCCCTTTTGCCCCTGTGGCAGTTCGAGGGACGGGTCCCATATTTCAATCGGTCCATCAACTGCGCCGATGACTTTTATTTCCATTCCTTCTATTGGGCGTCCGATGCAGTAACCGGCGCCTTCTGCAGTTTTAGCGGCAGTCTCAGCGAGCATTTCCGTTCCTGTGAAGTTCGCAATTGGAAGTGCTTCGGTCGCGCCATAGGGCACATGGGTCACGCCTTCGGGGGAAATTGTCTTCTTCAGCATCTCATGGAGTTCGGCTGTGATCGGCGCACCGGCCATCAGGACTCTTTCCAGTTTTGGAAGCTTTATGTTTTTTTCAATGCAGTACGCGCAGACCTTCTTCCAAAGGGCAGGGGAGCCGAAGGAGAAGGTGACATTGTGTTTTGTCACGGCTTCAATGATCTTCTCCGGATCGGCGTTTGCCGGGCGCGACGGATCCATGTCGGGAATGACGATTGGCATTCCGAGCGCGACGCTGAAAAGCCCGAAGAGCGGGAATACGGGCATGTCGATCTCCTCAGGGCCGGCGCCATAGGTTTTACTGATGATGCCAAGCTGGGTGATGTAGATGCCGTGGGTGTAGACAACGCCTTTTGGCGGGCCAGTGCTGCCGGTAGTGAAAACTATGGCGGCGGTATCGTCCAGCTTCGTTTCTTCGCATTTGAATAAAATATTTTTCCCCTGGCGATTCAATAAGGTGTAAAATTTTATTGCAGACGGTGGAGCGAAAGAGCCAAGGCATACGGATATTTTTACGCTTCTAAAAACGCCAGGGAAAAAATATTTCAACCAGCAGGCCAAAGGGATGCCGATCATTGCTCCAGGTGAAGTTTTCCTTATGCAGTTCAGCAGGTTCTTCCGTCCCATTCCGGGATCGATGAATACGGGGATTGCGCCGATCTTGAATACAGCGAAGACCGTTGCTATGAATTCGGGGCCGGGGCGGAGCATGAGGAGGACCTTGGTGCCTTTTAGGATCCCTGAATTGCGGAATTCGCAGGCGAGGGTGTCCGTCATCTGCCTTAATTGCCCGAAAGTCAGCATCCGGTTGTTCCTGGGGGCTATGACGGCGATCTTGTCTTTCAGAAGATCCGAAGTTTCATCGAAATATTCGGCTATGTTGTTTTTCATTGATTATAAGAGTGTTGCGCGCCGCATTGCGCTTCCATATATTTTAATCTGCTTAAATAAATTTTCAACAAAGGAAGCTTTGCTTCTGGGTTGAAAGTTTATTTTCCATTTTTCTGTGCATAAGTCTTGCAAAGCAGGGGAACTTTCTGGTATAATCAGTGTCGGATACCTTTATGCATATGTATCCGTAGTACTGGATGAAATAAGAATTATTCTTAAAATTTACCGTTCCGGGCTTGAAATTCAGGGATATATAAGGTATAATTAGTTCCAGAGGGATGGACAAAAAAATGAGTTTGAATTTTAAAAAGCTGGAGGCTTTTGCTGTGGGCTTTTTGTTGCTTGCAGTTTCCGCTATTTGCATGTTTACGGCGAATACTGCGGAAGCGGCGGCAAGGACGGCAAGCCAAACAGGCCCTTGGAATCTCACATCAACCTGGGGAGGTCAATCCGTTCCGGTTGCGGGAGACACCGTGACAATGCCGAATGCCAACAGAACCGTCACAGTTCCAAGCGGTTACGCTGCGGCCTGCGACAGCATAACATTCGTTGCAGGAAATCGAACTACCTCCATTGTGCTGGCCGACGATACGGCTTCCCTTACTGTTGGTGCCGTTAGCGGAACGGGAAATGTAACCATAAACCTTCCCGCCGGCAGAACGAAGCAGATCAATGTTGGTGCGGGGACCTTCTGGGCCAAGTCCTTGACTCTGACCGGTACAAACGGGGGCAACATTACGACGCTTGCGATATCTACAGGCACCGCCACGATTACAGGAAATATCACATCTGCAGGCACAGATTCACGAATCGTCTTCTCCGGAGCGGGAACATTGAATGCAGGCGGTACATTCCTGAGTGGAACGCCTGGTATGTTAACTCCATCCACTGGAACTGTCAATTACAACGCGAACGGCGCACAGACGATTGGCGCATATACCTACAACAACCTGACTCTTTCAACTGGAGGCACGAAAACTCTTGCTGCCGCCGCCACGGTCAATGCCACCTTGACAATAAACGGCGGAGTGACCTTGGATACCAGTGCGGCCAACAACTATGCCCTGTCACTCGGAAATCTCTCAAATGCCGGCATCCTGAACGCCAATGCATCAACCATAACCGTAAGCGGCAGCTGGACGAGCGGTGGCACTTTTAATTCGGGACTTTCGACAGTTGCATTCGCCGGTGCCGGTACATCAGTGATCAACGGCAGCAACTCTTTCTACAATCTGCAATGCCTGACAGCGAGCAAGGCCATACAGGTTGCGCAGGGGACGACTCAGACTGTCACGGGCCTTTTCAGGATCAATGGTGCAGCATTCGCGACACGCGTCACACTTGCTTCAACTGGAGGGGCGGGAACCACATGGAACCTTGTGTTGAACGGACGTCACGACTGCCGCTATGTGGCTGTCCAGGGCTCATCTGCTTCAGGGAGCGCTTACCTTCCGATTAATCCTGTCGGATTCAAGGACAATGGTAACAACACGAACTGGTATGATCCGGATCTGCCTGCGGAAATGATATTCTACGACAACTTTGAGACCTCGACTCTTGCTTCGGCGCCTCCTAACAAGACCTCCTCGAACTGGACGATCACCGGTGCAGGTGGCTGGTACACCCAGAGTGGAAATGTCGTAGACACGCAGAATCATACTCCTGGAGGAAGCAAGTCCATGTATTCCTCCGGTGGGACATCCGGACAGGGCATAGGCTGCTGGAACAATGCGGGCTGGGGGCCGGTTACCAATGGTACTGCCGTCGCATGGTTCTATGATGATATGCAGAACCCCAAATATCAATGGATTGCGACGGACAATGCCGCCGGAAGCCAGTGGATTGGCGTAATAATCAACACGGCCGCAAGCACGACAAAATATTGCTATTATTCAAGTACGGACGCGGGAATTGCGGTACCGACCTTCATAGATCGCAGTCTGGGCTGGCATGAAGTCAAGTGGATGAGAAATGCAAGCGGAACTACTTATCTCTATCTCGATGGAGCCGAGTTGTTCTCCTCGACAGGCATAAGCGATTTTTCAGATTTCGACTGCGGGACCTGGAGCTGGTATCCGACACCGGGAATGCCGGGCAGTTCGGCCTGTTGGTTCGACGATTTCATGGTCTACCGTTCACAGAACCAGTCGGCATACCGCTGGTATGACAATGACATTGCGCAAACCCCGACGGCTCTTGCCAATGAGAACACTGTGATAACGAACCGGAACATAGGAACAACAACAAGATTGAGACTCCAGGTTCAGAACAACCAGAATGAGACTTGGTCCGGAGCAAATGTGACTCTCCAGTTCAGGAAAGGGGCGAATGGCACATGGGAGAGCCTATCTCCGTCTGCGGATTGGAACTATGCCGACGGTCTCGGAACCGACAAGTTGCAGGTTTCAAATGCGCTTCTGACTAATACGAACATCCGCCAGCAGTTTGTCGAAAGCATTCCTTCGGCTGCAAATCTCGCAATGACAACGGGACAATACGGAGAGTGGGACTTCTGCATAAACTCGACTGGAACTGCGACCCTTGCCACCGTTTACTATTTCCGGCTGGTTGTTACCGATGCGGCCGGAGTTTACCAGCGTTCTCTTGCTTCCTATGTCAATTATCCGCAGTGTACGCTCGTATCTCCGACAATGACCCAGTGGGATGGCAGTGGCGGCACAGCATGGGATCTTCCTGCGAACTGGTCGAACGGCGTGCCTGATGCCACGAAGGATGCGATAATCGCAACAGGCGCAGTCAATGACTGCAACATCAACGTTTCCGGAGCCCAATGCAAAAGCCTTGTTGTACAGAACGGACGAACATTGACTCTGGGAACGGCGTCCACCGGCCTGACTGTTGCCCAGGACGTAACAGTTTACGGTACGGTCACGCACAGCAATACGACTGCGGCATTGAATCTGAACGGTGGCATACTGAGGATTGACACGACCGGCAGATACAACCACAGCGGCGGCGCTATCAATGCGGCAGCAGCCACGATCCAGATCATAAATGGCGGACAATACAATGTTTCGGGGACACAGTCGATTTCCGCACAGATCCTTCAGGTTTCCGTGGGCGGACTGGTGAACGTTTCGGCTGGCGCGACGTTGAACCTGCAGGATTTTTCGATGGAGCTGAACGGACAATGGCTGAGCACAAACACCGGCAATACCGTGAACATCTCCAATAACTTCACCAACAACGGATCAATGCTCGGAAGCACGGGCGGTATCTTCAACTTCACCGGAGATGCAAAGACAATGTCCGGCTCTTCGACCACGACAACCTTCTATCAGGCCAATTTTACCGGCTCGATGACCAGTTCAATTACAAATGATGTGAAGGTCCTGAACAACCTGACCATTGCAGCGACAAAATCATTCACCTCTTCTTCCGGCAATCTCAATGTCGGAGGCAACTGGACGAACAGCGGATCGTTCATCCACGGCGGCGGAACTGTGAACTTCAACGGAGCCGCGGCGCAGCTCATAGCCACCAGCGGTTCCACCTGGAACAAGATCGCTGTCACCAACAGTTCAGCGGGAGGAGTGAGTTTTACGGATGGGTTCACCACCGCCTATTTCGAATGCTTGACGCCTGGCGCGAACATCTTCTTCAAGGCGAATGCGGCTTCCGCTGACAATTATGTCATTACCGCCGCCAACGGGCTACAGCTTGCAGGCAGTTCCGGTTCGCTTATCAATCTCAACAGGTATGGTGGTGCAGGAACCGACGTCTGGGTGATAGATCCTTCCGATACGAATTATCTATGGTCCGTCAACTATGTCAATGTGGGAAATTCCTTGAATATCGCGCCGCTTCCGATAATGCCGACGAACTCCACCGACGCCGGCAACGCCATCTACTGGTTCGCTGCAGACAGCAATGGCAATGGGATTCCAGACAACTGGGAATATCCCTTCTACCACAATCTAAATACCACGGCAACTGCGGATACCGATTTTGACGGGCTGAACACGATTATCGAGTACATGCTCGGAACGGATCCTACAGTGGCGCAGGGAGCAGCGGGAACAATATGGGTAGATGCTTCCGCCACATACGCAGGCAACGGTTTGGCCGCAACGCCATACAAGTATCTTTCAGACGCATTGAATGCCGCCAATAATAAGAACATTGTGATGCTCAAGCAGGGAACGTATACATTGTCCAATTACAATCTTTCAAAAGATCTTTCAATCAAGGGGGAGGATGCTGAAAGGACAATTATAAAAGGACCGACTCCATATGGAACGACATCCGATGCAGGACAGATGCTGAACGTGACCCAGAACACTTCATTCTCGCTGACAAACTGCACGGTGATGCTGTACAACGACCAGCAACCGGTAATTTCCTATGATGTAACCAAGAACAATAATGCCGTGGTATTTGAAAATGTCATATTCATGGGCAACAATACAGGTTCCAAGACTCTTATCGCGCCAAATGCAGGAGCACAGGGCACCACTGCAGTCTACATGTTCAACTGCGTATTCCACAGCAATACCGGAAGCTATGCGGCTGAACTGAAGGGCAATCCCCTCCACTGCTATAACAATACTGTCGTCAACAATACCGGGGGAGGCCTCCTTGTCAGCGGTTCAGGGAATTCATATTTGAAGAACAACATTGCAAGGGGCAACAGCACCCAGATAGTCTTCAGCGCGCCGGGCTCGGTGACCTACTGCAATGTCCAGGGTGGATTTGCTGGCGCGGGCAATTTCGATTCCGCTGAAACTTATATCGATCCTGCAAATATCGATCCTGCGAAAAGAAATTTCAGGCTTGCGACAGGTTCGCCAGGAATTAACAGCGGAACTGCGACTTTTGTATCAAACGACATATCCGGATTCGCGCGTCCGTACCCGTCCACCTTGCCTGATGTGGGAGCCTATGAATACCAGGTAAACGACCCCGACGGCGACGGTATTATCAATGAAACCGGAACTGATCCCAACAATCCCGACACCGACGGTGACGGGCTCAACGACTACTACGAGGCGAACGTCTCGAACACGCCCCCGACGCTTGTGGACAACGATCTGGATCTGATATCTGATTATTACGAAACCATGATGGGCACAGATCCAATGGCCTTCGACGGCCAGATGAAGAACGCCTTGCACAGGGTCAACCTCTACAATGAGAGTTTCGAAAGCGATACGGACTATCCTGTCGGCCCCTTCTCCGGTACAAGATGGGGTGCGGCTGCGACCTACAAAGGGGACATACAAGTTGAGAATGTCGGAGTCTTTCCTGCTGCATACGACGGAAGCAAGATCATCACGCTCAATGGGCCGACCAGGAGCTCCATTATCTCCTTCGTTGAAAGGAATGACCTGCCAGACTGGTGGATATCCATATCCGTCAAATTCCCTACTTCTTATGCAAAACTTCCTACCAATGTAGATGATGCATTCAACATCGGAGGAATATATTTCTCGGTGGACTCCAACGGACGCTTCTGCGTCTACAACGGCACCACCAAGCAGTGGATGGCGGATCCCCAGGTTATTCCGGTAGGAACATGGTTCCGTGTGACCATCCATCGCGACCACGCCGCGAAGACGGCGGATGTCTATCTCGAGATCAATAAGGGCGGAACACCTCCACCCAAGGTCTTCACAGCCGTACCGATCTCCGGCATCGACCTGGCGGACTACATAAGGATAAGTCTCACAAGCCTCCAGGAATATGAAGTCCAGATCGACCGCATTGACGGATACATGTTCTATCCCTGGTGAGTCTCCAAAGAAAAGTTCCCTGCGGCACTTGCTTGCTGCAGGAATTACTAGTTGTCCCATAATAGTCTCGACATATTTCCTCTTCAAAGGAGCGCGGGTTTTCCAACCCGCGTTACTTATTATATGGCGGGTAGGAAAACCCGCCCTCCTTTATTTTGGAAGTCCATTCTATTTCGAGACTATTAGTAATCCGACAACGTTTAGATCCTGCGGCAAACTGAAAAAATGCAGATGAGTTTCCTTGCGATTGTATTGTTTGTAGTTAACGTCGCAAGACGTGTTCTTGGATTTCTTTTCGCAGCATGTCCGCCGTAGCATCTCAGCGAAGGCGGAAACCCGACACATTGTTGGCGGTTTAAAAACCGCCCTGCTTATGAGGCAAAAACACCCAGCTTAACGGTTACGTAAATTCGTCCCCGTATCTATGGAACCGGTGAACTCTTTTCAATGAAGGAAGTTACGGCAACTCCTATTTTGCGGGCACCGCCGCCAAGAGTCACATCTATGAATTTTGCAACCGTATCGTTGCCATACTTCCTCTCGGGCGTGACAATGTTCAATTCAACTTCGTCGTCTCCTGCGATCTTCGCAAGAAGTTCAAGCTGCTCCTGGGCATTAAGTGATATGTCATAGTCGAAATCCGCACCAAGCTCGTCCGGATTATTGACAGCGGTGACCACGGCAACTCCAATGCCTCCGTTTGCAATATCCTCTACGAGAGTATTGTCGATCAGTCCGTTAGCCTGCAGATTGATGATGACCGCTGACAGGCTGGCAGGAGACACCCGGACCAGGATAGGACTAGCGACAAGCCCCGGCACTGCTACTGGTGCCGTTGGCACTGCTGCAAGACCATTCCCGACAGCCGCGCCCTCCGTCCCATAGAAAAGCATATACAGGCCTGAATCGAGCTTTGAAGTGATCTTTGTATCGGCCGAAGCTGCAGCAAGAGTGCTGGTCAGCCAGATTTCCTCATATGTCGATGCTGCCGGGGCAGGGCCGTCGGCAAATCCTCTGCGCGTGTTCATGTATTCCTCCAGTCCGGCCAAAGCCTCCACCGGAGTCAGAGTTCCAGCCTGGGCCTGGATTGTTGAAACTGGTATGAGGCTTCCCGGCAGATATCCTGAGAAGTCGAAGAATCCATTTGGTTCTTTCGGATTCCTTCTGGTCTTGACCGTCCAGCTGCCAATGCTCATAGTTGAATCAGGAATTGTTGTAAGATAGAAGTCAAACGTGTATTCCCCGTCGGCATTTATTTTTGTTGAATATGTGAAATTTCCGTAATAGTCAGTCTTTACAAGCCATTTGGTTAGGGCCGTCACAGGATCCCTTACGCCGACGGTCAGGCCCGCAATCCCAGTGTTAGTCTCATCCAGGACTTTTCCTTTGAACGTCGCAGTGAAAGGAGCCGTCTGATCATCCAAAGGCACTGCTGTGAGAACGATGTCCGTAGCACCGTAATATGTTGCGGAGAACTGGACATTGGCGTATCCTCCAGGAGAAGTGGCGCCGTAGAGGAGGATATACCAGGTTCCGGCCGCAGGATTTGCTACAGTGACCGTGTCCTTGTTCCCGGCAACCACTTCAATCCCTCTTGCATTATATACTGTTGTAGTAGGATATGACCCGAATTTCGCATAGAGATCGCAGTCTCCTGTCCCTCCCTCCACCTTCACAACCAGTCTTGACTTTCCGGAAGGTACGTTGATCTGATAGATTCTTTCACTCTTGTATCCGCCAGTCTCGGCAACTGGCAAATCTCCTTTGTGGAATTCAGTGCTTCCATCGGCCTTGTATCCCGTCAAGTAAGAGCTGTAGATGCTTTCCTTTGCATCATTGAAGGCCTTCACGCAGTACATGTATTTCTGGAGGGCGACAGGGGCGTCGTCTTCGTGGTTCAGGGCAGTGATATTTGTCGCCGGAGGCAGAGCGACCCATGGATCGACCGCAAGAATCCTCCTGTAGACCGTATAGGATGTCGCAAAAGGCACTTCGTTCCAGGCGATCTTTACGACGTCATAGGTGCCGATACTGACTGATTTCATGACAGGCGCGGGAACAGCCGTTACGGCGGTAATCTTGGAGTAGCCGCTGTTGGACAGGCTGAAATCGCTTGTATAGGAACCTGGGCCTGGATAGGTATATTTCGCCTTCACCCAGTAGAAGTTCGTACCGACGACGCCTTCATCATAGTAATAGGCCGTGGTTATCGGGGATGCAGGAATAATCAAAGTAGCCGTATTCTTGTCATTTGTCGCAGAACTGTATACTTCATATTCCGCAGCTCCCGGCACCGCCGTCCAGGTGATCTTCACCTTGTCGAAGAATGTTCCATCGCTGGCGGTTACTCCGACCGGCCCTGCGGACTTGATTGTCCCGTTATCGGTCTTGAACAGCGTCGAAACACCATTGCCGTTTGCTGATTTTATCCAGTAATAATATTTTACATTCGGTTTTGGATCTGCCGCCCCCATGTCATCGTATATGTAGGTCGTGGTGGAGCTGACATATTGGGTCGTATGTATCAAATTAAGCTCGTCGAAAGTGTTTGTCGTGCCCCTGTAAATACGATATGATGTCGCCCCGATGACGGCCGGCCACGTAAGCCTGATCTTGTTAAAATACAGCAGTTTCGAAGCTGTCATATATCCTGGCGCAGGCGGGATCCTCGATATGTATCCGGAATTATTATAGATGCTGAAGGCGCTTGTGCCTGCTCCATTTTTGGCCTTCACCCAGTAATAATATGTCAAGTTCTTATTGAGAAGATTATTTGCATTTGAAGCATCGACATAGCTCGTATCGGAAACTTCTGCGATCTTCGCAGAGGCCGAACTAATGGCTGTTGTGCCACGCCAGACTTCATAGGACACAGCTCCGGCAGATGGAGCCCAGGTAACGGTTATTGAACTCTCATACGCCCCATCGCTTGCTATCGGAGCATAGACTGCCAGCGGTTTGACATTGTAATATTTTGCATATAGGGAAAGGGCTGCATATTTTGTATTTGCATAAAGGCTGATTATATAGTCTCCGGCTGCGGGATTTTCAATCCATACCGTTTCATTGTTCGTGGCTTTCACGCCATACTTGAGGATAACTCCATCCTTCTCGACTGAAAGATCACAGTCGCCTGTTCCACCGCTCGTCCTGATTTCAAGCAGGACAGCTGCAGGGGCGAGAGTCGCAGGAACAGTGATTTTGTAACGCTTCGTCGTTCCGGGTAATCCGGTTATTCCGGCGACAGTGGAACCATTGCTGAGTTTTATTGTGCTGGTGGCGTTTTCGAGAGGCCAGCCCTGCATGGAATTGCTGAAATCGCTGGTTTTGTCATCACCATCTCCGCTCCTGCTTTTCACCCAGTAGTAGTAGTGCGTTCCTGCAAGGGTCGCCGTATCATCCGTAGAAGTGCCGGCGACGTTCTTAAGGAAAACCGCAAGGTCCGGCGAGTTGTCCTTGCAACGGAATATGTCGTATGAAACGGCTCCGGAAAGCGAACAGTCAGACCATGTAAGAGATACTTTGCCGGCCTGATCCTGCGAAGCGGTGTTTAGCGTAGGCTTTTCAGGAACATCGTCCTGCATGCTGATATTGAGACTGACTCCTGTATAAGAGCCATAAGCGTAGACAAGGATGTACCAGTCGGTAATTTCAGGATTAAGTACGGTTATGCTTTCCACCGTGGAGTTTTCGGTGCTTCTTGCAAAATAACTTTCCAGCGTAGGCACGACGTTCGGGCTTACATAGATGTCGCAGTCTTCACCACCTGCTCCGCCTGTCGTGCTGATTATCATCCTGGTTGTTCCCGATGGAACAGTGACCTTGTAGACAGTGCTGCTTCCTGAGATACCGTTCAGTCCGGCGACACTTTCCGGAGTATTCAGGACTGGCGCTCTCTCATTCAGGTTGTCAATGAAATTCGCTGTGAGCGTCGCAGTGCAGCCATCAAGCCCGTTGAGAGTCAAGTTCGACGGAGTTCCCGTACTTGAAATTGTCGCATCGCCATAGACAGTGAAATTGACAAATGTGAATCCTGGATCAGCAACCGCTGTAATTTCAAAAGCCTCATTTGTATTGTATACGCCCGGAGCTGGAGTGACTGTGCCGGTGCCTGCAGTTTCAATGCTTATCGTCCCATGGTTGCGTGCGAAATTCGCAGTGATTGTCATCGAATCATTTACATTTGCCACTGTAAGCGGATTGGTCGACGTAGTGACAAAACCACCATCTCCAGTCCAGTTGACAAAATGAAAATTGGGATCAGGATTGGCTGTTACAGCCGTGCAGTCCATTCCTTGCGGCACCGACTGTGAAAGATTCCCGATTACATCTCCATCCGCACCGGCATTGAACTGGATCTGCTTGTAGTTGTTGGCCGTATAGACATAGTCGAGATCATGCGCGCATGTGGCTATTTTCGCCCCGTCGGAACTCATGGCAACAGAGTACCAGCTTTTGTAGTCACCAACCCCATTGGGAGTGCTCTGGACCCAATTCGCCCCGAAATCCGATGAACTGAAGATGTAGTCGGAATTGCTGGAACACGCAACCAGCTTCGTGCCGGTTGAATTCATTGCAACTGCGCTTCCCCATGAATATGCCCCTGCCGACGGATCACGCATGTCCCATGTAGTTCCGCTGTCATTGGAAGTATAGACGAAAAAATCTCCTTCAGTACACAATGCTATCTTTGTGCTTGTGCCGTCAAAACATATGGCCGCTGACACCCACAGCACAGGCACTCCTGCTCCGGCCGGTTCAAGCTTGCTCCAATTTGTGCCGCCGTTTGTGGAATAATATGCATAATCCGCCTCGCCCGCTCCGGCAGTCTGGGCGCACACAACAATCTTCGAGCCATCGGCACTCATGGCTGTGGAAATCCAGTCCTTGGCCACGCCGGGGACCGGTTCGCGTTTCGACCAGCTGGCTCCTCCATCAGTAGAAATATAGATGTACTTGTCATTATAAGCACAGGCGACAATTTTCGCACCATTGGCGTTCATTGCGAGTGAAGACCAGTTCTTGAACACTCCGGCTCCGGCCGGGGTGCGCTTGCTCCATGTGATACCACTGTTAATTGAAGTGTAGACATAGTCTGCGCAGACGGCTATTTTCGTGCCATCGGAACTCATGGCTGCCGAAGTCCAGTATTTTGCTATGCCAGTTCCAGCAGGTCCGCGCTTGGTCCAGTTTGCCCCACCATCAGCTGAAGTGTATGCATAATCAGGAGATCCCGTGGAAGCACTATATGCGCAGGCTACAAGTTTCATGCCGTCCGAACTCATCGCCACTGCAGACCAATATTTTGTCACTCCCGCACCGGCAGGCGTGCGCTTAGTCCATAGGTAGGTGTCCTGCGGAAGAGCACCATGGGCAAATTGGCCGGCAAAAGATATCATTGCCAGCAGAACTGTAAAAACTGTCTTTTTCATTTGGCCTTCAATAACTTAAGAAATATTTACGGACAACAACCCCTCTAGGACATTATACATATTTCCCGCCTCAAAGTCAAGAATTATTATTATTTGTTCCGATGGGGTGAACTACTAATGGATTTCAATTCAGTGTCATCCCATGGGACGGCAGTGAAGACAGAAGCCTCTTGACAAAGGCGAATCAATGGCTTTTCTTTTTCCTGGTTAATTCCTCAATGACAATTCCAGCCAGTGCAGGAATGCCGATAAAGATGAAGTAGAACTTCCAAACTCCTATGATCCAGCCGAGGTTGATGTCGGGATTTCCCGGCCATTTCCATAAACCGGTTCCAATTCCCGCCAGTTCCATGAGGGGAAACAATGAGCTGAATACGAGCAGAAGAATGAACCTGAGATAGATTTTTCTGCCGGCCAAACACCCCTTGTAGAGGAGAAAAGACGTCAGGACGCCCCCGCAGATGATGAAAACCGGTATGTCTGTCCGGGGGATCCACAGGATGTAGGCAGGATTGTAAACGGTCACTTTCGAGGTGAAATTATTTATCAGTTCGCCGGTGGCAACCGTTGCCAGGGAGAAGAACATGACAAGTATGGCCGTCTTGTCGATCTTTTTTACAGACCGGATGATGAGCGCCAGGAGAACTCCGATTACGGCGAACTCGAAGAGGATGTAAAAAACGAGCATTAGTATGTTCTCTTATTAAAGCGTAATGATCTTCTGACCCGGCTTCAACATGGCAGGAATGTCTTTTTCAGTCAAATTCTCGAGGCGTTCCATCTTCCTGGTGGTCCGGTTGGTCTCATCAAGGGTCATTTCGTGGTTGTTGAAGAATTTCTTGATGAAGGAGATGGCTCCGGCCTTTGCCTCATTGAAACTCAGCCAGGAACTGTCCTCGTCTGAGAGATAAATGATGATGGAGTGGACATATTCGTTCCCTGAAAGTTGTCTCTTCGTCCCGGGATTGTGCACATCCCTTGTCGTCAGTATCTGTATTTTATAAAATGTCATGTCAGCCTCTGTATTTAGTTATCGGAACCAGTCCTGTCCTAAATAAACGCTTAAATGAGCGTGTATTGGCATAAAGACCTGTTTTTAGGATGGATGGATGACTGGATGTTTGGATGGATGTAAAAATGAAAAATATGAATTCATTCTCTGCTTCATATCAAACCCATTCATCCATCAATCCACCCATCAATCCACCCATCCATTCATCCGTTCCAATTCATTTGGTAAATGGATTGGAACCGTTACCTATAATATAAATCCTGTTCTGGAACAAAGCGAATTCGGATAACTAAGATGATATTTTCTTGAATCTGCCACCCTTTCCGCCTATGGTAGAAAAAAAATCCAAGCAGAAAATTTGGGCGGGGAATGGCAAAACAGAAGAACTACCATAGCGCTCCATCCGGACAGGACAGGGATGAAACCCGCGAAATCATCCGACGCCTGATCGCCGACGACCACAATGCCTGGTGCGCGCTTGTCGATACATACTCCGGACTCCTGCTGGGGCTTGCACGCAATGCCTTTGAACGCCATGGACGCCATGCTTCACGCCATGATACCGAGGACGCCGTCACCGCCGTCTGGCGTGACCTGCTCGCCAATGACAAGAAACTTCTGCATTCATGCCTCGAACGCGGCGAGATCCTGCCGCTCCTCCATACACTTGTCCGCAACCGCTCCGTCGACATGATGCGAAAGCGCGGCTCCGACCCGTTGGTGCCGATGGACCGTGAAAAGACTCCCGAAGTGCTTGTCCTGCCGGAAGTCCATCAGGACGAACCGCCGAGGGACTCTGAAATCTCTTTGGCGCTGGAATCACTTCCGCTGAAGGAGCGATCTTGTATAAAGCTCTTCTTCCTGCAGGACCGCAGCTACCGCGAGATCGCCGAACTCACCGGAATGCCCGTCAACAGCATCGGCCCGACGATCCGCCGCGCCCTGGACAAGCTGCGCAAGGTGTTCGACAAGGAGTAATGTAGCACAGGCCCTGCCTATGGTTTTGAGGAATGTGGTACAGGCGTCCGCCCCGCCGAATGGCTGGGTCTCGCCTGTAATTATCTAAATTTTAAACAGGCGAGACGCCTGTTCTACATTCTTAAAAATTGAACATTGAATCTACAATGTCGCAGATGAGCCTCGGCGTGCCCCAAGCTCTTTCCGGTGCCCGGGGCCTGTCCTTCACTTTTTCATTTGCTTCTTCGCTGACTTGACTAAGCGTCCAAATGCCCTGTCCTTCCTCCTCTTCTCGAAGTATGAGAGATCATGGTATTCGGTTTCCTTCTTGAGCTTCAAATAGCTAAGATGACGCTCCTCGCTCAACTCACCGTTCGCGATTGCCGTCAGGACTGCGCAGCCGGGTTCCTGCGTATGGCTGCAATTGGTGTATCGACAGTTCGGTGAGAGGTCGCTGATGTCGTCAAAGGATTGGTCGACACCGTCGCTGGCATCCAGAAGGCTCAGTTCCCGCATGCCGGGCGTGTCAATCAACATCGCGCCCTGTTCAAGGACGACAAGCTGCCGGCGCGCTGTCGTGTGTGTGCCTTCTCCCGTTCCGCTGACGGCTTTTGTGTCAAAGGCGTCATGCCCGATCAGACGGTTGATGAGCGTAGTCTTGCCGACTCCCGATGATCCAATCAGGCAGCACGTGATTCCCGGCACTAATACATGTCGAAACTCGTCGAATCCCCTGCCAGTCATGTTGCTAATGGGGAGGACTCTGGCAGTGATGCCGGAACGCCTGACAGCATCAAGAGCCAGTTCCAGTTCATCAGGAGAGACCAAGTCGGTCTTGGTCAGAAGGATCACCGGCTCAACACTGCCGTCTGTTGCCATGGCCAAATACCGGTCAAGTCTCCGCAGATTGAAGTCGAAGTGACATGATTGGACAATGAAAGCGATATCAATGTTGGCTGCAATCATCTGGAAGTCAGCGTTCTCGCCGGCGCACTTGCGGCGCAGGAACGTCTTCCGGGGCAGGACTCCACGGATGATTGCCGAGGTGTCGGAGTTGTGGTACTGCACGGTTACCCAGTCGCCGACACACGGCAGGTCGACTGAGGACTTGGCACGGAACCGGAATTTCCCTGCAAGTTCGGCGGGAATCTCCCCGGATTCATTTCTGACAAGATACGCACCCCGGTCAACTGCTGTCACGCGGGCAATATCCTGGTCGCTTTGACGTGAATCCCCGACGTGCGCTTCAAACCACTGGTCAAACCCTAGATCGCTCAATTTCATTTTGCCTTGTCACCTGTATGTCAATTTTCAGGCTTTGGCGCGTTAGCGACAATGCCCTGAAAAATCTTGTTGGAAGTTATTCCGAAATCTGTTCCGTAAACACTCTTCAATGCTGCGGATACATATTCTGGGGCGACGATTCCGTCAACCCGAGACGCGACGTTGCCGGACGTCACTATGCATCCGGTCACGTGGACGTTGCGTTGAGCACCCGGTTCAAGGTATGCATACACAGACACTGTTTTGCCCTGGACATTCCGATACGGAATATCCAGCAATGCTGTGTGTTCGGGTGCGAGTGCACGCAAAGACTCAACTGCTTGTGCGTGGTATGCTCCCGGGAGTATGCGGTGGTATGGCATTTCGGAAAGAGACAGAGCGTCGCTCTGATTCTGATGGGGCAGGTTGCACCCCGACACCATGAGAGCACACAAGACTATGTAAACATTCCAGTTCATCTTCTACTTCCAACTCATTATTATGAATATGCGGAAATCAGCTTTTGTTGTTTAAAAATGGGGATGGCGACTGCAGTCTCTACCCCCTCTTGAAATCTAGACTCCTAATCGTTAAAATCAATCTTTTTCCTCTCACAAAGCCATAAAGTCGAAGATTCCGGCCCGCTTGTAACGCAAGCGTTAAACTTTTAATAATTCCTTTGCGGCTTTGCGCCTTTGTGCGAGAATATTTTAAATTTTCGGTAATTCCAGAAAACAATCAAATCTTTTCAAGTCCGATGTACGAAACACGCTGTTCTTCCGCTTTCTATAATGAAAACAAGAATGTTCACGGAGAATTTAATTAAATGGAAGACAAAGTCATAAGAACTGGGCTCGAAGACCTGTCACCTGCGGAATCCGCAGATGCAAAGAAGTGGTTTGAGAAGCACAAAGATCTTCTTGCCGCCAGGGAATCTCATTTCTCGATTTTGGAACTTCATGAACTGGCTGAAGCCCGCAAGTCCTGGGGCGAATTCTGGGAAATGCCGAAACATCTCGCGTCCTGCCCTGTCTGCCTAGACTGTTTTGAAACCCTCCTGAAGGGCGATACGAAGGTAGATGAGGCTGTCCTTGTCGAAATGAGGAAGATCCATCCTCTGCGCATGTTCAGTCTGACACTTCGCAAGTTCGAACCGTTCAAACTTGCGAAACTCGCAGCAGCGGTTGCGATCTTCGCAGTTGCAGGCTGGTACGCAATCAGTTATTTTTCAGTTCCAAGCGTCAAGATCTTAGACGGTACGCTTCTCATGTCCGATGGCCGCCAGATGTCATCAGGTTCCACGGTGCCTGACGAATCCGAATTGACCGCCGCACAGCCCACGAACGCAGTCTTCAATGACGGCTCCAAAATTTTGATTTCCAAGGACAGCATGATATCGCTGCTTCCTTCGCATTTCAGCAATAAGACAATCCAGCTGTCGGACGGAAACATCGTCTGCGAGATCACAAGGCAGAAGAGCGGACGGAGCTTCAAGGTGCTGACGCCTGCGGGTGAGATAACTGTGGTCGGGACGAAGTTCAGCGTCGACAGCCGCTCATCGCGCAATTCCGATTCAAGTTCGAAGGAGCTGAAATTCATCCATCCGACGCAGCTAGGAGTCAAGGATGATGCTAATCCTGCAAATAATATTGACTGCGTTGTAACCGTCAAGGTCGAGGAGGGGGTTGTGATGGTGAAGAACCGGCATGGAAGCCAGAACGAACTTATGGCAGGACAGACCGCTGTGCTCAGGAGAGGAATAAGCGTGATAGACGTGTTTGATGGGAAATAGGTAATTCAAGAACGTGGTACAGCCGTCTCGGCTGTAATTAACCACAGGCGAGACGCCTGTTCCACATTCTTTCAAGTAAAATAAAGGAGGGCGGACATTCTTTTCCGCCAACTCGCGGGTTGGAAAACCCGCGCTCCGTTGAAGAGATGATACATCGATATCCAGAGACGATTAATAATTAAATTTGTCTTGTCCTGAAATAAGTTGACACTTGCCAAAAGGAAAGGCAAGTAGTATGAAAGAGGTTTTCAGGTATAGTGAGTCATTTAAGAGA
>MHBH01000036.1 GCA_001804805.1 Lentisphaerae bacterium GWF2_49_21
CATATCCTCGTGACTCCTTTCTGTTTAACTTCTGGAGATATTATATATCCCCAAAAGGAGTCACGCTTTTTTAAAAGCTATTTAGGACAAGACTGCTGCGCCACTCAATATAAATCCTGTCAAGGCTTGAGTTTCAGTTGACTGAAATATATAATAGCTTGGTATTACATCTATAAAACAATTTTGTATCAAGGAAGGTCTTTTATGCCTGATAAATTCGATATCTGCGTGATAGGGGCGGGGCCGGGCGGCTATGTTGCAGCCATCCGTGCGGCTCAGAACGGTGCGAAAGTCGCAATTATAGAAAAGGAATATCTTGGCGGGACATGCCTCAACTGGGGCTGCATCCCCACCAAGACCCTTATTGCTTCCGCTGAAGTTCTGCACAAGGCGAAAACAGCCTCTGATTTCGGAATAAAAATCGATGGGAACGTTTCACCCGACTGGCCGGCTATGCTCGGAAGAAAGACTTCTGTCGTTGAAAAACTCCGCGGTGGAATCGGAATGCTCCTGAAGAATGCGGGAGTCACGGCTTTTACTGGATCCGCTTCCTTTGCCGACAGGAAAACCATAAATGTCGCGGGTACCGATGGCAGGAAGGAAAAAGTTTCAGCGGATAAATTCATAATCGCCAGCGGTTCCGAACCTGCAATGCCTGGCTTCATCCCGAAGTCGAAACGCATTATCACGTCCACTGAAATTCTTTCCATAAACGAAATTCCAAAGAGCCTGCTTGTTCTTGGTGGTGGAGTGATCGGCTGCGAGTTCGCGTGCCTGTTCGCGGAACTTGGGACAAAAGTTACAGTCGTTGAAATGATGCCGAACATCCTTCCTTTGCAGGACAAGGAGCTTTCAAGGATTCTTTCAAGGGAGATGAAGGCGAGGGGAATCGAGATATTCGTCGGTTCGCCGATGGAGAAGATCGAAGCTGATGGAAAATCCGTCAACGGTGTTGTTGGAAAGGAAAAGATTTCCGCGGACTATATGCTTGTTTCGATAGGCAGGATTCCAGTGACAAAGTCGCTGAATCTTGCTGCCGCCGGTATAGCCGCCAATGAAAAAGGTTGGATTCCTGTCGATACTAAATGCAGGACGAGTGTCCCGGGGATTTATGCGATAGGCGATGTGACCGGACGAGTCCAGCTTGCGCATTTCGCAAGCGCGATGGGGCTCTGTGCCGCCGACAACGCGACCGGGAAGGACTGCGAATTTCGCGAAGATCTGGTTCCGGGATGCATATTTACGAGTCCGGAAATCGGGACCGTGGGGCTGAGCGAGGAGCAGTGCAAGGAAAAGAACATTGCGTACAATGTGGGAAAATTCCCTTTTGCTGCGCTTGGCAAGGCGATGGCGATCAATGAAACATCCGGATTCTGCAAGATAATTGCGGATTCCGCGACAGACCAGGTCATAGGTGTCCATATTGCCGGTCCGCATGCCACGGATCTCATTTCCGAGGCTGTCACCGCGATGAACCTAGAAGTTACTGCCAAGGCCCTCGGCAAGGCGATACATGCTCATCCTACGCTAGGTGAGGCGATGATGGAGGCGGCGCATGCGGTCCATGGGGAATCGGTCCACATGCTTGCACCTCGGAAGCATAAGTAAATATGAAGAAGAAAGGTGTCAGTGTTCAGGTGTCAGTAATCTGAAATGAAAACTGATTACTGGTTACTGATTACAGGCGATTAAAAACCTGACACCTGAAACCCGACACCTGTAAACTGAATTTAGGGGTGCGCATGAAGCCCAAGACCAAAAAACGACTGAAGAAGATACTGTTTATAACCTGTGCATCGATCATTGTCCTGATCGTGCTTCTTCATTTCTTCCTCGGGCATATCGTAAAGGCTGCGGTTGAAACCATGGTGCCGAGGATCACTGGGACGCCGGTCAAGATGGAAAGCTTCAGTTTTTCCATCTTTTCAGGCAAGGCCAGGATGAGGAATTTCATCATTGGAAATCCCGAGGGATACAAGACCGAATATGCATTCAAGCTGGTGGAACTGCTTGTTGAAGTGAATATGGACACCATATTCTCAAAGAAACTTGAGATCGATGAGATAAAGGTGAACGGTGTGCATGTGGTCTATGAGGCCGGGATTGCTTCAAGCAACATTGGCGATATAAATGCCAATGTCAGCAAGTTCGCCGGTGCTGGCAAGGCCAAAGAGAAAGCTGAAAAGCCGGCAAAGGAAGCCAAGGGTGAAGGACGGAAGATCCAGGTAAACGATTTTTATTTCAATGGCGCGCAGTTGTCCCTGAGCGCAGTTCTTCTTCAGGGTGTGACGACCACAATTCCGATCAATGACATACACCTCCAGGGAATTGGAAAGAATGATGAAGGGGTATTGATAGGTGACGCCGCCGATCAGATCTTTGGTGCGGTATACAGGGAGATAGGCGAGGCGAGTTCCGGAACAAAGGCGTTAAAAGGGTTTTTCTAAGGAGACGGATCTGCGAAGTTCGCAGATATTTTGAATTCAAACGAATCAGGTGTATTTTATTTTTTACAGATGAGGGGAAGCATGATACGAATATTAGCAGTATTTTCAGCAATAGTCCTTCTTACAGGATGTGTTTTCACCAGGGAGAAGTTCACCCCTGTGAAATATTATGACATCGGCAATCCTGATCCGTCAAAATATTCATCAGTCGCCCTGAGGGTAGGAGCGTTCACCGTGACAGGGCCATACAAGCAGGAGATGGTGTTCAGGACTGAGAAGAATGAGCTGATAAAGGATCAGTACAACAGGTGGGTGCAGACGCCAGATGTGATGCTCAAGCGCTATCTCAAGATGGCCTTTTCCGAGGCAAGCGCCCGCAAGGATTGCACGATAACAGGAAATATTCTTTCATTTGAAGCTGACTTGGCAGGGAAAGAGGCGGTTTTTGTAATTGAATACCGGATTGCCTCGTCTTCATCGACTGATACCTTGCTGGTTGAAAAGACTTCCACTTTCAAGGTGAAATATGAGGGGGCCTCGCCGGATTCCACTGCGGGCGCGATGGCGACGGCAGTGGCAAGTTTCACGGAGGCTGTGGCCGGGGATCTGAAGGGGAAATCAGTTAATCAGAAATAACAGGGGATTTAAGATGAAACTCAAGAAAATACTCGCTGAAAAAAGCAAAAACAACAAGGTATATTCGATAAGGGCGACCGCAAACCTCAAAGAGGCGACGCAGAAGCTCAACGAACACAATGTCGGATGCCTTCTCGTTACAGATCCGGGAAATCCGGAGAAATACATAGGCATAATTGCACAGACTGACATAATCCGGAAATGTGCGACTGATGAGGATTTCCGCGAGGTGAAGGTCGAACAGGCGATGGTCAAGGAGCTTATCGTGGCGACAGGCGAAGATGAGGTCGAGTATATAATGAAAGTAATGCACCGGCACAAGATCCACCATATCCCCGTGATTGAAAAAGGCAAGATATGCGGAATCATCTCGATAACCGACATCATAGGCTCCATGCATGAGGAGGATGAAATAAAGATCCGCTACCTCAGCGACTACATGGGCGGAACCTACGGAAGCAATGTCTACTAAACAAATTAAAACTGCCTAATTACTATGAAGTTGTGCAATGTGGAAGTGAAAGCAGGTTGAATAAAAAAGGTTCTCATGTACCTTCTGTGGCTTCATAAACTAAAAAATGCCAGAAATGGCTAAAAGGAGAGAGAAAATGAAGAAAATGATGTTGGCCGCAGTCGTCGCAGTTGTAATGGCAATGGGAGTCTATGCTGCTGATGAAGCAAAAGCCCCGGCAAAAGCAGATGCTAAGGCTGCTGAAGTTAAAGTTTGTGCAGATTGCGCAAAGATCGAAGCAAACAAGGGTCTCAAGCCTGGCGATGCAAAGTTTACACTTTGCCCTGCCTGCAAGAAGATCGCTGATGAAGCCGCCAAGAAGGCTGCTGCTCCTGCTGCAAAATAACCTGAATATCCATTCAGTTTAAAATTTGAACGCGCCACGTGCAAAACACATGGCGCGTTTTTTATTGGTCATCGGTTGAAAAAAGACGATATTCACCTACCTTTAGCGCCAATTAACATAAAAGAGGAGAATGCAAAAATGAAGAAGCTAATGATTGCCGCTCTTGTCGCCGTCGCAATGTCCATGGGAGTTTATGCCGAGGAAGCAAAAGCGCCGGCAAAAGCATGCGATGCGAAAATGGGTGCAAAAGCATGTGACGCTAAGATTGAAGCAAAAGCATGCGAAGGATGCGCCAAGCTCAACAAGGACCTTAAGGACGGAGAACAGGCCAAATTCTGCTGCGATAACTGCAAGAAGACCGCTGAAGCCAAGAAGGCTGAAGAAGCTAAGAAAGCTGAAGAGGCCAAGAAGGCCGCTGAAGCAAAGAAATAACCTGAATATCTATTCAGTTTAAACTTTAAACGCGCCACGTGCAAAACACATGGCGCGTTTTTTTGTCTTTGGTAGGGCGCTTTCGCCGAAAGCGCCGGCTGCCTTATTTCTTTGATGATACGTTCACATTCACCCTTGCCGCGCCCCTATACCCTTCCCTGGTAGGAAGCAGATTTCCCTTTGATAGACGCTTCCTTGCATTGGTAATGGCATCTTTATACTGCGGAAGCCATTTTGCCCCGGCGACAAGCATCTCATCGGTCATCTGCCATATCTCAGGAGGATTACAGACAGCTCCCACAAGCGGATCCATCATCATCGCCTGACGCAGAAGAGTGTCATCACCCCTGGCTGCAGCTTCAACCGAAAGCCTTTGGACTGAGATGCTGGCGTTGCAGACCGCTGCACAACCGAGAGGAAGGTCTCCCGCCTGCGGGACGCTGATGCCGTTGCCATCGACATAGGAGGGAACTTCAATTATGGCGTCGTCGGGAAGATTTGTGATGCAGCCATTGTTGACGATATTAAAGTGTCCGCGGTAGACTCTTCCTGTTTCCAGTCCTTCTATTATGAATGAACCATGTTCGTGGCTGCGTTTTTCCTCAACATATTTCATTGCCGGTTCCTTCATCCATTTCGGGAAGTCGGTTTTGAACCAGTTCCTCCCCTCAGTGCACACCCTGAAATATCCACCGGTCTCGCCATTGATCCATGACGACATGTCGATCCAGTCCTTGATCTCGTTCTCGCGTTTGCGATACCAGGCTACATATTCGGAGAGATGCCCGTTGGATTCGGTGCTGAAGTATCCGAAGCGCCTTATCATGTCGATCCTGACCTTTTCAGTCTTGCTGAATTCCGGATGAAGTTCAAAGCCTTCGAGCATCCTGCCGGTCCAGTCCTTGCCTTTATAGTTGATCCTTGTGTACCATGTCTGGTGGTTGATACCGGCGCAGATTATGTCTACATCCTTTGTTGAAACCTTTTCATAACCCCTGGAACCTTTTTTCACGCCTTTGTCCTTGTTTACAAGAAGTTCGATGACCTGGGAGATCATCCAGTGTCCGCCCTGGACGCCATGGCAGAGCCCGAGTGTTCTTACTTTTCCATATTTGTTTGCGGCCCAGGTAATCATCGCATTTGGGTTTGCGTAGTTCAGGAGCAGGCAGTCAGGGGCGCAGACCTCGCGGATGTCCTTGCAGAAATCAAGCACGGCTGCGATCCCGCGCTGCCCATACATGATTCCACCGGCACAGAGAGTATCGCCAACGCACTGGTCCACACCGTATTTCAACGGGATGTCCACATCCATGGCGAAAGCTTCAAGGCCGCCGATCCTGACGACGTTTATTATGTATTTTGCATCTTTCAGGATCTTGCGCCTGTCCGTACTTGCCTCGATTTTGATCTTCAGCTTGTTGGCCTTGATGTCGCGCTGGCATAATTTCGCCACCATCTCGAGATTTTTTGCATTGATGTCCGTAAATCCTATCCTGATATCCTTGAATTCAGGGACTGTGAGGATGTCGGAAAGCAACTTCCTTGTGAATCCCAGGCTTCCTGCTCCGATGAATGCGATCTTGAATGACATGATATTTTTTCCTTTCAGATATTTTTCTTTTCAATAAAAATATATTAATTATGCTATATTATAGAACAGTATTATGAGCTGTAAATATTAAAAACATGCCAATAATGGTAATATTATGCTAAAATAAAGAATCTCCTGCAAGACACTGTCTTGCAGGAGATTCTTTATAATTAGGAGTTAAAGATGACCGAGGAAAGAGGATTGAAGAAGATGGCAAGTCTGCCTTTCAAGGAAGCGAGCTTGGTTTTTCCGGCGCGGACAGTGCCTCTTCATTCGATGCTGACCAGTTGCGGACATTCGAAGAAGAATTCAACGGATTATAACTGGCATGGCCTGAAAAGGGGCAGAACTGAATTCGTCCTCTGGCAGTATACAGTTTCAGGATTGGGAAGGCTTGATTATGAAGGGAAGTCTTTTGAGCTGACGCCGGGCATGGCTATTCTTTTGCATATCCCCCACGACCACCAATATTATTTCCCGCAGGAGTCCAAGGGATGGGAGTTCCTTTATGTTTGTTTTTGCGGAAGGGAGGTCCTGAGGATATGCAGGGAAATTGAGAACAAGGCGGGGCCGGTGAACGAATTCAAGATGACAGGCAGTACCTTGAATACGTCGATCAATATATTGAAAATGGCGTTTGCCGGACAGATAACATCCCCCTATCTTTCCTCATCGCAGGCATATCAGCTGTCGATGTCCCTGACAGATGATCTCATGCCTGAGCGTTCTGCTAAAGGAGAAATTCCTGAATTCATAAGCAAGGTGAATGAATTCTGCAGGGATAATCCCGACAATGACTTCGACGTCGGGGATCTTGCAAGGATATCCGGCTACAGTAGATATCATTTCACAAGGCTTTTCACCTCAAGCCGGGGGATTTCACCCGGGGCATTCATAAGGGAATTGCGCCTTAACAGGGCTGTAAAGCTCCTGCAGACGGAAAAACTGCAGGTCAAGGAGGTTTCCTCAATCTGCGGTTTCGAAGACACAAGCTATTTCTGCAAGGCATTCAGGAAAGCTTACGGGGTTTCGCCGGCGAAGTTCAGGAATTCGGGGATGTATTGAGTAACTTGGGCTTTCCAGCCCGAGGTGTTTGAATAGATTAATCTCGGGCAGGAATGCCCGAGTTACTTGCAGGCATGCTTCTGCGCACCGCATTGAAATTTCTCCGAGTCGGATTTCCATCTGATCGGGAAGTTGCGGCACTGGGCCGGGCGGATGTCATATATTTTACATGAGGGAGGATTGTCGGAGAAGAATATGCATGAACCGTCCTTGTTTTCAATCAGCGAGATATTCCTGCGGTCGGCAGTGAGAATTGTCATCTTGTCAATGAAATCCCGGCTGTCCATTCCGAGCCTGGCCGCGATCTGGTCGGCCTCCTCCTGCGAAATTCGCACATAGCCGTGCCACCTGCAGCAGTCGCCGCAGCGGAGGCATTGGAAATTTGATGAATTATTCATAAATGTTGCCGGCGAGACGCCGACGCTCCTAGAACAATGTAAGGCATCAGTAATCCGGCATAGCCGGTTTTCCTGAAGACGAGTTAATTGACAATAATTTCCGTTTAATTAAAATGAACAAGGAATAAATTACACCGATAACAATTGAAAGGTATAGGCCATAAATTCCACAGACAATAGTATCTGGAATTAATATATATCTATAAAAATAAGAATTGGTTGGCCTATCTATCCATATTGAGGCATTCATCCAAGTCTCGCGGAAATTATAATCAATGAAGATACCTGTTGTCATTCCTAACAGGATAAGAAAAAATAATGAATACCATAGATTCTTTGTAACATTGGCAATATCCATAAGCAAAGTACATATGACTATCTCCAGTATGCATAATATTACCATGGATAATATCATAAGATATATCCCGTAATTATCGCCATGAAACTCGCCATATATTGCAAAAGGCCAGTAACCCGGGATAAGGCCGAAGAAAAAAGCCCTGCATTCGAAGCCCGGATATTTTACAAGAAAAATTACCAGCAAAACCCATATGAAAAGAAACATGAATGTATTCGTGTTCGCAATATTTCTCATGTCTGGCATCCTCGCATGGTTTGAATGCAAATAAAATGCGGACATAATATGTTGGAGTACAAACGTTAGTTTGTCTTGGTATTTTGTAAAGTCAAGCAAGCTGAAGCTTGTACTCCAACATAGACTTCATAGGTAAAAGTTTCTGCCCAGGATTTCAAGCTGTAGCTTCATTCTGTTCAACTACATCAACTTTCTTCTTCACTGGTTTGGAAAAGACTTCCGTCCAGTTTGTCTTGGCCGTCACGTACATGAGGATTGCAAGCGTTATCACAGAGCAGATGGCGACGGTCAGGCCGGTCATCCCTTTGAAGAAGAAGCTATATGAGAAGACCACGAGGAAGAAGATCTGTCCGAGTGCCGCAAGTTTCCACGGGAAATTCCGGCCAAGCGACATGGAAAGATAGCTTGTGACGAGAAGGACCGAGACCACTGCGGAGATCGCAAAGGACATATGGATGGTGATATGGTCCACCATATATGCGAGCAGCAGATGGAACGCGAAAAATCCAGCCGTGACAAAAAGGTAGTGCATCGGATGGATGCTGATGTTCTTCAATATGCCGATGGTTGCGACAAGTATGAAGAAGAACAGCAGGCATACGGGCGCGAAATACGTGATCCTCGAAGCGACCGGGCCAGGATTGAGCTTTTCCGGAATGATCACGCCGATCTCCTGGTTGGTGATCAGGTCTTCGGCCTTCCACTCAAGCGTCATTCCGTCTGCAGATTCTTTTGCCGTCATTGCCGACAATGTCCCGTCCGGATAGTCGATGTTCTTGAAATCCGTCTTCACCGACATTGCCAGATGCTGGACTCTTCCTGTATTCTTGTCCAATCTGTATCGCCATTCATAGATGCCGCGAGTCTTATATGCGAGCTTGAATTCCTTTGTCGCGCCAGGAGCGAGCTCGATGATCTCGTTGATGCCTTCCTCTGTGTTGACAGGTGTCTTGACGCCGGCACCGTCGACGGCGAAGCTGAACTCGTCATAGGTTCCTCCCTTGGCGGGGAAATTAAAATGCATACGGACTTTCTGTGACGTTCCTTCGATGTTGTGTATTTTGTATTTGCCTGTAAAGGTTGAGACGAAAGTCGGATACCAGACAAGCCCCTTTTTACGGTAGTCCAGTTTCAGGGAGACCTTTATGTCGTTTTCTTCCGGCATGATCCATCGTGAAGAGGAGCTCCCGGGGATCTGGACAGAAAGTGAGGGTGCTTCCTGGACAAGCCTGGATCCCCAGAGAGCTTCAACTGCGTATCCAAGACGGCTGGAAAAGCCGTCGGATCTGATCATTGTGGAGGTTCCGAGGATGATCCATCCAGCACATCCGAGCAGGTAGATGAATCCGATTGCGACTATTCTTTTGATACTCATTTTGCACCTCCGTTATTTTGGGTTGTTCACCGGTTCCCTGTATGATATTGAAAACTTCATGTCGTCGCCCTTGTAGAACGAACGGGAGAAATAATATGGGGTTCCCACGAATTCCGGAGGAGGATCCCATTTCCTGTCTGCCGCGGCGCTTGCCGGCCCCTCAAGCGAAGTGAGCTGGACTCTTGACGGAAGGGCGATACCCATGTAGAAGTTCCGCGCGGAAATCCCGGTCTCTGGAATTGATATGTCCAGAGTGCCATAAAGTCCGAGTTTCTGTCCTTTTTTCAGAAGCGCAAGTTCAACCAGTGAACTGCCATCCTGTGCGAGCGGAATTATCCAGTCGCCGTCATTTCCCGAATATGCCTTTTTCTCGGAGCCGTTGACTTTCAAGGACCATATTTCAGCAGAAGGGATTTTCTTTATTGACAGGCGTGAACCGGCTTCCGCAGGGACATTCATCCTGAGGACTGTTAGATTCCCTCCGTTCTCCTCGAAGGAGCTGAAATAATATACGGAGTCGAGGACGATCTTCGGAACTGCCGCGCACTCGAATTTCTTGAGGGAGATTGAAATGACTGCCGACGTGTCGGTCTTCAACGCGTATTTCCTGTTCTCCATCGCCTTCCTGAGCGAGGGAGAGAGTTTCTCCGGGGAGACTTTGACGATCTCAGATTTTGACGAGATCGCGATTTCCGCATCCTCCGGTTCCTCAACCATGAAAATCCCCTCGCTGCCGGTGTTGTCCTGGATTGATGGAATGCCTATTGACTGGAAATCACCCTCGTCATACGCGAACTTCACTGAGAAGACATCCTTCTGTGGCTGTGGGAAATCGATTGTATAGCTGCCATCGGCCGTCTTCCGTATCCAGGACTCGTTGAGACTTGTCGATACGAACTTGGCCTTTTCAGAAATCCTGAGACTGATGGAGCCTGATATCTCCTGCATTGGTGCGAAATTCGCAGTAAAATACGCCTTGCGCCCCTGGATCTGTAGGACTGACAGGGTTCCGATCTCGATTATCCTTGAAGCTGTGATCTTCTCCTTTTCGGCAAATCGTACGGTCAGGATCTTTTCACCGTTGAAGCAGTAGATGTCGCTACCACTGGCAATTCCGGGCGCGCTTATGATGTTCATCCCATCTTGCATCTGCAGCACTAGCGAATTGCTCACGCAGTCAGGAATCTGGAAGCTGATATATTTCGATTCCTTGTCCTCCAGGACAGGAGAGAGGAAGGATATCTCCAGTTTCAAAGGTTCCTTGTCGGACGGCAGCACTGAAACAGATTTGTCATCCTGGCAGAGCAGCGTTCCTCCGCTTGCTGACTCGATTTTACTGATGATGAAATTCTTGCCGAACAGCGGGACAGGAACGGGATTTCCGGAAATGAGTTTTCCTGTCAAGGAGACTTTTCCGGAAACCTTCCCTTTTTCCACGGAGAGCCTGTATTCGGCCAAATCGAGCGCGAACACCATCTTCTGCTTCTCCTGCGGTCCTGACGCCTTGATCTCCCTTTCAATGTTGTCCCTGTAGATCTTCTTGAACTCATCCCAGGGCACTGAGACGGAATTCTGTCCGTACGCGGCGGCGGCGAAGAGCAACGCCAGCAGCATTAAAATTGTCCTTTTCATAAAGCCCTCCTTTCTGTTTTCTGGAGATACGGTAGAAGGGCACTATGAAGTCCTTGTGAAGTGGAAAAGAAATCGGCGTGAAATAAATTTTCCGGACGGAAAATTTATAAACTCAGGATATGCCGGAGATGTTTCCTTTGCTGTCTATGTCTATTTTCTTGTATGCCGGATTCTGAGGCAGGCCGGGCATGCGCATTATGTCGCCGGTGATAGGTATGAGGAAACCGGCGCCTGAGGCGATCTCAATCTCCCTGACGGTGACAAGGAAGTCCTTCGGCCTTCCGAGGAGCTTTGGATTGTCCGAGAGGGAATTCTGGGTTTTTGCGATGCAGACAGGAAGTTTTTCGAGACCGAGTCTCCTGATGAGTTCGATATCCTTATGGGCCTTCGGATGATAATCGACCTTTTTCGCCCCGTAAATCTTTCCGGCAATTGTCAGTATCTTTTCTTCGACAGGGATGTCAAGCGAGTACAACGGATGCGATTTGACATTGTTCGCAGATGTAATTGAAACAACTTTTTCAGCGAGGTCAAGCGCACCTGCTCCGCCCTTTTCCCACCCATTCGACCAGGCGAACGGTATCCCTTTTTCAGCGAGCAGTTCCGAAAGGGCTTTTTCCTCGTCCGGGCTGTCGGATGAGAACCTGTTGACGGCGACAATGGCATTTGTCCCGAACTGCAGGATGTTCTCATAATGTTTTTCAAGATTTGAAAATCCTTTCCTGAGAGCATCGATGTTCTTTTCGGAAATCTTCTTGAGGTCCGCCCCCCCGTGGTATTTTAGGGCCCTGACTGTAGCGACAAGGACGACTGCGCTTACAGAGAAGCCGGCTTTCCTGGCGACGATGTCAAAGAATTTTTCCGCACCGAGTTCGAATGCGAATCCCGCTTCGGTTATCGCATAGTCTCCAAGTTTCAATGCGAGCCTGGTGGCGATTATGGAATTCGCGCCCTGTGCGATGTTCGCAAACGGACCGCCATGGATGAGCACAGGATTGTTCTCAAGGGTCTGTACTATGTTTGGACAGAGGGCGTCCTTGAGCAGGGCTGTTGCGGCACCGGCGACGCCAAGATCCTTGGCGAACACAGGATTGCCTAGGACGTCCAGCCCTATCAGGATCTTTTCGATTCTTTCCTTGAGTTCATTGTAGCTCTCGGAGAGGCAGAGGATCGCCATGATCTCGCTTGCTGCAGTTATGTCGAATCCTGTTTCACGGGGATAGCCGTTTTTTGTTCCGCCAAGGCTTATGACGATCTCCCTGAGCGAGCGATCGTTCATGTCCATGGCGCGTTTCCAGCGTATGGATCTTGAATCCAGATTGAGCCTTCCCCAGTGGATCTCGTTGTCGACGGCCGCGGCGATCAGGTTGTGTGAACGTTCTACGGCCGGGATGTCGCCGGTGAAATGGAGGTTGATGTCTTCCATCGGAGCCACCTGTGCTTTTCCACCGCCGGTGGCGCCGCCCTTCATTCCGAAAACAGGACCGAGGGAAGGTTCGCGGAGGGCTAGGACGGATTTGTGTCCGGATTTCCTTAGTGCGTCATGTAGGCCTATTGAAGTCGTGGTCTTTCCTTCGCCGGCTGGGGTAGGGGTGATGGCGGAGACGAGGATCAGTTTTCCATCTTTTTCCTTTTTAAGTTCTTCAAGCAGGTCAAGGGATATCTTAGCCTTGTAATCGCCGTATCTAGAAAGATGTTCTTCGGGTATTCCGGCGGTTTTTGCGACAACCGCTATGTCCTTGAGATTCATGTTTTTGCTCATTGATACCTCGTTGAGTTATGCATATTCGTGATAAATAGAATAGGCAGGAGACGGGATTATGTCAAATGCTTGCAAGATAAATATTAATATGCCACCCGCTGCGAGGGCTCCTGTCTTTTATTCATTCTAATCCCCACGCTTACGCATGGGGCTACAATATGCCGCCCTCTGCGAGGGCTGAATATCATTAAATAAATCCCTTAAATATATCCCTCAAATGGTGGTGGTCTGTCAACTCTCTTTTTCAATTTCACCTTTCAATAATTTCAATCTTTCCACGAATGGCATTGGAGGTGGAAATCCCATAGAAAGGATTTTTCCCATGGCTAGATGTGAATCGTTAGGGCGCCGGGCCTCTGTTTCTGGCGCCTTTTCGAGGCGCACTATGTTTTTCATGCTTATGCTGAATATTTCTGCGAATGTCGCAGTTATCCTGTAGCGGCTTGTCTTGCACTGTCCGCTGAAATGGAAAATTCTGGAAGCGTTTTTCTTCAGCAGGAAGAAAATGGCCTTGGCGACATCTCCGGTGTATGTCGGATAACGGACGATTGAATCCTCCATGGGCCATGGCTTGCCGGAGTCGAGAGCCTTGAGCGTCCCATAAAGGAGATCTGATTTCTGGAGCCCGGCCGCCATCCCATAGAGCAGGGGGACTCGCAGGATTATGGGGTTTTCACATAATTTAAGGACAGCTTTTTCACCCATCAGCTTTGTTTCGCCGTAATAATTGACAGGACTTGGTTTGTCATTTTCCTTGTAAGGTGGATTTGTTCCGGAGAATACATAATCAGTTGAGATATGGAACATCTTTGCTTTGCGTTTCGCGGCTTCTGAAGCAAGTTGTTCTGTCGCCCAACTATTGATCCTGAAAGCGCCAGCCTTGTCCTTTTCGCACTGGTCCGGACTGCGCCAGGCGGCGGTGTGGATGATGGTGTCCCAGTCTGCGCTGCAAATTTTCTCAATGCCATTTTCGGTAGTTATATCTGCAGTTAGAAAACCTTCATGTTTTCCGCTGGAAACTCCGGTGATCTGCGATATCCGCAGATTTGATTTTGTTTTTTTCAAAATCAAATGATCTGCCAGAAGCGAGATTTCGGAACCGAGAAGTCCTCTTGCGCCAGTGAGTAATATTTTCAATTTTAGATTTTCGGTTTATGATTTTAGCAATACATGGGGCATAACATTGACAAAGCTAACATTTTACCTGTAATTTGCAACTTCTTCCATGGGCATCCTTGAATATTTATCCTGTTCGTATAACGTATGCGGCGCAAAAAAACTTAGGAGAAGAAAATGAGCAAGGGATATAATATTGCGATAGCCGGGGCGACCGGGGCCGTTGGAATCGATATGATGCTTACTCTCGAGAAGAGGAATTTTCCTGTGAAAAACCTCCGGCTTCTCGCTTCTGAGAGATCTGTAGGCAAGAAGTTGAAATTCAAGGGGGAGGAGATTGCCGTCCAGGAGCTTAAGCACGATTCATTCAAGGGAATTGACATAGCTCTTTTCAGCGCAGGCGCCGCAAGGTCGAAGGAGTTTGCGAAATCCGCAGTTGATGCGGGTGCAGTCATGATCGACAATTCGAGCGCGTTCAGGATGGACGATGGCGTCCCTCTGGTTGTTCCTGAAGTCAATCCTGAAGACGTGAAGACGCACAAGGGTATAATTGCCAATCCCAACTGTTCGACAATCATAATGGTCGTTGCAGTATATCCTCTCCATAAGGCGAAAAAGCTCAAGAGGCTTGTTGCCGCGACATATCAGGCGGCCAGCGGAGCCGGTGCCAAGGCCATGACTGAACTTGAAGAACAGTCCAAGCAGGTGCTTGCAGGCAATCCAAATCTTTCGATTGCGGTGCTTCCGCAGAGGATCGCCTTCAATCTTTTCCCGCATATTGACGTCTTTCTTGACAACGGATACACCAAGGAAGAAATGAAGATGACTTATGAAGGCAGGAAGATCATGCATCATCCGAACCTCATGGTCTCATGCACCTGCGTCCGTGTTCCGGTGATGCGCGCGCATTCCGAGGCGCTCAACATGGAATTTGAGAAGGACATAAGCCCTGAAGAGGCCAGGAAGATACTTTCCAAGGCGCCAGGCATCCAGCTCCGCGACGATCCGGCGAACAAGATATATCCGATGCCGATAGAGGCTTCGGGAATGTACGATGTGCTGGTCGGGAGGATCCGCCAGGACATTTCAAGGGACGACAAGCGCGGTCTTGACATGTTCATCAGCGGTGACCAGATCCTGAAAGGGGCGGCTTTGAACGCAGTGCAGATTGCGGAAATATTGTAATAATTTTCCGGCACCCTTCCCTTCCCATCTCTGGGAGGGTGCCGGAAAATCATATTTCTGTACTTATATATTTTTAATTCATTCTCCTTGCCAGACACCAATACCGGTATTAGGTTATCTGTCCATTTCGGATAATTAAATATATTATGAAATAACGGGAGAAGGGACATGGAAATTTCAGTACTTCAGAAAGCCAGGGCGGCATATGAACCGAAGCTTCCTCCAGCGTTTGTGAACGGAGCTCTTATGACAGTCGAAAAGAGCGCGCCTACCGAATCGATAGGCGACCAGGAAAGCATCAAGAAGCTTTTTCCTGCGAACTACGGCAAGCCCATCCTTGAGTTTTCAGCAGGCGAGCAGAAAAAGGCGCCAAAACCCATAAATGTCGGAGTCATACTTTCAGGCGGACAGGCTCCGGGCGGGCACAATGTGATAGCAGGAATCTTTGACGGACTTAGGTCGATCAACGACAAATGCAAATTATATGGATTCCTTGGCGGCCCCAGCGGACTTGTGGACAACGAATCCATTGAAATCACCGAGGAACTTGTCAAACAGTACCGCAACACCGGCGGATTCGACATGATAGCTTCCGGGCGTACAAAGCTCGAGACACCTGAGCAGTTCGAGAAAGCCGCGAAAAACTGTAAGAAGCTCGGTATCAGCGCGCTTGTGATAGTGGGCGGCGACGATTCCAACACCAATGCGTGTCTTCTTGCCGAACATTTCTGCATGAAGAAGAATCCAATCCAGGTGATCGGATGTCCGAAGACAATTGATGGCGATCTGAAGAATGAGTTTGTCGAGACTTCATTCGGATTTGACACTGCGTGCAAGGTCTACAGCGAACTCATCGGCAATATTGCGAGGGATGCCGATTCCGCGAGGAAATACTGGCATTTCATCAAGCTCATGGGGCGTACGGCCTCCCACATAACTCTGGAATGCGCTCTGCAGACGCATCCGAACATTGCACTGATATCCGAAGAGGTGGCGAAGAAGAAGCAGACATTGTCCGATATCGTCGAAGACATTGTCAAGGTTATTGGGAAGAGGGCCAAGAAAAAAAGAAATTTCGGCATAGTCCTTATCCCTGAAGGGCTCATTGAATTCATACCTGAGATCAAGAAGCTCATAAATGAGCTGAATGAAATTATGACCAAGGATGAAGCGGCACTCAATTTTCTCAAGACAGATGAGGATAAGACAAGTTTCATCAGGGGCAAGCTCAGCAATGAGGCTGCTTCAGTCTATGTCTCAATGCCTATGCAGATACAGATCCAGCTCATCAAGGACAGGGATCCACACGGCAACGTCCAGGTCTCAATGATAGAAACAGAGAAGCTTCTTGCCCAGATGGTGGAGAACCGTATAAACACTCTTAAGTCACAGGGCAAATCAGATGTGAAGGATGTCAAGTTCAAGGCCCAGTGCCATTTCATGGGGTATGAAGGAAGATGCGCGGCGCCCTCCAATTTTGACGCGGATTACTGCTACACTCTAGGAGCCACTGCAGCAGCCCTTGTCGGATCTGGGAGTACTGGCTACATGGCGGCAGTCAGGAATCTTACGAAAGCTTCTGACCAGTGGATGAGCGTCGGAATTCCGATTACAATGATGATGAACATGGAAAGAAGGCACGGCAAGGAAAAGCCGGTCATTCAGAAATCGCTTGTCTATCTCGCAGGCAAGGTTTTCAAGGAATTCGCGGAAAACCGTGACAAATGGGCTACTGAGACTGAATATCTATATCCCGGCCCAATACAGTATTTCGGCCCCACGGAGGTCTGCGATCAGCCTACGAAAACAATAGTTCTTGAATGCGGATGAACAGGAATTATCTTCTGCTTATTTTGCTTTTAGGCTTTTTTTCATTGTCAGTGTCATATATGGATCCCTATAGGGCGTCCAATCTGGACATCACCCCTGATTCCACTGAGTATGCCATTGGAGCCTGGCATATAGCCTCTGAAGCTAAATACTTCATACAGATTGATGGTAAGAAATATCCACCGAGATATCCGCCTTGGTTTTCAATGTTCGTCATATCACCTGCCTATCTGCTTTCAGCTGAAATTGGGAATGGTATCTATCCGGTCACCTTCATGGCGGTACTTGGAACAATCATGGCATTCTTTATTGGCCGCATGATAGCCGGGGAGCTCGGAGGGGTGTTGTCAGCTGTCTTGGTTCTATGCTATCCGGCCTACAGGCAGTATTCAGGCCTGATAATGTCGGATGTGCCCTGCGCGGCAGGCGTTCTTGCAGCCTGCTGCATGTATGTCGTTGTTAAAAAGGACAGACGGTTGATTGTCTGGACCTGTGCTGGACTGCTTGTTGCATTCTGCGGAGCTTTAAGGCCAGAGGGATTTGCTGTTCTTGTCCCGTTTGCAATTGAAGTTCTTCTTATCCGTGAAAACATATGGGCTAAGGCGTGGAAGACTGCTCTCCTAATGCTTCCTTCAGCCGCGATCATAGCTGCGACCATGCTTTATAACAATATAGTTTTCGGGTCACCTTTCAGAAACGGCTACAAGTACTGGTGTCCGGTGCCATACGACTATCCTTCCCTGGTCTTTTCAGCCAAATATGCGGTATTGAACCTGAAAGTCCTCTGGGCAACCATGGTTCCTTTGATGATGATTCTTGCCGCAGGCATCTTTTATCTGATCAGGCTGAGAAAAGTGAAAACACCGGCCTCCTTTACCGAATTGAAGAGTGTTGTTGTCTTTTCTTCATTATATGGATTTCTCCTGGTGTCCTTCCATGTCATATATTTTTATCCGGAAGCCAGATTCTACATTCCTCTGGCTGCTCTTTGCTGTGTGATAACAGGTGGACTGCTTTCCATTCTTATGCTGGATATTAATTCAAAATCAGCAAAGGTGGAAAAGGATCAGGAATTTATTGAAATAAAAACGAATGGAGATCTTCATAGAACGCTCTTGAATTTCATGATAATTGCAGTGCTGATTATTCTGTGCTGGAGGATGACGACAGAGCCTGGAAAGCCAATTAAACGTCTCGCAGCCGAGAGCATAAGGAGACATACACCAGGCAACTCAATAGTCATTTCCTCGATAGATCCTGTCTATCTCGAATTCTTTGCAGGAGGAGGTGGACGCCGGTTTATTCCGATCTCACGTACCACGGAGTATGCCTCCAAGATGATAGCGGAGAGGAAGATTGAAAATCCTGATCCGTTTCCTGTATGCTGGTGGGAGCACATGTGTCCGGGCCTTCTAAAGGGAGGGGCAAAGCTTGTCGTGCCATTCACAGTAGGTGAATCACCCGGCAGGATAGTGGAAGCCGTGAAAAATGGAGTTCCGGTGTTCATTGATTCCTCATGTATTTCCGGGACGGACATGTTGATTTTTAAAAAACTTGAAGACAAGATGGTCCTGATGCAGTGTTCTGATACGATTTTCCAGCTGGTTTTGAAATAATATGAAATTAACATTCATGAAATTAGTTGCAGGATCAGATACAAAAGAATGAAACAAGCTGAAATCAAGTTGATTTTACCACGGGTTGAACTACTGTTTTTGCCAATATGAAAATAATTGACGTAAAATACGTCGCCGCTCTTGCCCGGCTTGAGCTTGACAGTGAAAAAGAGGAACGGCTCCAGAAGGAAATGGAGACGATCCTCAACTACGTCGATTCCCTTTCAGAACTTGATGTCTCCAGTATTGAACCTACCGCCCATGCCGTCCAGATGACGAATGTGTTAAGGGACGATATCTCTGAAATCCCGTTCCCGCGGGAAGAGATGCTTGCAAACGCCCCGGAGACTGTCGGAGGTGAACTAATAAAGGTTCCTGCGGTAATACCCGGCGAGGAGGAGAATTAGGAAGTTCTAGAGTGCGGGAGTTCGAAAGTTCTGAAGTTGAGGAAAGTAGGAAGTAGAATTTAGAAATTATAAAACTAATCTAAAGATACAGATGTCAATACGCATTGAAAATCTTACAATACATGAATCGGCCAGGCTTCTCGAAGGGAAAAAGATCTCCTCTGTGGAATTATGCAAGGCCTATCTTGAACGCGCTAAAAATCTGGAGCCCAAGGTAAAGGCGTTCCTTAAATTGAATGAGGAAGAAATATTATCCCAGGCGCAGGCTTCGGACAGAAGGAGAGCTGAAAGTAAGAAGCTCAGCCCGTATGACGGTATACCTGTTGCGGTCAAGGACAATATTACGGTAAAAGGCCAGACCTGCACATGTGCCTCGAAGATCCTCCAGAAGGTCGTCTCCCCATATGATGCGACGGTGATAAGGAAGCTCAAGGGAAAAGGATTTGTTCTTTTCGGCAGGACGAACATGGATGAGTTCGCGATGGGCTCGTCGTGCGAGAACAGCGCATACCAGAAGACTGCGAATCCTTGGAACGTCGGTTGTGTTCCGGGAGGTTCAAGCGGCGGTTCGGCAGCATCTGTCGCGGCCGGGGAAGTCACTGCGGCTCTCGGTTCAGACACTGGCGGCTCAATACGCCAGCCGGCTTCGCTCTGCGGCGTCGTTGGATTCAAACCTACCTATGGAAGGATTTCCCGATATGGGCTTATCGCCTTTGCCTCGTCGCTCGATCAGATCGGTCCGATAACCAGGGACGTTGAAGATGCTGCGATCCTGACTGATGTCATGTATGGAAGGGATTCCAAGGATGCCACTTCCCTGCCGGACACAAATGAGAAATTTTCTGAAGGATTGGACAGCCTCAAAGATCTCAAGGGAATAAAAATCGGCCTGCCAAAGGAGTGTTTCGAGATCGAAGGGCTTGATACCGGCGTAAGGAAATCAATGGAAAAGTCTATTGAGGTTTTCAAGAGCCTTGGCGCCGAGATGGTACAGGTTTCACTTCCGCATTCGAAGTATGCGGTTGCAACATATTATGTGATTGCCACGGCGGAGGCGAGTGCGAATCTCGCAAGATTCGACGGTATCCGCTACGGGAACCGTGTCAAGGCTGACAGTCTCCTGGAAACATATCTGGAGACGCGCGGCGCCGGATTTGGCGACGAGGTGAAGCGCAGGATAATTCTCGGGACTTTCGTCCTCAGCAGCGGATATTACGATGCTTATTACACAAAAGGGCAGAAGGTCAGGACTCTGATCAGGCGGGATTTCCAGGAGGCGTACAAAAAATGCGATGTGATTCTGACTCCTGTATCACCTACGACAGCCTTTAAGTTCGGAGAGAAATCAGATCCATTGCAGATGTACCTTGCAGATATATTTACGATTTCTACCAACCTTGCCGGTAACTGCGGGATAAGCGTTCCTGCGGATATCCATGCGAACGGACTGCCGGTCGGGCTCCAGCTTGTCGGTCCGGACATGGGCGAGAAGCAGCTTCTGCGGATTTCGCATATTTTCGAGAAGAACAGGGCTATCAAGGAATTCATACCGGGAATTTGAAGTTATGGCAAAATACGATGTAATAATAGGTTTGGAAGTACATGTCCAGGTGAGGACGAATACCAAGATGTTCTGTTCCTGTCCGAACAAGTTCGGGCAGGAGCCTAACTCCATGGTATGTCCTGTCTGCATGGGTTTTCCTGGAGTTATGCCGTATCCTAACCGCGAGGCGATTAGGAGGACAGTGATGGCCGGGCTGATGTGCAGCTGCGAGATTGCAAAATTCAGCAAATTCGACCGGAAAAGCTATTTTTATCCCGACATGCCGAAGAACTACCAGATCTCCCAGTATGACTTGCCATTGTGCGGCAAAGGGAAAGTGCATGTCTGCGGGAAAGGATTTTCAGGGCAGGAAATTTCTGACAAACTCATCGGAATCACCAGGATCCATCTTGAGGAGGATGTAGGGAAGCTCAACCATTTTGCAGGATACAGCGGCATAGACTTCAACAGGGCCGGTGTTCCGCTGATGGAGATAGTTAGTGAGCCTGAAATGAATACTGCAGATGAGGCCTATGCTTATCTGACTGCGCTGAAGCAGATCATGCAGTATGCCGATATAAGCGACTGCGACATGGAAAAAGGGCAGATGCGCTGCGATGTGAACATATCCTTGAAACTGGCCGGCGTAAAAGAATTCGGAACCAAGGTCGAGATCAAGAATCTCAACAGTTTCCGTTCAGCACATCGTTCAATAGAGCATGAAATCGTAAGACAGGCGGAGGTCCTGGACAATGGCGGGAAAATCTTCCAGGAGACGCGCGGATGGACCGATGAACGTGGTGAAACCTATATTCTCCGCAGCAAGGAGAGCGCCCATGACTACAGGTATTTCCCCGAGCCGGATCTCCTGCCGATGACTTTCACGGATGCTGATATCGCCGCTATCAAGAAGGAACTGCCCGAACTGCCGGAACAGAAGAGGGAAAGGTTTGTTGCAACTCTGGGCTTGACGCCATATGATGCGCAGGTGTTGACTCTGGACAAGACGCTCTCTGATTACTTTGACGAGGGTGCGAAGCAGGCGAAGTCGCCCAAGATCCTCGCAAACTGGATCATAACTGAACTGCTCAGGGAACTAAATGATAGGCACATCCCGTTTGAAAAGAACCCCATTCCAGTAAGTCATCTTGTCGAACTTGTAGAGCTTGTAAGTGGTGGCACAATCACTGGCAAGTCGGCAAAAGAGGTATTCTCTGAGATGTTTGCCGGGGGAAAGGCTCCGAAGCAGATAGTTACCGAGAAGGGGCTTGTCCAGATAAGCGACGATTCGGAAATTGAGAAGTTTGTCGTCATGGCGATAGAGCAGAATCCTCTGCAGGTGAAGCAGTACAAGGAAGGCAAGACGACAGTTCTTCAGTTTTTTGTAGGCCAGGTCATGAAACTCAGCAAAGGCAAGGCCAATCCTCAGATTGTGAACAGGCTTCTCAAGGAGAAACTGGACAAGATTTAAGCTTATTTCACTTCATAGACTCCGAAACCCTCGTCCTGCCAGATCGTCTTCAGTTTTCCGTCCTGGATCAGGAGCCCCAGAAGTTTTGCGAAATTCGCAGACCTGTCGACGTATGCAGCTATCCTGTCAGGATCGTTTTCCGAAAGTCCTATGAGCAGATGGGAGATATTGTTTCTCCTGAGGGTCTCGAGGATATCCGCAGAACTGGAGAGCTTGTCCGGAGGGGTGAAGAATTTCTCCTGTACGAACGGAGTTCCTAAGACATAGTTCCTGCGAATATAGAAACCGCGGTTTTCGAAGATGAGCATGAGTTTTGTATTTTCAGGAAGTTTTCTGTTGATGATGTCTACAGCCTTCAGATATCCAGGGCCGGTGGAAGAATAGAGGTAGTCTTCGTTTTTGATGGTTCCGAATACATTCTGCCAGGAGAGGAGGCAGTCCTTGAAAATATTATACGGAGCGGAAATAACCGTAAGGATGAGGATGCCACCGAGAAGGATGTTCCTTTGCGGAAGCGGAATGGTTTTCAGGGAGAACTTTGAGAGATAGAATACCAGGAACACGGCAGGCATAAGGAATCTCGCCTGTTGTGAAGAGAAGAACCAGAAGGCATAAAGGATAAGAACTAGCGCAAAGAAAGGTTTTAACCAAGGAGTCTTGCTCTTGATTGTCAAGATAAGTGTGGCGATGGCAAGGCTTAGTATTACAAGAAATTGCAATCCGTAATCTCCGTCGAAAACTGATGATTCAAAGGAGATCAGGAAGGGGCTTGTGAAAAAACCGACAAGTCCGTTTATGCCGAATTTTACGCTGCCAATCATATGGTGGTATCTGCTCATTTCGATGGAGATTGCATTGCCGGAGAATAAGTTCTGGCAGTAAGGATAGAAGGGATTGCCGGTTTCCAGGAAGGGACGTAGATAGAAGAGGAATGAGGTGAAGGCGAAGGCTGCGATGCAGATGGAAAATCTTCTGGTCATTTCCATGACACCTTTTTTTCTGCTGTAAAAGAGGACAATTAACGAAGCCGCGAGCACAATTCCTGTGAGTTTCACGGAGGCTGCTGCGCCTGCGAATACCCCGAAAATTATAAGCCCCCGAACTGTCGGTGCTTTAAAGATCATATGTCTGGAAATCAGCAGCATTGCGGAAAAATGGACAAGTATGAAGATGTCGGCATACGCGGAACCTGCGGACATCATGACTGCATTTCCAATTCCAAATGAAAAAGTCAGGATGCCGGCAGTCCATTTTGAAAGGCCTGGCCTTAAAAGGATGTAGAGTGTTCCCATTGACAGGAGCCAGAGAATTAAAACCAGCGTCCTTGGTGCGGCAATGCCTCCTGTTGCAAGCATCAGATGGAAGTTTACGGATGCAAATGAAGGGAAACCTGAATATGGATTATCCTGGAAGAAACAGATTCTTCCTGCATTGATCCATCTTTCAGGAACTGCCAGTTGATATGTAAGTTCATCCCAGCTGGTCGGGAGCGACAGACTGCGTCCGAGGATGAATAGGCCGGGTAGAAGCATCAGAAATACAGGTGCTGATATCTGAGAGTATTTGTCAATCCTATTTTTCGTCAGAATGAAGTTTTTATATGTTAAGTATGAGGCGGACAGAAGAAAAGCAAGATAAAAAACAGGTTTTATAATGGCTGTCTGCAAAATGCCGGACCAGGCTGAGATAAAGACCAGTAAAGTGATTATGTCGAGGCCAAGAAGAATTTTAAGCACTGCAGCTCCGGGAAAGGATATTTTCTTGAGCAGGAGAGAGCCTGTCAAATAGGAAATCGACAAGAAGGCGCAGACTGACAGAAGCGCCATGAAGACTCCAGTCCAATTGTAAGAGAGATCATTCATTATTGCTGCCAAGGTTTCTCAGTTCGACAAATTTATTCTCATAATATGGATTTTTCAGGATTTCGGGGATGTGTTTTTCCGTCAATCCCATATGGTTCAGGGCGGAAAGGAGTTTTAGCTTGGAGAACTCTGCGTCATTTTGAAGCCCCAGTTCTTTCTCGAGGGAAATCTGCAGCATGAGTGAAATGACCGAAATCGGGAAACATACGGTATCTTTTCTTATGTAGCTAAGTGCCTCTTTTTTTCTGCCTAGAGACAGGAGGCATTCGGCTATGTGCCTGTTGCTGTGGGCGATTTGAGGTGAAACAGTATTCCCAAGCTTATCGAAGAAATACAACGACATTACAGGATCCTTGAAGACTGATGAAGATATGATTGCACAGTTGAGCAGGGAAGGGGGATCATTCCTTATCTCAACGGCCTTATTGCGGAAATCAAGTGCAGCTGAAGGAGTTTTAAGTGAATAGAGTGCAAGGTCGGAATTCCTGAGACTGTTTGAGAAGGCCAGGCTGTATACCACAAACATAACAAGTTGCAGCGCTAGGAGGATGACAGATACTGACACAGCGACTGGATTTAGGAAACTAGCTTTGCCTTGGGATGCATATGAAGTGGAAGGCCAGTATTCGCTCCAGAGGATTCCGAGAAGGATGCACGCCATGAGATTCGTAGGCCATTGGAATAAGACAAGGTCGAACATGGAGTGTATGATCAGTATGGAGAAGGAGATCATGCATAGTTTGATCTTGACATCTAGGGATTTGAAGACCTTGAACAGCTTATAAACAGGATAAATCCAGAGGATGATCCAAGCGGTGGCTCCGAAGAGACCCAGACATGCAAGCACATGCAGGAATTCATTGTGTGGATGTAATGTTCTGAATGCGAAATGGTGTTCCTTTATGAAATAGTCGATGGGACGGTAGGACGCATAGGCGCTCTCAAAGGAAGGGAAACTGACCCCGAGCAGGGGATTGTCGAGGAATAGCCTGAAAGTGCTGTGCCAGAGGGAGAATCTTACATCCTTGAATATGAGATTGGCAATTTTTTCACCGTTGAATACGGCAATGATTAAAATAAAGATCGTTCCGTAAATGATTGTCCTGGCAAGCAGTTTGTTCTTCAAGTCGGGGAAATAGATGGCGAAAAGAATCATGGATATGGTGGCAAAGGAAATCCAGGCTCCTCGGGAATCGCAGTAAGCAATGAAAGTTAAGGATAATAAGGCTATGGCGCAAGGAAGTATGAATGGGTTGACGTCGCGCAGCTTGTTCTTAACGCTAGTATAGGCGAGAAATATAGGGAAAGGGGCCGTTGATAGGATTAGGGTGGCGTTCCAGTTCATATTGCCTGCAATGCCGACGCATTCCCCTTTTCTTAGAAAAACCTGCCAGATACAATGAAGGATATTGATAAGCCAGACCAGGGAGAAGAAAGGGACGATGGAATTTCTGGATACATCGGAACAGAGGTAGACTGCCATTGGCAGGGCGAAGAAAGCGATTGAGGCGAAGAAATTACCGGCTGAATAATTGTCTGAAGTCGCCATATGGATGGATTCTATGAGCAATATTGCGGAAAAAGCCAAGGTTGGAAGGAAATGTGTGTTAGCAAAGCTGGACAGATCAACATGCTTTATTAATATTATTATAATGGAGATACAGGTTATGGATTCAATAGCAAACAGGCATATATAGGAGGAATATGAGAAAGTGCCTGCGGGCAATATAAGCATCAAAGGATAGGATAGAAGAACAGATAAGAAGAGATATATGGCAAGGAGAAAATTAATTGACAAGTACTTATATGTCATGATTTTCCTTGCCGGGTATTTTTTAAGTTTTCCTTTATATTGAAAGATACATAAATTTCTGATAAAAGCAAAAAAAAAGAGGGAGTTTTTCAACTCCCTCTTTAAGGGTCAATTCAAGTAAGATACTTTACCAGCCAAATACTGTGCTGCCGACATTTCCGTTACTCCATGTAGCACCGGCGAAACCGGCTGCATGGCCATCGCAGAACAGTACGTTACCATACTTGGTATGGTTGCTTCCAGCGCCAGTGTATGTTCCAACTCTGTCAATGGCAACACCACTGTCAACAGATGTTGACTCAGTCATTCCAGGAGCGTATGAATATGATACGCTGCTTGCGCCGAGATTATCGTTGTCAGTGATAGAGTCTGCCGTTGACGGGCAAGTATACATTTTTACGTTTTCAAGATATCCGCCGGAACGAAGCATTTCTAATCCAGCGCGACCGCCGGTATGAGGGAATTTTTCCTTGTATTCCTGAGAATACATACGAATTGCAAGACCGATCTGCTTCAGATTGCTTGTACAGCTAATTCTGCGAGCTTTTTCACGGGCTTGACTGAGAGCGGGAAGTAGCATTCCAGCGAGGATTGCTATGATCGCTATAACGACCAACAGCTCAATCAGTGTGAATCCACGACTTTTTTTCATTTGTTTTTACTCCTTTTTTGCTTTTTGACCCTTTTACCTTCTTAAACTATTGTCAATTGTATCAAAAATTAAATTCAAAAGCAAGAGGTAAACACATAAAATCCAGAAAAAAATCGATTTTTTTTCGATTAGTCCCATTTGGAGGGTCGTTTTTAAAGGGATAAATTATTCATAAAACCATGAAAGCAAAGATGATGGCATTATGCAAGGGGCATTCAGGATAAAGACAGGAACAATTGTTATAATAAGAAATATTTGAAGGGATCTGATTTATATGGGGTAATTGAGGTGCAAATGTGTACATTGCAAAGCGCGTGTTATGTATAACCGCTTTATTGTAAGGATGATAGGCAAAGGCAGGGCACTTTTTCTTGTTTCCATAATCGGTTCTGTACTGCGTGATAGGATACTTGCATTAAATATGGTTATCGCTTTGTATCTCATTGCCTATTAATTCGATATGGTGTGCAAGGTGAGAATTCTTCACGGGTCATATGTTTTGCTTTAGCATACATGTATTTATTGGGTTTCCTTAAGCTATGGATTTTAAAGCAAGCATATAGAGGTAATTTCAAAAATGCCTCTATTGAGCTGATTTCTAAAGTTGGAGTGCGCTGCTTTAGCGTGTGTAACCTGTTGAATACCAAGACACGCTGAAGCTGTGAACTCCAACAAGCGTTTTTTTCCCACAACAACCGCTTCTCGTATTTTTGAAATCAGCTCTATAATTCAGAATCTTTCCAAATGCCGTGAATGAGAGATCGAATAATTTTGACATATGCGAAAAGGACAATAGAATATACATTCAAAAACAAAATGGGCGGACATGATTGAAAATCTGTGGAAAAAAGTCCAGTCAGCTTCTTTTATAGGTATACCTCTGCTGATCCTGTATTTTATAATCAGGACTTTCTCCCAGTTCGAGTATTTCTGCCTTACTGCCGACCAGTGCTCCTTTCTCAGTGTTGCGAGGACTTTCCCGTTCCATAAGCTTTATAACAACGAATTGTTCCTGATACATCCTCCACTATACGGATTCGTTGTCGGAATATTGTCTTATATCATGCCTCTCTTCGACGCAGGCCTTGCAGTTAGTATCCTTTTCGGAATCCTTAACTTCCTGCTCCTGAGGAAAATGACGAAGATGTTCTCCCTGAATGCGGCAGGCACCATGGTGGCGCTCTTATACTTGACATTGAATGTTACTTCAATATCCATGGAAAGCCAGGTGAGCAGGATCAGCATACTTGTCTTCTTCATGGGGATGGCGATTTGTTCCTTCCATGAATACATATTGACACGGGAGCGCAAGTTCCTATACAGGACCTGCCTGTTCAATGCCCTTTCCCTCTTATGTTCCGACCAGGCGCTGCTCCTGTTGTTGGCACAGGCCATACAATTCCTGATGTATGCAGATTTGCAAAGGATGTGGAAGGAATTCGCCAAGATCATGGCGGTCAGCATCCTGGCATACAGCATCTGGCCGTTAATCCGTATCTATATCTATCTGACCAATTCCGACTATCCCGCGGGCATCGATGGAACCATTGAGTTTTTCTCCGGGTTCAACCTGTTGGAAGTCCTTCAGCCTAATAATCTACCGATGACAAAATATTACCGTTCATTTTATACGAGTACCTCGTTTTCCATCAGCAGCTTAAATCTCGACAAATCCCTGCTTGTGCCAGCCACGCTGGTCTTCATTCCTAGGGGAATGGCTCTCTTCATTATTGGAATTTTAATGCTGAGCGCTGTCACACTCGGAATCCTCAAGAAGGATAAATCGGTGCTTCTTCTAGCATTACTGAGCGTAATTCTTCTGATGCCCTGTATTTTTGGAATGTATTTCTGGTACGGGCTTCCTTTCATAGTGCCATTTTCACTTCTCCTGGGAAAGGCGGTGCATTTCCTGACAGAAAGATTCAATTTGAACAGCAGGGTCATGCTGGCTTCTGAAATAGCGATCGTTGTATTGCTCTCAGGATCATGGCTTTCCAGCTACAATCCTGCTAAAGTAAACACGGTCTTCAGGCCAGCCGGGGGAAAGAACTTCCTGTTTACTCGGAAACCTGTTGCACGGGGGCAGTCCACGATTAAAAATCTTCCTGAAGGTAAGGACATATGCTTTATCGCCCCAATTGGACTGGTAAACGAGTCCATCTATCTTTCTGGCAGGAAATTCATTGCTCTTCCCTACTATTACGAACTGCTGGATGTCATAATAAGGAGATATGATGTGAAATATGTCTGGTTTTCCAGTGAACAGCTCCTGCGATTTACAGATGAAAAAGGAAATTTTATTTCAGGCAGGGATGTAATCCGGAAAATTATTTCCAATCCGGAGAAATTCGAAAAGGTCGGCGAATGGCTGGATCCATATCCCGACTGCTACCAGCCTGAAACCTTCTTCCTGTATCGGGTGAAATCCGAACAGTAGATAGTCGAAAGATCACTTGATATATTTGCCGATAATTGGCTTCAGATCCCTTTTGAGTTTCTCAGGAATGGTGTCCTTATTGGTTATGATCGCCATTGAAAGGGCGGAACCGCATGCGCATTTGCCCTTCAGCATGTTTCTTAGCGTGGGGATCTTCAGTATTATCATCTTGGCTATGCTGGAGTTCGCGATCAGGTTCTGTATGATCATATCAACCGTCACGTGATCGTGATCCGGATGCCAGCAGTCATAGTCGGTCACCATCGCAAGTGTACAATAGCATATTTCAGCCTCGCGTGAAAGCTTTGCCTCTCCGAGGTTGGTCATTCCAATCACATCCATGCCCCAGGACCTGTAGACTTCTGATTCTGCTTTTGTGGAAAAGGCCGGTCCTTCCATGTTGAGATAGGTTCCACCCTTGTGCACCTCGGGGGCGTTTTTCTTGGAACCATGGATTTCCTTCACAGATACCGATGCCGCCTTGAACGCAAGTTCTTTGAGTTCAGGGCATACCGGATGGGCCATTGAAATATGAGCGGCTATCCCGTTACCAAAGAAAGTATGCTCAAGCCCTTTCTTAGTCCTGTCGAAATACTGGTCTACAACAACGATGTCCCTTGGCCTGTATTTTGCCTGAAGGCTTCCCACGGCGGAAATACTGATTATGTGAGTCACACCAAGTTTCTTCATCGCGAAGATGTTCGCCCTGTGGTTGAGTTCACCGGGGAGTATTCTGTGCCCTTTGCCATGACGCGGTAGGAATACGAAGTCGAGTCCGCTGATTGTTCCTGTCGTAAACTTGTCCGATGGAGCTCCGAACGGAGTCTCCACAGATATCTCCTTGAGGTTCCCTATATTGCCTGCATCATAAACACCGCTTCCGCCTATAATTCCGAGTTTCATGCAATTATCCTTTGGGTTAAAGCTGAGATTGTAATTCGCTGAGAACCGCCAATTATTAGAGGTGCCCTTTATTATTCTATCCCCCAAATGTATATTCTTCAAACACGACATATAACCATGTAAAGAAAGTTGAAATATGAAAATAAACGAATACAAGGAGGATATCGCCTATTTCATGAGGCGGTTGTACCAGCAGGGGCTGACGACCACGTCCGGAGGAAATCTTTCAGTCCGTCTGCCTGGAGGTAAAGTTCTTATCACGCCTTCGGGCTCCGACAAGGGGCGCATGAAAGGCTCCGAGATAGGAGTAATGGATTTGAACGGGAAAATCCTCTCCAAATTCAAACCGAGCATAGAAAGCTCGATGCACCTTATGATCTACAAGGCAAGACCGGACATCAGCGCGATAGTGCATGCACATCCGGTAGTAGCCAGTTCTTTTGCGGCGACAGACGCCGAGATCAACTGCAGGCTTCTCGCGGAATCCTATGCGATACTTGGAAGACCTGCCTATGCGCCATATCAGCTTATGGGCTCGAAAAACCTCGCAGAAACAGTATCTGAAATTGCGAAATCCGCAAACTGCATCATCATGAGGAACCACGGAGTCCTGACCGTCGGGAAATCCCTGCTCGAGGCCTTTGACAGGCTTGAAGTCCTGGAGACCTGCGCGAAGATGACTTTGATTTCAAATGCATTTTTCAACAAGAGGACAAAGCTCCTCAATGGACGTCACCTTGTAGAAATAGACAAGCTGATGGGCCGTATCTGACAACGGGCGGATTTCAGATGACATTGTCTCTGCAGAAAATATCCGGAGAGTTCTTCAAGGGCTGGCTTCTGCATTATCTCGTTATCCTGGCCTCTGCCGCACTGGTCTATTCGCAGATCGTCTCATTTGAATTCACAAACTGGGATGACGACAAGAATATTTCAAAGAATCCCTGCCTCCAGAAACTTACGGTAGAGAATGTGAAGAGCATCCTTTCACCCGGTGCGATGCCCGGAGAACAGCTCTATATTCCGTTCACTTATCTCAGCTATCTCATGGAATCCACCGTTTTCGGGATGAAATCATCCGTGATGCATTTTGACAATCTTCTCCTGCACCTCATCAACGCATTCCTTGTATATTCACTGGCCTTCCTCCTGTTTAAAAACAGGACAGCATCACTGATATGCGCCCTTCTTTTCACACTGCATCCTCTCCAGGTGGAGGCTGTCGCATGGGCCATGGGCAGGAAAGATCTTCTGATGACAATGTTTTCATTGCTCTGCCTCCTGAAATTCTCCGATTTCATAAATACTAAATCCAAAAAATCATATATGTTCTCGCTTATCCTGTTTTTTGCAGCTGTCTTTTCAAAGCCCTCCGCATTCGTCCTGCCTGTCATTCTTCCTGTTCTGAACTGGTATTTCAATGGGAAAACCGACAAGGCTTTTCTTCTGAGGATACTTCCGTTCTTCGTTATGTCTGTAGTCGCATGTCTTATAAATTCAAAGCTCGACATGAACAATTTCGGCCATGAACTGAAATTTGTCATGTTCCGAGTGGTCTTTATCCCCGCCGTAGCTGAAGATTGGCTGTCAAGATTGTTTCTCCTGCAAAATCCAGAGGCATATTATTCCTGGTACGATTATTACGACGGTTCCTGCATTACCGTAGGAGGGCTGATATTGATTGTGTCGATTTTGGTGGTTACCGCATATGCATTCTATAGGAAGCTTAAAACAATATTTCTGGGAATGTCATTCCTGATAGTCATGTCCATACCGGCTTCGCTCCTTGTCTCATGGTCATTCAGGGATTTCATAACGGCTGACAGGTACGGATATTTTCCGCTGATTGGGGTGTTTCTCATTGCGGGATCTGTTATTTTAATATCCACCTCCAGGATTTACAGGGCTGTATCCTTATGTGCAATTTCTTTTTTTATAATTATTTCCGCCTGGAGGTCTTGCCATCAGGCGGAAATCTGGAAGAATTCAGAGACATTGTGGAAATCAGTTGAAAAGTCCCATCCGGACTCGTATTTCGCCCATTACAATCTGGGCAATTACTATTTCAAGAGCAAATATGATTTGAAGGCATCTGAATACCATTATAGGAAGGCAAACAGCATCACGCCAGATTCCGATGCGTGGTTCAATACCGGGATAATGTGCGAGCTGACAAACCGGAAAGATGAGTCGGTGGTCTGTTATGCCCGTGCCGTTGCGCTTAATCCAGAATCACCATACGCCTTGAAGAAATACGCACTGGCCTGCTATGGCAAAGGGGAGCTTGAAACTGCCCTGAGATGTTTTTTAAGGTTGACCGAACTGACTCCGGATTCTCCCGAAGTCTATTTCTACTGCGGGAAAATATTTGATATTAAAGGACAGAAGGAAATGGCTGCCGAAGCATTTGCGCTCTACGAGAAATTGAAAAAACAAAGTAAATAAGCATCCGCTTATTTACCCAGTGCCTTCTCGACGTCCTCATCCTTGAGTTTGAATACAAGAATTGAATTGCCAATATTCGCATCGGGTTCGCGGTTGTGCAGATAAAGGCAGAGCTTTAGGAACCTCAGATATTCATATGTCTTATATTTTTTCAGTTGTTCTTCTGCAAGTTCTGATTTCCTGCTCGTTTCCGGGAAGGATTTTATTTCTGCCGAAAGAGCCTCGAAATATTTGTCGTCGGCGTTTTCGAGCTTGAAGCCGGTCTCGTTATAGCAGGTCTCCGCAAGATACACGAACTGGAACATTGTTGCGCTTATGCAGTAGATTCCTCCATTCAATTCAAATATCTCATCGCTTTTCTGCAGTCGGTATGATGGAAGCATTTTTACCTTCAGTCCATAATAACCGACGTCGGAATTGCTGAAGCATGAGAAATAAATATCGGATTTCCCGGTATTGTTCTTGTCCAGCCAACTCTTAAGTCCCTTGAGATCCTGTCCCCAGTCGAGTGAGCTGTCCACAAGGTGCCTGTATCCGTTCTGGGGCCCTCCTGCGATAAGGTTCATGTATGAGATGTAGTTAGGCCAGGCATAGATGCATGCTAGCGCGGTGAGTCCGAGCAGGATCCCGGCCGTCCATTTTACGAATTTGCGTCCTTCAAGGATTATATAATAAATCCAGCCGCAGATGATGAAAAGCACAGGATAGATTGGCAGAAGATGCCTGTTGCCGATGTTTGAACGGTTGCTTATCGCGAATATCATGTAAAGGACGATGAAGACGGCAAAGGGGATCAGGTCTCGGAATTTTCCGGACTCGAAGTTTAGCAACGGATTGTTGAGCCCCCTGTTCCTGGCATATAATGAAAATGCACAGAGCAGCAGGAGAAGCAGGAAGGGAAAAGGGGTCTTGTAGAAGAATGAGAATATGAAATAATGCCACCATCCCTCCGGAGCCAGTTCTCCGTCTAGGAACGCATATCTTTTCTGTCCGAACTTCAGGAAGAACGCATATCCGTAGAGATATGCTTCGGGAAGGATCTTATATTCTTTCACCACCGAGATTACTTTTCCAAAGGAACCATCCTCCTTCAGGAAGGCATTTGTCGACTGGTCGATTGCCATCCTGTCGGATCCGGATTCATCCTGAACCATCGAATACCTGAATCCGCAGGCGCCCCATATGAAGATCACGATTATAATGGAGTTGACAATTCCAGCGGAAAGCATGGCTATGAGCTTCTCCTTCTGGGTGCAGAGTTCGCGAAGTCTTCCGAATCCATTAACTAAAAACGGTTTTCTGGAAAACAGTGATACCATGATCATTATGAGATAGAACGGTATTATTACGGGAGCCGAATGTTTTGTCACAAAAAGCAGACCGAGGATGATCGATGAAAGAATAACGGTTGATGGATTTATTTCGTTGACAAGCTTCCATATCGCCCAGACTGCTGCGAGCAGGACAAAAGTGGATATCATATCAGTCGTTGCAAGCCCGCCATGGGCGAGGATTTCCGGCGAAAAGACAAACAGGAACAGGGAGATCAGTCCGCCGTAATGGCCGAATATGCTTCTTGAAATAAAGTAGATCGAGAGTCCGAACAGCAAAGTCATAGCAATTACCATGAGCCTTGCCCTGGACAGGATGGATTCGGTGTCATTGCCCGAGCGGAACATAAAATCCCTGGTATTCTCCCACTCATCTACTTCCGAGAAGAAGTTTTTGCCTTTATAAGGGAATTTCAGATCCATGGTCATCAGGGGCAGGGCTAGCATCGCCTCGGTGAAGAAGCCGCCTTCGGAACACATTTTCAGATCACCGTTCTTCAGGTAGTTGTAGCCGCCGGTGATATGGAATGGTTCGTCGAAGACTGCTGATTTCCTGAAGGTTGAGCCCATGACCATCGCCACATATATGGCGAGCAGCAGCGCGACCGTCAGAGCCTCGGTTATGATCCTGTTCCTGGTCATTCACACCTTCTGCGATTGTTGTTTGCCCTTATTTTAGCCTCACTCTGCGAATTCCGCAAACTGGCGGACGTCTGTGCACAGGAAAGGCAGAATTATAAATGTCTCTTTCAGTTCGACAATGCGTCTTCGATGTCCTTGTCGGTAAGCCTGAAGATCAGGATGGAATATCCGGCGTATGCATCGGGTTTTTTCTTGTGCAGGTACAGGCAGAGCTTGGCGTACCTGAGATAACTGTAGATTTCGAATTTTTTCTTGAACATAAGATATTTCGTCAGTTCCTTCGGATCACTTTTGATGTTCTCAAGGCTGGTACTGTTATTGAAGTAGTCCCTGATCTCAGCAGACAAAGACCTGAACAGGCCCTCGTTTATTTCAGAGCTTTTCATCCCGGTCTTTTCCCTGAACGCAGTCTCAAAATACACGAGCTGGAACATGGTAGCGCTGATGCAGTAGATCCCTGCTTTCATGCCGAAAGGATCGAATGATCCCCGGTCCTGTTCAAAGTAGCAGGGAAGCTTCCTGACGTCTGACAGGTAATAGTTCATGTCAGCTGTTCCGAAATACGAGACATAGACTGTTTCTCCGGGCTTCTTGTTCCCGTCAAGCCATCCTCTCAGCGTTTTCAGGTCCTGTCCCCAGTCGAGTGAGCTGTCGACCAGGCACTTGTATCCGTTTTTTGGTCCGCCTCCCAGCTGGTTGAAGTAGGCGAGGTAATGAGGCTGGATCCAGAAAGTTTCAAAGGCATACCAAGCCAGGAGAATTACCAGGGTGATCTTCAGGAATTTTGAATTCTCCAAGAAGAAATAAATCGCAGAAGCAGAGATTATAAACAACGCCGGATAAACAGGAAGAAGATGCCTGTGCCCGATGTTCAGACTGCTGGATACTGCGAATATCGCATATACTGCTGAAAAGACAATGAACGGCAGTAGCTGATATAATTTCTCTCTGGGGAAATATTGCCTTACATGCGGAAAATATCCGGTGATGGACAACGCGGACAGCAGAAAGATAACTAGAAGTGGAATAGGATTTTTTAAAAGGAATGCGTACGGGAAGAAATACCAGCAGCCCCCCTTGTCGGTTTCACCGTTGATGAAGGTATATCTAGCCTTGGAATATTTCATGACGAATGCGAATCCGAAAAGATAGGCTTCCGGGAGGATACTGTGATCTCTGAAAGGTATGAGAACCTTTGTTTCAGGGGCTGACTTGCAGAAGCTCCTGAAGTTGGCGTCAAGCACCTGCCTGTCCTGTGCATTGTCGTTTGCGAGCATTGAGAACCGGAATCCGTAGGCCGCCCAGATGACAGTGAAGATGACCAGCGCGTTTACGAAAGACACTGAAAGATGCGCCAGCAGGCGGTGGGACTGTGGAGCAAAAGTTTTTTTCCAGTGGAAAACGCTGCACTCAAGAGGTTCGTTCCTAAAGAGACGTGCAAAAATGAGTATCAGATAGACAGGAATGATTATTACGGCTGAAAATTTCGAAATGAAGAGGAGGCCAAGGGCGAAAGAGGAGAGTAATATGTTTTTTACAGTTATCTGGTGGAGGACGTTCCAGATACAGATGACGGAGAGCGTGAAAGCCAGTGCCGTCGCCATGTCCGAAGTGGTGAATCCGGCATGTGCCAGCATTTCCGGATATAGTGAATAAAGGAAAAGGGAGAACAGGGCGCCTTTTACCCCGAAAATTTTCCTTGTGGAAAAATAGACGGCAAGAGCGGTGATGATGCTCAAGAGGGCGATGAACATCCTTGAGCAAAGGAGGATTCTGCCGGGAGAATGTTTTGAAGAGAACAAAAGTTCTCTCCCGACGCTCCAGGAATCAGTTTCAACAAGAGGAGTCTTTAAAAGGTCGGGCATGGTGAGTTTCTGGAAAACGAGAGGCAGTGACGCCCACCTCTGCGGAAAATTGCCATTCTCCGGATTGAGCCTGTAGTCGTTCTGGCACCAGTAGCTCAAGCCTCCGGAAATGTGAACGGATTCATCGAAAACAGGAGAATTCTGCACTGCTGCTGAAAGAACGAGGAGAAGATGGATCGCCAGCAGCAATAAAACTGCGCCATATTCCACCGGTCGCCTTTCAAGGTCAGGCAATTTTCCGGCAATCCATAATTTACTTTTGCGTGCCATATGCTAATTTTCAGAGGTTCCCATGTAAATTGAGGCAATTCAAATTGCCTCACTATACTATTTTCCTGTCCGAATAATAACCGGAAAAGGTTTTATGTCAATCCTTTGTTCAGTTGTGATACCGACATATGACGAGAAAGAGAACATAGCCGTACTTCTTGACAGGCTTGTCAATATCCTGTCCGGAAGGGAGTTCGAGATAATTGTCGCCGACGATAATTCTCCGGATATGACCTGGAGGGTTGTCGAGGAATATGCCAGGAAGGAACCGAGGGTAAGCTGTCTGCGGAGGATGCAGAACAAGGGACTGAGCCCGAGCATTGTCGATGCTTTCGATATTGCAAGAGGGGAATATCTCTGTGTAATGGACGGTGATCTCCAGCATGACGAATCATCCCTTCCCAAAATGCTTGACGAGGCCGGGAAATGTGATCTGGTATCTGGAACCCGTTATGCTTTAGGCGGCGGAATAGAAGGGGGATGGCCTCTGCACAGGAAGATAATGAGCATTGCTGCCACGGCGATGGCCAGGATTTTCCTTGGTGTTGAGACAAGCGATCCGATGTCGGGTTATTTTGTCGTCAAGGCTTCATCATATAAAAGGATCCGTCCGTACCTGAATCCACGGGGTTTCAAGATACTGCTTGAGATAATGTATCTTCTCCAGATCCATCCTGTTAAGGCGGAATTCAGGGAGACAGGCATTTTTTTCCGGAAGAGGAGGGCGGGGGAGAGCAAGCTTGGAATCGGAGTGATGCTGGACTATTGTCTTTCACTATGGCGGCTTTCCAGGGTGAAAATCGGGAAATAAAAGAGGCAAAGGCTGACAAGATGAAAGAATATTTCGACAGGCTGCTTAAGAACAAATATGCCATGTATATTCTGCTTTTCATGGCAGCGGTTGTTCCCTATGTCAGCTCCTTGAACGGGGAATTTGTCTTTGACGACATCCCATTGCTTCTCGCCGATCCTTTCTATCAGACAGACCATTCCTTCACCGACTGCTGGAAACGCGATTACTGGATGGAAACGATGGCGCAGGGTCTTTACAGGCCTCTGACCACGTTCTCATACTGGCTCAACTTCAAGATCAGCGGACTTTATTCACCAAGCTTCAGGACGGTAAATCTCCTTCTGCATTTGATTACTGTATTTGTAGTTTTCAGCCTGGCATTGAGGTTGAAAGTTGGAAGAGCGGCGGCATTGGCGTGTGCTGTTATTTTTGCAGTTCATCCAATCCATACTGAAGCGGTGATCCCCTCTTTTGGCAGAGGAGAGGTGCTTTGCGGATTATTCGTCTTCCTCGGTCTCCTGTTCCACATCATGTCCGGGAAAAAGCCTTTCTTGTCCATTTTTACGGCCTTATGCTTCATCCTGGCGTGCTGGTCGAAGGAACATGGGATCGCCCTTCTTCCTCTCTGCATCCTTTATGACATATATGCCGGTCGTCTGAAGATGGAGAAGAAATCGATCCTATGCCAGTCTAAATTCTATGGTCTGTATGTAGCTGCGGCACTTGTCGTGGCTTTTACGAGATACGAGGCGATGGGCTCGATCCTTCCGGCGATGACACGATTTGATCCGTATATCGACAATCCGCTGGCGCTCTGCTCGTATCCTGTGAGACTGCTCAGCGCGATAAACTTGCAGGGATTTGCGCTTCTGCTCTTTGTCTGGCCGAAGACGCTTTCGCATGATTATTCCTATGCCCAGCTTCTCCCTCTGGATTCTGCGGCAGATCCGGTTGGAATAATTGGCGCACTCCTTGTCATTGCCATTCCTTTCATCCTGTCATATTTCTTCCCGAAACTCAAAAACAAGATCATTTTCTTCTCGCTCGCATATCTCGTCTGCATTCTTCCAGCAGCGAACATCATCACCCCGACAGGAACAATATTCGCAGAAAGGCTTTATTATATTCCGAGCATCTGGCTGTGCATGATGCTGTCCTGCCTCCTCTTTCGGATTTCATGGAAGATGGATAAGAACATACTTGTCATTCTGCTTTTGGCTGTTGTTATCGCCTTATCCTGCAGGACGTATGTGCGGTCCATCGACTGGCAAGACCAGCTTCGAATCTCCCTTTCCGGAGTCAAAACCTCCCCGAAGAGTGCAAAGACCTGGAACAATCTTGCCGTCCAGCTGGCACAGCAAAAGAAGTTTGAAGAGGCGATTTCAGCCTGTGGCATGGCCATCAAAATCTATCCATTGCTGAAAACAACCTATCTGAACAGGGCCGTCTACAACATTGAGATCGGCAACAGCAGGCCGGCGGAACAGGATTTCAGCTTCAAGGAGGCGGAGAAGGATCTTCGCAAGTACATCGAACTGGGAACAATGAATCCAATGGTATATAATAAGCTTGGCGCCGTCCTGGCGAATCTTGGCAGGGAGGAGGAAGCCATGAAATACTGGAAAATCTCCCTGAATCTCGACGGTGCCCAGACGATGATTAAAAGGGCGGTATCGGATCTCCAGAAGGAAATAGACGCTAAAAACTCAAATTCGAAATTCGAAATTCGAAATCCGAAACAATGAAATTGTCATGCAATAATCCCCGGCTGTTGAAGAAAGCATTTCCCTATGCGGTCGTATTCTGCATCCTTGCAGCTGTCATCCCTTATTTCTATTCCCTGCGGGGGGAATTTGTCTTCGACGACCTGCCGCTTATAAAGAATGATCCGTTCTATGTGCAGGAGACAAATCCTCTCAAGTGCTGGAACCGCGATTTCTGGATGGAAAACAAGAAGCAGGGGCTCTATCGTCCATTCACGCTTTTCACTTTCTGGCTGGATGCCAGGATAAAGAATGACAATGGCAGATTGATCTCTCCCATTTTCAGGGCTACGAACCTTTTCATCCACATCATCGTGACGCTTCTTGTCCTCAAGCTCGCATTGCGGCTCAAATTCGGGCACTGGGCTGCGATATTCGCAGCTGCGCTCTTTGCAGTGCATCCGGTACATACCGAAGCCGTCATCCCGGCCTATGGGAGAGGAGAGCTTCTCTGTGCCTTTTTCATGCTGCTGGCGCTGATATTTCATACTTATGTCGACAGTAACAGGCTGGCTTTCCTCTTCGCAGGAGCAAGCTTTCTTTTCGCATGCTGGTCGAAGGAGCACGGTGTGGCGATTCTTCCTCTTTGCTTCCTGTTGGATTTGTATCTTAAAAGGCCGTCCAGCCTCCAGCAGTTCAGGGATTTCATGAAAAAAAGGATGGCTGTCTATCTTTTCTATCTGGCGGTCGTCGGAGTGTTTTTCGCGTCGAGATATTTTGCCACCGGTACGCTTTTGCCTACGAAGGACTTCTTTGATCCGGCAATCGACAATCCCATCGCCCTATGTAATTTCCCGTTGAACTTTATAAGCGCGCTGAAGGTCCAGGGGCTCGCGCTTTCAAAGTTCTTCTGGCCTGCAGTGCTTTCACACGATTATTCATATGCCCAGCTTCTTCCGTCCACATCCGTTTTCGATCCGAAGGCGTGGCTGCCTGTAATCCTTTTCCTTGGAATTCCGGTCCTGGCATGTTTCCTATTCAGGAATTTCAAATACAAGATGATGCTTCTTGTGACTGCCTACGTCATCTGCATACTGCCATCGGGCAATTTTATAGTTATGACAGGAACTATTTTTGGTGAGAGGCTCCAGTACATACCGAGTATTTTGCTCTGCTTCTTTGTGGCGCTCATCATGAAAGAACTTTTTGAGAAGTTGAACTTCAAGATAATCATCACGCTGATGCTGGCCATTGTATCCGCCATGGCGGCGAGGACTTATGTGAGGGGCGAGGACTGGAATTCCCTGATGAGCATCGCACTTGCAGGAGTCAGGACAGCCCCCATGAGCATCAAGACCTGGAACAATCTTGCCGTCCAGCTGGCCCAGAACAACCAGATGAAGGAAGCCATTATAGCCTGCGATAGGGCGATTTCCATTTATCCCAGATATGTAACAGCCCACGCCCAGAGGGGGATTTACAATTCGTTTCTTGGAAATTTCCAGCAGGCTGAGCAGGATCTCAGGATGGCGATATCCCTTCATACCAACCATTTCATGGCGAATTATACGCTTACCGCTCTTCTTGCGGAACAGGGAAGGATTGAAGAGGCTCGGGAGATCATGGAGAACCTCCTGAAGGTCTATCCCGATGAGCAAGCACTGAAGGCCTCATATTTGAAGCTGCTCGGCGATATTGAGAAAAAAAGGCTGGAAAAGGGAAAATAGAGGTTCACTGGATTGAAAAATATTGAATTTGAATTATTATTCCGTTCCTGAAAATGCTTCCATCTAACCGCATGAAGGGCTTTTATAATCATGTCGAAGAAGAATAACGATGAAAAGGAAAACAAACCGGCTGGAACGGATGAGCCGGCTGGAACTGATTTTACATCACGACCGCCCGAAAACAAGGCGTCCGGGAGCGGAGATAATCCTGCTGAACCGGAGATTTCCGCTGAAGACAGGCTCAGGCAGCGCATCGCCGAGCTTGAACTTGAACTTGTGGGCGCCAAGGATAAGCTTCTCAGAGCCCATGCGGACTTTGAAAATTTCCGCAAGAGGAATTTCAAGGATATGAATGAGCTGAGGACATTTGTCAAGACAGATACAATTGCCCCTATGCTGAATGTTTTCGACCATTTCAAGCTTGCACTTGATGCAGCTGAGAAGAAGCCGGATTTCAAAGTCCTCAATGAGGGGATGAAGCTGATCCTGGCAGAATTCCAGAAGGCCATGGATGAGCTTGGCATCGACATCATAAATGTTCCCGAAAACCAGGTTTTCGATCCCAATCTTCATGATGCTGCAGGAAATGAGGCTTCAGATAAAATTGAAGAGGGCAAGGTGATCAGGCAGTGGAGACAGGGATATAAGATGGGAGATCGGGTTCTGCGGCCGGCCTCGGTGGTCGTGAGCAGCGGTCCGGCAAAACAGGATAAAACCGCTGAAAAATAAACTGAAAAGAACTAAATATCTGTGATTTATGTCAAGTAAACAGGATTTCTATGAAACTCTAGGTGTCTCAAAGACGGCAAGTCCGGAAGAGATAAAGAAGGCATACCGCAAACTAGCCATCAAATATCATCCCGACAAGAATTCCGGCAACAAGGAAGCCGAGGAGAAATTCAAAGATATCTCCCATGCCTATGAGATATTGAGCGACGAAAATAAGAAGGCCCAGTATGATCAGCTCGGACATGACGCCTTCACTTCACGCGGTTCGTCAGGTCCCGGAAGCTACGGGGGCTTCGAGTTCCATGATCCCTATGACATTTTCAGCCAGTTCTTCGGCGGTGGAATGGGCGGCGGTGGTGGCGGCGGAGGATCTTCGATCTTCGAGGAGCTTTTCACAGGAGGTGGACGCAGGTCCTCAACTGGTGCGAGAGACGGTTCTGATCTCCGCTTTGACATTGAGATTGATTTCGAGGAGGCGGTCTATGGCGCCGACAAGAAGATCAAGATTCCCAGACTTGAAACCTGTGATGCCTGCAACGGCAGCGGTTGCGAGCCGGGCACCGGGAAATCCACATGTTCAAAATGCCGTGGCACTGGCAACATCTCAATGTCCCAGGGCTTCTTCAGCATCAGGCAGACATGCCCGAACTGCCATGGCGCCGGACAGGTCATCCAGAATCCATGCCACAAATGCGGAAGCGAAGGCAGGATGAGGGTTGAAAAGACTTTGAAAATACATATTCCGCCAGGTGTCGACACCGGTTCGAGGCTTAGAGTTTCCGGCGAAGGCGAGAGCGGAGTCCGCGGTGGCCAGACAGGGGACCTGTATGTTGTCGTCCATGTCCGTGCACATGAGATTTTCCAGCGTGACGGGCTCGATATAATCTGTGAGCTTCCAATAGATTTTGTGACTGCTTCGCTCGGAGGACTTGTCGAAGTCCCGACAATCACCGGCAAGACCAGGCTTAAGATTCCGGAAGGGACCCAGAACGGAACCATTCTCAGGCTTAAGGGAAAGGGAATGCCTTCATTGCGTGGAGGACAGCGCGGAGACCAGCACATCAAGGTCTTTGTGGAAGTTCCGACGAATCTCACCCATGAACAGAAGGATCTGCTCACCAAGTTCAAGGACATCCAGGCAAACTCCAAGAATCATCCGCTTATTGACACCTTCTTCAGCAAGGCCAAACGTTTCTTCACCGGTGGAGATGAGAGCTGAGGAACAGCCGAACATTCGAATATCGAACAGACGAATTACGAATTTCGAATATAACAACCCTCATGGACTTCACTGCAAATATACTCTCAATGCATTAATTCGTTAGTAGTTAATGCCGTAAGGCATGTTCTTGTATTTTGGATAATAAGAACGTGGTACAGGCGTCCCGCCTGTAATTATTCTTCCATTAAGAGACAAGCTATTTTGTCTTGACCCCGGTCGCCTTTGCCACTGCAGCGTAATTGGTGGTCGTCGGCTTTAGCGGTAGCTCAATCGTCTGACGCTTCAATGCCGACTCATACCAGGCAAAAATCACTTCAGTGGTACGCAAGGCGCGCCTGACAGATATCTCTGGTTCCTTGCCTTTGCCCAGTCCATCCGTGATGTCCTTTATCATTGCCTGCATGTTCTCGTTCTTTGCATCGTGGAGGCTTCCCTTCACCTTCACCACCTGCCATGTTGACTTGCCCTTACCCTTGATGCGCAGATGTGGTTCCGCCTCCAGAATCTCAATGTCGCCTTTCGTTCCGTGCAGGCGGAATCCAAGGTTCATTTCCTTCTGGTCGCCGGATTGGATCACCGCTGTCACTCCATTTGCAAAGGTAAGCCAGCCGATCGCCAGCTGTTCGAACGGAATTCCAAACCACGAACCGCCTTCCCGGGCATCGATCTGACCCAGGATGCGTGTCGCCGGCACCTCACCGTTCAGCTTGAAGGTCATATCGACCACATGCGTCCCCCAGTCGAGGATGTTCTTCGGATTAAAGGCCTCGATGCGCAGAAGCTTGCCGATTCCGCCTTTTTTCACCAGTTCGCGGGCCTTCCGGAAGACAGGAAGCTTCCGGCGCTGATGATTGAATGTGAGCTGGCTCCCGGCCTTTTCTGCGGCCTTGGCCATCGACAGTGCGTCCTTCCAGCATGGCGCCATCGGTTTCTCGCAATGGATCGCACGGACTTTCGCCTTGGCGCAATATTTTACGACTTTCTCATGGAGTCCCGTCCAGAGGCAGATACTGACAATGTCCGGCTTGATCTTGCGGAGCATCTTTTTGTAGTCGGTGAAAGTTTCCGCATTGGTGAACCCGTGCTTCTCGGAAAATGCCTTGATGGCTTCTGCCTTGACATCAGTTAACGCGACAACATTGCACTGTTTATTCAGCTTATATCCTTCCGCATGAATACTGGCAATTCGCCCGCACCCTATGAACGCAACACGATATATTTTCATGGAAATCCTTCAAGTAAACCATTATATTAAGTCACGGCCAAAAGTCAAGAACATGCCTTGCGGCATTGACTACAAACGAATTGCAAATACAATTAGGAATTTGTTCGTAGTTAAGCTCGCAAGAGCTGTTCTTTTCTTTTATGAATTACTACTTACTTTACCGACCCCTTGCCAAGCTTGTTGGCGACAAGATAGCGGTAGCTCGCTTCCACGGCTTCCACGCGATCGCCCTCGCAGCGGTCGATCTCAACGACCAGCCACTTCAGCACCTTTGGATCCGCTGCGGCAATAGCACCCTTGACGTTGACTTTTCCAGCTCCAACAGCCGACATAGGTCCGCCGAAAGGCTGGTCCTTCGGACGTTCCATCATGCCGTCCTTGATGTGCAGGACCGGTACCCGTGCGCGGAAATTCTTCACCTGTTCCGCGGCGTCGTTCGCCATGAAGTTTGTGGCCCAATAGATGTCGATTTCGAATTTCACGTCCGGACACATTTCCGCGATGTATTCCTGGGCAATTTTCCCGTTGATGCGGTCGAACTCCCAGAAGTGGTTGTGCAGGCAGAGCTGGAGATTGTGCGGCTTGAGGGCGGCGGTCATGCGATTGATCAGTTCAGCCGTCTTGCGGATGGAATCCATGGTCTTGAACTCGTCCCAGCCAAATCCTCCGAAGAGGTGCTTGAACCCGAAGATCTTCTTGAGCTTGGCGATCTCCTCGATGTTCGAGAGATCGTGCTTCGGCCCTGGACCTGTGACCATCTCCAGCCCGAGTTGATCTAGTAGTTCCTTGTACTGTTCAGCAGTCATTCCGTATTTGATTGCCTCGCCGAGACCGCCTTCCACGCCGACAAATCCGATTTCGGAGACTCGTTTCATCGTGGACATAAAGCTTTCCTTGGATTCGCCAAGAAGTTCTCTGACCGTGTACAGTTGCAGACCGATAGGCTTCATCTTGAATTTCTCCTTTATATTAAGGTAAAAATAAAATAATGGACGCGGCAAGCGCGTCCCTCCATAGCTCCGCCGTCTTAAGGCCTATATACGCCATAAGGCGTGGAGGGACGAGTTTACCGAGTCCGCACTATGAACAAGTTTTGATATCAATTGTTCTCCTTCATTGTTTTACAGTGATGCCTGTTCTGCGGTTTTCAGCGCATCGAAAAGTTCTGAAGATGTTTTTGCGTTTATGAGGCGGTCAGCCAGGAATTCGCTGTCGAGCATCTGTGCGATATGCGAGAGCAAGGCCTGATGGATCCTTGGAGTGTCCGCAGGCGTAAGAAGTATGAAAAGAAGGTCGATGGTTTCATTTGGGACAGGTGAGGGGATTGGCTTTTTCAGTCGTGCCACTACGACCACGGAACGCGCCAGGCTTTTGAGACGGGCGTGGGGAATTGCAATATTCTTGCCGACATAGCTGCTCATGATCTTTTCACGCTCGGACACTGAAAGCATGATTGTCTCTACGGGCATGGGGAGATCGCTTGGATTGATGCGTTTCAATGCATTTTCCGCAACACTGGTTATCGAACTGCCCTCGACATCGAGAAGAACCCTGTCGGTGGTCAGCCTTTCTGAAAGATAAACCGGCACCTCCAGCGGGAATTCCTCCTCGATGGCGCCGACAACTTCCTCGAGCAGATCCTCCATCGTCACAAAACCTGTCCAAGCTCCTTTGCTGTCGTAGACAAGGGCGACATGGTTGCCGCGCCGCTGCATTTCAGACAGGAGATGTTCGATGCTTTCATCCTCCTTGGCCTTGAGACAGGGGCGTATGAAGAACTGCAGTTCCATCGTCGGTTTGCTGGATATCGAAGCGAGATAAAGATCCTTTAGGTGCACATACCCGAGAGGTGTTTCCGGATCATTGCCGATAAGGGGATAGCGCGACTGCTTGAATTCGGAAATGATCTTGTTGTTCTCCTCAGGTGTTGCACCGGTCTTAAGTATGTGCAGCCTGTCGCGGGAACGCATGGAGTTCCTGACCGTCAGAGTGCCCATGTCAAGTACGTTCTCGATATAGAGGAGGCGGCGGAAGGTCATCATGCCGCTGGCCTGCGAGTTGTCGAGTATGATCCTTATCTCATCCTCGGAATGTCTTTCGTGCTTTGGAGCCTTGGGAACTCCTAGTAAATATAGAATGGAATCGACAGACCAGTTCAGGAGCCACAATGGTATATAGAACACGAAATAGCAGAAATGCAGGGGGAATGCGGTATTCAGCGCAGCCTGTTCGACCTTGCGGATGGCGAAAATCTTAGGGACCTGCTCCCCTAGCACTATATGGAGATAGGAGATGAGGATGTAGGAAACTGAAATGGCAATACCATGGATTGTCGCATCGGCAGTGCCGTTTCCATATCCTGTCTTTAGCAGTAGATAGGCAATAATTTTTGCAAATCCGGGTTCGCCGACAAAGCCCAGTCCGATACTTGCCAGCGTTATTCCGACCTGGCAGACCGAAAGGTACTGGTCCAGCTTGGTCTGGATGTGCTGCATCATCTTTGCCCTGATGTCACCCTTGGCGGCAAGAACCTCCATATGGGTGGGGCGCGCCTTCACCGCCGCGAACTCCGCAAGCACGAAGAACGCGTTCAGCAGGAGCAGCAGGAGTGTCAGGAGCAGATATGTTATTATCAAGGTCATTTATGAATTTGAATCATTTTGGAAAATACTTCTTCCTGTGATAACAATAATGAAAAACCATATATAAGTCAAGGGAACTGGTCTCTTTTCCACCCATATGAGTTCCCCCCTTTAATCTTTATAAAGAATCTCCAGCCCGACGAAGGGCAAGGGATTCCGTCAATAATACCCCGTTTCTATCAATTGGGATTGGATGGACTCCTAGAGATTCTTTATTGCTGGAATGCATTCTCTATTTTTTCGAGCTTCATCCCCCGGGAACCTTTGAGGAAGATCATGTCGCCACGTTTGATCTTCATCCTCACATATTTTGCAGCCTCATCCGAATCAGGAAAATCGCGCATGGAAATGTCAGGTCTTGATCTTATGTTCTTTGCGGCTCCGCCCATGAGAGGGCCGACTACGATTAAGATGGATTTCGGTATGAGCCTGGTAGTGAACTCCAATATCTCATCATGGGCCCGGGGGCCGGCTTCGCCCATTTCAAGCATGTCGCCGAGGATGACAAAGATCCTGGAGGTTCTTCCTGGATCCTTCGAGGTTGCTTCGCTGAGCCACTCGATTCCGGCCCTCATGCTGTCCGGATTTGCGTTGTAGGCGTCGTTAATCCAGGTTATCCCGTCGCGTTCCTGTATCCGCATCCTCATGCCGGGGATCTGCACTCCCATGTTCAACGCCTCCACTGCAATTTCCGGCGATGCGCCCATGGCATTGGCTGCAAGCACGGCTGCTCCAGCGTTCATTGCCTGATGCCTGCCTGGCAGATGCCAGTTGACAGTTTTACGAAGTCCGCAATTCTTCCAGTGAAGCTCGAAACTGCTTCCAGTCATGCTTCCCCCGAGATATTTCACCTGCAGATCTGCGGATCTCGCAGATTCCCCGCCGAAACGCAAAGCCTTGAATGGTTTTACGGATTTGTCGAGTATCTTTACTCCCGGACCTTCCGCGGGTATGATCGCAGTTCCAGCTGGCGACATTTTTGCGAATATCGCAGATTTTTCCCTGGCCACGCCGTCTGTGTCGCCAAAGAATTCGATATGCGCTTTCCCTATGGATACGATCAGGCCGTAATCAGGTTCAGCGAGCAGGCTCAGGGCCTCGATTTCACCAGGATGGTTCGTGCCCATCTCAATAATGGCATATTCATGGTTCTTCCTGAGATTCAGGAGATTTTGTGGGACACCGACATGGTTGTTGGTGTTTCCTTCAGTCGCATATATTTTGTCTGCCCCATATGCATGGACAAGTATTGCCTTGAGGATCTCCTTCGTGCCTGTCTTTCCGCTGCTGCCGGTCAGGGCTATGACCTTTGTCCCTATTCTTTTCCTGTGGAACTTGGCAAGAGACTGATATGCCTTCAACGTGTCGTCGACGATCAGGATAGGTATATCCTTTGGGAGTTTTGTTTTTGGGAGCCGATCTTTGGAGACGCATATTGCAGAGGTGTTTTTTGACGCCGCGGCTTCAAGATAGTCATGTCCATCGAAATTATCCCCCTTGAGCGCGAAGAAGATGGAATTCAGACAGTCCTTCCGAGTGTCAGTCGAGACAAATTGCATACCCGGGCCCGAAGGTTTCGGACCTGTCAATTTTCCAGAAGTGATTTTCTCAAGTTCGCTATATGTGAATAGAATATTATCCATAAGTAATAAGTATCATAAGATTAATCAGGCAAAGGATAATTTCAAGCTAAATGGAGCCTATAAGCTTCCTGACTTCCTCGCGGTCGTCGAAATGGTGTTTGACGCCTTTTATCTCCTGGTAATCCTCATGGCCTTTGCCGGCTATGAGGACGATATCGCCCGGTTCGGCCTCATTGAGAGCCTTTTCAATCGCCTCACCTCTGTCCGGAACTGTTGCGAAGTTCGCAGTTGAGGGGATGCCCTTGACGATTTCCGCTATGATTTCTTTCGGATCTTCCGACCTCGGATTGTCGCTGGTCACGATCGTCCTGTCTGCGAATTTAGCAGAAACTGCACCCATCCTGGGGCGTTTGGTCCTGTCCCTGTCGCCTCCGCATCCGAACACGCAGATGATCCTTTTCTTCTTGAGCTTCGTCAGCGCTTCCAGAACTCTCCTCAGCGCATCGTCCGAATGGGCGTAATCGACAAAGATGCTGACATTGTCCTTAAAGTGGAAAGCCTCAAGACGACCCGGTATTGCTATGGATTTTTCCAGAGTTGACTGGATTATTTCAGGACTGATTCCGAGTTTGTAGGCGATGATCGCGACACCGCAAATATTGTAGGCATTGTGCTCGCCGATGAGAGGGGAGGATATTTTAAAAGTCCTGCCTTCGATGGAGAGCGTGAAATCCGTGCCCAGCTGGGATATGCTGTTGATTTTAATGACCGCATCGCAGTTTTCCCTGCCGAACCTTATGCAGTTGGCGCTCCTGAGATCCGCGAAAAGCCGCTTGCCAAATGGATCGTCGGTATTGATGGCGGCGACGGCATCTACTGCAAGATGGTCCTGGAAGAGTATTTTCTTTGCATCATAGTAGAATTCCATCGTCTTGTGGTAGTCGAGATGGTCTCCGGTGAGGTTTGTGAAGATGGCTCCCGCGAACTTCGCAGAACCGATCCTGTTCTGATGCAAAGCATGGCTTGAAACCTCCATTATGACATGGGTGCAGCCGGCTTCATACATTTTGGAGAAATGAGACTGGATCTCTGAAGCTTCCGGCGTTGTCCTGGCGGCTGGCTCGGAATGCCCGGGCCATTCATAGCAGACGGTTGTTATGATCCCGCATTTCAAACCTGCGGACGTGAGGATGGAGTTGAGGAGATATACGCTGCTCGTCTTGCCGTTTGTCCCGGTGACTCCGAGTATTTTCATCTTGCTCGACGGGAAGTCGTAGAAGCATTCGACAAGCCGTGCATAAGCGGAATATGAGTCTGAAACCTTTATATAGCTTATGCCGTTCTTGAAGGATGAAATATCCCTGGCATGGATCACCGCCTTTGCTCCGGAGGCGATGGCGGAGTCTATGAAGTCATGTCCGTCCTTTCCGCTTCCCTGGATCGCGATGAAGACTGATGAAGGAGCCACGCTCCTGGAATCGTTGGTGACCGAACTTACGATGAAATCTCCGGCGGGCCTGCTGGCCACAACAAGTTCATCGAGGAAGTCGATATATTCCGAAAAATTCTTCTCGATCATAGGTCGTCCTCCTCTTCCTCCTCGGGAATTTCATACTGCGGCGGAATATTCATGAAACGGAGGGCTTTCTTGGCTATATGGCTGAAGGCTGGAGCCGCGACAAGCCCACCATAATAGACCGGCCTGGGATTGTCAAGAGTGACCAGAAGGACGAAGGCGGGCTTGTCGGCAGGTACGAATCCGATGAATGACGAGAAGTATTCCGAATTGGAGTAAACTTTCTTGCCATTTTCGTTAATGATAAGTTTCTGGGCAGTTCCCGTCTTGCCGGCGACATCATATCCTTTGACCGCGGCCTTTTCAGCGGTGCCACCCTTCTGCGTGACGAGCTTGAGCATGTTGACTATTCTCTTGTGTGTCTGGGGATTTTTGAAAATACTACCTGATCCGGATACAATCTCCATTTTTATTTCCTCGCCTGTGGCCGGATTCTGATGGCGGTCGATCAGGCGGAGCTCTACGAGTTTTCCGCCGTTTGCGAGCGCACAGTAGGCCCGGGTCATCTGCAGGGGGCTTACAGTGAATGTCTGTCCGATGGGATATCTTGAAACTGTCAGCCCGTCCCACTGGTCGGGTTTGAGTATTACACCTAAGGCTTCCGGTTTTAGAGGGATTCCAGTCTTCTGACCGAACCCGAAACTCCGTATGGTCTCATATTCCTTGTACTTCCCCATCATGACGCCGATCTTCGCAGTGCCGATATTGCTGGATTTCCGGATGATCTCCCAGACGGGTATGACGCCATACCCGTGTCCGGCGGCTTCGCCAAGGATTTTTCCGCAGAACAGCCAGTGCCCGTTCTCGCAGTCGATCCGGGTGTCGGGTGTCACAATTCCCATGTCCAGGGCGGCGGCGACAATTGTGGATTTCATTATGGAACCCGGCTCAAACGTATCTTCGGTGATCCTGTTCCTCCATGCCTTGGGATCCATGTTTGTCCTGTCGTTTGGATCAAAGGAAGGCCTTTGCGCCATGGCCAGGATATTTCCAGTATAGGGATCGACCATGACGGCATAAGCTGCGTCGGGATTGAATTTCTTCATGATGATTTCAAGCTCGTCCTCGACGATCATCTGTACCGGCTCGGATATCGTGAGATAGATGTTGTTTCCGTCCTGTACGGCCTTCATCTTGTCCTCCTCACCCTGGAGCCGGAACCCCTTCCTGCTCCGTTCTATTACGGAAACGCTCTCCGTAGGCGTCATGTTGGTGTTGACGACTTTTTCGATACCTCCTTCGGGTACTACCTTGTTGCCGTCGACATTGATGAAGCCGAGTATGTTTGCGAGGAGCTTGTTCTTCGGATAGGAACGCTTTGTCTTGTTTTCAAAGACAAGGCATTTGTACTTTTTGATCTTGGCTTCCTTCCTGATCTTTTCAGCGACTTCCAGATCAACGCTTCTTTTAATGATCACATATTTTATCGGCTTGCCTGATTCAGAAAGCTTGATGGAAAGACGCCTGTATATGGAGTCATAGTCGATTCCGAGGATTTTCTGGAAATATTCGGCGAGTTCACGGCATTTTGAACTGTCCTTGATCTCGGAAGGATCGGCGGCTATGTCCACGCATGGCTTGTTGCCGACGAGGAGATTGCCGTTAATGTCGAATATCTCGCCCCTTTTACCTTCTCTTTTGACAGTAGTAGTATAGGTGTCCTTTGCCTTGTCGAAGAGTTCCTCGTGCCGGGTGATCTGGACATGGTATATCCTGAGGATCAGCGCTATGAGGATGAACAGGAAGATTGCTGAAGCTATTATTATCCTCGCGACGAAATACTTGCGGCCCATCTGCTGTTTTTCCCTGTAATCTCAGCCATTATTATATGAAATATTCACTGAATACTGCAATTCAGTGAATATTTCATTAGCGGTAATATTTTGACGAAGCATCGTTCTTCGCCCCGTTCCTCTGGGTCACCATTATAGGCTTTGTGTTCGCCGGCTGCTTTACGGGGGGCTCCGCCTTGACGACATTTTTCCCCTTGAATTCTAACTTCTTGATCTGTCCCGGCTGGGGATAATGCAGGTCAAGATTGTACCTCTTCACCTGGGCAAGGATATTCTTTCCGCTCTCCTGTTCGATCATTATATTGAGATTTGCAGTTTCACGTTCAATATCCATGATCCTGTTTTCCAGGGAGATGGATGCCTTGTTCAGTGATTCCGCCTGGCTTGTCCACATTACCCTTGTGATTGCCGCTGCGAAAAAAATGCAGAAGGGTATCGAGAGCTTCAGGGTTGTCGCGAAAATCTTCAATCTGTTCGTTTCTGAAGTCCTGGCCTTCCTTTTCCTCGGGCCGCTGTAATTATAACTTGTTACGTTGATTGCCATTTCCATTAAATCCTTAAATTTTCCATCGATAAGATAGTGTTAAGTTTCAAGTTTTAGGGTTTAGACAGGAATTCATATACTGACACCTAAAACGGATTACTCCCTTCCCTAATTATAACTTCTCCGCCACTCTCAACTTTGCCGGTGCCGCCCTGCGGTTCGTCCTTCTCTCCTCTTCTGATGCGACAACCGGCTTTCTTGTTATCAGTTTTAAGCTCTGTCTGTGTCCGCATATACAAACCGGGAGGCCGGGCGGACACAGACAGTAGCGAGCCATCATGCTGAAATACTGTTTTACGATCCTGTCTTCGAGCGAATGGAAGCTTATCACAGCCATCCTTCCTCCCGGAGCCAGCAATTTCACTCCTTCTTCAAGTGCCTTCTTCAATTCCTCGAGTTCCCTGTTCACCTCTATCCTCAGAGCCTGGAAGCACAATGACGGAGCAGGGGGGCCATGTCTTCTTACAATCCCCGGGATCGAGTCGCACAGTTCTGCAAGTTCCGCCGTATACATCCATTCCTTCTGCTTCCTTCTCCTTATTATCTCGTCCGCGAGCGTCCTGCTCTTGCGGATTTCCCCGTATTCCCTGAAGATCCTTTCAAGATCCTCATACGGATAAGTATTTAGAATGCGGCTGGCGGTTTCCCGGGACTGGACATCCATTCGCATGTCCAACGGACCGTCCAGCCTGTATGAAAACCCCCTCCTCGGGTCGTCAATTTGGGGAGATGAAACTCCCAAATCCAGCAGTATGGCGTCAACCGAGTGCCACCCCAGTCCGGCCGCGCATGCCGCGAGATTGCTGAAACTGTCCTTTGCCAGATGAACGCGATTCCCGGCGAAGCTTAAAATCTTTTCCGCTGCCGCCAATGCCTCGCCATCACGGTCAATGCCCAGCAAAACCGCCTCCACATTTTTTTTCATTATCAAGGAACTGTGTCCGCCGTAACCGACTGTCCCGTCGATCACCTTCACCGGACCCGTCTTCACCACCAGCAGGTCTTCAACCTCCCGCGGAAGAACCGGAACATGTCCAAACTTCTGATTTTCCTGTATGTCATTTTCATTCAAGTTCTATTTGAGCCCCTTTATTATGCTTGTCAGATCATCGGGCTTTTCGCTTATCTTCTGGATCACGTCGAGCACGTCGTTCTGGTCTGATTTCTGGAAGAGGTTCCAGTTGACCTTCGACCATATCTGTATGGTTGTCACGGCTCCGACAAGTACCACTTGGTTTTTTAGGCCGGACTGGTCGATGAGCTTCTGGGGGATTGAGATTCTTCCCTGGCTGTCGCATTCGCACTCCTGCCCCACCGAACCGATACGGACCAGCGCGAGCGCGGAAGCCGCATCCGCGAATGACACCTTGCGGACCTTCGCGATGAAGTCGTTGAAGATCGCAGGCGGGATCAGCTGGAGCGCATTATGCCTTCCCTGGAGAAGGATGAACTTCGCCTTCTTCTCCTTCCTCCAGTTGCTGGGGATCGCGATCCTCCTCTGCGGATCGAGCGAATGCTCGAACTCCCCGAAGAAGAAGTTCTCCTCCTGCATGATGCTTTTTGAGCCTTGTTTCACCTAAAATCCCCTTTATTCACCTTTTTTCCCCAAAACAAATTAGTTTTAATTCAGGGCATTTCAAGCGGAAAAAGAAAAAACATTCAAAATATTTTAAGAGGAGGAAGAGGGATTATCACCACGAAACACACGAAGTACACGAAGGGAATTTTTCCCTGCGAATCACACAGATTGGGAATTCAGATAAAATATTTTCCCGTACAGGGACGCAAAGACACAAAGAAATGATTTCTCATGCATGTTCCGTATATTCCCTCTGCCAGGCAGAGGAGAGCCGGTTCTCTTTAAAGATTATTATTCAATAACTTTGTGCCTCTGTGCCTTTGTGCGAGAAAACTCTTGAAAGTCCGTGCAAGTCTGTGGCTAAATTTATATTCGCCCATGCCGGAATGCGCCGGGCGTGGCGCCGTACTGCCTACTGCCTGCGGAATATCCTCGAGAAATAGCATTCGTCGCAGAAAACCATCTAGTCAGCAACCTGTTTGAGGGTCATTTCGCTTGTCATCAGAAGATTGCATGCCACACTTGAAGAAACTTCAGTGTGATGTATTATTAGTTCATAATGAATCACAAATGCATCAGAAAGGATTATTACTGATGAGCACGTTGACCATACATGCCCTTGATTCCGTGACTGAGAAACGGATCCGCGCAAAGGCGCAGAAAGAAAAGAAGAGCCTCAACCGGCTCCTCAAGGAAATGCTTTCGGGGGCTGTTGGCGTGTCCGGCCCTTCACGCGTTGAAAGCCACCGTGCGGAATTCCAGGAATTTTCCGGAATATGGTCGGACAAGGATCTTAAAGAATTCAACCAGGCCATTTCCGATCTTGAACGTGTAGATGAGAAGGACTGGCAATGAGAGCGGTTATTCTTGACACCAACGCCTTCGCGGCCCTTTTCCGGGGCGATGAGGATGTTTTGAAAACAATATCAGGGGCGGATCAGGTTTTTGCATCTGTCGTCGTAATAGGTGAACTCGAGGCTGGTTTCCGCGGTGGGGTGCATTATGCGAAAAACATTGAAATACTTGACAGGTTTCTCGCCAGACCTTCTGTCGAAACACTGGAGGTCACCCGTGAAACTGGCAATTGCTTTGGCCTGATCAAGGATGCTTTGCGCCGGAAAGGAACGCCCATTCCAGTCAATGACGTATGGATTGCCGCCCAGGCTGTCGAGAGAGGCGCCGTTGTTGTCACCTATGACAAGCACTTTGCAAATATTGACGGACTGCGCATGTGGCATCTTGCGTAGCATCAACTCCTTCCATGCCTGAATGCGCCGGGGGTGGTGCCGTACTGCTTTCGGAACATCCTCGAAAAATAATATTCGTCGCAGAATCCCGTCTCTTCCGCAACCTGCTTGAGAGTCATTTCCGTCGTCGTCAGGAGATTGCATGCTGCTTCAAGACGTATGAGGAGAAGATCCTGCATCGGTGTGAGCCCTGTACATTTTTTGTAGCTCCTGATGAAATGGTATTTGCTCATCCCTGCACGTTTCGCAAGGAAGCCGATGGAATGGCTTTTCGTCAATGTCCCCATCATGTGGTCGCGGATGTGCGATAATGGTGAGATTTGTTGCGCCTCGGAAAGCTTTTCCATTTCAATGATGACCGCATCGACATATGCGCGGATTATCCTGTCACGCTTCTCAAAAGGTTTTTCCCTCTCCTCGGAAATCCAGTATGCAAGGGTCAGAAGCCGTCTGCCCGGATCCTTGACAAGCGGTTTGCAGGAGAATCTTTGCGATGCCGGAACATTGAAGAAAAGAAAATCCGCACCTTCTGGAGACGCCTCCTCTAGATGAGGAACTCCAGGTGCATAGAAGAGGGCATCTCCCTTTCCGGCTTCAACGGTCTCCCCGCCGACCTGCACGCGGAGACGTCCGCCCAGCATGAGCATTACCTCCACATGCCCGTGAGTATGCATGCCGAAGGCGACTTTCCATCCGGAGTTAACTTTCAGCCGGCCGACGAAAACTTGTTGAAGCGTTGAGCTGCTCATTGTTTCCTCTTGAGTAAGGTGGTTTTAAACCGCCTGATTAATATGGATTGTCGGGCTGAAGCCCAACATGCTTTTTTGTATAAGCAATATTACACAAAAAAATAGCAATTCTGTCAATTGCGGAAAAATATATCACAATGTAATATGAAGGGCAAGCAGGAAATAATTATAGCAATAATATGCAATATAATATTATATAGATGGAGCAAAAAGTAAGGCGGTTTTTACTTGTCCTGAGCCTGTCGAAGGAAACCGCCAAATAATTGTCGGATTAAAACCCGACATACTTAAAAGGAGAAGGGAAGATATGAGAAATAAATTATCAGTTCCGAAAAGCAGTTTTATCAAGGGGCTTGAATGGCTCGGAGATGGGATCGGGTATCCCGAGAAGGACATCAAAGGCGATACTTTTCCGATGACCTGGGCGGAGGACGGCGAGATATACACTTCGGCTGGTGATCCTCTATGGGGCGAGACCACCGGCGGACTCGACGTCGAGAAGTTCAGCGGCAGCCCTGAAGACTACAAGATCACGAAGGTCAATCACATGAACGATTATCTCGGCTGGGGCGGCGACGGACCGAAACCGAGTGGAATGATCTGCGTTGATGGCGTTCTTTACTTCGCATTCCAGAACATGCTGAAGGCGAAGAAGGCCCCATATAGCATCCTTTCCCAGCATGGCAGCGACGCGCAGATCGTGTATTCCACCAATAAGGGCGGATTCTGGGTGCCGACGCTGAAGAATATTCCTGCGCCGATGTTCTCCGGGCACAAGTTCGGCGGGCCGGCATTCGTCAATTTCGGAAAGAACAACGAGAATGCCCGGGACAATTTCGTATATGCTGTTTCATCCGACCAGTGGGACAACGGTAGCAATCTCAGGATAGGGCGAGTGCCGGATGACAGTATCGTGAAACGCGAAGCTTGGGAATGGATATCGGGGTATGAGATTTCCGGAGAGCCTGTCTGGAACCGTGATCTTGACGAGTCGATCCCGATACTGAGCATGCATCGTTGGATCAGCATTCCGGAGATGGTCTATCTTGCGGAAATTAAAAGATATCTGCTTCTGACCTGGCGACTGCACAAGGATTTTTCTGGTAATGACGGTACGGATCTGATGATATTCGAATCACTGGAACCCTGGGGACCTTTCTCATTGGTCCATTTCGAGGAATACTGGCAAGGGAAGGCATTCAACCCATATTGCCCGCGGATTCCGCTTAAGTGGATGGAATCGGACGGTGTCACAGGCTGGATGCAGTTCTCAGGAAGCTGGTCGCCCGAAGGACAGAAAGCCGGCTACTACAGGTCGAACGTCCGGAAGTTCAAGTTGAAGATTAAGTGATTTTCTAGAATTGGAGATCATGGTTTGCCGGGGTTTGTCGTTGCCAGATGCACGCCATATAGTTGTAGCCCTAAGTATATACCAGATAATTATTTTTGTCCCTCCTCGGGCCCAGAGGGGGCCTATGTAATATTCTGAATCTGCTAAAACTGATTGACTGTATGGAAATTTGAGAATTTGTTGTAGTTTCATGCTATTTGTATGCCGTGGAACAGAAAATAATTGAAATATGAAAGGGAATTTACGTGAAAGTCAGCAGGTTCTGCATATTTGAGACCGCATTAAAATCCGCAAGGAAACATGTCAACCCCCTCTGGGACTGCCAGGTGGCGGTGGAATTCACAGGTCCGTCAGGAAAGGCCACCACTATACGGGCCTTCTGGGACGGTTCAAACATATGGCGCGCAAGGTTCAGCCCTGATGAGATAGGAACATGGAAATGGAAGACACGCTGTGTCAAGGGCGACGATCCTGGGCTTCATCAGAAACAAGGCGAATTCGAATGTGTTGAATATAAAGGGAAAAATCCTGTCTACAAACATGGTCCGCTTGAGCTTTCGCAAGACAGGAGCCACATCGTCCATTCGGACGGAACGCCGTTCTTCTGGCTTGGCGATACCGCCTGGAACGGCGTCATACGCGGCGGCGACCGCAATTGGAAGAGATATCTCAGTCTCCGTGCGGAACAGCGTTTCAATATAATACAGTTCGTGTGCTGCCACTGGAGGGGGGATGCGTTTGACGAGGCCGGTGAAAAAGCCTGCGGCGAGAAGCATCCCATCCACATCAATCCTTCATTCTTCCAGCGATTGGACAAACGTGTCGCGATGATAAACGAAAATGGGATGTATGCCGCGCCGGTAGTGCTCTGGAGCCTGCTCAAGACCGACGTCGGATACAAGCTTCCCGAAGATGATGCTGCAAAACTTGCTTCGTATATCGTCTCCCGCTATGATGCCCACCAGCTGGTCTGGTTTCTCGGCGGCGACGGCAAATACCAGGAGATCGGATTTGAAAGATGGAAGAGGATGGGCAGGTCGGTGTTCAGCACAGGACACGACCGTCTCGTCACCCTCCATCCATGCGGGCTGAGCTGGATAGGCGAGGAGTTCAGGAAGGAGAAATGGTTTGATATCATAGGTTACCAGTCAGGGCATGGCGATTATGAGAAGGATTTGAAATGGCTGGTGAAGGGGCCTCCGGCGACCTTCTGGAAAAGAAAACCTCCGCTTCCTGTGATAAATCTCGAGCCTAACTATGAGGTGATGCACGGTTACAAGTATGGAACTTTGTTTGAAGACTTCCATGTGAGACGCGCCGCATACTGGAGCCTGCTTGTGAGTCCGACGGCCGGGCTCACCTATGGACATGACGCGATCTGGAACTGGAACTTCAAGACCGGCCCGAGCGAAGGGCACGGCAACTGGAACGCCAGGAAAGTCCAACCGTGGCACACCGGACTTGAAACGCCCGGGATCAGGAGCATGACGGTCATGAGATCTATTTTCGACCGCATTCCCTGGACGTCCTTGAAACCATGCCAGTCGGTCCTTGCAAGACAGCCCGGAGCAAAGAAACCTGAAGCATTTGTAGCCGCCGCCAAGTCAAAAGACGGAACGCTTGTCTTTTATTCCCCGGTTGGAGGAACTGTCAGTCTCAAGCCGGGCATTACGATCTGCGGACCTATGCGCATTGTGGATCCGAGGACTGGAAAAGTCTTCAAGACATATGAGAAAGCTGGCAGGACTATCAGGTTCCCCGACGTCCGCGACTGGCTTGCGGTCAGCGGTAAGGGATGGAAGTAATATATCACATGCAGGATTTTTGCCTCCTCCAGGGCTGCGTACTGGACAGGTAGGCGACCAGGGTCGGCGCTCCAATTCTTCAGTCGATATTGAGATTCCCGAGGATATGCCAGTTGCCGGCAGTCTCGCCTTCAATACCGAGTCTGATGTCAGGATCCTGGCGCTTAGGCTCGGAGAAGAGTCCGATTGCAAGCCGGTAGGAACCGGAAGGTGCTGAGAATTTCAGGGTGGGACTTTCGGAAATCTGTTTGCCGTCGGGAGCCCACTTTTCTGGATGACAGCCGGCTGCCGGACATTTCGCCACGACCTTGCCATCCTTGTCGACCAGAGCCGCAACTACGGTGCATGGAATGAAGATGAATGCGAATCCTTTGTTCTCCCATTTGAAGACGGCTTCAAAGCCGGTGCCGGATTTTATATGGCGCGGAATTACGGCTTCATCCAATAGGAAATGATATCCCATCATGTTTGTGAGCTTGTCGATGAAGGGGCGTTTCTCCTTGACAAAGAGATCTTTGGTGTCGTATTGGCCGAGGTTCTGATATGTGAAAGCTCCTCGCACTGTGTCGTCGAGTACCCTGTCCTCCAGCTTATCGCCCCATTCATACTTCTGTCCGGTATTCCTGCTATGCCGCTCATAGTTGGAGTACCATTCGCCGAATGAGGGAACTTTTCCCTTGCAGCGTATCAGTTCGGAGCCGTTGGAATTGCCAAGGACGCCGTCACGCCTTATCCCGACGCCTTTTTCGATGGCCCAGTCGTAAACGGGATTGTAGAATGGTTCGCCCCACGGGATCAGGAGGCGGGTCTTCTTGAATGCGTCCAGATGGAGCTGGATGTGTTTCTTGAGGCCGTCAGGGGAGAGTTTTTCCGAGCCTTTGAGGTGGAGGAGGTGTTGCTCGCCCCATTGACCATAGGAACGGATGTCGATATAGGAGACGCGTGGATCTCCATCATAACGTTTGCCCATCGCGACGAGGAAATTACCGAGTTTCTCGAGGAAGATCGGATTGTCCCACTGCTTGAGGGCGACCTGTCCCTTGATTTTCTCACCGTCATATTCTATCGACGGTACTCCGAGGTCGAACACCCACTTGGGCGTATTATATTTTGAGCTGGTATGGAAGCTTTCGCACATCACTCCGAATCCGAACTGTTTCCCGACGGCATCCCATTCTTTCAACGCCTTGTCTATCGGTTCCCAGTTGAACTTGCCTTCTTCAGGTTCCAACTGGCTCCAGGAGAAACGCGTGTAGGCCGAACTGCATACGTCCAGAGCGTCCTGGCTGTGGCTTTTCGGCGAACCGCCATAGACAACCCATCCCTTGCCCGGATTGACAACTGGATTAGATGAGGCTTTGAATTGCAGGGTCTGGAGTTCGTCCGCCGCATCTGACCTGGCGCTGCAGAAAAGTCCGAGAAGCGCCATTGCGGAGATCGCGAATATGAACATACGTGATTTTATCATTTTAACCTTTTTTGATTTTCATAAAGAATAACGGTCGCGGCAAGCGCGCCCCTCCATGCAAATGAGCGTAACTAACAGTATTATTGTTCGTAGTTAACGCATTCTTGCGTGTTTTTCTTCTTTTTTTAGACACAGCCAATAATGGCTTGACTACAAACAATTATTAAAAGCGAAAACTAAAATACGGGATACCATATCTTCCTTCAACTCTAATCCATGCATTCCCCGTCATTTCGAGAAATACGAATACCAGAACAGCAATGCTGATGCGACGGTAAAAAACCAGTAGTCGACCGGCATGAAGAGCAACCAGCGATGTCCGTGCCAGGGGATGTCCTTTTTGTTGAACTTCTTAAGTCCGTAGTGGGGATTCAGGATGAACCAGAGGAAATCCTCCACCATCCAGAACATCATTATTGAAGCGATGGTCCTGGCTTCCATCTTCAAGGACCATTTCGACTCCAGGAAAAACACAAGATGGAATATAAGTATCATGAACGGGAAAACCCATGCGTGGTAGCCAGTCATCGGCCGTCCGCCCCAGAATATGTCAAGGAGCCAGTGCTTCTCTATTCGCCAGGTTGGAAGTCCCGAGCCCCAGCCCTTGTCGCCTTCGATATGGACCTCCACCTTCGCGAAGAAGAACGCGAGGATTAAAACCCAGAACAGTAAAATTAATAAGTCCATAGTATAAAAGTATGTCGGGTTTCAACCCGACGTTTCAATAGTCGGTTTAAAAACCGACTTGCTCTTTGAAAACAATCTTCAAAATATCCATCGCCGCGTGCGGTCTGCCTATTTTCAGCGCGGCCTTGCGCATTTCGCAGATCCGTGCCGGATTCTCCAGGAGCTGTCTGAGCTTGAATTCCAGGACGGCTGCATTGTGCGCCTTCACCGCAGCTCCATTTTCAAGCAGATGGTCGCAGTTTCGCTCCTCCTGTCCGGGAATCGGGGAGATAACGATCATTGGAAGTCCCATCGCAAGGCATTCCGAGGTTGTGAGTCCGCCGGGCTTGCTTATCGCGAGATCGCTTGCTGCCATGTTCTTCTCGATAGTAGTCGTGAAACCCGTAGGGAACAGTTTTCCGGGGAATGATTCTGCCATCTTGTTCAGTTCATCGAGAAGCTCCTTGTTCTTTCCGGCAAGTGCGAACATCTGGAAATTACTGTCTATCTTCAGGAGTTTATCGGCGATAAGGTGTATGCCGCCGACACCAAGGCCTCCGGACATCAGGAGTATCGTTGTCTTCTCGGGATTCACACCCAGTCCTATTGCACATTCAGCCCTTGAATGTTTCCTGCTGAAGACAGGCATTATCGGGATGCCGGTGACATGTATGTTCGCGGGATTTATGCCTTTGTCCTTCATCCGGCATGCGACTTCGGGGCTTGCCGCGAAATATCCGGACATATGCGGATGTACCCACAGGGAATGTATGTCGAAGTCGGTGACGACAACCCAGACCGGAGCTGGGAATTTACCCCTGGCGATCTTCCTTGAGAGAAGTTCAGCCGGGAGGAAATGGGTGCATATGACGATGTCCGGATGCAATTCGTCTATCTTGTCGAAAAGGGATCTTGTGTTCAGCTTCTGGACAGCGCATCGTATCTTTTTTGCCAGGGAATGCTCCTTCTCCTCCTTGTCGGTCTGTGAATAGAGGAATCCCCAGAGTGCGGGGCTGCGGTCGACCACCTTGATATAGGATTCCGCATAGATCTTCTTGAAAAGCCTCGGGACGAACTCCATGACATCGAGATGTATGGCTTTTGAGCCGGGGAAATTCTCCTCGGTGGTCTTTTTCAAGGCTTCGGCGGCTCTTACGTGTCCGGCCCCTGCGGAAACGCTGAGGATCAGAATTGTCTTTTCATTCTTCATAGGACATGTTCCTTATGCCAGTTTCTGTATGGTTCCAATATACCATGCGAAGATTTCCGGGCAAATCCATAAAACTGTGAGAAGGACATATAAGGGCATTGAATTTTCCAGATATCGATATATTTTACAAAAATCTAATTAACAAAAGGGAGGTAAACATGAAGAAATTAATGATGATGGCAGTAATTATGGGCGTGGCTATGGCGTTTGTTGCGGGTTGCGGAGAGAAGAAGCCGGAAGGCACTCTTGACAGCCTCAAGAGCAAAGCAGAATCAACAGCCACCGATGCAAAGGCCGCAGGCGACAAGGCCGCCGCCGATGCAAAGGCTGCTGCAGAAAAAGCCACCAAATAACATAAGCTTGAATTATTTAAAGCACCTTGGTCTAATCCGCCAAGGTGTTTTTTTATTTGAGGTTCATGGGAAGCGTGCTTGAAATAGCAAGCTCCTGCAGATAATTTGAACCTGGTTTCATCGGGAATTTATATAATAAGAGAATTCCAAAAACAGAGGAGATGCCCACTTGCAGAACCCTATATCGGGAAAGGAATCTGTCGTAAAGGCCGTCGGCCTTTCAAAGGAGTTCCGTGATTTCTGGAACCGTCCGAAGGCCAAGGCGGTGAATGATATCGACTTTGAAGTCTACGAGGGCGAGGTTCTTGGTCTTCTTGGGCCCAACGGTTCCGGGAAGTCTACTACCATAAAGATGCTGCTCGGTCTCCTTTATCCTACAGCCGGCTCGATTACCGTGTTCGGGGAATCCCCGAGGAGCGTACGTACAAAGATGAGGATAGGATATCTTCCCGAGGAATCATATCTCTACAAATATCTTACAGCAATGGAGACTCTGGACTTTTTCGGAGCCCTCTTCAATCTTTCCGCGGTGGAGCGCCGGAGCAGGAGCGAACAGCTCCTGGAAATGGTCGGCCTCAGCCACGTGAGGAACCGTCCGGTGGGGGAATTTTCAAAAGGCATGGCGCGCAGGATCGGGCTTGCCCAGGCGATGATAAATGATCCCGACCTCCTGATACTCGACGAACCGACTTCCGGACTTGATCCGATCGGCTGCAAGGAGATCAAGGATCTGATAACATTCCTGCAGAAGCGCGGCAAGACCGTCATTGTGAGCAGTCATCTTCTCGGTGATGTCGAGGACATATGCAACAGGGTGCTGATACTTTATGGCGGAGTCATCAGGGCCTCCGGAACACTCGACGAGCTTCTGACGATTTCAAGCTCGAGCCGCATAACCACCCCGCTGCTTGAACAGGGGATCACCGAAAGGCTGGTGAAAATACTGAGGGACAACCTCAAGGGTGAGGAGTTTGTGATAGATCATCCGAGACGGACACTTGAAGATTTCTTCCTAGACGTGGTCAACAAGGCGAGAAGCGAAAGCGTGAAGACCTATGGAGCGGAAGGCGGAGGCGAGATCGCCGGCTATCTCAAGGAGGAATCACGCGATGTCCTCAAGGAGCTCGTATCCGTACAAAAGGAGACGAAGCCTGAAATGCCAGTGGTTGAAAAGGAGGAAGAAGGGGAAGCGGAGGATGAATCGGGCAAGTCAAGGGAGAAGATTGACAGGCTTGCCACGCATGCAGTCGAGGAGAAGAAGCAGCTGCCCGAGCTCAAGCCGCCGGAGGACCGCGAAGAGATCAACAAGAAGCTTTCCCATCTTGTTTCCAAAAAAGATGGCAAGCATTAATAATGCGGGATATACCCGCAATTCAATGTCGAAATCCGAATGTCGAAATCCGAAACAATAAAGAAAAATAAATGTTTGAAATTTTGAAACTTCGAATTTCGAATTTGTTTCGTATTTCGTGCTTCGAATTTCGAAATTCGCATACGTTTACAATCTTGGATGCTAATTACTTGTCGGGTGCTGAACGATGATTTCTTTATGGGCAATTATCAAGCTCACATGCAGGGCGTCTATAAGATCGCACATCTTCCATCTTCTGCTTTTCGTGCTTCTTCTGACGATCCTGATCCTTCCCAATACCGTTCTTGGCGATGGTACGGCCTCAGGTTTCATACAGGTTTCGCTGAAATACTGCCTCGGAGTGGTAGGATTCATACTTTCGCTCTCAACGATATGGGTGGGCTGCTTCGTCCTTTCCAACGATCTTGAGACCTATCAGATACACATGGTCTTCACCAAGCCGATTTCAAGGATAAAGGTCTGGGTCGGCAAATGGCTCGGAGTTGTACTGATCCACGCGATCCTGCTTCTTGTCGCTTCGGGTATTGTCTACGGTTTTATCCGGCTGCAGTTCTCCTGGAAGAATTTCTCAAAGGAGGAGAGGACGAGAATAGAGAATGAAGTCCTTGTCGGAAGAAGGGTGTATCTTCCGGATCTTCCCGACATCGAAGCCAAGGTCAAGTCCGAATTCCAAAAGAGGGTCGCCTATCTGAAAACGGTGCAGGCGGAGAATTTCCAGAACCTGACCAATTCGGAGAAGAAGACGATGCTGCGCGAACTCCGCAAGCAGATCGTGGCCCTTCTCGGTGAAGTCAAGCCGGGCCAGTCAGGTTCGAGATACTGGGATTTCAAGGGATTGAACAAGAACATCAAGACCCCCATCTATTTCAGATATAGGATGTATGTCGGTAAGATTTCATCGAAAGACCAGAGGGAGGTTGATGGAATGTGGAGCGTGAGGATTCTTGTGCCTGAAGAAGACGTCAAGGGCAGGAAGCCGGATGAGGAGGTTCCCACCAAGGAGATATTTGTTGCAAAGTCGCAGTATCCGGAAAAGCAGATGTGCGGAGTCTTCCACGAGATCGCGCTTATGCCTGCCGTCATAGACAAGGATGGCACGGCCACTATTGTTTTCACTAATTTCGACCGGGAGAACAAGCCGGTATATTTCCAGGCGGCCGACGGCCCGAAGCTCCTTATAAACGCCGGATCTTTCCTGGAAAACTATCTCAGGGCTGTTTTCATGATTTTCCTTAAACTGCTGTTCCTTGCCGGACTTGCCTGTGCGGCAGGAGGACTTCTGTCAATGCCCATGGCCGTATTCGTGGTCTTTTCATATCTCTTCATAGGGATATGCGCATCATATATCATAAACATAGAGACTGAATTTGGCGAAGATGATGAACTTTCCCAGTATGAGGCATGGCATGAGACCGCCGCCAGAATTGTCAGCCATTCGATATTGTGGGGGATAATTCCGATGCAGAAATTCGAGGTTTCCGACGCTGTGGCTAACGGTGAGCTTATTGAATTTTCATTCATGGGCAGGACCATATTTAATTTCTTTATTTTAAGGGGGGTGCCGATATTCCTCCTGGGGATGTTGCTTTACAGAAGAAGGGAGCTGGGATTGATAATAAGAAAATGAGCTTTATCAGAAAAATCTTTATGCCTGTGGCCGTCTTCCTCCTGATAACGGTGATCTTTGCCGTCGTCACGAACTATGTCCAGAGGCGGATAAATGCGATCAAGGTGAGTGAAAAGCTGACCGACACGGATCCGGTGGACAATGCACCGCCCATAGTGGCGTTCACGACGGTGGCGCTTGGCAGTTTCAGGGGTATTGTGGCGGATCTGCTATGGCTCAGGACTATCGCCCTCCAGGACAAGGGCCAGTATTTCGAAATGGTCCAGCTGGCTTCATGGATCACCAAGCTCCAGCCTAGGTTCACAGGAGCCACCGCCTACCTTGCCTGGAACATGGCGTACAATATTTCCGTGACATTCTCCTCCCCTGAGGACAGGTGGCGCTGGGTAAGAAGGGGGATAGAACTTATAAGGGATGAGGCTCTCAACTATAATCCTGCGGATCCCGTCCTTTACAAGGAGCTGGGATGGATATACCAGCACAAGGTCGGCAACATCATGGACGATGCCAACCTCTACTATAAGAACCAGATGGCCATTGAACTCATGGAGGCTTTCGGCGGATTGGAGCCCGAATGGGAATATCTCATGGCGATGCCTGACAATGAAGAACAGTTCAAAAAGCATTTCAACGAGAAGGCTCCTGTATGGAAGGCATTGAAGGATTCGGAAATAAATTCCCTGGACGCGCTTGAGAAAGAATTCAGGAGCAATGGCAGGCTTCCAGTGAAATTCACCGAGAAGCTCAAGGATCCTGCAGAGATCAAGTTTGTTGAGAGCTATCTCAGGAAAAGACTGCTCAAGGCGAAATTCAAGCTTGATCCGGCGAAAGTCGTACAGATAAACAACAAGTATGGAAAGCTTGACTGGCGCCTGCCAGAAGCCCATGCCATCTACTGGGCGACACTCGGAATTGAACATCAGACAACCCCCGAGCCGGATGTCAGCTGTGAACGCATGATCTCCCAGTCGCTGGCTGACGCGTTCAAGGCCGGAAGGCTCCTTGTCTTCGACAAGAACAATTTCAAGAGCCTGATGCTTGCTCCGAACTTCAATATCCTGGATGCCGTCAAGAAGGAGTTTGAGGACGTTTATGAAAGGCAGAAATCAAAGTCCTTTGTCGCAGCCAGGGAGAACTTCATGGTGGATGCGATAGTGAACCTGTATACTTTCGGAAAATACAAGAAGGCCGAGGAGTACCTCCTGGTTCTCAGGAAGGATTTTCCTGGAAATCCGAGATATCTCAAGAACATTGATGAGTTTGTCCTCAAGGAATGGATTGAAGACGCCAAGGATGGTTCGATGAAGCAGGTCATGGGGCTTATCGACGGCATGTTGTACCAGAGCATGAACTTCCTTGCGTTCGGCGATGCTGATATCGCCGCCGGATTCGAGAAAAGGGCGCATGCAATATATCTCTATTATGAGCAGTCCCAGAGCGGCAGCTTGAAGAGGGTCGGACTTAAGCCATATATGGAAATTAAAATGAGCATAATTCAAAACTGCCTTACAAACTTCCCAAAACCTGTCTCGGACAGCCTCCGTGCATCCCTTGAGGAGCAGAAAGTCCTGAACAGGGAGGATAATACGATCTTAAAAGAGAAGTGAGATCAACCATAAAGTCACGCTGTCTTCTTGAATTCCCTGAAAAGTTCCGCCCCAAGCTCCTTATAGGTCTGGTATCTTGCTGATGGATTCCTGTTTATCATCTTGCAGACGATCCTTACCAGTTCCGGATTTGTGTTTGCTGGAAGCTTCATCATCGGATTGTTCATCCTCAGGGAAACCACATGCTTTTCAACAAGGTGTTTTATGTCTTCAGACGAGTAGAAGGTCTGCCTTGAGATCATGTGGAACAGAAGCATGCCGAGACTGTAGATCTCGCTGTACTGGGATTCAGGGGCGCCAACTATCCTTTCTGGCGGCATGTAATGCGGCGAACCGAGTATGTTTTCAGCATTGCTGCCGCTGAGGGCGTCCTGGACCGTTATTGCGAGCCCGTAGTCTATCATCTTGACATTCCCGTTCTTGTCTATCATCACATTCTGAGGCTTTAGATCCCTGAACAGGAAACCGCTGTCATAAATATGCTGTTCGGCTGAAAGTATCTGCAGCGCCCATAACAGGATCTGCTTGTCAGGACGTTTTACCGGAGATTCAATGATCTGGTCAAGCCTTATTCCGTCGATAAACTCATAAGCTGCGTAATATTCATCCTCCCAAAGGCCGTATTCATAAACCTTTGTGAGATGGGGATGGTTGGAGAACTTGCTTCCGGACCGGGCCTCTCCTATCAGGGACTCAATAAGGAAATTGTCATTTTTCATTTTCCTCGGGAGGACTTTTAAGGCGGCTTCGACATTCGAATTCTGCCTGAAAAAGGAATGGTAGACACTTCCCATTCCACCGCCTCCGAGCGGTTCGTAAAGCCAGAAGTCCTTGATCAGCAGAGGTATGAAGTTGGAATTGGAGCATTCGCGGCATTTGGAAATGCTAAGGGGGGGATTGTCTTCGAGGAAGATCCTGCAACCGCAGTTGGAACATATGATAAAACCCTCCTCCAGGTAGTCCAGATCAGGTTTTGTTATTATCTGCTGCGTTTTTTCCCTGTGGAGATCCTGTATCCCAAGTTCATCATTGCTTTGTTTATCCTTTGCCATACTAAAAACCATTCTTTTTTGGGAAATGATGATGCTTCTCAATTTTAGAAGAAGCAGATTCCATGCCAATTGGAGAATATACTTAAAAGCCTGAAACTTGCAAATAGGCTGACTGTCTTCATTCAATTCATGGGTACTATTGGCAATCAGCTTGGGGCGATATTCATAATCACCCGCATTTCGCGGTTTCCGCGAAATGCGGGTTCGCAGATTTGAAAATCCTCATATTCCGGTTATTTTTGAAGGCTGAGTTTTAGATGTTCACAAAATCCATTAAATTCCGGAGAAACAAAAGATGAACCGTGACGAAGTTAAAAAAATAGTCCTTGAAAACCTCCAAAAAGGACTTTCTCTTTCAGATATACAGAAGCTCCTCCATGAAAAAGGCGAGATCATCACTTTCCTCGACCTGAGGCTCCTGGCATCGGAACTTGAAAATCTCGACTGGAAAAAACTCGCCGGCGAGAAGGATGTCCCCAAGCCCGAACCCAAGAAGGAAGAGAAAACCGCTGGAAAAGCAGAAGAATCTGAAGACAAGGATGTTATTTCCGGAGACAAGGGCGAATGGACTGGCGGCACGAAGGTTGAAGTCAGCAAGCTCACCAGGCCCGGTGTCGCACTGAGCGGCAGCGTTACTTTCGCCTCAGGCGTCAAGGCCGACTGGTTTGTCGATCAGATGGGAAGGCTCGGTCTCGAAAAGGCCACAGGAAAACCTACACCTGAGGATGTCCAGGAATTCCAGGTCGAACTTCAGAAGAACCTCCAGGGAATGTGAAAATAAAATTTTCGGACGAAAATTTTATAAGGGAACGCTATGCCCCTAATGGACAAGAAGGCAATTGAAGCGCTTTCGGAAAGCGACATGAAAGGCCTGGCGGAAGCCGATTCCAGAGGATTCCTCCTTCCCCCAGGCGAAAATCTTGCCGACTATAAGAAACGCCTCCAGGAGATGATGCATTCCTACTCCGAGATTGAAAAGGATCTCAATTCGACAGACAAATATAATATTTTCGGGGAATTCGTCCTGGATACACGGATGAGGATTACCCCTGAAATCATGGGTGAAGCTGCAGATTTAACTCGAAAATATTATGAATTCAGCATCGACTGGGTCCCCGGATTCTTCATTTCCAAGAGCCTAGGGCTCCTCTGGGGCGGATGCGCAATATCTTTTCCCGACCAGAACCAGCTGTCGATATTCATAATCCGTGCGAACTTCGCAGAAAAAAAACGCTGGCTGTTCTACACCAGGGACGAACTCCTCGCCCATGAGCTCTGCCATGTCGCAAGGCTTCCGGTAAGGGACAGGACTTTCGAGGAGCTTTTCGCCTACCGGCTTTCACCGAGCCGCCTCAGAAGATACATGGGGAACTGTTTCCGGCATGATTACGACGCCATCCTTTTCATTCTTCCGGTATTCCTGCTCCTGGCAGTCCAGATACTTAGGCTTTTCTTCGGGCTTGATCAGAAAATACCGATATGGCCGTTCTGGATCTTTGCAGGCTTATATCCTCTTTTCCTCATGCTGCGCAACCATCTCAACAGGAATATTTTTTTCAGGGCGAAACGGAATCTTGAAAAAGCCGGATGCGGCAAGGCTCTGCCGGTTCTTTTCAGATGCACCAAAAACGAACTTGAAAGAATGTCATTGTTAATTGATCCGGAAAAGCTCAAGGCATGGATGGACGGCAAGGCTGAATCCGAACTCAGATGGAAGGTGATCAAATTCAGGTTCATGGATATAATGTGAAATTCGAAATCGGGAAATATCTGTATTTTGTAATTCATTTCTGTGTGTTCTGCCTGCCCTGAGCTTGTCGAAGGGTGTGGATAAATATCAAAAATTAAGGATGAAATATGGCGAAACTTAAGGAAATTGTCGGATATCTGGACAGTCTCTTCATGACCAATCCCAATCTCAAGGATGATTCTAACAACGGACTCCAGGTTCAAGGCGCCTTGGAAGTGGAGAAGGCTGTGTTCGGTGTTGACGCCTGCAGCGCCCTCTTTGAAAAGACGGTGGCGAAAAAGGCCGATTTCATCTTTGTCCACCACGGGCTGAGCTGGAATGACAGCCTCAAAAGGCTGATCGGGCCGAACGCAAGGAGAGTTTCCCCTCTTTTTAAAAATGACATCTCCCTCTATGCCGCCCATCTCCCCCTTGACATGCATCCCGAAATTGGGCACAACATACTCATCGCGAAAATGCTGAAGCTCCAGAAATGCAGGAATTTCGTTAAGTATAACGGAGGCGAGCTCGGTATAGCCGGCGAACTCAATGAGGAAACATCAACTGCCAAGGTTTCCGCCATCCTGGATAAGGAGCTGGACACGAAATGCACCGTCCTCGGAAATGCTGTAAAACCAGTAAAGAAGATTGCGATTATTTCCGGCGGAGGATGCCGGCCTGACAGCGTCGTCGAAGCCGCGCGCCAGGGAATGGACTGCTTCATAGTCGGCGAGGGGAACCATACATCATTCCATTTCATCAAGGAAGAAAATATCAGTGTAATTGTTGCAGGGCACTACGCCACGGAAAAACCCGGAGTGATCGCGGTGATGGGCAGGATCAAGGAGAAGTTTGGAATCGACTGCGAATTCGTAGATATCCCGACCGGATTGTAATATTTTTAGACAGGATTACAGGATTTTCAAGATATTAGTTAATTCAATTTATCCTGCCAATCCAGTTATCCTGTCAATAAGATTTTGGATTTATATAATTGGCGTTTTGAATTTCCCGGTTTTCAGATAGGCGGCGAGATTTTCAGCGGTTCTGAGGGATTTTCTTTCCACTGATTCTTCCGTGTTGAAAGCATTATGCGGTGTCAGTATCACCCTTTGATCCTTCATTAGCTCCAGCACTGCTGTGACGCTTTTGCGGGCCGCAGGTTTTAAAGTGGCAATCTTCTCTCCGTCCCTGAGGACTGACACGAGCTCTTTTTCGAATTCAAAGACATCGAGACCGATTCCGCCAAGACGGCATTCCTTGAGAAGCCTGAAAAGATCCTGCGTAGGTGAGACTTCGCCACGCCCGACATTTATGTAGATGGAACCATTCGGCATCGCCTTGAGAGCCGTGTAACCAAGCATTCCGCGGGTAATATCAGTAAGAGGCAAAGCGCATATTGCGACATCCGCATTTTTAAGGCCTTGTTTGAGGGATACATACTTCAGCCCGTATTTCTTCTTCATCTCAGTTCTTGGTTTGATGTCAACACCGAGTATTTTCATCTGGAGCCCGTTTGCGATGTCAACGACCTCGCCGCCGATGCGGCCGACACCGATGACAGTTATCCTGCGGTTTCGGATTTCGCGTCCGGTAAGCCCGTCGCGGAAGAACGTGTTGAATGAATTTCTCTGGGATGAAAGATTGCGGAGCAGGGCGGTCCACATGATGAGAGCCTGTTCGGCGACAGCCCTGGCTGCATATTCGGGAAGGTAGGCCGCATCAATATCCGCCCTGGTCATTTTAAGATAGTCGGAGACATGGTCATATCCAGTGGAACGGGTGATGATGGCATCGAGCTTGTTAGCCCATCCAATTGGGAATTTCGACTGGGTTCTGGTGCTGATTATTTTTGCTGGAGGAGTCTTGTGTCCGCTTTCCTGGATGGTCTTCCAGGTGAAAAGGTACTTATATCCCTTGGGCAGTACTTTCCTGAGGATTTTCTCCTCTTCCTCGAAAGCCTCGTAGAAGATGGCGTGGGGCATTGGTAATCTTCTTTCAATGAAGATATTTAATATTTGCCTCTTTCAGGATATGAATATATTGGAGTACAAGCTTTAGCTGCACAGTAAATTATTTTGTTGGTGCAGGGGCGGCAGGCTTGTCTGTCTTTTCCGGAGCTGCCTTTACAGGTTCCGAAGCCGGTTTGTCCGCAGGAATCGCAGGTGCTGCAGCAGGCGCAGGTGCAACTGGAGCAGGTGACACGGTGTTTTTTGCGGCGGCCGGTGCGGCATCTGTTTTTGCAGGCGCAGTCGTCTTGGTTTCTGTCTTTCCGGATTCAAGCTGCTCGACAACGCTTCTCGGTGCCTTCCTGTGTCCGGTTATTATCGCCAGGGAAAGGGTGATGACAAGGAAAAGCGATGCAAATACAACTGTCATTTTGGCGAGATGGCTTCCTGTCTGTGCGCCGAAGACGCCTTCCCCAAGTCCGCCGAACGCGCTACCAAATCCGCTGTCCTTGGACTGCTGCACAAGTATGAGGCAGATGAGCAGGAGGGCGATAAGGACGTCCGCCACCGTAAGTACTGCAATTATAATATCATTCATGATTTCCTCGTTTTTTTAATAGGCACATAGGCGCAAAGGCACTAGGGCACTAAGTTTATCTTAACTAATTGAATTCTTTATTAGAGCTGAAAATCCTTCCGCGTCCAGGCTTGCGCCGCCGACAAGAGCACCGTCGATGTCAGGCTTGGCCATGAGTTCCTTCGCGTTGTCAGCCTTCACCGAGCCGCCGTATTGGACGATGACTTTGTCTGCAACTGCTTTTCCGAAGGCGTCTGTAAGGAGTTTCCTGATAAGCGCATGGACTTCCTGTGCCTGGTCCGGGGAGGCTGTTTTTCCTGTACCAATTGCCCAGACAGGTTCATATGCAATTGTTACCTTGTGCATTTCTTCGGCGTTGAGCCCCGCAAGGCTTCCCTTGAGCTGGGTTGTGATGACGTGTGAAGTCTTGTTCGCTTCGCGCTCTTTGAGGGTCTCCCCGATACAGACGATCGGGAGGAGTCCTGCGCCAAGTGCGAATTTCGCCTTTTTGCTCACAAGTTCATCTGTCTCAGCGTAGTACTGGCGGCGTTCGCTGTGGCCGATGATGACATATTTGACGCCGAGATCGAGAAGCATTGCAGCGGATGTTTCGCCGGTATAAGCGCCAGATGCCTTGTCGGATAAGTTCTGGGCGCCAAGATCCACGCCTGTCCCCTTGAGAAGAGGGGCAATCCTGTCCAATGACGTGAACGGCGGGCATACCGCCATGGTCACCTTATCTGAAAGTCCTTCGACCTTCTTCACCAGGGCTGAGACAAGCTGGGCTGCCTCTGTGGCTGTCTTGTTCATCTTCCAGTTGCCGGCAATGAAAAGTTTTCTCATGATAAAATTTCCTCACAAGTTCGTAAATTTTATAAGTTAATTTTCCTTGTGTGCAAGGAAAAATTCGAAAAGCCAATCAATATAGGCCGTTTAGGCCAAATTTCGAGCGGAATTAGGAAAAATATTAATACCAAGCTTCCGCCTTCGTGTCCATGAGGACTACGGCGTCCACGGAAAACTCTGAATTCCAACAGGAAAACATTCTCCGGTAAAGAAAAAAGGCTCCAGGCGTTTCGCCTGAAGCCTTATAATAATTTTTCGCAGAAAAATTATAATTACATGTCGTTGAGTGCTTCAACCCCAGGCAGCTTTTTGCCTTCGAGGAACTCAAGCGATGCGCCGCCGCCGGTGGAGATGTGCGACATCTTGCCCGCAAGACCGCTCTGGTTCACTGCCGCTACCGAGTCGCCTCCGCCTATGACGCTTATTGCACCTTTGCCGGTGGCTTCGGCGACAGATTTGCAGACTGCCAGTGTAGACTTTGCAAAGTTCGGCATTTCAAAGCATCCCATCGGTCCGTTCCAGACAATTGTCCTGGCCTTCATGATCTCAGCGGAATATGCGGCTGCCGTCTTCGGCCCTACATCCAGCGCCATCCAGCCGTCCGGAATGTCGTTTCCAACGGTCTTGATCTGGGCGCCGTTGTCAAACTTGTCGGCCGCAAGGTTGTCCACAGGCAGCATGAAGTTGACCTTCTTTGCCTTGGCGTCGGAGAGGATCTGTTTTGCTGTTTCGACAAGATCCTCTTCGCAGAGGGACTTCCCGATGCTGTGCCCCTGCGCCTTGAGGAAGGTATATGCCATTCCACCGCCGATGAGAAGGGAGTCGCACTTCGAAATGAGAGACTTGAGAACTTCGAGCTTGTCGGAGACTTTTGCGCCTCCGATGATCGCCACGAAAGGACGTTTCGGATTTTCAACCGTCTGCCCGAGATACTGGATTTCCTTCTCCATCAGGAATCCTGCAACCGATACCGGGATATACTTGCAGATCTTGGCGGTCGAGCCGTGGGAGCGGTGAGCGGTTCCGAATGCATCGTTGACATAGATTTCACCGAGTTTCGCAAGCTCTTTTGCGAAATCCGCAGTCTTCGCCTTGTCCTCGTCGGTCTTCGCCTTCATGTCCTCTTCCTTGTGGAAGCGGGTGTTTTCGCAGATCATGATCTCTCCGGGCTTCAGCGCATTTGCGGCGGCAACGGCCTTTTCGCCTATGCAGTCGTCGACGAACTGGACGGGTTTCCCGATGAGCTTGGAAAGGACGTCGACAGTCGGTTTCAGGCTGAACTCGGGCTTCACTTCGCCGTCGGGCCTGCCGAGATGGCTGAGAAGGACAAGAGACGCGCCCTTGTCGAGAATGTATTTGATCGATGGAACGGCACCCTTTATCCTGGTGTCATCCTTTACCTTCCCATCCTTCACGGGGACATTGAAATCGACGCGCATTACAACCCTTTTACCCTTGAGTTCGACGTCGCGCACTGTTTTCTTGTTGAGACCCATCACAAACCTCCTTAGTTATCGAAAATATTATTTATTATTTTTGACGTCTCTTAATATCGTTACTCGCGCTTATTTTTCAAATCGTGCTTTGACGAATTGTTTTTTGTGAACATCGGAGTATTTTCTACCTTTTCATAAAATACAGGAGATATTCCAGCAAGATGGTAAGTGACTCATTATATTTCATCAAGAAGAAGAGGATAATCCTCTCGCGTCTTATTGTAGTTCTGATCACGGCGATATTCCTGTTCACCGACCATTCCTGGAAGGATGAGTTCTACCATTTCATCATTTTCCAGTCCATCGGCGGGTTCCTTGTCGCCTTCTGCATCCTCGGACGCCTTTGGTCCGCCCTGTATATCGCCGGCAACAAGACGAAGAACCTTATCACAGAAGGCCCTTACTCGATGGTCCGCAATCCCCTTTATTTCTTCAGCTTCTTCGGCGCGATCGGGCTTGGCCTGACCACGGAGAACCTCCTGATATTATGTCTGATCGTTGTCCTTTTCATGATTTATTATCCGTTCGTCATCATTGGCGAGGAGAAAAGGCTGATAGAGGTCCATGGTGACGAGTTCCTGAACTATATGAAGCACGTGCCCAGGTTCATCCCGAACTTCTTCAAGCTCAAGGAACCGGAATTCTATAACGTCAATATAAAAAAGTATAAGATCGCCTTCGTTGATGCCATGGGCTTCTTCGCTATCTACATCTGCGTCCAGATCGTGAACATCCTGCATGCCGCAAAGATTATGCCGACCTTTTTCTCGATACCAAAATGCTTCTTCTGAGTAGGGACGGCCTTTAGGCTGTCCCACGGATTTTGGTCTTAAAATAAACACTGGTACAGGCTAAAGCCCGTACCTACTAGTCAAAAAAACGGCAGGAATTTCTTCCTGCCGTCTTTTTTATTATAAAATTTCTCTGGAAAAATTTATTTCTTCTTGGACATGAACTTGATGAGGTCGATGACCCTGTTCGAGTAACCCCACTCATTGTCATACCAGGAAACCACCTTGAAGAACCTCTTCTCGCCCTTCAGATTGTTCTGGAGGGTGGCAAGAGAGTCATAGATGGATGAACGGTCGTCGTGGATAAAGTCCGTGGAGACCAGTTCCTCGTCCGTTACTCCAAGGATGCCCTTGAGGTAGCTGCCTGCAGCCTTCTTAAGTGCGGCATCAATCTCCTCGATGCTGGTGTCCTTCGTGGTGCGGAAGGTCAGATCCACGACTGAAACGTCCGGTGTCGGAACGCGGAATGACATTCCAGTGAGTTTTCCCTTGGTGACGGGAAGAACTTCACCAACGGCTTTTGCGGCGCCGGTGGAGGAAGGAATGATGTTGCATGCCGCTGCGCGTCCGCCTCTCCAGTCCTTCTTGGACGGGCCGTCAACGGTCTTCTGAGTGGCGGTGTATGAATGGATGGTGGTCATGAGACCTGTCTCGATGCCGAAACCTTCCTTGAGGATGACATGGACGACGGGGGCCAGGCAGTTCGTCGTGCATGATGCGTTGGAGACGATATTGTGCTTTGCGGCATCGTATTCGTTCTCGTTGACGCCCATTACGATGGTCTTGACTTCGCCTTTTCCGGGGGCTGAAAGGATGACTTTCTTGGCGCCGGCGGCGATATGCCCCTTGGCCTTCTCTGAGTCGGTGAAAAGTCCAGTTGATTCGAGGACGTATTCAACTCCGAGGGCCTTCCAGGGGAGCTGGTCGGGGGTCTTTGTCGCCATGACGCATTTGATCTTGTTGCCATTGACGATGAGGGTGTCGTTGTCCTCGAGGGAGGCGTCGCTCTTGCATGTCTCGACCTTGTGCTTGAATTTTCCATGCACTGAGTCGTACTTCATCTGGTAGGCGAAGTAGTCGGCATCGGTTGAAACATCAACCACCGCCACGACATCGATCTCTTTTCCGAGGAGTCCCTGGTCGCAGATCGCCTGGAACGCCATTCTTCCGATTCTTCCGAATCCGTTGATTCCGAGTTTCACAGCCATTTTACAGCCCTTTCTTTAAAGAATTAAATTTGGTTTCTCTTAATTAAAATCAAAAATTAAAAATCAAAAACACACAGAGCGGTAATTATATACGCATGCAGGTGTTTTTCAAAGCTTTCTTATAAAAATATCAGGATGAAATATATTAACAGGCAGCTCCGCGCCGGATATTGATAAGAAGAGCTTGGATACATTGGGACATAATGCTAAATTAAGATTGAGAAGATAATGAATATCGACCAGAGGGCATGGCTGAACAATATGAACATGAAAATCACAGTCAAGGGCATGCATGACAAAACCAGCAACATCTGGGACACTCCCAGAAGCCCGTCAAAACGTCTGGATCTTGTTGAGCAGCTGAGACTGGAGGCAGGAAAATTCCTTTATGAATACCCAGCCAGACTTCGAAGAACTGTTAAAGTTGTTAGAGCAAAATAAAGTTCGGTACATGGTTGTCGGGGGATATGCAGTAGCTTTCCACGGATACCCCCGCTTCACCAAGGATATCGACATATTCTTCCTGAACTCCGAAGAAAACATTGTCAAAATCAGAAACTCATTGAAAACTTTCGGATTTCCTCAGAATAAGATTCCAATGGGGCTTTTTAAAAAGATGGGTAATATTATACAGTTTGGAGTGGCCCCTGTAAGAGTTGACTTAATTAACGAGATTGACGGTGTTTCATTTGAAGATGCTGAAAAGCATATAGTCCGGGGGAAATATGGGGAAATGGAAGTCAATTTCATAGGAAAGAAAGATCTTATCCGAAACAAGCAGTCTTCAGGAAGGCCTCAGGATGAAGTGGATGCCAAGACATTAAAGAAGCTCAAGTAATCTTAATTTAGCCGGCAAGTTGCCGGCGCTCCATAAAAGAAAAATTTGGTAATTCTCATATCCAGATATTCTGAGGGGCGATTTTATGAAGATGAAACATACTTCTGCGATCTTCGCAATCCTGCTTGTGGCAGCCTTCCTCTTTTCATGCCGGAGTCAAGAACCTTCACCGGATTCGTCAACTGTATTTGCGGTTGGATAAAATTGAAAAAATGAAGGAATCTAGAGAAAAAGGATGGGAAAAGTTGACTCTGGATATTCTCAAGGAAATTGAAAAACGCGGTGGAAAAGTTACAGTACCCGATGAAATAAAGAAAAAGCTGGGAAAGGAATAGATTATAGGCAAATGAAATCAATATGCTTTTGTATACATTCAATTTGACATGATACGTATCAAGTGATAATGTAATACGTAATAAACAGGTGAGGGTCCATATGCTTACAAAACTTACGTTGAGTGCAGAAAAAGATGTTGTTGAACAAGCCAGAAGGCTTGCCCGAAAGAACAGGACAAGCATTTCTTCGATGTTCTCCAGATTTATCCGAAATGCGTCACGCTCCGGAATTGACCAGCAAAATCCAATCGCTCCTATTACAAAAAGAGCAAGTGGTATCGCCAGCCTTAAGAACGGAAAGACTGACAAGGAGCTTCTTGAAGAAGCCCTCTCTGAAAAATATGGTATCAAATGAAAAAGATATTTTTTGACACCAATATCCTATTGGACGTTTTCGGGAAAAGGAATCCGTTCTATGAGGATGCGGCTCAGCTGTGGTCTCTTGCTGAAAAAGGCAAAATCAATGCCTCAATATCGGCAATCAGCTTCAATAACGTCTATTATGTCATTCGCAAGGCGCAGGGACAGGAAGTTGCGGATTTCGCAATGCGCTGTCTGCGCGATGAATTCAATGTTGTTGATTTGACATCCCAAATCCTAAATCAGGCGATTGATTCTAAAATAAGTGACTTCGAGGATGCAATCCAGTATTTTTCAGCAGTTCATGTTGAAGCGGATTTCCTGATTACCCGTAATCCGGATCACTTTCCCAAGACAAGTTTTTCAATAATGTCTTCTGATGAGTTTCTTGCTGTTCAATAATCGTTAAGGATAATTTAGATATTGGAGGATTCAACATGAAAACCTTTAGGACAGTTATGATATTGCTGATGTTTGGAACTATTTGCTTTCCGGCTTTTTCCCAGCAGAAGAAAAATACTCCTGCGCAGCCTGCGGCGCCTGCCGAAAAGAAGAAACCTGTCTATACTGGCAAGGACATCCCGCAGGGGCCTCTTGAGAACCTGATGGTGAAGGTGGGGGCGGGGGGTGTCACAAAGGCTGAGTATGATTTCTTCATGCTCAAGACCGCCAACAAGGGGCGCAAGGCGGTCAGCGCACTTTCCGACGATGAAAAGAAACAGGCCCTTTTCAGTTCGATCGACGAGGAACTTCTCTTCCAGGGAGCATTGGCGGAAGGCGCATACAAGGACGAATACATATGCTGGAGGATAATTGAGATATACAAATCGAGCAACACGACAGCAAGGATTGATCCTAGGAACTTCACCGACGACGAACTCGAGAAATACTACAAGGCTAATCCTGCTAAATTCACCAGACCGGCTTCAGTGAATGTCAAGGGGCTTAAGTTTATGACAGAGTCAGAGCAGGAAGTCCAGAAGGTAATGAAGCAGGTTGCCGCCAATCCTGATTCAGTGAAGAACTGGGTGGATATCGGATGGATAGAGGAAGGCAAGATGGGCGCAGGACTTCCCCAGCGCATAACGGATCCAATAACAAAACTTAAGAAGGGGCAGAATTCGGGGATAGTTTATGATAAGTCCGTCGATTGGAGATACATATTCCTGGTGACTGACAGGAAGGAACCCGAACTGATTCCTTATTCCGAAGCGAAGGGAAAGGTCAAGTTTGAGCTGATAGGTGCGAAGCAGGAGGAGATGAAGAAGAAACTCGTTGATCAGCAGGGCAAGGGGCAGACTGGGATTTCCGAAGACGAAGTACTTCTTAATTCAGGTCTTCAATCCGGCGCCCAGCGCGAACTGCAGAACAGGAGATATATCGTCGAATGGTACGTTACAAAAAAGAAGGTTCCGCGCGAGCAGCTCCTCCCGGAGATGAAGAAGAAATTCAAGGTCGAGATCCTGAAGCTGGATTGAAAAGTAAGGTGGCGTTTTAACCCGCCTGTTTCTTGTCGGGCTAAAGCCCAACATACTTTTATTGATTTGCTTACTGACGACTGCTTTTACTTCTTCTCTTCCACATCTGCATGGACTTCATGCATTGTCAGTTCTTCCCCGGTCCTTACCAGCCTTGCGCTGTTGAAGAGGACTATCGTCGTGCTGACAGTATGCAGGGCGGCCGCTATAATGGGATCCAGCAGGCCGAACACCGAGAAGCTTATTCCTCCGACTATGAAGACAAATCCAATGAGAAGGTTCTGGTTGATTATCTTGCCGGACTGTTTTGCAAGGGTTATGAGAAGAGGTATCCTGCGAAGATCATTTGTCATCAGGGCAATAGAAGCGCTGTTTATCGCGATGTCACTGCCGATCGCGCCCATGGCTATTCCAAGATCGCCGGCGGCAAGGGCAGGGGCGTCGTTGATTCCGTCACCGACTACTGCGACAGTATAGTTCTGCTTGACTTCCTTGACATAGGCGACTTTGTCGTCGGGCAGGCATTCGGCCCTGACGTTTTCTATGTTTAATTCCTTTGAGACGAGATCCGCGACGGTCTTGCGGTCGCCTGTGACCATGGAACACTGCCTCACGCCGTCCGCCTTGAGGGATTTGATGGCTTCCTGGGCTTCTTTTCTCACTGTGTCCCTGAATCCTATCCAACCGATGGCTTTGCCGTGGAGCGCCACATAGACGACGCTTATTGCACCGTGTCCGCCTTCAATCTCAGGATCTTCCAGTGATGAAATACTTATCTTATGTGATTTCAGCCATTCAGCCCTTCCGACCATGGCCTTTTCTCCGTTGAGGACGGCCTCTACGCCTTTGCCATGGACTTCAGTGAACTTCTCAACCTCGGAAATTTTGACATTGGCTTCTTTTGCAAGGTTCTGCAGGGCTCTTGCCGTTGGATGGTTGCTATGGCTTTCCACTGATGCTGCGAGCTGAAGGAGGTTGGCCGGTTCTATCCCTTCCGCCGGAGCAAGTCTTACAACTGAAAGAGTTCCCTCGGTAAGCGTTCCTGTCTTGTCGAAGATCACAGCTCTTACTTTTGCAGCGAGTTCAAGGTAAGATACGTTCTTGATGAGAATTCCAAGTCTGGCGGCGGCGGCGAGTGCCGCGACAACCGCGGACGGAGCAGCAAGGACAAGTGCGCATGGGCATGAAGCCACAAGCACGGATATCACATTGCGCATGTTTCCGCCGGAGAACCACCATGTAAGGCCGGCTATCATCAGTATGGTAGGTGTGTAATATCCGGCATAACGGTCTATGACTCTCACGATCGGCGGCTTGCTTGTCTCGGCCGCGAGGATCATCTCCTTCACCTTGCCAAGAGTCGTGTCCTTGCCGACCTTTGTGACCTTTACATCAATCACGCCTGTAAGGTTCTGTGTTCCTGCGAAGACATCCTTTTTCTCCTCTTTTTCAACCGGGAACGATTCACCAGTGATCGAGGCCTGGTTTACCGTGCTTGTCCCTTTGACTATTATTCCGTCAACCGGAAAATTCTCGCCGGGACGAATCCTGATGACATCTCCGATGACGAGTGAAAGCACGTCGACTTCAAGTTCCTGTTCCTCGCTTATCTTCCTTGCCGATCTCGGAGTCAGCTTGATAAGGTCCTCGATGGATCTCTGCGCACCATGCGCGGTCCTTGATTCGATGATAATCGCGATGAGGAGGAAGAAGGAAATGATACCGGCGGTCCTGAAGTCACCGCCTGAGAGGGCTGCGAGGACTGCAAGTGCTACGAGCTCGTTCATGTAGACCTTGCCTTTTGCAAGATCCTTGAACGCGACGATGAAGATCGGCATGGCGAGGATTATGGCGCCGATTATGGCGCTGAGTTCCGCGGTAAAAGTCTGGTCGGCCTGCATCCAGACAAGGATATAGGAGTTCAGGATGAAAAAACCGCCGACAAGGGCGATGCTGAGCCTTCCGAGGCTACGGGAGTGGCCGGCGCCTCCGCTCTCATGATCGTGATCATGATCGCATCCACAGATTTCGCTGTGGGCGTCAAAAACCTTTTTCTCGGCTGTCAGTTCGGGCATATGTTATTTCCCTTTTTCCTTGTCTTTGTCATTCTTCTGGTTTCTCGGCTCGGGGTTGAGCATTATCCTCACCTCATGCGTGCCGTTGCTGTCCTCGGGGATTATATACTTGTCCTTCACGTTCTCGAGCAAGTTTGAAACAGTATCGGTATACAGCGCAATAAGGACTGAACGTGGATTTTTCCTGTATTCCTCGAGGATTTTTTTGAAATAGACCTCCTCGGACTGTATGTCGGCGACGATCTCGATCTTGTAGACATTCGCATCGGCCAATATCCTTGAAGCTTCGGAATCGGCTTCTCCACCGATAGTCACTGCGTATGCCCTTGCATTCTCCTTTTCCGTGGAACACTGCAGTTCGGCGTCAATGACCTCCTGGAATGCCGCAACGGTGTTGAGTGGCGCGTTGTTGCCCTTGAGTGTTAGGTTCTCAACCTTTATTCCTATTTCCCATTTGGAGATTTCAGAGTCGAATAGATCTTTTACGGTAGTCCGGTATTCGGACGATTTCTTGTATAGTGCGGCATCTACCTGCTGGGATGCGGTGATTTTCAGGACTGCATTTTCCAGTATGGATTGGATGAGCGTCCTAGGTCCTCTCGTGCCAATTGCCTTGCCAGTAACAGGATTGCGGATGATCTCATCAAGCCTGGCCGGTTCATCGGGGCAGAGGCAGTTCAGATAATATTTCATGGGATCCGTTATGCTGTAGACAAGTTCCCATTCGGTATGGATTATGTTCGCGTCCCCGGTAAGGAGATAACCGTCTTTTCCGGGAACAAGGGTCGTTGCACCGGAAGGCTGCTGTTCCCCCTTGATCGCTTTGACATCCGACCTGTGCCAGTATGTGGAGACTGTGATGGTCTGCTTGCTGATGGGGATTCTTATGATCTTGCTCACCGGATATGGGAAAGACCAGTAGTATCCGGCATCATGCTTTTCAACGACCTTGCCGAAGCGTTCGACAATGACATTTTCCTGGGGTTTGACCTCGTAATATCCGCCACCGGTGAAGTACCATATAATAAGGAAGGCTATGAAACATGAAAGCAGGACGAAGGCGATATGAAGGCTTTTCGTGAGGGAATCTATCCCGGCCTTGTAGTGTCCGTTGCTTTCAATTTCAGATATGTCTTTGTTATCGTTTCCAGTCATCTTAGTTCATCCTTGGATGCATCATTTGGGTTTTCCACTGTCCTTTTTTCCGTCCTGCAGCAGTTTCTGATCGGCTTTCAGAAGATCAAACGGAGCATAGTCGGTATTTAAAATAAGAGTGGTCCTGCTAGGTATGATCTTCCGGAGCGACTCGAGCTTTCTCAGGAAGGCGGCAAGTTCCGGTTCATCCTTGAAGACGGAATAGAATCCGGCGGCGGTAGCATCTCCCTCCGCCTTTATTTCTTTTGCCTTTGCCTCGGCCTGGGCCAGTTTCAACTTGCGGTCATAATCGGCCTTGTCCTTGATTATCTTCGCCTCGCTCTTTCCATCGGCGCGGTACTGTTCGGCGACCACGTTCCTTTCGGCTTTCATGCGGTTGAGCACGCTTCCAGTGTTTTTTTCTGGAAGGCTGAGGTTCTTGATACCTACAAATTCTACCTGGATGCCGTATTTATCAAGGACAATCGGAGCGATTCTGGCCTTCATCTTGTTTTCAATTTCTGTCAGTTTCATTTTTTTAGGATCAGTGTTTACAAGCTCGTCGAACTTGTATTTCCCGAGGACGGCGGTCTTTTCATTCCTCATCTGGCTGTTTATCTTGTCCTCCGCCTGCGAGACATCGGGGATTGTCAGGCTTTTGAAGAGCTTTTCGGCATCCTTTATCTTGTAGACCACGAATATCCCCGCGACAACAGGCTGTCCGTCCGCAGTATATGTCTCCTCGAGTTTTCCGCTGCTGCCGTCGAAGCAGTGGTAGCGGTTGTCGAACTTGTGGATCTTCTGGAAGGGCCATGGCCAGCAGAAATGCAGGCCCGCATCCTTCACGCCGGAAATCTTGCCGAGGGTTGTCACGACGGCAATTTCAGTGGACTTCACCTGGAAGGTGAATATCGCAAGAAGGAATATCACTGAAACGATCAGGCCGAGGAGCAGCGTCGGCCAATGCTGCAGCATTTTGCTGTTATCTTTTTCATTCATAGTTTAATTTCCTCCGTCAGTTTTCTTGTTTACTTCGTCGGACAGGGCGCCGAGATCCGCGTCAAGCAGGTCCATGCGGGCCTTCTCCTCGAAATTGAATATGTAGATATTGTTAGTATTGGAATCTCCTACAACTATCTTCCTTGTGTCGCCGCAGTCCTTCTCGAAAAAGTCCAAATATGTCCTGAGCTTGTACATTTCGGGCATTATCTTATAGGCCTTGAGCTGTTTTTCAAAACGGTTCTTCTCAGCTTCCGCAAGCTTGATTGCATTGTCCCTGTCCGTCTCGGCCCCTCTTATTATCTGCAGGGCCTCAGCGGCCGCATACGGAAGGGTCTTATTCTCATATGCCTTGGCATTGAGTATTGAAGCTTCCTTCTCCTGCCTTGAACTCGCCACTTCTTCAAAGGCCGGGGAGACTTCATCGACAGGCGGGTGTACCCCGAGCAGGTTGAGGGAGACGATTTCCACTCCGAGCCGCATGTCGTCCGCCGATTCCTGGATTTTCGTGGAAAGATCAGCGACGGCCTTGTCCATGTCTACGGACATGAGCTTGATCATATCTACGCTTGCGAGGTATTTGCTGACCTCCCTTTCCGAAACTGTCTTCAGCATATGGGGGATGTCGTAGTTGCGATAGGCGAAATCAAAGACCTTGTCGGCCTTTGCCCTGTATTGGAGGGCGAGGGTGGCTGATATAAAGGATACCGGAGTCTCCTTGTCAGCCGCTTTTTTCTCCGAAGCTACGATGTATCTTTCCTCTTTTCCGTAGTGCTGTACCGTCCATAGCACCACTTCGGGATTTTTAACTTCACCCTTCTCGTCCTGCATGTCGGCGCCGATATAGGCCTCCTGGATCTTGTTTACAGGCACCCTTGTCATTTTTCCGAACGGCCATGGGAACTTGAAGTAAATGCCCTCGCTGAGAGGATTCTTGACATCTACGATCTTCCCGAAATACTCGCGTATTCCGACTTCTCCGGGGCCGACTTCGCATACGCATGTGAAAAGCCACAGGGCGGCAAGCCATGCTATGATGAGAGGGATTATTGATTTTTCAAAGAATGCGTAGATCCAAGTCCGGGAAACCTTGAATCCGAACTGGTAGTCGAGGGTGTCAGAGATGTTCCTAAGCACTCCTCCGGGTTCCGTGAAGAGCGACAGGAGACGGCTTTCAAAGATGGGCCTTTCCTCGATCATCGACCGAGGGCGGTAGAATTCGACTATGAAGTTCAGGAGGAGCTCGATCCCGAGTACGCCAGTTATTATGAAGATGATCTTCTTGACGACACTGTCCCAGACCGGAAGATCGAACCTGTGCATGAAGATTGCGAATGTCGCAAGGAATCCAAGTATCGCCGAAAGGACAAGCCAGCCGCCGATCGGTCTCAGCCAGCGGAAATTCTTCTCCCTGGACTGGCCGATGCAGAAAATACCGTAGAACAAGCTGAAGACCGCTATGCCAAATGAAATGAACGCGGCCTGCGGAGGCTTGATTGGAACCGGGATATCGACTCTCTTGGTCCAGAGATACCAGAATACGGAAAGAGTGGAGCCGATGATGATGAAATTCAGTATGGATATCGTATATGGGGTGAATTTCTTATACTTGGACAGTGTCCGCGCCGCCGAGAAAAGCACATCCTCGCCTGACTCGAGGGCCTTCTTCTCCTTGCGCTTTTCAAGCAGAAGCCTGTCCTCCTCCTCTGCAGCGGCTTTCTTGGACAGGAAGCCAAGGGTGTAGGAGGCAATGGAAAGTATGAATATTATTTTATACGGTATCAGGAGAAGGTGGAACGAGTCGGAGCCCATCCAGCTGCTGGTCCAGAAGATGACATGCCAGACGGCAAAGGAATATATGGCGACGAAAAGCGACAGGTTCTCCAGCTGCCTGGATTCGTCGATCTTCACCTGGATTTCTTTTTCAAATTTCATTTTAGACAGTCTATTTCCTGATTATCTCAATCCGGTTAATTTATAAAGCTCAATAATATAATTGCCAACTTTGGAATTTCAAACCATGTAAACCTCATTTTTTCATAGGAAAAGGCTGTTTTCTGCATGTCATGGCCGGAAAGTTTGCAAAATTCATTATAAGATTATAGATTAACAGTTCAGTTTATATTTAAAGGGGATCTGCTACATGTGGAAGATTTTTGGCGCAAGCAAGAAGGAAAAAGAAGATTCCGCTGCAGAGATTGCCGATATGAAGCCAAATATCGAGATGCTCAGCGGGAACAGCTTCGAATGCTCCTCATGCCATACCGTCCTCAGCCTGGCGAGCTGCACACCGCTTGTCCTTGAAAAATGCAAGCAGTGCGATGCCCTGAACTTCATCCCATACAACATCAAGGATTTCTGGCTCTACAGGCCTCTCGGAGGCGGTGGAATGGGATGTGTCTACAAGGCCATCAACAGCAAATACAAGGGTATGGAATTCGCTGTCAAGATACTTCCCCGGGACAATAGGACAGAAGCACATCTGATTGATGCGCTCATCCAGGAGGCCACCATAGGGAAGGCTTTCGGAAGGCACCCGCATCTCGCTTTCGTCGCCGATTTCGGCCACTACAATGACGAATATTTCAGTGCAATGGAGTTTTGCGAGGGGAGAAGGCTTGACCAGATCATCGAATCCAATGAGGCGATACCCCAGAAGTTCGTCCTCCTCTGGGCCCTCCAGGTGCTTTCGGCAGAACAGAAGATGTATGACTGCGGGTATCTCTACAGGGATTTGAAGCCGCAGAATATTATTATTGGCAAAGAGGGAAACGCCTGCGTTTTTGATTTCGGGCTCTGCGTAAAGATCGAAGACGCCACCAACAAGGATACTGAGACCGTTGACGGTTCCCCCCTGTATATGCCTCCTGAAAGAATCGTAGGCATGCCCGAAAACATGAGCAGCGAGATATACAGCCTTGGAATGGTCATGTTCCACGCCCTTGCAAGAAAAACCTACTATACGGCTACAGCCGCATATGAAGTTGCGAAAAAACATGTTTCGAGCTTGCGCATGGCGGGCGTCGCGACCCGTCTGCCCATCAACGTGAGCCCGAAGATCGCGGAGATCATCGACAGGATGGTCACGAGGATGCCGTCAGACCGCTATCAGACCTACAAGGAAACTGCAGTGGCGATTAAAAACGTATATAATACTCTGTAAGAAGTGAATCTATTTCAGAAGTTCAGCTGATTTCTTCCAGTGCTCAGACTCTTCCTTCAAGTTGTGCTTTTCCGCGAGGTTCGCAAGATTTTCAAACCATTCCGCAGGATTGACACCAGTCCTATACCAGATCTTGGCTGAACATTCGGAGCAGTATGCCAACGGGGACTCATCTGTTTCCGGCAGGCTGTTTGATCCGTTCATCCCGCATTTGAATGATAAGCAATGCTCAATCCCGTACATGTGCCCGGTCTCATGCAGCGCCACCTTCAACGCCCTGAGAAGGAATTTCAAAAAGGACGCTTCATCAGCATCAGGATTTCCGTATCTGTAGAGCGACCATACCCCAACACGATCGACCAGCGAGGCCTGCCCGAACACGAAGTTCCATTCTCCCCCAGGCCACAGGTCGGTGGCCGTAAGACCGAGCACCGCTATCGCATCTTTGGGCCGTTTCGGCAGAAGCACCCTTTCGAGGATGTAGGTCGAAAGAATCTGCTTGTCGCCCCATTGCGGATGAGTCCTCCTGGCGCTCTGCGGAATAGTTTCGATGCTGGCATGATCAAGCTTTTTCACAGGGGAGTTGAAGAAGTTCTGGAGAAATTCCTGAACCGCTTCGACGGCTTTTTCCTGGGATTTAGTGAGCCCTCCTATCTGCTGGATGTATATGGTTTTGAATTTAGGATTCGGTTTGACAGTCCTGGCAATGAACTTGTCGAAGCTCTGCAGCCTTTCTTCAGCATGGTTGGTGCTCCATGATGTAGCCTCGAACTTCTGCTGCAAGGGCGAGAGCTTTGCCGCAAACGCCTTGATCTCCTTCACAGTAGGCGGTTTCACGGGGTCGAGATCCTGGGAATTCGAATTTAACGTGAGGACGAACATAGTTGAAAAGAGAAGAAAAGTTTTCATGCCACCCCCGAATTAAGCTTGCAAATATCCGCTGATGCAGACATCCTCTCCTATTCTTTCAACAGAAATATCCCTGAGCTGGAAGGCGTCTGAAAGTGATTTGGGATTTGCCCCTCCGACAACCGGACGGCTGCCACGCCCGCCGAGGATCTTCGTGGCGATATGGAACTCTATCTTGTCCACAATTCCTGCACCAAGCATATCAGCTGCAAGCTCGCCACCGCCCTCGACAAGGATCGAAGTCACGTTTTCCCTGCCAAGCCTCCTGAGTTCCGAAAGCCATTCCTTTCTGGAGTGCGGCGATATCACCTCGGGGGCTGCGCCGGATGGCAGAAGTTTCAAAAGTTGTCCTGAAGTGAGTTTCCTGGAGACAATTATCCTCCTCGGCTGCCTGAAGCTGCGAAGTTCGCGGACATTCAGCGATGGCCTGTCGGTCCTCGCCGTTTCACCGCCGACCATGACGGCGTCCGCCCACTGCCTCAATCTTTGAACCCTCATCCTGGCCGCAGGACCTGTAATCCATTTTGAGTTTCCGTCTTCAGTGGCGATCCTACCGTCGAGAGTCATCGCCATCTTGAGAAGTATGAATGGGCGCTTGATAGTTATCCAGTGGAAGAAGGGCTCGTTCAGTTTCCGGCATTCTTTTTCGAGAACATTCTCCACGACGTCAATTTTGAAAAGCCGCCTGAGGAGCTTTATCCCTTTGCCGGAATGTTTCGGATTCGGATCCGTGCAACCGACAACCACTTTGCGTATTCCAGCGGAAAATATGGTTCCCACACATGGCGGCGTCCTCCCATAGGTGCAGCAGGGCTCAAGCGTGACATAAAGAGTTGATCCACGGGCCTTGCCTCCGGCGGATTTGATTGCATTCACCTCCGCATGGGCTTTACCGGCCTGCCTGTGGTATCCTGTGCCGATGATCTTGCCATTCTTGACCAGGACGGCTCCGACCATAGGATTCGGAGATGCAGTTCCCCAGCCCTTTTTCGCGAGGTCCAGGGCGATTGTCATGAATTTGACGTCTTGAGATATCATTTCTTCCTCGGGTCGAAGGAGTAAAGTCCGTTTGTGATCGTCCAGGCATCGTCCAACGGCATCACCTTGCGTTCGTGGCCCTGTCCCCAGGAGTCGGAATAGATGATTTCATTCTTTTCCTTGTTGTAACCATAGATGATCCTCATATGGCCGCCACCCCTCTGTGGAAGATTCTCCTCCTTCACTATTCCAAGCTCGACGCCCCATATGAGCGGGATCCCAATGTCGACATGCTTCATGATGTCGGCATTGAAAGACCTGTAGCCGGTCTTGTCCTTTTCACATTTGGTCTCCTTGAGCAGCACTGGATCCATGGCATGATAGATAGCACCGATGTCAATCACGCGCCCATATCCGATTTCCTTTTTGCCCGCCTTCTTCGCGAGCCTGTTGTAGTCGTTGACCATCTTTATGAAGTCCTGGACCTTGAAATCCACGTGCGTCCTTATCATGACGCCGAACTTGGATTGGACTTTTTTCAGCATGTCGACCATTTCATCCGGACTCGTACCCCGCGATGCGGATGAACTTGCAAGCTGTGCCAGGACATTCTGATCAACATCGGTTCCATAATACCTGAGTATCCTTTCAGCAGTTGCGACAGCGCAGTATCCCTTCTGCCCCTGGTCGACCATCGGGATATTCTCCACATATACGAATCCCTTGTCATCCTTCTTCACATTCTGCTTGATGTCCATGGCGGAGGCGATATCCGCCTTTTTAGGGGCGGATGTCATTTTCCTGGGATCGTTCTTCGGATCGAACTTTGAAATTATAATCTTGATATATTCGGCCCTGAATTTAATCTTCTTGTCCCTCATCATAGGATCTTCGACGTCCTGGGCCTTGATATTCTCGCTTGCGCTCCATCGCATTTCAACCGCAAGGCTGCTGTTCTTCACCCAGACTTTTTTCCCCTGGTACATGCCCGTTGTAAGCCTTTCCTTCTGGGAGGCGACCCCCTTGTCTTTTGTCCAGTCTTCGACCTTTTTCAATGTATCATCCACCATGCCCTGGAAAATATCCTCCGGCTTCTTCCCTTTTTCCTCCTTTATATCGCCGGCGTCGCCACGTCCGTAGATCAGCATGTCTATCAAATTTACTTTTCCATTTTCGAATTTAATCTTTGCCTCCCAGCACTTCATGCCAAGGAACGTCATCGACGGACTGTTGGTGTACCCAGGATATTTGACTTCATCCTTCTTGTCGGAAAGCCATCTGAAGAAAGGGGCGTTGCTGTTGTTGATGAAATTATCCGAACCGGTCTCCCAGAGCTTTTCATTGTCGGTGAAGGTCTCGAGCTTGGAAAAGTCGGTGGCCGAAGAATCAAGGCCGAGGGCCAGCACGGAAAAAAGCAGGATAATTATCTTATTCATAAGCACCTCATTTCATATTCCCATCCATTCATCCATCAATCCACCCATCCAATCATCCATGATTTTCAGGCATGCCTGCTTTCAAACAGGGCTTTGGCAAACATCTCCGGATCAAACGGCTGGAGGTCTTCGGGCTGTTCCCCGAGCCCGACAAAAATGACAGGTAAATTATATTCTTCCTGTATCGCTACAACGATTCCTCCCTTTCCAGTGCCATCAAGCTTCGTGAGTATCAGGCCCGTCACCCCTGCGGTGCCCAGAAACTCCTTCGCCTGTATGAGCGCGTTGGTCCCCATGCTCGCATCGATGGTAAGCCAGACGGCATGAGGAGCTTCGGGATGGACTTTTGAAATTACGCGGCGCATTTTGGAAAGTTCCTCCATAAGCCCCTTCCTGGTGTGCTGCCGGCCTGCAGTGTCGAGGATCAGGAAATCATATTTCTTGGCCATGGCCGACTGCATTGCGTCAAACGCCACCGATGAGGGATCTGCGCCTGAATTCGATGATATGACATGGCAGTCGGTCTTCTTCGCCCATAGCTTGAGCTGTTCAACTGCCGCCGCCCTGAAGGTGTCGCAGGCCGCAAGCATCACAGTTTTCCCGTCGTTCTTCCACAGATATGCGAGCTTTCCTGCGGTAGTCGTCTTGCCGCTGCCATTTACACCGACTATAAGGATGACATTGAGAGAACCTTCCTTGAGGGAGGCGTCAATTCTTTTCCTGTTGAGCATCGCTACGATGTCGTTCCTGGCCGTCTCCATGATGTCGTCGGTGGTCTTTATGATACCGCGATCATATCGATCCTTAAGGTCGTTTACAATTCGGGTGCTGGCGGAAACCCCGAAATCAGCGCCTATCAGCGCCGCCTTGAGCTTCTCATAGGTCGATTCGTTCCAAGCTTCCTTTCCCGTCAGTATTCCTCCGATTGAACGGGAGATCGAAGTCGCAGTCTTCTGCAGGCCCTTTTGGAATATGGAAAAAATCGATTTCACGTTCCTCCGTTGGCTGACATTTTCCCGGATTGCATAATATATCCAACAAGGAATTTCCAGCATCCAATATACTTCATCATTCGATATTCCATGTTCGATATTGGATATTCAACTTGTTTGCTGTCCCGTCTTGGAGACGGCCTCCCTTGCCGGCCTGGTGAGGGTGTTCTTTATAGCGTTGAGGATCCCGTTCACAAATGAACTGGATTCCTCTCCGCCGAAGGACTTGGCTATCTCGACGGCTTCGTTTATGCTGACAACCGGCGGAATCTCCGGACAGAACAGCATCTCGTATACGGCGATCCGCAGGATGTTCCTGTCGACTATCGCCATCCTGTCAATCTTCCATTTCGTAGCGTATTTTGCAATCGTCTCGTCAGTTTCCTTCTTCTTTTCGATCGCACCCTTGATGAGTTTCTCCGCGAACTCCTTGCTCTTCCTGAATACTCTGTTCTGCGGATAGACTCCGGATTCGTCAAGCTGGTTCCAGAAATATTCGAGGTTCTTGATGTCAAAGTCCTCGTTCATGTCGAACTGGAAAAGGTACTGCATCGCGAATTCACGCCCGAGGCGCCTTGGATCCGGGTCCTTGCGGAAACTGCTGTTCTTCTCTGGGAAATCCATATTGCTCCGCCTGTTTATTTACCGGGTATCGCCCGCATGAGGTTTGCCATTTCAATCGCCGTCTTGGCTGCATCGGAACCCTTGTTCCCGGCCTTCGTCCCGCTTCTCTCGATCGCCTGCTCGATGTCGTTCGCATTGATCACTCCGTTGATCACCGGAATCCCGGATTCGAGAGAGAGCATCGCCACGCACTTTGAAACCTCCGAGCTGATGAGCGTCGCATGCGGTGTCGCTCCCTGTATGACCACCCCGAGGGCGATGACGGCATCATATTTCTTCGAGGAGAGGAATTTCTTGACGACGATCGGCAGCTCATATGACCCTGGAACCCAGGCGACATCGATGTCATCGGTCTTCCCGCCGTGGCGGACTATCGCGTCGACAGCCCCTTCAAGCAGCTTGCTCACGAAAAACTCGTTGAACCTCGCGCATGCAATCGCAATGCGGAGCCCCTTTGCATCAAGCGTCCCCTCATAAATGTTCTTCACATGCTTGTTCATAAGATTCTCCTTTCAAAATATTTTTTGATTTCATTTAAATATCTGCTTATCGTATTCAACTTCGTAATTGGATATTCCTTGTTCGATATTGGACATTCATTCCGTTTTAAATCAGATGCCCCATCTTCTTCTTCTTGGTCCTCAGGTATCTCTTGTTGTGTTCATGCGCTTCGATGATGAGCGGCAGCCTGGATTTAATGGTTATGCCATATCCTTTTATGCCGACGATCTTCTGGGGATTGTTCGTAAGAAGAATAATGCTTTTTATCCCAAGGTCAAGAAGTATCTGGGCGCCAAGGCCGTATTCGCGGAGATCCGGAGGAAATCCGAGCTTCACATTTGCCTCCACGGTGTCGCAGCCTTCCTCCTGAAGACGGTACGCATGGATCTTGTTCGCAAGTCCGATCCCGCGCCCTTCCTGTCTCATGTAGACAATGACCCCGGTACCTTTTTCCGCTATCATCTTCATAGCATTCTCGAGCTGTTCGCCGCAGTCGCAGCGCTGTGAATGGAACACGTCGCCTGTCAGGCATTCGCTGTGGACCCTCACCAGGACATCCTTCTTCCCTTCGACGTTTCCGTAGACAAGTGCGATGTGTTCCATGTTGTCGAGGGCGGACCTGTAGAGATGGAGCTTGAACATGCCGTATCTGGTCGGAAGGTTTACGGACTGCTCCCTGAAAATGAGGCGTTCATGCTTCCTCCTGTAGGCAATTATATCGGAAATGCTGCACCATATGAGGCGGTGCTTCCTTTTGAACTTCTCAAGCTCAGGCAGACGCGCCATCGTGCCGTCCTCGTTCATGATCTCGCAGATTACGCCGGCCGGATAAAGACCTGCGAGTTTCGCAAGATCCACCGTCGCCTCGGTGTGGCCAGCCCTCTGCAGGACTCCGCCAGGACGCGCGATAAGCGGGAATACGTGCCCGGGGACAGTGAAGTCCGAACGCGACATGACAGGATCTATCAGGGCTTCAATAGTCTTTGAGCGGTCGAACGCGGAAATTCCTGTCGACGTTCCTTCTTTCACATCTACGCTGACGGTGAAGGCGGTGTGGAACGGATCCTTGCTCGGCGCCATTATGTCAAGCTCAAGCTGTTTCGCCCGTTCATCGGTGATCGGCGCGCAGATGAGGCCGCGTCCGTATTTAGCCATGAAGTTTATGGCCTGGGGAGTCACCTTCGCCGCCGCAATGACAAGGTCTCCCTCGTTCTCGCGGTTCTCGTCGTCGGTGACAATTATCATCTCGCCCCTGCGGAAGGCCTTGATGGCTTTTTCTATGCTGTCGAATTTAGATTTCATTTGAATTTTACGCTCATAATTTTATAACTTTCGTCAAAACGAACTGGTCAATCTATTCATGCTTCAAATTTCAAAGGCAATTTTGTCTTCTCCATGAAAAGTTCAAAGTGCCTGTCAAGATGAAATAATCTAATATTACTTTTCAGGGCTACAGCGCAGACAAAAATATCATCATTTGGAATAGTCAAGCCCTTCTGACGGCATAAATTCTTAAGTTCGGCTGAATATTCCCAGTGTTCAGGGCTGAAGTTTATCCTGTGGCAGAAGCTGAACACAGTTTTTATGTCCAAGCTCTCTTTTCCAGATGCTCCAGCAAGAAGTTCAAATAATACCGGACATGTATATGCAGCCATCTCCAATTCAATAAAGGAGGCAATGCGGCTTTTTATATCGGCTCTGCCTTGTTTGCGGAAAAACTCTATCCACGATGATGTGTCAATTAGAATCATAGGTGTTAAAATCCTCAAGCTGTTTGTTTGTCAGAGTGTAGTCCGTCTTCCCGGACAATACCTTGCTAAGTATTTCTTTTCTCCTTATTTCCTTGCAAAAACAATCAATAGCCTTGGAAACTGCCGGCGATTTCTTCCGCATCCGTGTAAATTTCATAATATCATCCAGATTGTTTTCATCAATATCAATTGTCATTCTCATAAAACACCTCCTTTATTATATGATGAATAATATATCAACAATCATCATATTGTCAAGGTTATTATCCTCTTCAGTTTTTGTTTTTCGCTCCAAAAAAAAGCCCCGGCATAGTTCCGGGGCGTTAAAATACAGGCAAAAGGATGCCGTCTTCTCTCATCCAGACTTAACTGTCGGTCATGGAGTTCCACCATGTCAGTCCTGCGTTTCCACAGGAGTCGCGGACTTTACCGCCGGTCAGGAATCCGGGCTGGAAACATGCCTTACGGCATTAAATACAAACATAATTTCCTGAAGACACAACTGAAGTTGTGAACTCCAACATTGGCTTGCTTGCAGTCAATCCGCCATGGCGGATGTTCTTATTCAGCCCTTAACCTTGCCCCGAAGATATAAAGATTCAATTCAATGAACGCATAAACGGCGACAGCCGTTTATAAAATGAATTTTTCTGTTACTGCATCAAAAAGATGGGACTTGGACATCAGGACTGAAAGTTCGATGTCTTCACCTACAGCCGTCTTCCTGTGTGAATCGACCCGTGAAATAAAGGACTGGTCACCGGTATTCAGATAGAGATATGTTTCAGCGCCCATAGGCTCGATGACTTCGACCTTTGCCTTGATCTTGGATGCGCCAGGCTTGCTCTCGGCCTCAGGCGAACCGACATCCTCAGGCCTGATTCCGAAGACGATCTTCTTGTCGATGAAAGGCTCAGCTTTTTCCGTCCATTCTTCAGGGAACTTGATCAGCGTCGCACCTTCCTTGAAATAAAGCTTTCCGTCCTGTTTTATCAACACGCCTTTGAAGAAATTCATCGGAGGTGTACCGATGAATCCGGCCACAAAAATAGTTGCCGGACGATCATATACGTTTAGCGGAGTGTCGACCTGCTGTACGATTCCGTCTTTCATAACAACAATCCTGTCTGCCATCGTCATGGCCTCGATCTGGTCGTGAGTGACGTATACCATCGTGGTCTCGAGACGGGTATGGAGCTTGCTGATTTCAGTCCTCATCTGTACGCGCATCTTTGCGTCGAGGTTGGAGAGAGGCTCGTCGAACAGGAACGCTTCAGGCTTGCGCACGATTGCACGTCCTACGGCGACACGCTGGCGCTGTCCGCCGGAAAGGGCCTTGGGACGGCGGTGCAGATATTCCTTGATCCCGAGGATTTCAGCGGCTTCCTGGACGCGCTTGTCAATGTCGGTCTTCTTGAATTTGCGGAGCTTCAGGCCGAACGCCATGTTCTCATATACTGTCATGTGGGGATAAAGAGCGTAGTTCTGGAAAACCATCGCGATATCCCTGTCCTTCGGAGGAACATCGTTCACGACCCTTGTGCCGATGCTGATGGTGCCGGAGGATATTTCCTCGAGGCCGGCGACCATGCGGAGCGTGGTGGATTTGCCGCAGCCCGAGGGGCCTACAAGAACTACGAATTCCCTGTCCTTGATATAAAGGTTGACGCTGTCAACTGCCTTGACGTTGCCGGGATAAATCTTGCATACATCTTTCAGTGTTACATCTGCCATAGTGTGAACCCCGTTTTTATTTTAGAATAATGATTTAATATAAAGCAATCCGAATAAATTATACTCATTCATGCCAAAATATCAATTAGTTATGGTAAATTTGCCAAAAATTTAGCGGACGATGAGATTTCCTTCGGCTTTTCCTCTTACAGAATTCCCAATTATTATCTTTTCAGCATTTTTCACGTCAACTGCGGTTATTCTTTCCTCGCTTGTGCGAAGTTCGCAGATCATTTTCGAACGCCAGATCCCCGGCAGAAGCCCGCAACTGAGGGCAGGGGTGAGCCAGCTGCCGCCTTTCAGGATGAATATATTGCTGATCGCCCCTTCGGTTATTTCGCCTTTCTCGTTCTGGAAGATTACTTCGTCGAAACCTTCTGAATGGGCCTTCCTGAATTCTTCGTCGTATAATTTCCTGTTTGTCGTCTTGTGATAAAGGAAAACGTCCTTGGAATCCGTCTTTTTCCGCGAAAGCTTTATTTTAAGCATAAGCTTGTTCCATCCGGTCTTTTCCAGTACCGAATATTCAGTTTCGGCATTTCCATCTTCCGAGATCATGAGCCGGACTCTCGCAATGTTAATTTTACTCCTTGATAAAAAAGACATAAGTCTGCGAATGGCTTTTTTTGCTTTTGCTCCGTCCCATCGCTGGCCGAAATACTCCTGCGAATTCTGCGCACGTTCAAGATGCTCCTTCAGGAAGGCGAATCCTTTGGATCTTGTCCAGAGAATGGTTTCAAGGATCTTGAAATCAGGCTTTGCGAAATTCGCAAAATCGCTCTTCATCAGGCATTCGGTCCATTCCTTTTCAGGCTCGGAATCAGCCACGATTCCACTGCCGATCCCGAGCTCTGTCTTCTTGTCGGAGCAGATGAAGGTTCTTATCGCGACATTCAGGCAGAAATCTCCGTCCGGCATGAAACAGCCGATGGACCCGGTATAGGCTTTTCTTGGAGAAGTCTCAAGTCCGGAGATTATCTCCATTGCACGGATTTTCGGCGCTCCTGTGATAGACGCGGGGGGGAAGGTGGCGGAAAGGATGTCAGTAATGCAGGTATCAGGTTTCAGGCGCCCGGTTACTTCACTGATCATTTGGTGGACCGTGGGATATGTGTCGACATGGAAAAGTTTTTCCGCCTTGACTGAACCGGTCCTGCAGATCCGTCCGAGATCGTTCCTGACCATGTCGACTATCATGATGTTCTCCGCCCGGTTTTTCAAATCCTTGGAAAGGTCTTCTGCGACTTTCCGATCTTCGTCAAAGGTTGCTGCGCGGCTTGCCGTCCCTTTCATCGGGAGGCTTCTGATCCTGCCGGAAACCGATTCCAGGAACAGTTCTGGGGAGTTTGAAATTATCTTGAGATTCCCGGCATTGATGAAAGCCGAATATGGCACGGGATGGGAGATGGAAAGATTCAGGAAGAGAAGTTCAGGATTCCCCTGTGCTTCTCCTGTCATCCTGAAAGTGTAATTCGCCTGGTAGATGTCGCCGTCATAGATGTACTTCCTAATCTTCCTGACATTTTTCAAGTAGATCTGTTTTTCCGTTTCCGGTGAAAAGGAAACAGGAGGATGAGAGAAGGAGAAGTCATTTGGAAAGTGAAATTCGGAAAAACATTTGTAGGACGAAAACCAGAGCAGGGGGAATCCATCGGGCTTACGAGTCCTGTTTGCGGGATCAAATGCAGGAGATGCTTCGTATGAAATGAATCCTACGACATATAATCCTTTAACAAGGGACGCCTCGATCTGCTTGAGGGCGGGCAGGACTTCGGAAGTTTTATAGGCGGAAAAAGTTTCCACAGGGGATCGGAACAACCCCCATCTGCGGCCTTTGCCCGGGAGCCGGCATACCGCCGTTCCTTCATCTTTTAAAAAATCTACCATTTAGTCCAGTTCCATTCCAATGATTTTTCCTTAAGTTAACGGCGTTGCTGCCATTCTGCATATATGATTTCTTTTTAATTGCTGATTTTTATTGCAACCAATATCCTTGATTCTTACATATCGCAGGTCTATCGTTAACTAAATTCCAACTCAAATATTTTCATGCACAACAGATTAATAGCTGAACAGCACAGGAAATGGTGGAAAAGGGAGACTCCTGAAATCCTGATATCGAACTATTTCCCAGTGAAGATGCCTTACGGCGGTCTCGACATCGATATTCCGCCTTCCCTGATGGCGATGAGGAAAAAGGCGAATGCCGAGGCAATCGCAGCGGCAGGAGTTCCTTCGGACACCTTGAATGTCCAGGCCGTGAACTTCGGTCCGGCTCTTCTTCCCGCCTTGGCGGGTGCAGGATTTGAATATGATGCCAGCACTTCGTGGTCGGTACACGCTTTTGATTCTGCGAATCTCGCAAAGGTGAATACCTTCGATCCAAATCATCCTCTTTGGCGGAAATACATCCAGCGGCTTGAGCCTCTTTTGGAAAACTGGAGCTGGGACACATATCTGCCGTCACTTGCCGACTATCTCGGTCCGTTGGATATTGTCGCCGGCCTGATCGGATCTGAAAAGCTCGCGATGGAACTCTATGACAATCCAGAAGATGTCAAACGACTTGCGATGGATGCTGCAAAGCTTCTTTCTGAAGCCATCAATTTCGAACTGGACTTGCACCGCAAGGCCGGACTTGCGGATGGTGTCACCGATGTTTTCAGCATCTGGCTGCCGGGCAGGGGGGTGCGCCTTTCCGAGGATTTCTCGACGCTTGTCGGGCCTGACCAGTTCCAGGAATTCTTCCTTGAGCCTGATTCATATGTCTGTGAAAACTTCGATTCGGTCTTCATGCATGTGCATTCTGGAGCGATACAATGTCTTCCGGGATTTGTTGATGTCCGCAAGATGGGAGCGATCGAGTTCGGAAACGATCCGAACGGTCCCGGGATAGATGACAGGATAGAAGCCGGAAAGCTTGTCCAGAAGAAAGGACTTCCGCTCCAGATGACCAGCTGGAATATAAAACTCAAGGAGGAAGAAGTCCTGAAGATCATAAAATCCCTCGATCCCAGAGGGCTTCTCGTAAGGTTCCAGATGGATTCCATTGAAGAGGCGAGGGAACTCTATAAGTTGATAAAGGAAATATAAGACAGGCATCTTGCCTGTTCTTATTTATTTTCAAGACAAAATTATTCACAGGCTCATAACCGTATGGACTGATTCTCAAAATTGACAAGGTAGGGCGGTTTCTCCGAAACCGCCGATAAGAACGGACGGCTCGGAGAGCCATCCCTACCTTAAATTGGCAATTTTGAATAACACCATAGATCCAAATAATTATGAGACGATTATTAAGCCATTATTGGCTGTGGCTTATAAGTTAAAGAGACACGCAAGAATGCGTTAACTACTAGCGAACTGAATTCCAAATCAGCAGACAGGATTGTCCTGTATTATTTGAAACTCTTGTATTTAAAAGTACTTTTAAAGGTTTTCTGAAGGATGTATTTCCACTACTTAGCGGAGAGAATGAAAATGAATTCAAGGACAAAACGTGATCTTCAGCCGGCGACGGAACTTTGGAAGATGTTTGATTCCATAAAGCCCAAATACGCCTTCAAGGCGAAAAATGCCATTAGCGCACGCAATTGGCAGAAAGCCACAAGAAAGGCGCTTGCGGAAAAAATCGGACTCGGTGTGATTCCTAAGGCTTCCGCAAATCCTCAAAAGCTCGAATCCGTGGACAAGAAAGACTACATCCGGGAAAAGATCCTGATACGGACCGGGCCCAACTGCGTGATGCCTGTCTACATTCTTCTTCCGAAAAATACTCCGCGCCCGCTTCCTGTCGTGATTGCATACCACGGTCATGGATATGGAGTCAAGGACATTGTTGGAATCTGGGACGATGGCAATGAGAGGAACAGTCCGGACGGATACCACAAGGATTTCGCCATTGAGATCTGCAGAAAAGGATTTGCGGTCGCAGCGCCTGAGATCTCATGTTTTGGCGAACGTCAGACCGATTTTTCATATCTCAACACGACAATCGGCCAGCATGCGGCATCGACCTGCACGCACTCTGCGATGCTCGCATTTCATCTCGGGATCTCGGTTGTCGGACTGCGGGTTCATGACGGCATGAGGCTGGTGGATTACTTGGAGACCAGGAAGGACATGGATGTCAGCCGTCTAGGGGCCATGGGTATTTCCGGAGGGGGGATGAATACTTTCTTCTCGACATGTCTGGACACCCGCATAAAGGCCTGCGTAGTGAGCGGATATTATTCCTCGTTCAGGGACAGCGTCCTTGCGATGTTCCACTGCCCATGCAACTTTGTGCCGGGGCTGGTGGAGTTCGGCGAGATGCAGGATCTTTTCGGGCTCATTGCACCGCGTCCGATGCTGGTCGAGGCTGGAACATACGATTCGATATTCCCTATCTCCGCTGTCCGCAAAAGCGTTTCAAGGGCAAATGAGATTTACAGGATATTTGGTTCTGACAGGAAGGTTGAGACGGACTATTTCGAAGGAAGGCACCGGATAAGCGGGGTGAAGGCGTATGATTTTCTGAAGAATAATTTGCCGCAGACGCGGCAAATTAAATAAAATAAAGGTGTGATAAATATGAAGATGTTTTCAAAACTGATTGCACTTGCGGTTCTGGTTACGGGGATGTCGTTTTCGGCGTTTGCACAGGACAAAGAGGCTGTACCTGCTGCTGTACCTGCTGCTGTACCTGCGCCGGCTGTACCTGCGCCGGCTGTGCCTGCGCCGGCTGTGGCAACCGAGATCAAAGGTTTGCGTGTGTTTTCATGCGGGCACAGCTTCCATCCATATGTTCCCGACATGCTGGCGGAATTTGCGAAGTCCGCAGGAATAAAGGATCATGTGATAGCCGGGAAGTCGATCATCGGAGGCTCGAAGTCCATCCAGCATTGGAATGTGAAGGATGCGGACAACAAGGCAAAAGAGGCGTTGAACGCCGGAAAGGTCGATGTCCTTACGCTTACACCGATCTATCTTCCCGATGATGGAATCGAAAAATTTGCGCAATTAGGTTTTGAGAAAAATCCGAACTTCCGCGAGACGGTCCAGGAATTCTGGCTCCCGTTCGATGTATACAATCCCATCCTGTATGATTCCAAATACACTCCAAAGGCCGGTGAGCCTGCCCTGATGCCTAAGCCAAATCCAGTCGACCACAATGCCGCCAAAGTTGAGGATCTGCGGAAAATGCATGAATATTATTTCCAGACCATGAATGAGCACATCACTGCATTGAACAATAAATTCGGCAAGCAGGTGATCTTCGTCGTTCCTGTCGGGCAGGCGGTGATCGCATTGCGCGAAAAGATAATCGCAGGTCAGGCCCCTGGCCTGAAGGTGCAGGAGGAACTTTTCACTGATCAGCTTGGACATCCAAAGGTGCCGCTGCAGGTTCTGGTGTCATACTGCCATTTTGCCGTGATATACGGGAAGAGTCCGGTAGGTCTGCCCGTGCCAGGCATTTTCGTCAAGGCGAAGACACCGAATGCTGAAGAGCTGAACCGTTTGCTCCAGGAGCTTGCCTGGGACGCGGTGACCAGCCATCCGCTGAGCGGAGCCAAGAAATAAATTTTGAGAAGCTCGAAATTTATAAATTCCTTGGGTTTTTATTTATTCCGCATCTACATTACGATGCCGCAGGCATCCGACGGAGTGCGCAAACAAAGTTTGCGCTAAGCGGTGACTTTGTCACCGCACTCCAGCGGAGCTTGCTCGCCTTTGGCGCAGCTTCGCTCGTAAGACAGCTAAATATTTCTTGAATATTGTTACAAAAACCACTTGCATTGCACTCTTCTTTGCGTATAATAATGATACAAAAAATAATTGTAACATAGCAAGTGCGGCGGTAGGCATGAAGCTGAGAAAAGACAGGATCAACATGCGGTCCATCGCAAGGGAGATGGGTATAAGCCCCATGACGGTCTCCCGGGCGCTCAACGGTTCTCCGCTGGTGAAGGACGAAACCAGGAACAGGATATTGTCACAGGTGCATGGTCTCGGATACGATTTTGAAACCCGTCTCCGCAGCCTTCGTGAAGACCGGATGAAGAACATCGCCATACATTGCGGCGAGGAGAAGACTACCGGTGTGTCCGCGTTCGATTTCTACATCCAACTCCATTACTTCTGCATCAGCCAGATAAAGAGGCGGGGATTCAGCTGCAATACCGTCGACTTGAATTCCGGCAGCCCGGAAGACCTTTCAGTGCTTTCAAAATGCTGTTCGCTGATTCTGCTTAGTCCGCTTGGTCCGAATGTATGGGAATACATAAAAGCCAAATTCCCGAAATTGAAGACCATTAACATGTTTGGAGAAGTCGAGGGGGTTCCAACGGTCACTCCTGATGAGGCCGGAGGCGGAGAAATCGCAGGAAGACACATTGCCTCGAAAGGACACACCTATGCCGGAGTCTTCCTGGATCTGACGGAGAGGAGCTTTCTTCTGAGATATGCGGGATTCATTGCCGGCGTCCACAGCGTATGTCAGGACGTCAGGATAGATCCAATCAACTTCGCAAATCCCCCCGACAAGGACAAGGCCGACATGCTGAAGGAGGAGGCGTTGGACAGATATTTTTCCATCAACAGGAAAAACCTGCCTACTGTGTTCTTTGTTCCGAACTGCTATGCGGCGATATACCTGTACAATTATCTGAAGAGGCATGGCATCCTAGTTCCGGAGGACGCTGGACTTGTCGGATATGACAACATCGACTACTACAAGATGGTCGACAGGCAGATTTCCAGGATTTATTTCGAAGTAAAGGATCTTGCCGTACAGGCGGTTGACATCGCCTGCACGATCATTGAGAAGGGGGAGAGTCCGCTGTTCACGGTGAACCTTCCAGTGAAGTTCATGGACTGCGGATCCGTGCTTCCAATAGGACAAATGAAAAGGAAAACATAAAATGCCAGTTCTTAAAAGACATCCGAAGAATCCGATACTGACACCTCAGGATCTTCCGTTCGAGGCGTATACGGTTTTCAATGCCGGGGCTGTGAAATATAAAGGGAGGATCCTTCTTCTCCTCCGAATCGAGACGACTGAGAGGAAGACGGTGTTCCATGTTGCGACAAGCAGCGATGGAGTAAAGTTCAAAGTCAACGAGGAGCCGATCAACTATCCTCTTGGCGAACTCGAAAAACTAGGAAACAGAGCGCACAGGTTTGACATGAGGATCACTCCCATGGACGGCACATACTATGTCTGCCATGCGGTATGGCTCGATCCCTGGGGATCATGCATCGCGATCGCGAAGACCGACGATTTCGTCAACTTCAAGCAGATATCAATGTCGGTTCCGTCGAACCGCAACGCCGTGCTCTTCCCGGAGAAGTTCAAAGGCAAGTATGTACGCCTCGAACGGCCGCAGAACGTCGATGGTTCAGGAGCGATGTGGACAAGTGAATCAACTGATCTAGTATACTGGGGGAATCCGCGTCCTGTGAAACTTCCATATACCGACTGGTCCGGCAGGAAAAGCGGTGCCGGCTGCATTCCGATCAGGACATCGGAAGGGTGGCTGGAGATATACCATGGCACATGCATGACGGCTTCCACCGAGAACTACCAGCTTGGAGCATGCCTGCTAGATCTCAAGGATCCTTCGAAGGTCATTGCCGCGCCACTCAAGTTCATCCTGGCCGCAGAGGAAATATATGAATGTGTCGGACAGGTTCCGAATGTCGTGTTCACCGGCGGTGCGTGCGAGACCGATGACGGGAAATTGAACATCTATTATGGAGGAGCGGACACCAGGATGTGTTTGGCGCAGACGACCGTGAATGAACTGGTAGATTTCTGTCTGAAGAACAAATGATAATGGATAGAGCTGTTTGAAGTGTCTCATGAAAGGTTTGTTGAGGGGATAAAACTCGTTGGAGTTCAAACTTTAGTTTGTCTAAAATTAAAGAAATGCTCAAGCTGAAGCTTGTACTCCAACATGAAGAAGCAATCACAGTAATTAACATATAGAAAATGGAGAACTTCATGATTTACAAATTGATAATCTCTCCGCTATCCAGAACAGCTGCAATTGTTTTTGCGGCTACAATGTTTTCAAGTTTAAGTGGTTCCGCACAGGACAAAACAAAGGAAATGGAAATGAAACCTAAGGACGAATTCTGCAAGGACGGACTCGTGCTGTGGCTCGATGCTGCAGATGCCTCGACAATCACCAAGGACGAAAATGGAGCTGTCAGCGCATGGAAGGACAAGTCCGGACAGGCTCATGATGCCGTTGCGAAGGATGCAAAATCCAGCCCCAAGCTTATTGAAAAGGCTATGAACGAAAAACCAGTGATCAGGTTCAAAGATCCGGAATACCTTGAGATATCTGAGATACGTGCGGCAAAGGGGCCGGTATCGGTATTTATCGTGACTCAACGCAGCAAGGAGCAGGCTTCAGACAGGAGATGGCAGAGGCTGATCTCGTCGAGTGATCCGGAGCTCAAGGTGGACAACAAGGGAACCGGATTCTGCATGTGTGCAACTACTGAAGGAAAGGAATATACTGCGACAGTACTCGACATGTTCGATGACGCCAGGAGGATAGGACCTCTTTTACTTGGCAGATCGTCTGACGGAGGAAACATTCTGAAAGGCGATATTGCCGAGGTGCTGGTATTTGACAGGGGATTCGTGGCAGAGGATCCGATCCAGAGCGTGCTCCAATACCTTTCAAAGAAGTGGGGTGCGAAGATCGCAAGGGAATCGCAGGGGTGGACGCGTACCGGTGGACTTGACAAGACTCCGGAGAGGAAAAACGAACTATACCCGCTGTCGGATCAGGACAACAAGGGAGAATGGGTGAAATACGAAGTCATGTGGGACGAGTTCGACGGTGACAAGCTTGATCAGGCGAAGTGGTGGGACCACAATCCGCGCTGGAAGGGCCGTGAACCTGCGCTTTTCATGCCAAGCAACGTTGAAGTAAAGGACGGCAAATTGAATCTGACCACACGGCTGGAGGACGTTCCCAAGGCTCCAAAAGGATATAATACTTTCACATCTGCGGCTGTCCAGAGCAGGACGCTGGTAAGGTATGGGTACTTCGAGATCAGGGCGAAGGCAATGAAGTCACACGGCTCAAGTGCGTTCTGGTTCTATTATCATGACGATAAGGAACACACGGAGATCGATGTGTTCGAGATCGGGGGAGGAGCGCCGGGATTCGAGCGCAAATACAATATGAACCTCCACGTGTTCAAAAAGCCCGGCAACAACAAGCACTGGAGCCGCGGTGGAATATGGAATTCACCGTTCAATTTCGCGGATGACTACCATATTTACGGGCTGGAATGGGATGAAAAGGAAGTAGTCTTCTATGTCGACGGAGTTCCGGTGCACAAGGACAAGAACACCGACTGGAACCAGGCGCTGACCTTGAATTTCGACAGCGAGACGATGCCGACATGGTTCGGCATGCCGGATCCGAAGGATCTGCCGTCGACATTCAGCGTCGAATATTGCAGGGCATGGAAGAAGAAGGACAGGATGGAGGAGCCGATCCCGGGATTCAAATAAATCTGAACATCGAATCAGGAAAAGAGAGGAACATGTCTTGCGACATTAATCCGCCGTCGCTAAGAAGCTATGGCGCGACAAGCTACAAAAGAATTATAAATTGGGAACTTGTTTGTAGTTAAGCTCGCAAGAGCTGTTCTTTAGTAGGTTTGAATCAGTGATGTCCCAACGTTGGAACAGGATGTTGATGGAACATGTTGAAGAATAATATAAAACAAATGCAGAAGAAATTCACACTTATCGAACTGTTGATAGTGATTGCGATCATCGCAATCCTGGCGGCAATGCTTCTGCCTGCCCTGCAAAGCGCGAAGAAAACCGCCAAGTCAGTCGTCTGCCTGAGCAATCTCAAGCAGGATTATACGGCCGGGCTGTCGTATGGCAGCGATTACGACCTTCTGGTTCATCTGGAAGGCCAAACTCCTATATTCGAATCGGACGGAGTCAAGCGTTATTATGACTGGGCAAGACCACTGACGAAGGTGGGGTATATGACAATATCCAATTTATACCAGATAGGAGGATGTCCTACAGGCAAGGGTAAAACTCCCTATGCCTGGAATGCGGGTTACGGCATATCAAAATCTCCAAATAACACAGAAAATCCTGTCATAAACACTTCAACAGACGGCAACTGGTATGTGATGCGCAGGCTTACGGTACTACAGCAACCGAGAAATTGTCCATATATAGCCGATTCAGCATGCAATTGGAGCTCCAACACCAGCGGACAGTACTGGGAAATCACCTGGGACAGCAGTTTTGGATTCGGGCTGGGGCTACGGCATTTCAGAAAGGCAAACTGTGTGTTCTTTGACGGCCACGCTGAAAGTTTGCCCGGAGGAGGGGCGGATAGCTTTAGAAGCAGAGGAATTACCAACACGGGTTTCATAGTGGAAAACAATATATTCATAAGGACATCGTTTTGACTGCTTTTATCACATCGTACAGGAGGACATCATGAAATCTGAAAGAATTGATTTTTTTCCTCCCCCGGAGAGGAAAAGTTTCACTTTGATCGAACTATTAATCGTGATTGCGATCATCGCAATCCTGGCGGCAATGCTTCTGCCTGCCCTGCAAAACGCGAAGAAAACCGCCAAGTCAGTTGTCTGTCTGAGCAATCTCAAGCAGGCATATACAGCCGGATTGGAATATGGCACCGATTTCGACAACCTGATGCACCTGAAAGGCCAAACCCCTATATTCGAATCAGACGGAGTCAATCGTTATTATGACTGGGCAAGACCGCTGACGAAAATGGGGTATTTGACAACATCCAGCTTATACCAGATGGGAGGCTGTCCCACCGGCAAAGTTCCCTACGCCTGGAATGCAGGTTACGGGGTGTCTATGTCTCCTAACAGCACAGAAAATCCTGTCATAGAGATCTCTGCCGGCGGCTGGTTTGTGATGCGCAATCTTGCACGGCTGCGGAAGCCGGATAAATGCCCATATATAAGCGATTCAGCATGCACTTGGAGCACCAACACCAGCGGCCAGTACTGGGAAATCACCTGGGACAGCAGTTTCGGATTCGGGCTGGGGCTGAGGCATTTCAGGAAGGCGAACAACGCGTTCTTTGACGGCCACGCGGAAAGTCTGCCCAGTAGCGGGCCGGATAGCATCAGAAGCAGAGGGATTACCAATACTGGATACATAGTCGAGGACAATAAGTTCGCCAGAATAACTTTTTAAATGTGACAAAGGTTTTCTTTATCCACAACAGACAGGAGGACATTATGCAATCTGAAAGAGCTGATTTTTCACCTCACCCGGAGGGGAATAAATTCACAGCGATAAAAATTTCCGCCGTGATTGCCATCTTCGCGGTTATGACGGCGTCCGCCGGTGCCGAAACTGCCGCTGGGGAAATATCTCCCAGGCCCGCACAAGCCGGCACGCCTCCCGCCGACCCCGTTCCCGTCCTTCTCAAATCTGAAGGGCAGGAATTTGTCCTGCTGAAGAACTGGACATTCGGCAACAAACGTCCGGACGCGACGATCCGGGACAAGACCGATCTTGATCGCGAGTTCCGCTACCGCTACATCTGGGAAAAAGGCACCTTGGACAAGTTCAAGACGTCATGGTCGTATCATCGCGATTATCCCGAGGGCGATCCCAGGTCGCTGCACGTCTTTGGAGAGAATACCTTGACGCTCAAGGGCCGTATCCCTCCCGGTGGCGGATTGCGCGACCGCGGCATCGAGTCCGGCCTGTTGCGGGCCAAGTTCCCGATGGAGCCCGGCATGTATATCGAGATGCGCGCCAGGCTTCCCGGCGGTGTCGGCGTCTGGCCTAACTTCTGGCTCGAACAGGGTATAGAACATCCCGACGGCAAGATCACCGTGCATTCCAAGTTCATGTCGGAGATTGACATCTTCGAGTTCTTCAACTGGGACGGCCGCCCGGAGACGAGGATCATCGTCTGCAACACCCATCCGTGGGGCGGAAAAGAGGCCCACGGCAATCCG